>NZ_VEJN01000002.1:0-605883 GCF_007678615.1 Pseudomonas sp. DE0157
CGGGAGGCGAATTCTACAGCGTTTCAACACGCTGTCAACCTTCTTCTCAACCGCTGCCGATCTGTTCGATCGTAGCCTTTACAGCACCACCCGAACTAGCTAACCCATTGAATCTCAAGGAGTTTCGCGTTCCGATGTCGCTGGAAGTGGGGCGCATTATAAGGGGATTCGGCACCGCGTCAACCTTTAATTTCATGTAAATCAAAAGCAAAGCGGGGGGAGGCCCTTCGGCCTCCCCCCGCTTATAGAGAGTAGGCGCAGCGAATGCCTTACTCTGCCTTGAGCGTGACGCGTGCGAACGACTTCTTACCTGCCTGGCAGATATGGGTCGCGCCCAGTGCAACCACAAAATCACGGTCAACTACGGCGCCATCGACCTTCACAGCCCCACTCCCCAATAGATCCCGCGCCTGCGCCGAGTTCTTGACCAGACCGGCACGGTTGAGCACCGCAGCAATGGGCAGCGGCTCGGCGGCAAGCACTTCGATCTCGGGCAAGTCTTCCGGCAACTCGCCGTCCTTCATACGATTCCCAGCGGCGCGATGAGCGTTGGCTGCGGCCTCCTCACCATGGAAACGCGCCACGATCTCCTCCGCCAGCTGGATCTTGATGTCCCGCGGGTTCGCCCCATTGGCTACATCCACGCGAAGCTGATCGATGTCCTCCATGGAACGGAAGCTCAGCAACTCGAAGTAACGCCACATCAGGGTGTCCGGAATCGACACCAGCTTGCTGTACATCACACCAGGCGCCTCCTGGATGCCGACATAATTACCCAGCGACTTGGACATCTTCTTGACGCCATCAAGCCCTTCGAGCAGGGGCATGGTCACGATACTCTGAGCTTCCTGACCGTAGGCACGCTGCAGTTCACGCCCCATCAACAGGTTGAACTTCTGGTCGGTACCGCCCAGCTCGACATCCGCCTTAAGCGCGACAGAGTCATAGCCCTGCACCAGCGGGTAGAGGAATTCATGAATCGCGATGGGTTGATTAGTGGTGTAGCGCTTGTCGAAATCGTCGCGCTCCAGCATACGGGCAACCGTGTACTGCGATGCCAGACGGATGAAGTCGGCGGGTGTCAGCGTGTCCATCCAGGTGGAATTGAACGCGACCTCGGTCCTGGCTGGGTCGAGAATCTTGAAGACCTGCTGCTTATAGGTCTCGGCATTGTCCAGCACCTGCTCACGGGTCAATGGCGGGCGTGTGGCGCTCTTGCCACTGGGGTCGCCGATCATGCCAGTGAAGTCACCGATCAGGAACACCACGGTATGCCCCAACTCCTGGAACTGGCGCAGCTTGTTGATCAGTACAGTGTGACCGAGATGAAGGTCAGGAGCGGTAGGGTCGAAACCGGCCTTGATGCGCAAGGGCTGACCACGCTTGAGTTTTTCAACCAGCTCGGACTCCACCAGTACTTCTTCCGCACCGCGCTTAATAAGCGCCAGCTGCTCTTCAACCGACTTCATAGACAAACCCGCAAGGCTCAGATTCAGGGGGAGCCAACCATACAAGATCGGCCGTCAAATACAAGTTTTGCAAAGGAATGTGACCTGGAGGCGTGTGCGCAGCGTCTACGCGCCCTTGCGTGAAAATAGTTTTGGTTATATTTTATACAGTTATTTCATCTTCATCATGTCATTCATCTATTCCATTTCACCTTTTTCAAAGTCTCCTTACCCATGACCAACGAACCGCCTAAAGCGCCTCCGCTTTATCCGAAAACACACCTGTTGGCCGCCAGCGGCATTGCCGCCCTGCTTAGCCTGGCATTGCTGGTGTTCCCATCCAGCGACGTGGAAGCCAAGAAAACCACCCTCAACCTCGAGCTGGAAACCTCAGCCGAGCAGCTGAAAGACGAATCCCGCGCGGCGCCACTGGTGCAGGCAGCCGGTGAGCAAGGCTCGCCGTTTGCGCAGATCGATGAGGCGGCTGCCTCCACCCAGAAAGCCGAACAGCAAACTCCGCCGGCCGAAGCCGCCGCACAGCCCGCGAAAGACCCTGCCCACCGGGAAGTCACCGTCGCAAGCGGAGATACCTTGTCAACGCTGTTCGCCAAGGTCGGCCTGCCGGCCAATGCCGTCCACGACATTCTTGCCAGCAGCAAGCAAGCCAAGCAGTTCAGCCAGCTCAAGCATGGCCAGGTCCTGCAGTTCGAATTGGACAAGCAAGGCCAGCTGGCCAGCTTGCACAGTAAGGTCGGCAGCCTCGAAACCATTCGCCTGACCAAGACGGCCAAGGGCTACACCTTCAACCGTGAAATCAGCAAACCCGTAGTGCGCACCGCCTACGCACATGGCGTCATCAAGAGCTCGCTCTCGGCATCGGCACAACGCGCCGGGTTGTCCCACAGCCTGACCATGGACATGGCCAAGGTGCTGGGCTACGACATCGACTTCGCCCAGGATATTCGCCAAGGTGACGAGTTCGACGTGGTCTATGAGCAGAAGGTAATGGACGGCAAAGTGGTCGGCACCGGTAATATCCTCTCGGCGCGCTTCACCAACCGCGGCAAGACCTACACGGCAGTGCGCTATACCAACAAGCAAGGCAACACCAGCTACTACACGGCCGATGGCAACAGCCTGCGCAAAGCCTTCATCCGCACACCCGTGGATTTCGCGCGCATCAGCTCCCGCTTCTCTGCCGGGCGCAAGCACCCGATTCTCAACAAGATCCGCGCCCACAAGGGGGTGGACTATGCAGCACCGCGAGGCACGCCCATCAAGGCCGCGGGTGATGGCCGTATCGAGCTGGCCGGCCGGCGCGGCGGCTACGGCAATACGGTGATCATCCAGCACGGCAATCGGTACAAGACCTTGTACGGTCACATGCAAGGCTTTGCCAAGGGCATCAAGACCGGGGGCTCGGTCAAGCAGGGCCAGATCATCGGCTATATCGGGACCACCGGCCTTTCCACCGGTCCCCACCTGCACTACGAGTTCCAGGTCAACGGCGTGCATGTTGACCCGCTGAGCCAGAAAGTGCCGATGTCCGATCCGATCGCCAAGAACGAGCGCCAGCGTTTCCTGCAGCAAAGCCAGCCGCTGATCGCACGCATGGACCAGGAAAAAGCCACGCTACTTGCCATGAACAAACGGTGAGCCCATGGGCCTTTACCTAGGTGTGATGTCAGGGACCAGCCTGGATGGGCTGGACATCGCCCTGATCGAGCAAGGCGAGCACATCGAACTGCTCGCCACCCATTATCTGCCCATGCCAACTGAACTGCGGCAAGCGCTGCTTGACCTGTGTACTTCTGGGCCGGATGAAGTAGCGCGGGTCGCCCTCGCTGAAAACCTGTGGGCGGCCTTGGCAGCCCGAGGCATACTGGATTTGCTCGACCACCATGCCTTGCAGCCCAAAGACATTCGCGCTATCGGCAGCCATGGCCAGACCATTCGCCATGAGCCTGCCCGAGGCTTCACCGTGCAGATCGGCAACCCGGCGCTCCTGGCTGAACTGTCAGGCATCACGGTCGTGGCCGACTTTCGTCGCCGTGACGTAGCGGCCGGCGGTCAGGGCGCGCCGCTCGTCCCGGCGTTCCACGAAACGCTGTTCGGCCATCTCGAACAGCCGCTGGCCATTCTGAACGTGGGCGGTTTCAGCAACCTCAGCTTGATTGCCAAAGACAAGCCGGTCCGAGGCTTCGATTGCGGACCGGGCAATGTCCTGATGGACGCCTGGATCGAGCGCAAACGCGGCCAGGCATACGATGCCAACGGCGCCTGGGCGGCGTGTGGGGCAGTGCAACCTGCCCTGCTGACCTCCCTCATGGCCGACCCATTCTTTGCCGGCAGTGGGCCCAAGAGTACAGGCCGTGAAGTCTTCAACCTGCGCTGGCTGGACAGCCATCTCGCTGCGCTGCCTGCCTACCGCGACGAGGACGTCCAGGCAACGCTGCTGGAAGTCAGCGCCCAAAGCATCATCGATTCGCTGAACACCGCACAGCAGGGCACCAGGACCCTTCTGGTATGCGGGGGTGGCGCACACAATGGCGCCTTGATGGCTCGTCTTGCAATAGGCCTGCCTGGCGTGAAGGTATCCAGCACAGCCGAACAGGGGGTAGACCCTGATTGGGTTGAGGCCATGGCGTTCGCCTGGCTGGCGCATTGCTGCCTTGAGGGCATCCCTGCCAACCGTCCCAGCGTAACGGCCGCCAAAGGCCTGCGTGTTCTGGGCGCCATCTATCCGGCCTGAGCCATTGACCTGCCCAACGAAAAACGCCGCGCTTAAGCGCGGCGTTTTGACGAAGGCAAGGCTTCAGATCGAGAACGAAGAGCCACAGCCACAGGTGGTGGCAGCATTGGGGTTCTTGATAATGAAGCGCGAGCCTTCCAGGCCCTCCTGGTAATCCACTTCGGCACCGGCCAGGTACTGGAAGCTCATCGGGTCCACTACCAGCGAGACCCCCTCGCGCTCCACGATGGTATCGTCGTCGGCCACTTCCTCATCGAACGTGAAGCCATACTGGAAACCCGAGCAACCGCCACCGGTGACGAATACACGCAGCTTCAGGCGGTCATTGCCCTCTTCGGAAACCAGGTTCTTCACCTTCAGCGCAGCACCGTGGGTAAATTCCAAAACCGTAGGGGTGAAGGTTTCGACGCTCATGTTGATTCTCCCGGCCGACGGCCGTCATAAAACTCGATGACGGCCATTATCCGCTTTCCCGAGAAAATCGGTCAACAATAGGCGACGGGCAGGTCGCGATCAGCACAGCTCGCCGTAAGCCCTCGTCAGCTTACGGTAACAGGCCGGCATGGCTCAGCCCCATGCGCTCATCAAGCCCGAACACGATGTTCATGTTCTGCACGGCCTGCCCGGAAGCGCCTTTGACCAGGTTGTCGATGACCGACAACACCACGACCAGATCACTCCCTTGTGGACGATGAACAGCAATGCGGCAGACGTTGGCGCCGCGCACGCTGCGGGTTTCGGGGTGGCTACCGGCGGGCATCACGTCCACGAAGGGTTCGTTGGCGTAGCGCTTCTCGTAAAGCGTCTGGAGGTCGACCGATGTGTCGGCGACAGTCGCATACAAGGTGGCATGGATGCCGCGGATCATCGGCGTCAGGTGAGGGACGAAGGTCAGACCAATGTCCTTGCCCGCGGCTAGACGCAGGCCCTGGCTGATTTCCGGAAGGTGACGATGCCCCTTGACCGCGTAGGCTTTCATGCTCTCACCGGCCTCACAGAACAGCGACCCGACAGCCGCACCCCGTCCGGCACCGCTGACACCGGACTTGCAGTCGGCGATCAAGCGCGACGCGTCGGCCAAGCCAGCTTCGAGCAACGGCAGGAAACCCAGTTGAGTGGCGGTTGGGTAGCAGCCCGGAACCGCGATCAGGCGCGCCTGGCGGATCTTGTCGCGGTTGACCTCGGGCAAACCGTACACGGCATCGTCGAGCAGATCAGGCGCGCCGTGAGGCTGGCCGTACCACTTGGCCCACTCCACTGCGTCCTGCAGGCGGAAGTCGGCCGACAGGTCGATGACCTTGGTGCCCGCCGCCAGGAGTTCGCCCGCCAGGGCATGAGCGACACCATGGGGGGTGGCAAAAAACACCACATCACACGCGCCCAGGGTCTTGCTGTCAGGCACGCTGAATGCAAGGCCGTCGTAATGGCCGCGCAGGTTCGGATACATGTCGGCCACCGCCACACCGGCTTCCGAGCGCGAGGTGATGACCGCTACCTCGGCCTGTGGGTGCTGAGCCAGCAGACGCAACAGTTCGACGCCGGTGTAACCCGTGCCGCCGACGATACCGACCTTGATCATAACGCTTGCCCCTTATCAACGAGCCGTCTGG
This sequence comes from Pseudomonas sp. DE0157, assembly GCF_007678615.1. Lineage (NCBI taxonomy): Bacteria > Pseudomonadati > Pseudomonadota > Gammaproteobacteria > Pseudomonadales > Pseudomonadaceae > Pseudomonas > Pseudomonas sp. DE0157. Next base: position 5,811 of record NZ_VEJN01000002.1, read on the forward strand.
AAAACGCACGATGATAGGGGCGTGATGCGTCTGTCACAACACTTCAGGTGTCCCTGAGGGTGCCTGGGCACTACTATCTGACGACCGTGAATACCTGAAGGAATGCCCCGATGCTCTACCTATGGATCAAAGCGCTGCACATCGTCAGCGTCGTATGCTGGTTCGCCGGCCTGTTCTACTTGCCACGGCTGTTCGTCTACCATGCCCAGAGCCAGGACAGCATCAGCCAGGACCGGTTCGTGACCATGGAACGCAAGCTGTACCGAGGCATCATGAACCCGGCGATGATCGCCACGTATGTGTTCGGCGCCTGGATGCTCTACCTCACACCGGGGTGGCTGAGCCAGGGCTGGCTGCACGCCAAGCTGACACTGGTGCTTCTGCTGACCGGCTACCACCATGTGTGCGGGGCCCAGCGCAAACGCTTCGCCGCCGGCACCAACACCCGCAGCCATGTCTACTATCGCTGGTTCAACGAGGTACCTGTTCTGATCCTGCTGGCGGTCGTTATCCTGGTGGTGGTCAAACCGTTCTGAGAATGGTGCCCAGCACTGGGGCTGCCAGGACGGTGCAAAGCTACTCGCCGATCGTCGTAAGCGCCACTGACAGCCCACGCAGCGGCGCACTCCCAGGCTTGGGCGGCCCAGCAAAACGCAGCATCCGCCACCGCCAAGCTGTACACTAGATGCCCTCTTCGGCCCCAGGAGCCCTGCATGACCCGTTACGCCATGATCACCGGCGCTTCCACCGGCTTGGGCCTGGCCCTGGCGGAGGCCCTGGCACGGCGCGGGCGCAACCTGATCCTGGTCGCACGCCACCGTGAAACCCTGGAGCCGGTCGCCATCGAGCTTGCCCAGCGTTTCGGCGTCGAAGTGCTGTTGCGTGCGTGCGATCTGAGCCAACCGCTTAGGCTGTCAGGGTTCGTCCTCGAGCTGGAAGAAGGCGAGCGGCGCATCGATTTGCTGGTCAACTGCGCCGGTCAGCGCACCTACGGCCCATTCCTGGCCCATGAATGGGCCGACGAACAGGACCTGCTCGAAGTCAACGTGCTGGCACTGAGCCGCTTGTGTCATGCCATCGGCAATCTGATGGCGGTACAGGGCGGCGGCCAGATCCTCAACGTTGCCGGGCTGGCCGGCGTGGCCCCCGGGCCATGGATGGCCACCTATGCCGCCAGCAAGGCATACGTGATGAATTTTTCCCAGGCCCTGCGTGAAGAGCTCAAACCCACAGGCATCAAGGTCTGCGTGCTGTGCCCGGGGCCGGTGCATTCCCCACGGCGCCACATCGCCCGGCTCGAAGGCAAAAGCCGCTGCCTCAGCCCCGAGGAAGTGGCGCTGTACACCGTTCGCGCGCTCGCCCGCAACCGCGCCTTGATTCTGCCGGGGCGACGCAATCGCTGGCTGGCGTTCGCCCCGCGCCTGCTGCCGAACGGGTTGGTGCGCAAGCTGGCAGGTGTGATTCACCGGCGTTATTGTCCAGTCGGTATGGAATAGTCGCTGGGCGAGCGGCTTCGGCCTGAGTACACTCGGCCCGGACCCTCACCATGGAGCAAGTGCTGTGGACGATTTATTCCTCAAGATCATTAACCGGGAGATCCCGGCGAAGATCATCTACGAAGATGACCAGGTTCTGGCATTTCACGACATCGCCCCCCAGGCCCCGGTGCATTTTCTGGTCATTCCGAAAAAGCACATCCGCACCCTCAACGACCTGACCGAAGAAGACAAGGGCCTGGCTGGGCACATTCTGTTCACGGCCCAGCGTCTGGCCAGGGAACTGGGCTGCGAGGAAGGCTTTCGCGTGGTCATGAACTGCAATGAACAAGGTGGGCAGACGGTCTACCACATTCACATGCACGTGCTCGGCCAACGCCAGATGAACTGGCCACCGGGCTGATCCACCGCAAGCGACTCGAGCGCGATTGGGTTAGACTGTCGGGCACATTCTTGCGGAGGTGCCCGATGGCTACCGAACGTCACTATTCCCCGCTCGACCGCTTGTTGCTGCAGGCCGACACTGCCATGCGCACCTTGCTGCCGTTCAGCGGCCAACCCTCTCGTCCGTCCCCGGCCATCGTCAAGCCCGCCGTCGAACTCGAAGATCGGCAGGCACGTCACGTGGCAGGGCTGATGCGCATAAACCACACCGGTGAAGTCTGCGCCCAGGCGCTTTATCAAGGCCAGGCCTTGACGGCCAAACTGCCGTCAGTGCGCAAGGCCATGGAGCGCGCTGCGGAAGAGGAAATCGATCATCTGGCCTGGTGCGAACAACGCATCCGTCAACTCAACAGCCACCCCAGCGTCCTGAACCCGCTGTTCTACGGTATGTCATTCGGCATCGGCGCTTTTGCCGGGCTGGTGAGCGACAAGGTGAGCCTGGGCTTCGTGGCAGCGACGGAGCACCAAGTCTGCAAGCACCTGGACGAGCACCTGGTACAGATCCCTACTGAAGATGAAAAATCCCGAGCCATCCTCGAGCAGATGCGCGTCGACGAAGAACAGCACGCCGATACGGCACTGCAAGCCGGTGGCTACCGCTTCCCTGCGCCTGTGCGTTTTGGCATGAGCCTGCTGGCCAAGGTCATGACCAAGAGCACCTATCGCATCTGAAGGCTCGCCATGACAACACGTTTCGATGCCAAGGATCTGGCGCGAGCGGTCGAGGCGGGGATTCTCCAGCCAGGCCAGGACCAGGCCTTGCAAGCCTTTCTCAGCCAGCGTCAAGAGGCGACGGGCAGCCTTCAACTGGCCCACAGCGCATTCTACTTCGGCGCGCTGCTGGTCATGGGGGCCATGGGCTGGCTGCTCAACGAGGCATGGCTACGCATCGGCGACACCGCGTTGCTGGCCGTGGCCAGTGCCTACATCGGGTTGCTGACCCTGGTCGCACTCATTCTTCAAAAGCGCAAGCAACCCATTGCGGCCGGCGTACTGGCCGCAGCCGCGGTCAGTATCGTGCCACTGGCGGTCTTCGCGCTGGAGCGGTTGCTCGGTTGGTGGCCGCTCGATGACGTGCGAGCCGATTACCACCAGTACTACACCCATGTACAGGGCGGTTGGCTGGCCATGGAGGCCGCCACCGTTGTTGCAGGTGTGGCGATGCTCCGCCTTGTCCCCTACCCATTTATCGTCATGCCCATTGCCGTTGCCCTGTGGTTCATGTCGATGGACCTTACCGAGTGGGTATTCGGCGCGCCATTTAGTTGGGAACAACGCCGAGTGGTATCTCTGTGGTTCGGGTTGGCGACCTTGCTGGTGTTTCTGGTAGTCGATGGCAGGACGCGGCAAGACTATGCCCACTGGGGCTATCTGGCCGGCCTTGCAGCCTTCTGGGGTGGGTTGACGATGCTCGACAGCGGCAGTGAATGGGGGAAAGCCACCTACTGCCTGATAAACCTTGTGCTCATGGGGGTGGCAGTGTTGCTGCGCCGGTCCGTCTTCATGGTGTTCGGGGCACTTGGCGTTACCGCCTACCTGGGGTACCTGGCGTATGACGTATTTGCCCAATCCCTGCTGTTCCCGCTGTTGGTCAGCTTGATCGGCCTGGGCGTCATAGGGCTGGGCCTGCTTTACCAAAAACACCGGGAGGCGTTGAGCCAGTCGGTCAGAAGCGCACTACCAGGCTGGCTATACGCGACACTGCCAGCACTGCGCCATTAAGCGCCGCCGGCACGCGCCGCGCAGCTCGCACCCGTTGCTCAACCCAGTTCCACGATCTCGTAGCCATGGGTGATTTCAACCCCGGCACGCTCAAGCATGATCGACGCCGAGCAGTATTTTTCGGCCGAAAGCTCGACGGCACGCTTGACCTGGGCCTCTTTCAACCCGCGGCCCTTTACCACGAAATTCATGTGGATCTTGGTAAATACCTTTGGATCCTCGCCTGCCCGCTCGGCCTCGAGAAACGCTTCGCAGCTCTCCACCGCCTGGCGCGACTTTTTCAGGATGCTGACCACATCGAAACTGCTGCACCCGCCCAGGCCCAGCAACAGCATTTCCATCGGCCTGACGCCCAGGTTGCGGCCGCCGGCCTCGGGTGGGCCATCCATTACCACGACGTGGCCGCTGCCGGACTCGCCAAGGAACATTGCCTCACCGGCCCACTGGATACGTGCCTTCATCACCCGAACTCCTGAATTCGCAAAAAGGGTGTCAGCTTAGTCGTTGTGCCGCTGTGGGAAAAGTATGTAAGGAGGCGCTTTAATGCCGAAACATTTTGTAGTGTCTGATAAGCTGGCGCCAATCGAATGGCGTTTTTCCAGCCAACAGCCATGGACGCCCATGGACTGCACAGAACAGGATTTCGCGATGGCAGCCTCTGCCCTACCCCCAAAGATCAAGAACATCGACAAATTGCTGGTGCACTGCCAACGCCGGCGCTACAGCGCCAAGAGCAACATCATCAGTGCAGGTGAACGCGCGCAGACATTGTCGTTCATCATCAAGGGGTCGGTCACCATCCTCATCGAAGACGAAAATGGCCATGAAATGATCATCGCCTACCTCAACAGCGGTGACTTCTTCGGTGAGCTAGGGCTGTTCGAACCGGTTGAGGCGCAGCAGCATCGTAGCGCCTGGGTTCGGGCCAAGACTGAGTGCGAAGTGGCGGAAATCAGCTACGACAAGTTCCGCGAACTGGTACGACACGAGCCGGACATGCTCTACGCCGTCAGCAGCCAGATGGCCCAGCGCCTGCGCGACACTACCCGCAAGGTTGGGGACCTGGCCTTCTTCGATGTCACCGGCCGAGTTGCGCGGTGCTTGCTCGACTTGTGCAAGCAGCCCGACGCCATGACCCATCCAGACGGCATGCAGATCAAGATCACCCGTCAGGAAATCGGGCGAATCGTCGGTTGTTCACGGGAAATGGTCGGCCGCGTCCTGAAGGACCTGGAAGAACGCAGCCTGGTCCAGGTCAAGGGCAAGACCATGGTGGTACATGGCACGCGCTAGCTGACGGGCACCTCAGCCAGCACCTGCGCGTACGCTTGGGATAGCCGTGCGAACCACGGTGCCGTCGGTGCTACCTCATGCAAGGCGATGTGTGCATCGGCGCGGCATCGCTGTTCAAGGTTGCAGCACATATTGAAGTGGTTGACGGCAGCTACCATTGCCTCCCGGTCGTTATCCAGCAGCAATGCCCCATGCACCAGCACCACTGGGCGTTTGCCTGCGGCGGCCTGGCGCCAGCGCTGGGCGGTCCCCACCAACTTGCGGCCATTGAGGTTGACGTTGTACCGGCCATCGCAGAATGCACCCTCGATCTCGCCCACCGAGGCGACACCTCCCCACTCCTGCAGCACCTCGCACAGGGGCAGGCACAAGCGCTGGTAGGCTTTTTCGATACGCCCTTGATCGCCCTCACTGCGCGGGGCCGCATAGACCAGGGCGATATTTACCGTCGAATGGGACTGCGGTACAGGTTCGCCGCCGGTTTCGCGCAGCAGCACTGGCCAGCCAGCGCCAGCCAATTGCGCACTCGCCGCTTCAAAGTGCTCCAGCCGGCTCATCCTGCGAGGCATCACCAGCGCTTGGTCAGTGGGGCGCCAGAACAACACACCGTTATCGCGCTCGCCCCGGCAAACGGCGGCCAGCAGGTCCTGTTCGGCAAGCAGCCCTTGCTTGACGGTAAGGGCCAGGGGCTGGTCAGTCATTGATTCACCTTCGATTGAGTTACGCAGCCTGTGGCCACCACCGTTAGCGTCACAGCCTCTGCACGACAGGCATCAGGGCGAAAGCGCCCCTGAGCCAGATGGCAACCATGAAAAAGCCGGCGACATGGCCGGCTTGGTTCATTCAGTCCAGTTGCTGAATGGTCTTTTTCACTTGATCAGGGAAGAACAAGCGCTGGAGCTCGAGCCCCGGGTTCTCAGCCCGCATGAATGCCTCACCCACCAGGAATGAATAGACGCGGTTGATCTTCATCAGCTGCACATCGGCCTGATTGAGGATGCCGCTCTCGGTAATGGCGAGCCGATCCGCGGGGATACGTGGCAGCAGGTCCAGCGTGGCCTCCAGGTTCACTTCGAAGGTATGAAGGTTACGGTTGTTGACCCCCACCAATGGCGTGTCCAGCGTCTTGAGTGCGCGCTCAAGCTCAGCACCATCGTGCACCTCCACCAGCACATCGAGCCCGACCGACTTGGCCGTGGCCGCCAGCTCGGCCATTTTCACATCGTCGAGCGCCGACACGATCAGCAGCACGCAATCTGCGCCCAGAGCACGGGCCTCGACGATTTGATAAGGGTCGACCATGAAGTCCTTGCGGATCACCGGCAGCGACACGGCTGCTCGCGCCTCTTTGAGGTAGTCGTCCGCCCCCTGAAAATAATCGACATCCGTTAACACCGACAGGCAAGTTGCGCCGCCTTTCTCGTAGCTCACGGCAATGTCTGCAGGGACGAAATGCTCCCGGATCACACCTTTGCTAGGGGAGGCCTTCTTGATTTCAGCGATAACCGCTGGCTGCTTGCGCTCGGCCTGACGCAGCATGGCGTTGGCGAAACCACGGGGCGCGTCGGCCGCCTTGGCCAACTGCTCAAGTTCGGCAAGGCTTACGCGAGCACTGCGCTCGGCCACTTCCTCGAACTTGCGGGCGATGATCTTTTCCAGCACCGTTGGCACGCTCATGCTTCATTCTCCACCTTGAATACGGCCGTAAACGCACCCAGCTCCTGCAGTTTCTCCCAGGCCAACCCGGTGTGCAGCACGTCGTGGGCAAGTTCAACGCCGGCCTTCAGGCTCATGGCGTGATCTGCGGCATATAGGGCTGCACCGGCATTGAGCACGATCATCTCGGCGGCCTTCTGGCCGTTCTCGGTCTTGCGTCGACCCAGCGCATCACGAATCAGCGCCAGGGACGCTTGCGGGTCCTCGACCGCCAGGCCATGAAGGCTCTGGCTCTTCATGCCCAAGTCTTCCGGTTCAACCCAGTACTCGGAAATCTCGCCATTTTTCAATTCAGCCACGAAGGTGGGCGCTGCCAGGCTGAACTCGTCCAGTCCATCCTTGGAATGCACCACCAGCACATGCTTGCTGCCCAGGCGGTGCAGCACCTCGGCCAGAGGACGGCAGAGCGCCTGGGTGAACACCCCAACCACCTGATGCTTCACACCGGCCGGATTCGTAAGCGGGCCAAGCATGTTGAACAAGGTCCTGAGCCCTAGATCGCGACGCGGCCCAGCGGCATGTTTCATGGCGCTGTGGTGGCTCTGGGCGAACATGAAGCCGATACCCAGGCTGTCGATGCAGCGGGCCACCTGAACGGGCGTCAGGTTCAGGTAGATGCCAGCCGCTTCGAGCAGGTCTGCGCTGCCACTTTTGCCGGACACCGCCCGGTTCCCATGTTTGGCGACGGTACAGCCGGCAGCGGCCAGTACAAAAGCGGATGCGGTAGACACGTTGAAGATATTGGCACCATCGCCCCCGGTACCCACGATGTCGACCACCCCATCAAGGGTGTTCAGCTCGACCTTATCAGCCAACTCCCGCATGACCGACACCGCGCCAACGATTTCGTCGATGCTTTCACTTTTCATGCGCATGCCCATCAGAAATGCGCCAATCTGCGCTTCACTGCATTGGCCGGTCATGATCTGGCGCATCACGCCGCGCATTTCATCGGTGGAAAGGTCCAGATGGCCGACGATGCGACCCAGCGCGCTCTTGATATCCATATTCGTTCCTTAGCGGTGGCCGCCAGTCTGCTGGAGGAAATTGGCGAACAGTTCATGGCCCTGCTCGGTGAGTATCGACTCGGGGTGAAATTGCACGCCCTCGATATTCAACGTCTTGTGCCGTACACCCATGATCTCGTCGACCGAGCCATCTTCGTGTACGGTCCAGGCCGTCACTTCCAGACACTCCGGCAGCGTCTGGCGCTTGATCACCAGCGAATGGTAGCGGGTCACGGTCACCGGATTGTTCAGGCCGCTGAATACGCCAAGGTCTCGATGGTGGACGGGGCTCGTCTTACCGTGCATCACCTGGCGTGCACGCACGACATCGCCACCGAACGCTTGGCCGATGGACTGATGGCCCAGGCACACGCCCAGAATCGGCAGTTTACCGGCAAAATGAAGAATGGCTTCGATGGACACACCGGCTTCGCTCGGCGTACAGGGCCCAGGCGAAACGACGATGCGCTCCGGCGCCAGGGCTTCGATCTGGGCAATGGTCATTTCGTCATTGCGAATGACCCGCACATCAGCCCCTAACTCGCCCAGGTACTGGACGACGTTGTAAGTGAATGAGTCGTAATTGTCGATCATCAGTAACATCGGATGAAACCTCTTGAACCTACTGACTTCATGATTCGAACCTTCCTGTACCTGTCGCAGGCGCAACTTTGCCGCTAAAGACGTTGAGACAGGAAGGCAAACAGGGGCGGGCCGGACGGACCGGCAGAGGATAAAGTCAGGCGCGCCAACGCCAACGGGCGTGGGCCTTGATAACGCGCATCAAGAGTTTGCTGACGATCAACACAGGGTAGGTCTCGCTCATACGTCTCGGCACAGTAGCCTACCGGGGCGGCGGGCGCAATATGCCCGTAAACACTGGGAAACGAATGGCATCAGGTGCATTGCGCGGCGTTTTGCTAAGGTCGATGGAGTTGTCCTGATAAAAACAAAGAAAAGGATGTTTCTCGATGCTCAACGTACCGTTATTGCGCGTCACCGCCGCCTCACTGGCATTGGCCTGCGGCCAGGCATTTGCATCTGCTGACCCGTACGCTTCATTGATCGTATTCGGTGATAGCCTGAGCGACGCCGGCCAGTTCGCAGGCCTTCGCTTCACCAACCGCAATGCCGATGGCAGCTATGCACCTGTGTCGCCGATGATCCTGGGCGCTCGCCTGGGCCTGGGCGCCAATGCGCTTGGGCCTTCCACATCGCCGGTCAATGCGGCGCTGGGCCTGCCCGATGGCAACAACTGGGCGGTTGGCGGCTATACCACCAAGCAGATCCTGGACTCCATCACCACCACCTCCAGCACGGTCATCCCACCGGGGCGCCTAGGCGCGGGCCTGGTGCTTCGGGAAAAGCCTGGCTATCTGGCTACGGGCCTTCGCGCCGATCCCAATGCACTTTATTACGTGACAGGCGGCGGCAACGACTTCCTGCAGGGTTTGGTCAACAGCCCAGCCGACGCCGTGGCTGCCGGTGCACGCCTGGCCGCCAGTGCTCAGGCCCTGCAACAGGGTGGTGCCCGTTACATCATGGTTTGGCTGTTGCCTGATCTTGGCCAGACGCCCAACTTCAGCGGTACGGCGCAGCAAAATTCCCTGTCGTTGCTGTCCGGTGCCTTTAACCAGGCACTGGTCAGCCAACTCAGGCAAATCGACGCTCAGGTCATCCCCCTGAATGTCCCACTGTTGCTGAGCGAGGCCCTGGCCCACCCCGCTCAGTTCGGACTGGCCAGCGACCAGAACCTGGTCGGTACGTGCTATAGCGGCGAAAGCTGCGTCGGCAACCCCGTGTATGGCGTCAACGGCATCACGCCAGACCCCACGAAGCTATTGTTCAACGACGCCGTGCACCCGACCATTGCTGGCCAGCAACTGATCGCCGATTACGCCTACTCCGTTCTGGCCGCCCCTTGGGAGCTTACCCTGCTTCCCGAAATGGCCCACGCCAGCGTCAGCGCTCATCAGGATGAACTGCGCAACCAATGGCAGGCCCCTTGGCAAGCGGTCGGTCAGTGGCAGCCTTTCATCGCCGCTGGTGCGCAAGACCTGGACTTCGGCGGGCAACGCAGCGCCGCCAACGGTGACGGCCACGGTTACAACCTGACTGTCGGCGGTAGCTACCGGGTCGACGATGTCTGGCGGCTGGGGCTGGCTGGCGGCGTGTACCGGCAGAAGCTGGAAGTGGGCAGCCATGATTCGGACTACACACTCGACAGCTACCTGGCCAGTGTCTTTGCGCAGTACCGCCAGCACCGCTGGTGGGCAGATGCGGCATTGACCGTCGGGCACCTGGATTATGACGATCTGAAACGCACCTTCGCGCTGGGGGTGAGCGAGCGCAGTGAAAAAGGCGATACCCAGGGCGAAACATGGGCCGTGTCTGGCCGACTGGGCTATAACCTGGCGCCGGAAAGTGCCCGCTGGCAGCTGGCGCCATTCCTGAGCGCTGACTATGCCAGGGTCAAGATCGATGGCTATGACGAAAGGAGCGGTCGCGCGACGGCGCTGGGGTTCGATGACCAGGAGCGCACGTCACGACGGCTGGGCCTGGGCCTGCTGGGTAGCGTGCAGGTATTGCCTGCTACCCGAGTATTTGCCGAGGTGGCTCAGGAGCACGAGTTCGAGCATGACCAGCAGGACGTACGCCTGAACTTCACCGCTTTGCCAGCCAATGATTTCACGCTCGACGGCTATACCCCCCATAGCAACTTGACCCGAGCGAGCCTTGGGGTCAGCCATGAAGTGGTGGCAGGGGTGAATGTGCGTGCCGGCTACAACTGGCGCAAGAGCGATGAGCTCAAGCAACAAGGTATGAGCCTTGCCGTTAGCGTGGATTTCTAGCAAAGGGCCAGCCTGAAATCAACGGGGCCGCTTCGCGGCCCATCGCGGCACAAGACCGCTCCTACAGGTCAGTGTAGGAGCGGCCTCGTGCCGCGATGGACCGTGAAACGGCCCCAACGATCTTAAGTGAACAGCATTACGCTCATACAGGGGCTTGGACTGCGTCACCGCTCAGGCAACCGCCACCTACCGAGAAGTGGTCTGTTCGGCCAACGCCACCGCACGGAACATGGCCCGACGCTTGTTGATGGTTTCTTCCCACTCCAGCGCTGGCACCGAATCGGCAACAATGCCACCGCCGGCCTGTACGTGCAGCTCTCCATCCTTGATCACAGCCGTACGGATGGCGATCGCCGTATCCATGTTGCCGTTCCAGGCGAAGTACCCCACTGCACCGCCATAAACCCCGCGCTTGACCGGTTCGAGCTCATCGATGATCTCCATCGCACGGATCTTGGGCGCCCCGGACAACGTACCGGCAGGCAGGATGGCCCGCAGTGCATCCATCGCCGTCAACCCTTCGCGCAACTGGCCGGTGACGTTGGAAACGATGTGCATGACATTGGAATAACGCTCGATCACCATCTTCTCGGTCAGGCGCACACTGCCTGTGGACGATACGCGGCCGACGTCGTTACGCCCCAGGTCGATCAGCATCAGGTGCTCTGCAATTTCCTTGTCGTCCGACAGCAAATCGTCTTCCAGCGCGCGATCGGCCTCCTCCGTCGCACCGCGTGGCCGTGTACCGGCGATGGGTCGCACCGTGACCAGGTTGTCCTCGACCCGCACCAGCACTTCGGGCGAGCTGCCGACGACATGAAAGTCCCCAAAGTTGAAGAAATACATGTACGGCGTCGGGTTGAAGCAACGCAAGGCGCGGTAGAGGTCGATGGGTGCTGCCTTGAAGTCGATGGACATGCGCTGCGACGGCACCACCTGCATGCAGTCACCGGCCAGGATGTATTCCTTGATACGACCGACGGCATGCTCATAATCGTCACGCGTGTAGCTCGACCGGAATGCAGGCTCGACTGCCTGAGGCCCGCTCAGATCAAGCCCGCGGCGTGGCGTGATGGGTTGGCGCAGCGTTTCGAGCAGGCTTTGCAGGCGCGCCTGGCCTTGCTCATAAGCCTGTTCCTGGGCAGGGTCAACCAGCACGATGGCGTGCATCTTGCCAGCGAGGTTGTCGAACACCACCACGGCATCGGAGACCATCAGCAGGATGTCCGGCACCCCGAGAGGGTCTGGGTTGGGGCTCGCGCCCAAACGTTTTTCAACGTAACGCACGCAGTCATACCCGAAATAGCCGACCAGTCCACCGTTGAAGCGCGGCAGGCCCGGAACGTCGGCCACGTTGTAGCGCTGCTTGAAGGTTTCGACGAACGCCAGGGGGTCCTCGACGTCATGGCTTTCGACCTCGACGCCGTCCTGCAGGATGGACACGTGGTAGCCATGCACACGCAGCACGGTCCGCGACGGCAGACCAATCATCGAGTACCGCCCCCATTTCTCGCCGCCCTGCACCGATTCGAGCAGGTAGGAATTGGGCTGGTCAGCCAGTTTCAGGTAGATCGACAGGGGCGTATCGAAGTCGGCCAGGGTTTCGCAGGCCAGGGGGATGCGGTTATAGCCGGCAGCGGCCAGGCGCAGGAATTCTTCGCGGATCATGAGTAGCCTCGTGGCAAACAGCATTGGTTCGGGCAAACGGATGGGCCGGCACACGCCGGCAGGCAGGCGTCAGGCGCGCCAACGCCATCGGGCCAGGGCCTTGATGACTTTCATCCAGAATTTGCCGGTAACCGCCACGTTGGACCCTTTTTGGTCTGAGGCTTGAAGGTCCGCCAACGTTATCCCAGTGGCAGGGTCTACGCAACCGGGCAACAAAGCCCGCAGGTCATCGATCACAAGGCTGGGCGATTCCTCTTCGATGGGCCGCCCGTGGTTGTAGCCATAGGTCAGCCCGACGCATTGCACGCCAGCTGCCTTGGCTGCCAACACGTCGCTGCGCGAATCGCCGACGAACAACGCTTGCTGCGGGGTCACGCCGGCCATCTGCATCACGAACAGCAACGCCGCTGGGTCCGGCTTCTTCTGAGCCAGGGTGTCTCCGCCGATGATCCAGCGGAAATAGCTGCCCAGCTTCATCTGGTCCAGCAAAGGCCCCACGAAGCGCTCCGGCTTGTTGGTGATCAAGGCCATTTCCACACCGCGCTTGCGCAGCCAGCGCAAGGTGTCCTGCACGCCTGGGTACACGACTGTCAGGTCGTGACTTTCGGCGTAGGCGTCCATGAACAGCGCCAAGGCCTGTTCGGCCAGGGCATCGTCCACCCCGGCGTGATCGATATCACCCGCCAGAGCACGGCGTACCAGCACCTGCGCGCCATTGCCCACCCACTGGCGCACGGCATCGAGGCCAGCGGCGGGTCGGCCGAGTTCGAGCAGCATGCGGTCCACCGCTGCGGCCAGGTCCGGGACGGAGTCGACCAAGGTGCCATCCAGGTCGAACATCACCAGCCTGGGCAGCGCTCCTGGGAACAGCTGCTCGAAGCCGCTCATGGGCGCGCCTGTGCCAGTTCGCTGCGCATCTGGGCGATGACCTGCTGGTAGTCGGGGGCGTTGAAGATCGCCGACCCGGCCACGAAGGTATCGGCACCGGCGGCGGCGATCTCACGGATGTTCTTCACGTTCACACCACCGTCGATTTCCAGACGAATGTCGCGGCCACTGGCGTCGATCAGCGCGCGCGCCTCACGCAGCTTGTCGAGCGTGCCCGGAATGAATTTCTGGCCACCGAAGCCTGGGTTGACGCTCATCAGCAGCACCATGTCGACCTTGTCCATCACGTATTTCAGGACGTCCAGGCTGGTGGCCGGGTTGAACACCAGGCCGGCCTTGCAGCCGCCGTCCTTGATCAGTTGCAACGAACGGTCGATGTGCTGGGTCGCTTCCGGGTGGAAGGTGATGTAGGTAGCGCCGGCCTCGATGAAGTCGCCGATGATGCGGTCCACGGGGCTGACCATCAGGTGCACGTCGATCGGCGCGGTCACGCCGTACTTGCGCAGCGCGCTGCAGACCATGGGGCCGATGGTCAGGTTGGGGACGTAGTGGTTGTCCATCACGTCGAAGTGGACGATATCGGCGCCTGCGGCCAGGACATTGTCGACCTCCTGGCCCAGGCGGGCGAAGTCGGCGGAAAGAATGGAGGGGGCAATAGCGTAGGGCTGCATGGCGCACCTGTTGGGCAGAATCACGGTGGCGCGCATTGTAACTCAGGCAAAGCGGTGAAGGCTGATTGGTATCAACGCATGTCGAGCAGCGGCTGCAACAAGCGCTGGCTTGTCTGTCGCCACACGGGCTGACAAGCCAGCACAGACAGCGCTGTCAGGCCGGCTGCTGGGTGCGCAGTTTCTCGCTGCGCCCCCGTAGCCATTCCAGGGTCAGCAGCAGCACCACCGAAAAACCGATCAGCAGGGTCGCCGCAGCCGCAATGGTCGGGCTCAGGTTCTCGCGAATGCCACTGAACATCTGCCGTGGCAGGGTCGCCTGCTCTGGTCCGGCCAGAAACAAGGTCACCACCACCTCGTCGAAGGATGTGGCGAAGGCAAACAACGCCCCGGAAATCACGCCGGGCGCGATCAACGGCAAAGTCACCTTGCGGAACGCCAGCAGCGGCGAAGCACCCAGGCTGGCAGCCGCGCGCACCAGGTTGTAGTTGAAGCCTTGCAGCGTCGCCGACACGGTGATGATCACGAACGGCACACCCAACACCGCGTGCACCAGAATCAGCGAGGTAAAGCTGTTGCCAAGGCCCAGGGGCGCGAAGAACAGGTAGCTGGCCACGCCGATGATCACCACCGGCACCACCATCGGTGATATCACCAAAGCCATTACCAGGGACTTGCCGGGGAAATCACCGCGGGTCAGCCCGATGGCCGCCAGCGTTCCGAAGACCATGGCCAGCACGGTCGCCGCCGGGGCGACGATGATGCTGTTCTTCAAGGCCCGCATCCATTCGGCCGAGCCGAAGAAGTCCTGGTACCACTGCAGCGAGAAGCCTTGCAGCGGGTAGACCAGGAAGCTACCGCTGTTGAACGACAGGGGCACGATCACCAGCACCGGCAGGATCAGAAACAGCAATATCAGGCCACAGAGAATACGCAGGCTGTAGAACCAGACCCGCTCGATGGGCGACATGTAAGGGCTCAGCATGACAAGGCTCCTCAGCTCAGGCGCAGGCGGCTGGCGCCGACCAGCCAGCTATAGATCAGGTACAGCAGCACGGTGGCCAGCAGCAGCAGACCGCCCAGCGCGGTGGCCATGCCCCAGTTGATGCTGGTGTTGGTGTAGAACGCCACGAAATAACTGACCATCTGGTCGTTCGGGCTGCCCAGCAACGCAGGCGTGATGTAGTAGCCGATGGCCAGAATGAATACCAGCAAGCACCCGGCACCTACCCCGGCATAGGTCTGCGGGAAGTACACTCGCCAGAAGCTGGCGAACGGATGGCAGCCCAGGGAAATGGCAGCGCGCATGTAGCTCGGGGAAATACCTTTCATCACGCTGTACAACGGCAGGATCATGAAGGGCAGCAGGATGTGCACCATCGAGATGTACACGCCGGTGCGGTTGAAGACCAGCTCCAGCGGCTGATCGATGATGCCCATGGCCATCAGCGCACTGTTGATCAACCCGCCGGACTGCAGCAGCACGATCCACGCGGCCACCCTTACCAGGATCGAGGTCCAGAACGGCAGCAGAACCAGGATCATCAACAGGTTGCTCTGGCGTGTCGGCAGGTTGGCCAGCAGGTAAGCCAGCGGATAGGCCAGCACCAGGCAAATGGCGGTGATCACCACGCCCATCCACAGGGTGCGGGTGAAAATATCCAGGTAGATGGCCTGGTCCGGCGTGGCCTTGGCCAGTTCGCCCAGGTCGTCGATACGGTGGTCCAGCGACGCCAACAGGTAGAAAGGTGTAAGGGTACTGGTATTGCGGCGAATCGCCTGCCAATAGGCGGGGTCGCCCCAGCGCTCGTCCAGCGCCTGCAAGCCGTCCTTGTAGGAGACAGGCTCGGCCTTGAAGGGCAGCGCCCGTGCGGTCTTGGCCAACAGGCTGCGGTAGCCGGCCAGCTCCATGTTCAAGCGCTTGGACAGGTCACCCAGGGTCTGGTTCTTGCGCGATTCGGCCAAGTCCTGGCTCAACGCCTTGTAGACGTCCTCGCCCGGCAGGCCCTTGCCATCCCACTGGGTGATGATATCGACCGTGCGCGGCAAGCCGGCGACCACTTCCGGGTTACCGACGCTCTTGTACAACAAGGCTGCGATCGGCACCAGGAACACCAGCAGCAGAAACAGCGCCAGGGGCGCGATCAGCGCCTGGGCCTTCCAGCGGTTGACCCGCTCGGCGTGTTTAAGGCGCTGTTTGAGATTAGGACCGGCGCCTTCGTTGAGGGGCACTGCAATGGCCATGGCGAACTCCACGATACACACTGAAAGAGGGGCCGCCGCGCGGCCCCTTGCACTGGACGTTTACTTCTTCGCCGCCCAGGCGTTGAAACGTTGCTCCAGCTGCTCGCTGTTGTCCGCCCAGAAGGCCACGTCGATCTGCACCTGATTGGCGATGTTCTCAGGCGTGGTCGGCATGTCTTTCTTGACCTCTTCGGACAGCAGGTCGACCGCCTTGCTGTTGGCCGGGCCATAGGCGATGTTTTCGGAATACACCTTCTGCTGTTCAGGCTGCACGCTGAAGGCGATGAATTTCTTCGCCTCGTCGCTGTTCTTGGCGCCCTTGGGAATCGCCCAGGCGTCGAAGTCATAGATGCCGCCGTTCCACACCACCTTCAGGTTGCTCTCCTTCTGCACGGCAGCGATGCGCCCGTTGTACGCCGAACTCATGACCACGTCGCCCGAGGCCAGGTACTGCGGCGGCTGGGCGCCGGCTTCCCACCACTGGATGCTCGGTTTGAGCTGGTCGAGCTTCTTGAAGGCGCGGTCCACGCCTTCTTTGGTACCCAGCACCTTGTACACGTCCTTGGGCGCCACACCATCGGCCATCAAGGCGAATTCCAGGGTGTACTTGGCGCCTTTGCGCAGGCCGCGCTTGCCTGGGAATTTCTCGGTGTCCCAGAAATCGGCCCAGCTGCTCGGGGCGGTCTTGAGCTTGTCGGCGTTGTAGGCCAGCACCGTCGACCAGACGAAGAAGCCGACACCACAAGGCTGGATCGCACCTGGCACGTAGTCGGCCTCGTTGCCGAACAGCGCAGGGTCGAGCTCTTCGAACATGCCCTCGTCGCAGCCTCGGGCCAGTTCGGGTGATTCCACCTCGACTAGGTTCCAGGAGACACTCTTGGTGTCGACCATGGCCTTGACCTTGGCCATTTCACCGTTGTACTCACCGGCGACGATCTTGCCCTTGCCGGCCTTTTCCCACGGCTCGTAAAACGCCTTCACCTGGGCGGCCTTGTTGGCGCCGCCGAACGACACCACGGTCAGGTCCGCAGCCATGCTCTGGCCAGCGGCGAACAGCCCAAGGGCCAGGGCGGTCAGTTTCAACTGCTTGCGCATTTATTATTCTCTCCACAGTTCAGGGTTGGTGCTGCAAACCATCAATGGGCTTCGGTGATCGGATCCAGTGCACGGGCGTGTTCTACTTCCCAACCCAGTGGCACCACATCGCCCACGGCCAGGGCCGGGTCGAGTTCGGCGATGGGCTGCTTGACGAAGAAGTCGGCCTTGCCACACACCTCCAGACGAACGCGCACGTGGTCGCCCAGGTAGATGAACTCGGCCACGCGGCCGGAAAAGCGGTTGGCGCAGTGCTCGCTGTGGCCATTGAGCCGTACCCGCTCCGGACGGATCGACAGGGTCACCGCTTCGCCTGGCCGGCCCACGTTTACAGCCAAGGCCTCGACCCGCTCGCCGCGCGCCAACTGCACCTGGCAGCGGTTACCGTCATGGGTGAGCAAGGTGCCGTTGAGCCGGTTGTTCTCACCGATGAAGTTGGCGACGAACGTGTTGCTGGGTGCTTCATACAGGGTGCGTGGATCGGCGATCTGCTGAATCTCCCCCTGGTGGAACACTGCCACCCGATCGGACATGGTCAGCGCTTCGCCCTGATCGTGGGTCACGTACACCACGGTCACGCCCAGGCGCTGGTGGATGTGCTTGATCTCCATCTGCATGTGTTCACGCAGTTGCTTGTCCAGCGCGCCCAGTGGCTCGTCCATCAACACCAGTTGCGGCTCGAACACCAACGCCCGCGCCAAGGCCACGCGCTGTTGCTGCCCACCGGACAATTGGCCCGGGTAGCGCTTGGCGAAGCTGTCGAGCTGAACCATGTTCAATACCCGTTTGACCCGCTCGCTGATATCGGTCTTGCTCAGGTTGCGCACGGTCAGGGGAAACGCGAGGTTCTCGGCCACGGTCATGTGTGGGAACAAGGCGTAGTTCTGGAACACCATGCCGATATCGCGCTTGTGCGGGGGTACGTTGTTGATGGAGCGACCGGCCAGCTGGATTTCCCCGGCGGTGGGGGTCTCGAAGCCAGCGAGCATCATCAGGCTGGTGGTCTTGCCGGACCCGGAAGGCCCCAGCAGGGTGAGGAACTCGCCCTTGCGGATGTCGAGGTTGAGGTTCTTGACGATCAGCGACTCGCCGTCGTAGCTCTTCTGCACACCACGGAAGCTGACCAGCGTTTCGCCGGTGGCAGCGTTCGACTTCGCCTCGCTCATGCCTGCACCTTATTGTTGGATGACTGCGTGGGGCAAAGCGTAGAAGAGCCGCATCCCCCCGCAAATCGGGCGCCCAGAGAGAATGTCATCGTCCGGATGGAAGATTTGTTGTAGGGAACGCCCTACAAGCATGGCGCTTTCAGAACACAGGCCCACACAGTTCCAGGCGCTTGACCGCCAGCCCTTGAGCGCAAGACCGCGCCTATGCAGGCAGCGGCGCTGCGGGCGGCGGAAGATACAGGCTGGCAGCCTTCGTCTAGGCACCGGGTCACGGCAGCGATGGCGCGGCCGTGAATGTCGCAATCAGATCAGCTTGTGCTCCATCGCATACTTGACCAGCTCGGCCAGCGAATTCACTTTCAGCTTCTGCATCAGGCGCGCCTTGTGGGTGCTGATGGTCTTGCTCGACAACGCCAGTTGCTGGGCGATGTCATTGACGTTGGCGCCCTGGGCCAGGCGTTCGAACACCGAAAACTCCCGTTCCGACAGCAAGGTGTGCAAAGGCCTGGATTCGGTCAGGCCCACTTCGAACACCATGCGGTCTGCCAGCGCCGGATCGATGTAACGCCCACCACCGGCTACCCGGCGTATCGCCGCCAGCAATAATGCCGGGTCGCTGTCCTTGGTCGCGTATCCGGCCGCCCCGGCCTTCAGGGCGCGGGCTGCCATCTGCGCCTCGTCATGCATCGACAGCATCAGGATCGCAGGCGCATCGTGCAGGGTACGGATGCGCGGGATCGCTTCCAGTCCACTCACGCCCGGCATCGAAATATCCAGCAGCACCACGTCGCACCGGGTGTGCCGCAGGCTGTCGAGCAACTGCTCGCCGTTTGCGGCTTCCCCTACCACCTGCATGTCCTTGGCCAGCCCGATCAACTGCTTGATCCCTTCCCGGACAATGGTGTGGTCCTCGGCCACCAGCACTCGAATCACGTTCGCTCCTCCTGCTCCAGGGCAATGGCTACGCTCAAGCGCGTGCCGTCGCCGGGCTCACTGTGCAGCACCATGCTGCCGCCCATCATCAATACCCGCTCGCGCATCCCGACCAGGCCAAACGAGCTGGGGCGCGGCTGGTCTGGGCAGAAACCCTGCCCGTCGTCACTGACCGTCATGCGCAACTGCCCGGCCTCGCGCACCAGCTCGATTTCCACGCTGTGCGCCTGGGCGTGGCGCATCACATTGGTAAGCGCTTCCTGAAGGATACGGAAAAGGCCCGTTGCTCGGGCGTCGCTCAACGCCGGCAGATGGTCAGGAACCTGTACCAGGCAAGGAATCTGGGTGCGCGCCTCGAAGCGCCGGGCTTGCCACTCGATGGCCGAGGCAATCCCGGCATCCAGAATGGGCGGGCGCAGCGCCGTGGCGACATCGCGTACCAGCTGAAACAACTGGCTGATCAGACGCTTCATGGTTGTCAGCCGCTCATTGAGGCCGGGGTCCAGTTCGGCAAAGGCCAGTTCGCACATGGATACTTCAAGCTTGAGTACGGTCAGCATCTGGCCCAGCTCATCGTGCACCTCGCGGGCGATTCGGGCTTTTTCCTCCTCGCGCACGCTTTCAAGGTGCGCCGAGAGTTCGCGCAGCTGCTCTTGGGAACGGGCCAGGGCCCGCTCGGCGCGTTTGCCCTGGGTGATGTCCCAGACCACCCCGTCCCAGACCAGCTGGCCGTTGCCCAGGCGCCGGGTGCTGGCCTTGATATCGGCCCAGCGCTGCTCGCCCTGACGCGTAAGGATGCGCCCCTGCCAGGCCCAGTCCTGCTCATTGGCCAGCGCCAGGTCTTGCACCCGGTGATAATCGGCGCGGTCGTCGGGATGTACCAGGTTGCGCAACCCCATCTGTGGGTGCTGGATCTCGCCAGGCGTATAGCCCACCAATGCTTCACTTCCCTCGCTGACATAAGGAAATTCAAGTCCACCCTCAGCGGGGTCTCGTTCCAGGCGAAACACCAGCCCTGGTACGTTGCCAGCGATCCCCTTCAGCCGTGCCTCACTTTCGCGCAAGGCAGCCGTGGCGCGATGGCGCTCGGTCACATCGGCCAGGTACACCACCAGGTATTCCGCATCGCGAAACCGCAGGAAACTCAATGACAGCTCCACCGGCAGCAGACGACCGTCAGCGCGCAGGCATCGGGTTTCGAACTGCCCCACACCGCTGTCGCCTGAACGCGCACCTTTCCACAGGTCCAGCCAGCGTTCCATGCTCAACGAGGGCTCGAAGTCCCCCAACGGCTTTTCCAGCAAGGCGCCTTCGCCATAACCCAGCATGCGCTCGGCAGCCGGGTTGGCATAGCGCACATGGCTGTCCCAGTTGACCCAGAGAATACCCACGGTGCTCTGGTCGATGGCGAACTGGCTCAGGCGCGAGGCTTCATCGCGCGCATGCCGCTCTACCAGTCGCTCACGGGTGGCCAACAGGCTGCGCTCCAGCTGGCTCTGCTGGCGGCGCTGCCATACCAGGGTGATCAACGCGCAGATCAGCAACAGCCCCAGTAACAAGGCCAGGTTTTGCCAGAACCCCGGCGACTCGCTGATCCTGGGATACCTGGGCTGCAACCACCGCTGATGCAGCTGTTCCAGTTCTTTGGCTGGCAGTGCCTGCAAACCACGCTCCAGCACCTCGGCCAACAGTGGCCAGTCTGGCCGAGAACCCATGCGCAGCAGCTGCGGCAGGCCGATATCCCCCACCACCGCCAGTTCGCTGAACTCGCTTTCACGGGACAGACGACTGAGTTGGGCCTCGTCCATGACGGCGTAGCTGGCCTGCCCTCCGACCACCAGTTGCAGGGCCTCACGGTCGTTCGGTACGCCCTGCAGGTTCAGGTTGCCGTAGTTGGCGCGCAGGTAATTGGCCAGAACCCCGGGCATTCTTACGGCCACGCGCTGGGCGGCGTCCAGTTTTTCCAGCTCAACGCCCAGCGCCGCGTTGCGGGGGCCCACGATCAACTGCGGCACGCGCATGTAGGGGTCGCTGAATAACCATAGGCGCAAGGTGGCCGGCGTCTGGGTCAAACCTGGCGCGAAGTCGATCTCCCCTGCTTGCAAGGCCCTTTCGAGATTGGCCTGGTCTGGGTAATGGCGCCACGTGAGGTCCAGATGCAGCACTTTGGCCAAGCTGCTCACCAGCTCCACGTTAGCCCCGTACAGCTGCTGCAGGCGGCGGTCGAACTGGGCATAGGGGGCTTGCAATACCAACCCCACGCGCAAGCTGCGATGGGTCTCGAGCCATTGTTGCTGCGTCGGCTCCAGTGTGACGCCAGGCAACGTCTCAGGCCTTGCCATGACCATCAGCGGCAGCCACAGGCAACCGATCATCAACAGGCGATGCACTCGCTTCATCTACACGTTCGTCCACACAGGGGCGGCCATCGACCGTGGCCGTAACGGGCAAATACCATTACGCTGCCGGTATCATTCTGGCTTTGGGTTGAGACATGTTCACACTCTATCGCACGACGCTGGCAATGTGCTGCCTGGTCTCGCTCCTTCCTGTGGCAGCGCGGGCTGACGACGCACCGGCTACCCCGCCCGAGACACCGCCTGCAGCAGAAGCTACGCCCTCGCGCCCTCCCCTGATCGAGCGCAGCCAGGAGGACGCCCAGGCACTCGAACGCCGCGTGCCCAAGGCCGAACAGCAGGCCCTGCAAGCCGGTGCCGACAGCTTCCTGGCGTTGTGGAAACCCGCCAACGACAGCGACCCGCAGGGCGCGGTGATCATCGTGCCAGGGGCCGGCGAAACGGCCGACTGGCCCAACGCCGTGGGGCCCCTACGCCAGAAATTCCCGGATGTGGGATGGCACAGCCTGAGCGTAAGCCTGCCTGACCTGCTGCTCGACAGCCCATTGGCGCGTGTGGAGGCCAAGCCTGCCACGGCGCCTGCTCAGGCTGATGGGCAAACGGCGCCTGCCAAGGACGAACCTGCCGACGCCAACGCCAACGTGGCGCAAGCCACCGCTGCCGAGCCCGAAGCGGCACAAGGGACCGATGCCGAAGCTGCCAGCCAGCAGGCCGACCCCGCCGATGCCGAGCGCATTTTCGCCCGCCTGGACGCCGCCGTCGCGTTCGCTCAGCAACACAATGCCCGCAGCATCGTGCTGATCGGCCATGGCAGTGGCGCCTACTGGGCAGCCCGTTACCTGAGCGAAAAGCAGCCGCCAGAGGTGCAGAAACTGGTCATGGTTGCCGCCCAGACACCGGCGCGTGTCGAGCATGACCTGGAGAGCCTGACGCCCACCCTGAAAGTGCCCACGGCCGACATCTACTACGTGACCCGCAGTGCTGATCGCAACGCTGCCATGCAGCGCCTGCAGGCCAGCAAGCGGCAGAAAGACAGTCAATACCGCCAGCTGTCCCTGATCGCCATGCCGGGCAATCAGGCCGCCGACCAGGAACAGTTGTTTCGTCGCGTGCGGGGCTGGATGCAGCCCTGATTGTGCGGGCAGGGCAGGATCTCTGCCGGCGCTCGGTCCCGGCTAGAAATCGCGGCGCTTACGGATCAGCGCGTAAGCCTGGTGCAGTTCGCGGGTTCGCTCGGTGGCTTCGCGTAGCTGCGCCTCGCTGGCGCCGGTGCCGGCCAGCTTGTCCGGGTGATGACGACTGACCAGTCGCCGATAAGCCTGTTTGACAAGCGCGCCCTCGGTGTCGGTGTCCACGCCAAGCAGGCGCATCGCGGCCGCATAGGTCATGCCGACCCCTGCCATGCCTGCCGTTCGACGAGGTTCGTACTCCTGGGACATGGCCTGCACCTGGCGCCGGCTCATGCCCAATTTGTGCCCCCAGTCCAGCAGCAGCTCCCGCTCCTTGTTGCCCATCTTGCCGTCGGCCCAGACCATGCGCCAGCTGGCGCGCAAGGTGCCTTCCGCCCCATGGGGCTGCTGGCGGATCCGGCGCAGATAGCTGCCCAACCGCTCCTTGCCACCCTTGCCCCGATTGAAGGCATCGATCGCCCGCAACCTGGCCGCTTCATCCAGGTTCAGCCGGGCCATTTCCTGCCGAGCCTGCTGGATATGCTGCTCGACCACACGCCCATCGCTCTTGGCCAGCCGCCCCAGCAGCACGAACAGCAACTCTTCGTCCCTTGGCGCCGGACGCCCGCCCAAACGCTCGCGCACATCGTCCCAGCCTTGCAGGCGCAGGTGACGGTCCATCATCTGCCCCGCCAGCGCACCGAGCAGGGCACCAGGAATGCTGGCGATGGCAAACCCTGCCCCAGCCCCGATCAACGTGCCTGGCCACCACATCTCAGCGGTGCTCGCCCAGCAGACGCTCGGCCTCGGCCAGGCGCGCGGCGGTGCCCACGTCGACCCAGTGCCCGGCAAAATGCTCACCGCTCACCTGGCCGCTGGCCATGGCCTGGCGCAGCAAGGGCGCCAACTTGAAGGCGCCAGGTTTGCAGCCTTCGAACAACGCCGGATGCAGCACCGAAATACCGCTGAAGGTCAACGTACCGGCTGCACCGTCCCCATCGACCACTTGGGTACCGACCAGGCGAAAGTCGCCTTGGCCGTGATGCTCGGGGTTGTTCACCAGCACCAGGTGGGCCTGCCCTTGCAGCGGCGCCTGCAAACGCGAGAAATCGTAATCGGTCCAGATGTCACCGTTGATCAACAGGAACGGCGCATCTCCCAGCAAAGGCAAGGCCTTGAAGATACCGCCTCCGGTCTCCAGCGGTTCGCCTTCCGGGGAATAGGCAATACGCAAGCCGTAACGGCTGCCATCGCCCAAGTGGTCCTCGATCTGCTCACCCAGCCAGGCGTGGTTGATCACGACGTCGGTGACCCCTGCCGCGGCAAGGGCCATCAGGTGGTATTCGATCAGCGGGCGCCCCGCCAGCGGTATCAGCGGCTTGGGCGTATGCAGGGTCAGCGGGCGCATACGCTCGCCTTTGCCTGCTGCCAGAATCATCGCCTTCATGCACGCGCTCCCGCTTGCAGGCCAGCAATCAGCTCGCCCAGCTCGGCAAGCTCTGGCCGCCGGCCGATCACTTCTTCTATATAGGTGAAGAAGCGCGGTACGTCGGCCAGATAACGGGGTTTGTCGTCACGGTGGCAGATGCGGGCGAAGATGCCGATCACCTTGAGATGGCGCTGTACGCCCATCAGGTCGCTGGCACGCTGGAAGGCTTCGAACGTGCCCTGCACCGGAACACCTGCGGCCTTGGCCTTATGCCAGTAATCGTGCAGCCAACCTTCGACCCTCGCTTGCGGCCAACTGAGGAACGCATCCTTGAACAGGCAGGTAATGTCGTAGGTGACCGGGCCGTAAACGGCATCCTGGAAATCCAGCACGCCGGGGTTAGGGGCGCTCTGCATCAGGTTGCGCGGCATGTAGTCGCGGTGTACCAGCACCTGCGGCTGGGCCAGGGCGCTGTCGATCAGCAACTGGCTGGACCGCTGCCACGCTGCCGCCTGGGCCTCGTCGAACGCCAGGCCAAGCGCATGCTTCACGTACCACTGGGGGAACAGTTCCACTTCCCGGCGCAGCAGTGCCTCGTCATAGCGGGGCAACGGTGCGTCCATGGGCAGCGCCTGCAAGGCCAGCAAGGCATCGATGGCATCGGCGAACAGGGCATCGGCATTGTCGGCGTTGATGACGTCCAGGTAGGTCTGGCGGCCCAGATCGCCCAGTAACAGGAAACCGCGTTCAAGGTCCTGGGCATGAATCACGGGCACATGCACACCGCCACTGGCCAGCAGGTGATCGATGGCGACGAACGGTCGGCAATCTTCCTGTGGCGGCGGTGCATCCATGATCACGAAACTGTGCCCTGCGCCCTCCCAGCGAAAATAGCGGCGAAAGCTCGCGTCGCTGCTGGCAGGCGTCAGGCTGCCGGCCGGCACCGGGCCCCAGGCCTGGCGCAGGAAAAGGTCTTGGAGTTGCTGGTCGAGCCACGCGGACAGTTGCTGCAGGCGTACATCGTGTTCAGGCATTACAAGGGTCTCCGACGGCCCTAGCCGTCAAGCGGGTCATGCTTTATTATCCAGCATCTTTTTCAGACCATCGAGAGGCGTGCGGCCCCACACGCGGGCAGATGGCACGCAGGAAGCCCGGACTAATAAGATGGCATTGAAATCCCCCGCGTTTCGTAGAAAGTTTCCGTTGCTCGTCACCGGCAGTCTGCTGGCCCTGCAACCTCTGGCCATGTCGCACGTCTTGGCAGCCGAACAATTCGACTGCCAAGTGTCCGCCTCCGGTGGTTGGGACTGCAAGCCCAAAACCGCCGTCACCAACCTGCCACCGCGCCCGGTGCACGAGGGTGCCGCCGCTGCTGGCGGTACCGGCACCGAAGCGGCCGGCGAAGCCGAGGCCGACCGGCCGGTGCTGGTCACCGAGGCCAAGGGCCGTGGGCTGAAGTCGCGCAGCGAGGACTACAGCCACCTGGACTGGGTCCCGCGTGACAAGCTGACCGCCGCGCAACTGGCCGAAACCGGCCCGTACTGCGGCGGTGCCTATGTCGAGCCGCTACGCCCCGGCATGGCTGACACCACGCCCAAGGACGAGTCGCCGACCTACATCAATGCCAAGGTATCCAAGTACCAGCAGGAGCAGCAGATTGCGACTCTGGCCGGTGACGTGGTCATGCGCCAGGGCAGCATGCAGGCCCAGGCCGACGAGGCCAACCTGTACCAGGCCGAGAACCGTGGCGAGCTCAAGGGCAACGTCAAGATCCGCGACAACGGCTCGCTGGTCGTCGGTGACCAGGCGCAGATCCAGCTCGACACCGGCGAAGCCCAGGTCGACAACGCCGAATACGTGATGCACAAGTCGCACATTCGCGGCAGTGCCCTGTACGCCAAGCGCGGTGAGAACGCCATCATCCGCCTCAAGGACGGTACGTACACCACCTGCGAACCGGGCAGCAACGCCTGGCAGCTCAAGGGCAACAACATCACCCTCAACCCGGCCACCGGGTTCGGCACCGCCACAAACGTCACGCTGCGGGTCAAGGATTTCCCGGTGTTCTACACACCGTACATCTACTTCCCGATCGACGACCGCCGCCAGTCCGGCTTCCTGCCGCCGTCGTTCAGCACCAGCAGCGACACCGGCTTCATGCTGGTGACCCCGTACTACTTCAACCTGGCGCCCAACTACGACGCCACCTTGTACCCGCGCTACATGACCAAGCGTGGCCTGTTGATGGAAGGCGAGTTCCGCTACCTGACGCCTTCGAGCGAAGGCCAGTTCGGCGGCGCCTACCTCAACGACAAGAGCGACGAGCGCAAGGACCAGACCGACTACAAAGACCAGCGCTACATGGTCAACTGGCAGCACAAGGGTGGCCTGAACGAGCGCCTGATGACCGAGGTGAACTACACCGACATCAGCGACCCGTTCTACTTCCAGGACCTGGAGTCGGACCAGATTGGCGTCGAGAACAAGGACTTCCTCGACCAGCAGGGTGCCCTGACCTACCGCGGCGACAGCTACACCGCGCGGTTGAACGTGCATGCCTACGAGGCGGCGACCATCTCGCAGATCACGCCTTACGACCGTCTGCCGCAGATCACCCTCAACGGTGTGCTGCCGTACCAACCGGGCGGCTTGACCATGGGCTACGAAACCGAAGCGGTACGTTTCGATCGTGACCTTAAGAGCGACTTCGTCCGCGACAAGGATGGCAACCCAGATCTGTCTGCAGGGTTCCCTGGCCGCCGTCTGGATCAGAATATCTTTGGCGTAGCGCGCGCCAACGGCACGCGCTTGAACGTGGCACCGTCCATCAGCCTGCCGATGACGGCCAGCTACGGTTACCTCACCCCCAAGCTCAAGTATGCATACACCAAGTACGACTTGGATCTAGACAGCGAAGGCAAACGCAACCTTATCGAAGACCCGAGCCGCATTGCGCTCGAAGGTGACTTCAAGAGCAGCCAAAGCCGCGACGTCCCGATCTTCAGCGTAGACAGCGGCCTGTATTTCGATCGCAACACTTCACTGTTCGGTACGAACTACAAGCAAACACTCGAGCCGCGCCTGTTCTACCTCTATGTCCCCTACAAGGATCAGAAAGACATTCCGCTGTTCGATACCAGCGAAACCCTGTTCAGCTACGACTCGCTGTTCCGCGACAACCGTTTCAGCGGTTCGGACCGCATTGGCGACGAGAACAAGCTCTCGCTGGGTGTCACCACTCGCTGGATCGAAGACGACGGCTTCGAGCGTCAGAACTTCAGCATCGGCCAAGCGTACTACTTCAAGGACCGCAAGGTTCAGCTGCCGGGTATCGATTACAAGAACCGCAGCTATGCCCAGTCCGACACTTCGCCTTACGCGCTGGTGTACAACTACTACTTCAACCGCGATTGGCGCTTCAATTCGGATTTCAACTGGGACCAGGACAGCCACAGCACTCGCTCGGCCAGCGCCATGTTCCACTACCAGCCTGAGGCCAATCCGAACAAGATCGTCAACCTGGGCTATCGCTACCGGAACGACACGGTCGCCTTCGATTCCAGCACGGGTCGCTGGAAAGTGGACGGTGGCGACTACGGCACCCCAGGTAGCCCGAACTACATCAAGGACTACTACAAGATCCAGCAGCACGACTTCTCGGTCATCTGGCCGATCGTCCCGCAGTGGAGCGTCATCGCTCGCTGGCAGCATGACTACAACCGCAACCGCACCCTGGAAGCCATGGGCGGTTTCGAATACGACAACTGCTGCTGGAAGCTGCGCTTGATCAACCGTTACTGGCTCGACTTCGACGACTACAGCCAGGCACTGCCGCAGAACGAAAAAGGCGACCATGGCGTATTCCTGCAGGTCGTTCTCAAGGGCCTCGGCGGCGTCGTTGGCAACAAGGTCGAATCCTTCCTCGGCCAAGGCATTCAAGGTTACCGTGAACGTGAAGAACAAGCTTATTGATCGACTGCGCCCAGTGCTGCTGGGCGTCGCTTTGCTGAGTGGCGCGGTGCATGCCGCGGTGCAACCGCTTGACCGGGTGGTGGCCATCGTCGACAACGACGTGGTCATGCAAAGCCAATTGGACCAGCGCGTGCGTGAAGTTCAGCAGACCATCGCCAAGCGCGGCGGCAGCGTGCCGCCAAGCGGCGCCCTGCAGCAGCAGGTGCTGGAACGCCTGATCGTCGAAAACCTGCAGTTGCAGATCGGCGAGCGCTCGGGCATCCGCATCACTGATGAGGAGCTGAACCAGGCGATCGGCACCATTGCCCAGCGCAACGGCATGTCCATCGACCAGTTCCGCGCGGCGCTGGCCCATGACGGCCTGTCGTTCGACGATGCTCGCGAGCAGGTCAAGCGCGAGATGATCATCAGCCGCGTGCGCCAACGCCGGGTGGCAGAGCGCATCCAGGTGTCAGAGCAGGAAGTTAAGAACTTCCTGAATTCGGACATGGGCAAGATGCAGATGTCCGAAGAATACCGTCTGGCCAACATCCTGATCCCAACGCCGGAAGCGGCCAACTCCAGCGACATCCAGAAGGCTGCGCGCAAAGTGGGCGATGTCTACCAGCAGCTCAAGCAAGGCGCGGACTTCGGTCAGATGGCAATCGCCAACTCGGCCAGCGAGAACGCGCTCGAGGGCGGCGAGATGGGCTGGCGCAAAGCCGGTCAACTGCCCCCAGACTTTGCCAAGATGCTGAGCAGCATGCCGGTGGGTGAGATCACCCAGCCCATTCGCATCCCCAACGGCTTCATCATCCTCAAACTCGAGGAGAAGCGTGGTGGCAGCGAGAACGTGCTGCGCGACGAGGTGCACGTACGCCACATCCTGATCAAGCCAAGTGAAGTGCGCAGCGAAGCCGCCACCCAGCAACTGGCTGAAAAGATCTACGAGCGCATCGAAAATGGTGAAGACTTTGCCACCCTGGCCAAGAGCTTCTCGGAAGATCCGGGCTCGGCGCTCAACGGCGGCGACCTCAACTGGGTAGACCCGAACACCCTGGTGCCGGAGTTCCGCGAGCAGATGGCCAACGCACAGCAAGGCGTGGTGACCAAGCCGTTCAAGACCCAATATGGCTGGCATGTGATGGAAGTGCTGGGCCGCCGCGCCACTGACAGCACCGAACAGGCCCGTGAACAGCAAGCCCTGAGCGTGCTGCGCAACCGCAAGTACGACGAAGAGCTGCAAACCTGGCTGCGCCAGATTCGCGACGAAGCCTACGTTGAAATCAAGCTGCCTGGCGCTGACCAGGCCGCTCAGTGAAGCCCCTGCGCTTCGCCGTCACACCCGGCGAGCCAGCGGGGATAGGTCCTGACCTATGCCTGCTGCTCGCTGCCGACGCTCAGCCCCACCCCCTGATTGCCATCTCCAACCGTGACCTGCTCGCCGAGCGGGCCACCCAGCTGGGGCTGGACATCACCTTGCTGCCTGTCATGCCAGGTCAATGGCCGAGTCAACCGGCACCCGCTGGCAGCCTGTATGTGTGGGACACGCCGCTGTCTGCCTCAGTGGTCGCCGGTCAGCTGGACAAGGCCAATGCGCCGTTCGTGCTGCAGACCTTGACCCGTGCCGGACAAGGCTGCCTGGACGGCGATTTCGACGGCATGATCACAGCGCCCGTGCACAAGGGCGTTATCAACGAAAGCGGTATCTCTTTTTCGGGGCATACCGAGTTTCTCGCTGAACTGACCCACACCGCCCAAGTGGTGATGATGCTGGCCACGGATGGCCTGCGCGTCGCCCTGGTCACTACCCACCTGCCCCTGCGTGACATCGCCGAGGCCATTACTGCCGAGCGCATCGAGCGCGTGACACGCATTCTGCACACCGACATGCGCGACAAATTCGGCATCGCCAACCCTCGCATCCTGGTATGCGGCCTGAACCCCCATGCGGGAGAAGGTGGCCACCTGGGCCGCGAGGAAATCGACATCATCGAGCCTACCCTGGCCCGCCTGCGTGCCGAAGGCATGGACCTGCGCGGGCCACTGCCGGCCGATACCCTGTTTACCCCCAAATATCTGGAGCACTGCGACGCGGTGCTGGCGATGTACCACGACCAAGGGCTTCCCGTACTCAAGTACAAGGGCTTCGGCGCTGCGGTCAATGTCACGCTGGGCCTGCCGATCATCCGTACCTCGGTCGATCATGGCACGGCCCTGGACCTGGCCGGCACCGGCAAAGTCGATACCGGCAGCCTGCGCGTTGCCTTGGACACCGCCTACCAGATGGCCGAGAACCGACCATGAACGAGCAATACCAACACCGGGCGCGCAAGCGTTTCGGGCAGAACTTCCTGCACGATGCAGGCATCATCGACCGCATCCTGCGTGCCATTAATGCCAAGCCAGGCGAACACTTGCTTGAAATCGGCCCGGGCCAGGGCGCATTGACCGAAGGCTTGCTGAGCAGCGGCGCGCAACTGGATGTGGTGGAGCTGGACAAGGACCTGGTGCCGATCCTGCAACACAAGTTTGCAGGCAATGGCAATTTCCGCCTGCACCAAGGTGACGCCCTGAAGTTCGACTTCAACCAGCTCGGCGTACCGGCACGTAGCCTCAAGGTGGTGGGCAACCTGCCCTACAACATCTCTACACCTTTGATCTTCCACCTGCTCAGCCACGCCGGCCTCATCCGGGACATGCACTTCATGCTGCAGAAGGAAGTGGTCGAGCGTATGGCCGCAGGGCCTGGGGGCGGTGATTGGGGTCGGCTGTCGATCATGGTCCAGTATCACTGCCGCGTCGAACACTTGTTCAACGTAGGCCCCGGCGCCTTCAACCCGCCGCCGAAAGTGGACTCAGCCATCGTCCGGCTGGTGCCGCACGACGTGCTGCCCCACCCGGCCAAGGATCCGCAGTTGCTTGAGCGGGTGGTTCGCGATGCGTTCAACCAGCGTCGCAAGACGTTGCGTAATACCCTCAAAGGCTTGCTCGACAGCGCCGCCATCGAGGCCGCTGGCGTGGATGGTAGCCTGCGCCCCGAGCAGCTGGATCTGGCGGCTTTCGTGCGCCTGGCCGACCAGTTGGCTGATCAACCGGCCTGACCGACCCCCAGCCCCTGCCCCGCTGACCGCAGTCAGCACTTGCAAGCTGATCGCCGCCCCGATGCTTTGGGCTTGCTTGCCGGGCCAGCCTGCCATCGCGCCGCTGGCCCTCGCCCCTCCCTATGGCCTAGACTGCATCATTGCGTCAGTTCCCCAAGGCCCTTGCATGACCGACCCTCGCTATCAGATCGACGTCAGCGTCGTGACCCGTTACCTCAAAGAGCAATCCGACCCTGAAAGCAGCCGTTTCGCTTTCGCCTACACCATCACGATCCATAACAATGGCTCGCTCAAGGCCAGGCTGCTGTCCCGGCACTGGCTGATCACCAACGGTGATGGCGAGGTCGAAGAGGTGCAAGGCTCTGGCGTGGTCGGTCAACAACCTACGATTGAGCCAGGCCAGAGCCATACCTACAGCAGCGGCGCCGTCATCACCACCCGCGTTGGAACCATGCAGGGCAGCTACGAAATGTTTGCCGAGGACGGCAAGCGCTTCGACGCACAGATCGCGCCGTTCCGCCTGGCAGTACCTGGGGCGCTGCACTGATGGCCACGTACGCCGTCGGTGACTTGCAAGGATGCCTGCAGCCGCTCAAATGCCTGCTTGAACGTGTGCGCTTCGACCCGGCTGTGGACAAGTTGTGGCTGGTCGGCGACCTGGTGAACCGTGGCCCCGAGTCGCTCGAGACGCTGCGCTATTTGTATTCGATTCGCCAGTCGCTCACCTGCGTGCTGGGCAACCATGACCTGCACCTGCTTGCGGCCTGGCGCAACGTCGAACGTCTCAAGAAGAGCGACACGTTGCGCGAAATCATCGAGGCCCCTGACGCCGACCAGCTGCTCGACTGGCTGCGCCAGCAAAAGCTGCTGCATTACGATGAACCGCGCGGCATCGCCTTGGTACACGCGGGCATTCCCCCGCAATGGACACTGGGCAAAGCCCTGGAGCTGGCTGCCGAAGTCGAAGAAGTACTGCGCGATGACAGCCGTCTGCCGCTGTATCTGGACGGTATGTACGGCAACGAGCCCGCCAAGTGGAGCAAGCGTCTGGCGGGTGTCGAACGCCTCAGGGTCATTACCAATTACCTGACGCGCATGCGCTTCTGCACCGCAGAAGGCAAACTTGAATTCAAGAGCAAGGAAGGGCTGGACAGCGCCCCCAAAGGGTACAAGCCCTGGTTCGCCCACAAAGGTCGGCGTTCGCGTCACGTGAAGATCATCTTCGGGCACTGGGCCGCCTTGCAGGGCCAGGTCGAGGAACCCGGAGTCATTGCGCTGGACACAGGCTGCGTATGGGGTGGGTCCATGACCCTGTACAACGTCGATGACGGCCAGTACCACCATTGCGATTGTGCCGATGACGGCACCCTGCGCCCTGCGGCGCCAATTCCAACCTTCAACGATCAACCCGGAACAGAGCCAACTCCATGAGCGAATTCAAGCGCATCCCTCCCGAACAGGCCCTGGCCCTGCGTGCGCAAGGTGCCGTCGTGGTCGACATTCGTGACCCGCAGGCCTACGCAGCAGGTCACATCACTGGTGCCCGCCACCTGGACAACCACTCGGTCGCCGACTTCATTCGCAATGCCGACCTGGACGCACCGACGCTGGTCGTCTGCTACCACGGCAATTCGAGCCAAAGCGCAGCTGCCTACCTGGTAGGACAAGGCTTTTCCGACGTGTACAGTGTCGATGGTGGCTTCGAGCTATGGCGCTCGACCTATCCTGCCGAAACCGCCCAAGGCATTGAAGAATAAATTTTTCATTGTCACTGCAGCCCGCGCCATGCGCGGGCTGGAGACCGTTCTGACGAACGGTCGCTAGCAACTTCCGTCACCCGTGCCCTTGACCTTGCCGATTACCAACTATCCTTAAGCGCAGGCCATCCGGAAAAAGGGGAGAGCCGGTACACCGGCGTGCGGGTCATCGGTAGCGCTATAGGGTGTTTGGGGGGTATATGGCAACCGGCAATGCCGCTTGCATACCAGCATCAGCTGACTGATCCGGCGTCGTCTCAACGTATCGAGCGAGGTGACGTCATGAGTATTTTTAGCCACTTCCAACAACGCTTCGAGTCCACGCGCCAAGAAGAACTCTCGCTGCAGGAGTACCTGGAACTGTGCAAGGAGGATCGTAGCGCCTACGCATCGGCATCCGAGCGCCTGTTGATGGCCATCGGTGAGCCAGAGCTGATCGACACCTCTACCAACTCTAGGCTGTCGCGCATCTTTTCCAACAAGATGATCCGGCGCTATCCGGCCTTTGCCGACTTCCATGGCATGGAAGAGTGCATCGACCAGATCGTGTCGTACTTCCGCCATGCCGCCCAAGGCCTGGAAGAGAAGAAGCAGATTCTTTACCTGCTTGGCCCGGTGGGTGGCGGTAAATCCTCCCTGGCCGAAAAGCTCAAGCAACTCATGGAGCGGGTGCCCTTCTACGCCATCAAGGGGTCGCCGGTCTTCGAGTCGCCGCTGGGGTTGTTCAACGCCACCGAAGACGGGGCCATTCTCGAGGAAGAGTACGGCATCCCGCGGCGCTACCTGAACACCATCATGTCGCCGTGGGCCACCAAGCGCTTGCAGGAATTCGGCGGCGATATCAGCAAGTTCAAGGTGGTCAAGCTCTACCCCTCCATCCTCAACCAGATTGCCATCGCCAAGACCGAGCCTGGCGACGAGAACAACCAAGACATCTCTGCACTCGTGGGCAAGGTGGATATCCGCAAGCTTGAAGAATTCCCGCAGAACGACGCCGACGCCTACAGTTATTCAGGCGCGCTTTGCCGAGCCAACCAGGGCTTGATGGAATTCGTCGAGATGTTCAAGGCGCCCATCAAGGTGCTTCACCCCCTGCTGACGGCCACCCAGGAAGGCAACTACAACAGCACCGAAGGCCTGGGCGCTATTCCCTACTCCGGGATCCTGCTGGCGCACTCCAACGAGTCCGAATGGCACACCTTCCGCAACAACAAGAACAACGAAGCTTTCATTGACCGTATCTACATCGTGAAGGTGCCTTACTGCCTGCGGGTCAGCGACGAGATCCGCATCTACGACAAGCTGCTGATCAACAGCTCGCTGTCCAAGGCCCATTGCGCCCCGGACACGCTGAAAATGCTGGCCCAGTTCACCGTCCTCTCGCGCCTCAAGGAGCCTGACAACTCCAACATCTATTCGAAGATGCGGGTGTACGACGGCGAAAACCTCAAAGACACCGACCCCAAGGCCAAGTCCATCCAGGAATACCGCGACTCGGCAGGCGTCGATGAAGGTATGAACGGCCTGTCGACCCGCTTCGCCTTCAAGATCCTGTCCAAGGTGTTCAACTTCGACCCTCACGAAGTGGCGGCCAACCCGGTGCACCTGCTGTATGTGCTCGAGCAGCAGATCGAACAGGAACAATTCCCGGCCGAGGTGCGTGAACGCTACCTGCGCTACCTGAAGGAATACCTGGCCCCCCGGTACATCGAGTTCATCGGCAAAGAAATCCAGACAGCTTACTTGGAGTCCTACAGCGAGTACGGCCAGAACATCTTCGACCGTTATGTGCTGTACGCCGACTTCTGGATCCAGGATCAGGAGTACCGCGATCCGGAAACTGGCGAGATTCTCAACCGCATCGCCCTGAACGAAGAGCTGGAGAAGATCGAGAAACCGGCGGGTATCAGCAACCCCAAAGACTTCCGCAACGAGATCGTCAACTTCGTGCTGCGCGCCCGGGCCAACAACAACGGCAAGAACCCAAGCTGGCTCAGCTACGAGAAGCTGCGGGTTGTGATCGAGAAGAAAATGTTCTCCAACACCGAAGACTTGCTGCCTGTCATCAGCTTCAACGCCAAGGCCAGCAAGGAGGATCAACAGAAACACAACGACTTCGTCACGCGCATGGTGGAGCGTGGCTACACCGACAAGCAGGTACGTCTGCTGTCGGAATGGTACCTGCGGGTCAGGAAATCGCAATAAAGCGGCAAGCGACAAGCCGCAGGCTTCACGCTGGCCGGCGCCGTGCACCCCTCGGCGCCAGTGCCCGCAGCTGCGGCGGCTGCTCTTTCTTGCAGCTTGAAGCTTATGGCTTGCAGCTGCTCCCCGCAGGAGGAACCATGAGCTACGTTATCGACCGACGCCTGAATGGCAAGAACAAGAGCACGGTCAACCGCCAGCGCTTTTTGCGCCGGTACCGTGATCACATCAAAAAGGCCGTGGAAGAAGCGGTCAGTCGCCGCTCCATCACGGACATGGAGCACGGTGAGCAGATCAGCATCCCAGGCCGTGATATCGACGAGCCAGTGCTGCACCATGGCCGTGGCGGCAAGCAGACCGTCGTACACCCGGGCAACAAGGAATTCACCGCAGGTGAGCATATCCCCCGTCCGCAGGGTGGTGGCGGCGGCAGTGGCCGTGGCAAGGCCGGCAATGCCGGTGACGGCATGGACGACTTCGTTTTCCAGATCACCCAGGAGGAGTTCCTGGAGTTCATGTTCGAGGACCTGGAGTTGCCCAACCTGGTCAAGCGTCACCTGACGGGTGCAGACACGTTCAAGAACGTGCGCGCCGGTATCGCAAGCGAGGGCAACCCGTCACGTATCAATATCGTACGCACACTGCGCTCGGCCCATGCTCGGCGCATCGCATTGACCGGCAGCAGCCGCGCCCTGCTTCGCGAAGCCCAGAAGGAGCTTGCCCGCCTGCGCGTCGAGGAGCCTGACAACTTTACGGACATCCAGGAAACCGAGCAGGAGATCGAGCGGTTGAAGGCGCGTATCAATCGGCTGCCCTTCCTCGACACCTTCGACCTCAAATACAACCTGCTGGTGAAGCAACCGAACCCCAGCTCCAAGGCTGTCATGTTCTGCCTGATGGACGTTTCGGGCTCGATGACCCAGGCCACCAAGGATATCGCCAAGCGCTTCTTCATCCTGCTGTATCTGTTCCTCAAGCGTAACTACGACCGGATCGAAGTCGTGTTCATACGGCACCACACCAGCGCGCGCGAGGTGGATGAAGAAGAGTTCTTCTACAGTCGCGAAACCGGCGGCACCATCGTCTCCAGTGCCTTGAAGCTGATGCAGGAAATCATGGCCGAACGCTACCCAGCAAGTGACTGGAACATCTACGCGGCCCAGGCGTCGGATGGCGATAACTGGAACGACGACTCACCGATCTGCCGCGACATCCTCACCCGGCAGATCATGCCGCACGTTCAGTACTACACTTACGTGGAAATCACCCCACGTGAACATCAGGCGCTCTGGTACGAGTACGAACGTATCGGCGATGCCTTCCCCGATACGTTCGCGCAACAGCAATTGGTATCGGCCGGCGATATCTACCCGGTCTTCCGTGAACTCTTCCAGCGCAGGTTAGCCACATGACCGCCAGAGCACAGAGACGCCAGCCCATCTCCACCGGCTCAGAGTGGACGTTCGACCTGATCCGAACCTATGACCGGGAAATCGGCCGCCTGGCCGAACGTTACGCCTTGGACACCTACCCCAATCAGATCGAGGTAATCACCGCCGAGCAGATGATGGACGCCTACGCTTCGGTCGGCATGCCGCTGGGTTATCACCACTGGTCCTACGGCAAGCAATTCCTCAGTACCGAGAAATCCTACAGCCGCGGGCAAATGGGGCTTGCTTACGAAATCGTCATCAACTCCGACCCCTGCATCGCCTATCTCATGGAAGAGAACACCATGTGCATGCAGGCCCTAGTGATCGCTCATGCGTGCTATGGGCACAACAGTTTCTTCAAGGGCAACTACCTGTTCCGCACCTGGACCGATGCCAGCTCGATCATCGATTACCTGGTCTTTGCCAAGCAGTACATCGCCCAGTGCGAGGAGCGTCACGGGATCGATGCGGTGGAAGACCTCATCGACTCTTGCCACGCCCTGATGAATTACGGGGTGGACCGCTACAAGCGCCCCTATCCCATTTCTGCCGAAGAAGAGCGTCGCCGGCAGAAGGATCGGGAGGAACACCTCCAACGGCAGATCAACGACCTGTGGCGCACCATTCCCAAAAGTGCCGACAAGACCAGTGAACGGGACGACGTGCGCTTCCCCGCCGAACCTCAGGAAAACATCCTCTACTTCATCGAGAAGAACGCACCGCTACTCGAACCCTGGCAGCGCGAGGTGGTGCGGATCGTGCGCAAGATCGCCCAGTATTTCTATCCACAGCGCCAGACACAGGTGATGAACGAAGGCTGGGCGACCTTCTGGCACTACACGCTGATGAACGATCTGTATGACGAGGGGCTGATCACCGAAGGCTTCATGATGGAGTTCCTTCAGTCCCATACCAGCGTGGTCTTCCAGCCTGGTTTCGATAGCCCCTATTACAACGGCATCAACCCTTACGCGTTGGGCTTTGCCATGTATACCGACATTCGGCGCATGTGTGAGGCACCCACCGAGGAAGATCGCCACTGGTTTCCGGACATTGCCGGCAGCGATTGGCTTTCAACCCTCAAGTTCGCCATGAGCAGCTTCAAGGACGAAAGCTTCATCCTTCAATACTTATCGCCCAAGGTGATGCGTGATCTGAAACTGTTCAGCATCCTGGACGATGACCAGCGGGACGAACTGTACGTGCCTGCCATCCACGACGATGCAGGCTATCGCACCATCCGCGAACAATTGGCCGCCCAATATAACCTCGGCAATCGCGAGCCGAACGTTCAGATATGGAGCGTCGATCGTCGCGGAGATCGGTCGCTGACGCTTCGGCACCAGCAACACAACCGCAAGCCCTTGGGGGATTCGACCGAAGAGGTACTCAAGCACCTGCATCGGTTGTGGGGGTTCGATATTCACCTGGAAACCGTGCAAGGCGACCAGGTGATGAAAACCCATCACATGCCCCCTCGTGGCGAGCACGGCGAAGGTTCTGACTACGGGCGCCTGGACATGGCGGTCATTCACCACCTGTGATGCGCCCCCTGGCGGTCGGCAGGTTATGCTGTCGGCAATCAGGGGGAGTTACTTATGCACATTTACAAAGTGGGGGGCGCAGTACGCGACCGCCTACTCGGCCGCCCGGTCACCGATATCGACTGGCTCGTGGTAGGCGCCACGGTTGAAGACATGCTTGCCAAAGGGTTCCGCCCGGTTGGCGCAGACTTTCCGGTGTTTCTGCATCCCAAGACCGGCCAGGAATATGCGTTGGCCCGTACCGAGCGAAAGAGCGGCAGGGGCTACGGCGGGTTCACCTTTCACGCAAGCCCGGACGTCACGCTCGAGCAAGACCTGATACGCCGCGACCTGACCATTAACGCGATGGCGGAGGACGCGGACGGCACCCTCTACGACCCTTATCAGGGCAAGGCCGACCTTGATCGGCGCCTGCTTCGCCACGTTTCGCCCGCGTTTGCCGAAGATCCACTGCGTGTGCTGCGCGTCGCTCGTTTTGCAGCGCGTTATGCGCCGTTGGGCTTCAAAGTGGCCGACGACACGCTGGGCTTGATGCAGCACATCAGCGCTTCGGGTGAACTGCTGGCGTTAACGGCAGAACGCACCTGGAAGGAAATCGAGCGGGCATTGATGGAGGCGCACCCCAAGGTGTTCTTCGAAGTCCTGCGAGCATGCAATGCCCTGCACGTGCTGCTGCCGGAACTGGAGCCTCATCCCCAGACCCTGGTCGCACTGGAACAGGCAGCCCGGCATCAGCTTGCGTTGCCCGTACGCTGGGCCTGTCTGCTGCATCCTTTACCAACCGCGTCGATCAAGGCGCTCAATCAGCGCCTGAAGACCCCGCGGGAGTGCCAGGATCTGTCGATGCTGACCAGCCAGTGCCTGGAGCAGGCCAACAAGGCGTTAGAGCTGCCTGCCCAGACGCTGTTGGATCTGTTGCAAACGTTCGACGTTTACCGCAGGCCGCAGCGTTTCGAGGACTTTCTAGCAGCCTGTCGAGCGATCGCGCAGGGCAACGGACAGACAGACTACCGGCAGGCAGACTACCTGCAAGGGGCTATGGCCGCTGCCCGGGCCGTGGATGTAAAGCCGCTGGTTCAGGCTGGTTTCACCGGCCAGGCGCTGGGTGAGGCCTTGAAAAATGAGCGCTTGCAGGCGCTCGATGCCTACAAGGGCAGCTAGCTACAATGTCGCGCAGCTCGCGCTCGACCTGCGCGACAACCCCAGCAGCAGCTGATGGCCGGCATGCTGGGCATTGTGTGCGACGGTATGAGCCTCAGGCAGGCGTCAGTTGCAACCCGCGCCACTCGAAGGCGACGGGCGCCAGGACCTGATCGATCTGCGACTCTTGCCACACCTGCGCCATGGTTTTGCCTACACCCGGGTGCACCAGATCAGGCGCCAGTAGCGACAACGGCCACAGCACGAAGGCATTTTTCAGAATCTCAGCCCGGGGCAGCACCAGCCCGTCGAAAGTGCCATGCAGGTCGTCATACATCAGCACGTCGATATCCAGCGGCAGGCCGAGTCGATCAGGGGCATACCGGCCATTGTCGGCCTCGATGAATTTCAGCCGCCGGTCCAGTTCGATCAACGGTAGCGTCGTCTGTCCGGTCACCACAAAATTGATGAACGGCCCGCTCTTGATGCCCACCGCCTGGCTTTCGAACGCGGGCGAGCAACGCATGTCGGTCAGAATGGCCGCCAGCGCATCGAGACCGGCACACAGGTGGGTATGCCGATCGACGTTGCTGCCAAGGCCCAGGTATACCGTGCTCAGAGACATCCGCGCTCGATCTCCACGCCAACACCACCGCGCGCT
Organism: Pseudomonas sp. DE0157; assembly: GCF_007678615.1. Lineage (NCBI taxonomy): Bacteria > Pseudomonadati > Pseudomonadota > Gammaproteobacteria > Pseudomonadales > Pseudomonadaceae > Pseudomonas > Pseudomonas sp. DE0157. The sequence goes on from NZ_VEJN01000002.1 coordinate 45,750, forward strand.
GCCGGCACTGCGCCCGGCTTGGTGAGCTTCAAGCGCACCCAGGGGATGCCGAACTCGTCCATCAACACGGCAACCAAGCGCTCGGCGAAGGTTTCGACCAACTCGAAGCGTGCCTGCTCGGCAAACCCCTGGATGCGCGTCGAAACGCTCGCGTAATCGAGCGCCAGGGCGAGGTCGTCGCCTGCGGCCGCAGGCCTGTTATCCCAGGCGAAGCTCAGGTCAAGACGCAGGCACTGGCGAATATCCCGCTCCCAGTCATAGGCACCGATCACGGTATCGACTTCCAGGCCTTCGATGAACACTCTGTCCAAGCACTTCTCTCCACAGCACGACAAGGGCGACTGGCGCCGTTAGAATCAGGGCGTCCTCGCCCGGAATAGTTAGCATGTTTTGGTTACTGGCGCTGCTCGCCTACCTGCTCGGCTCGCTGTCCTTCGCCATTGTCCTGAGCCGCCTTGCGGGCAGCCCGGACCCGCGTTGCAGTGGTTCGGGCAATGCCGGCGCTACCAACATGCTGCGCCTGGCAGGGCGCAAGATGGCGATCCTGACCCTGCTTGGCGACCTGTGCAAGGGGCTGTTGCCGGTAATGCTCGCCCGCCTTGCCGGGCTGGACCTGCACGCGCAGGCCTGGATCGGTATCTGTGCAGTGCTGGGCCACCTGTTCCCCGTGTACTTTCGCTTTCGCGGTGGCAAGGGCGTGGCGACCGCGGCTGGCATGCTGGTCGGCCTGTACTTGCCTGCCGCGTTGCTGGCCATCGTTGCCTGGGTGCTGACCCTGTACCTCACCCGTACCAGCTCCCTGGCTGCGCTGATCGCTACACCGCTGACCCTGCCATTGCTGGCCTGGCGCCAGCCCGAGGCCCTGCTGCCGATGACGGTACTGACCGTCCTGATCGTATGGCGCCATCGCAGTAACCTGCGTGACCTGTTTGCAGGCCGCGAGCGGCACTTCTGACCCCTACAGAGGCGGCAACTGCTCCATCGGCCAACGCGCCTGCACGCTGATCGCCAGGTCTTGCTGCTGCCCCGCCAGCAGCCGCTGGCAACCGGCATAGGCGATCATGGCCCCATTGTCAGTGCAGAACTGCGGACGGGCGTAATAGACATTGCCCTTGAGGTTGCCGAGCATGTCTTCCAGCGAAGCGCGCAGGGCCTTGTTGGCGCTGACCCCCCCGGCAATGACCAACCGCTTGAGGCCCGTCTGCTTGAGTGCCCGCTTGCACTTGATGGTCAAAGTCTCTACCACCGCCTGCTGGAACGCCAGGGACACGTCGCAACGGGTTTGTTCGTTGTCGTCACCAGCCTCCCGGCACTGCTGCCAGGTATTGAGGGCGAAGGTTTTCAGGCCACTGAAGCTCATTGCCAGGCCTGGCCGATCGGTCATCGGCCGAGGAAACACGAACCGGCCCGGTGTGCCGCGCTCGGCAAGCCGGGCAATTTCCGGCCCACCAGGGTAGTTCAGGCCGATGAGCTTGGCGGTCTTGTCGAACGCCTCGCCGGCCGCATCGTCCAGGCTCTCGCCCAGCAATTCGTACTGACCAATGCCATCGACGCGTACCAGCTGGGTATGACCGCCGGAAACCAACAAGGCAACGAACGGAAACGCCGGCGGGTTTTCTTCCAGCATGGGCGCCAGCAAGTGGCCTTCCATGTGGTGTACACCGATGGCCGGGATGTCCCAGGCAAAGGCCAGGGCCTGGGCGCAGGAGGCACCGACCAGGAGTGCGCCGACCAGCCCGGGGCCTGCTGTATACGCGATGGCGTCGATTTCGGTGGCCACGCAACCCGCTTCGTCCAGCACTTGGCGAATCAGCGGCAGCATGCGCTTGACGTGGTCGCGCGACGCGAGTTCGGGCACCACGCCGCCAAACACGCGGTGCAGATCGATCTGACTGAACAGCGCATCGGCCAGCAGGCCCCGTTCACTGTCGTATAATGCGACGCCGGTTTCGTCGCAGGATGTTTCCAATCCCAGTACTAGCATGGGCTCGTCCCTTGTGGGGGCTGAATTCGAAGGCGCGCATGATAGTCCTCGTGCAAGGTGCCGACCAGCGGTTTTCGATCAGAGGCTTTGCATTCCGGCTTGCTAAGGGTTAACATCCGCAACCCTTGAAAACCGACGTTCTCCAGCACACCTTTGTTTTGCCAGGAGCGCGTCTACCCCGGTAATGAATTAAGGTAGCCCTGGATGCCAGCCGTCAAAGTTAAAGAGAACGAACCCTTCGACGTAGCTCTGCGTCGTTTCAAGCGCTCCTGCGAAAAAGCCGGTGTACTGGCTGAAGTTCGTAGCCGCGAGTTTTACGAGAAGCCGACCGCAGAGCGTAAGCGTAAGGCAGCTGCCGCTGTCAAACGTCACGCCAAGAAAGTTCAGCGCGAACAGCGCCGCGCCGTTCGTCTGTACTAATACAGACGTTCATCGCAAAGCTTCTGCCCTGCCCGGTTAACCACCGGGCGATGGCAGTGGTCGTTTCAAACTTGAGCAGCTTGCTCAAGGCTCCATGCACATGTTCAAGCACCGTGCATGCGGGCAACCTGCCTGAAACGTCAGAACTGGTCATTGTGTTGTAGGCCAGGCGTGCACGTCCGACTGACGGGCCTCATGGGCCGGCGACGGGCACTTATTCCCCGCATAGCTTCAAGCATCACCCGCTGCATTCGGCGCGTGAGCGATTAGACTTGCCAGTTGCCAGATTGACGAGACTGCCATGGCCGGGCTGATTCCCCAGAGTTTCATCGACGACCTCATCAACCGCCTCGACATCGTCGACGTGGTCAGCTCCCGTGTCCAACTGAAAAAAACCGGCAAGAATTATTCTGCCTGTTGCCCGTTCCACAAGGAAAAGACCCCCTCCTTCACCGTGAGCCCCGACAAGCAGTTCTATTACTGCTTTGGTTGCGGCGCCGGTGGCAACGCCCTTGGCTTCGTCATGGACCACGACAACCTGGATTTCCCCCAGGCCGTCGAGGAACTGGCACGAGCGGCAGGCATGGAAGTCCCGCGCGAGCAAGGCCGGCGCGACCAGAAACCGCGCCAGCCGACCGACTCACCGTTGTATCCGCTGCTGGATGCCGCCTCGGAGTTCTACCGCCAAGCCCTGCGCAGTCACCCGACCCGCAAGGCAGCGGTGGAGTACCTGAAAGGCCGCGGTTTATCCGGCGAAGTGGCGCGCGACTTCGGCCTGGGTTTCGCGCCGCCTGGCTGGGACAACCTGCTCAAGCACCTGGGTGCCGACACGCTACAGCAGAAGGTCATGATCGATGCCGGCCTGCTGATCGAGAATGCCGAAACCGGCAAACGCTACGACCGCTTCCGCGATCGGGTGATGTTTCCGATTCGCGACAGCCGTGGCCGCATTATCGCCTTCGGCGGCAGGGTGCTAGGTGACGACAAGCCCAAGTACCTGAACTCTCCCGAAACGCCTGTGTTCCACAAGGGCCAGGAGCTGTACGGGCTGTACGAGGCCCGCAAGCACAACCGCAACCTCGACGAAATCATCGTGGTCGAGGGCTACATGGACGTGATTGCCCTGGCCCAGCAGGGGTTGCGCAACGCCGTGGCCACCCTGGGCACCGCCACCAGCGAAGAGCACCTCAAGCGCCTGTTTCGCGTGGTACCGAGCGTACTGTTCTGCTTCGACGGCGACCAGGCCGGGCGCAAGGCGGCCTGGCGAGCGCTGGAGTCCGCCCTGTCGAACCTGCAGGACGGCCGTCGCGCGCGTTTTCTGTTCCTGCCTGAAGGCGAAGACCCAGACAGCTTGGTCCGCGCCGAAGGCACCGACGCCTTCATGGCCCGCATCAACCAGCACGCGCAACCATTGGCTGACTACTTCTTCGAGCAGCTGAGCATCGAGGCAGACCCTCGCTCGCTCGAAGGCAAGGCGCACATGGCCACCCTGGCTGCACCGTTGATCGAAAAAATCCCGGGCGCCAACCTGCGTCAACTGATGCGCAACCGCTTGCGGGAAATCACCGGGCTCGATCCGCAGCAGGTTGAGCAACTGGCGCAACAGGCCCCCGCGGCGCCCAGCGCAGATTACGACCCAGGCTATGACTACGATGCCATGGTCAGCTACACGCCTGATTACGCCGACATGCCGCAGCCCGATTATGCTGGCGCTCATCAGGAACAGGCCTGGACGCCCAAAAAGGCCGGCGGCAAGAAAGCCTGGAGCGACAAACCCTGGGACAAGCATCGCAAGGGCGGCAAGCAGTGGCAGCGTGACGAGCCCCCGCCCCGCGTGCCGGCACCGGTCGAACCGCCTACGCTGGCGGCGCTGCGCACGCTGTTGCATCACCCGCTCCTGGCCGGCAAGGTGGAAGACGCCAGCCATTTTGCCGACGAAGAACAGCTCTACAGCCAACTGCTGGTGGCATTGATCGAAGCTGCACAGAAAAATCCTGGGCTAAGCTCAATGCAGTTGATCGCACGCTGGCATGGCACCGAACAAGGTCGCCTGCTGCGGGCGTTGGCGGAGAAGGAATGGCTGATCGTGGCCGACAACCTTGAACAACAGTTTTTCGACACCATTACTAGCTTGTCCGCTCGCCAACGTGAGCGAAGTCTGGAACAACTGCTCAGGAAATCCCGTCAAAGCGAATTGACCAGCGAGGAAAAAACCCAGCTTCTCGCCTTGTTGAGCCGGAATGTTCCCGCACAAAACCCGACCTCATCTGGCGCGTGAGGTCCATGCTCGGGTATAATCCTCGGCTTGTTTTTTGCCCGCCAAGACCTTCAGTGGATAGGGTGTTATGTCCGGAAAAGCGCAACAGCAGTCTCGTATCAAAGAGTTGATCACCCGCGGTCGTGAGCAGGGCTACCTGACTTACGCGGAGGTCAACGACCACCTGCCTGAGGATATTTCAGATCCTGAACAGGTGGAAGACATCATCCGCATGATCAACGACATGGGGATCAACGTATTCGAGAGTGCTCCGGATGCGGATGCCCTTCTGTTGGCGGAAGCCGACACCGACGAAGCCGCGGCCGAAGAAGCCGCTGCTGCGTTGGCGGCAGTTGAGACCGATATCGGCCGCACGACCGACCCGGTACGCATGTACATGCGTGAAATGGGTACTGTCGAGCTGCTGACCCGTGAAGGCGAGATCGAAATCGCCAAGCGGATCGAAGAAGGCATTCGTGAAGTCATGGGCGCCATCGCCCACTTCCCGGGCACTGTGGATTACATTCTCGGCGAGTACGACCGCGTCACCACCGAAGGTGGCCGTCTGTCGGACGTCCTCAGTGGTTACATCGATCCCGATGACAACATCGCGGCACCGACAGATGAAGTGCCGATTCCAGGCGCCAAGACTGCCGCTGCGAAGGAAGAGTCCGAGGACGAGGAAGAAGAGTCTGACAGTGACGACGAGGAAGAGACCGAAAGCGGTCCGGACCCTGTCGTTGCAGCTCAACGCTTCGGCGCGGTCTCGGATCAGCTTCAGGCCACCAACAAGGTCCTGAAGAAGAACGGTCGTGAGCACAAGGAAAGCGTTGCTGCCCTGCAGGCGCTGGCCGATCTGTTCATGCCGATCAAGCTGGTCCCCAAGCAGTTCGAAGTGCTGGTCGAGCGTGTTCGCAGCGCATTGAGCCGCCTGCGTCAGCAAGAACGCGCCATCATGCAGCTGTGCGTGCGTGATGCCCGTATGCCGCGTGCCGACTTCCTGCGCATGTTCCCGAGCAACGAAACCGACCAGACCTGGAGCGGTGACCTTGCCAAGCGCAACACCAAATGGGCTGCGGCCCTGGGTGAAAAAGACGCAGCCATCGTTGCCTGCCAGCAGAAACTGATCGACCTTGAGACCGAAACCGGCCTGACCGTTGCCGAGATCAAGGAAATCAACCGTCGCATGTCGATTGGCGAAGCCAAGGCTCGCCGCGCCAAGAAGGAAATGGTCGAGGCCAACCTGCGTCTGGTGATCTCCATCGCCAAGAAGTACACCAACCGTGGCCTGCAGTTCCTGGACCTGATTCAGGAAGGCAACATCGGCTTGATGAAGGCTGTGGACAAGTTCGAATACCGTCGCGGTTACAAGTTCTCGACCTATGCCACCTGGTGGATTCGTCAGGCGATCACCCGCTCCATCGCCGACCAGGCACGCACCATTCGTATTCCGGTGCACATGATCGAAACGATCAACAAGCTCAACCGCATTTCCCGGCAGATGCTGCAGGAAATGGGTCGTGAGCCGACCCCGGAAGAGTTGGGCGAGCGCATGGAAATGCCTGAGGACAAGATCCGCAAGGTACTGAAGATCGCCAAAGAGCCGATCTCCATGGAAACCCCGATCGGTGACGATGAAGACTCGCACCTGGGTGACTTCATCGAGGACTCGACCATGCAGTCCCCGATCGACGTGGCCACGGTCGAAAGCCTCAAGGAAGCGACCCGCGATGTGTTGTCGGGCCTCACTGCACGTGAAGCCAAGGTGCTGCGCATGCGTTTCGGCATCGACATGAACACCGATCACACCCTTGAAGAAGTGGGCAAGCAGTTCGACGTGACCCGCGAGCGGATCCGTCAGATCGAGGCGAAGGCGTTGCGAAAGCTGCGGCACCCGACTCGAAGCGAGCACTTGCGCTCCTTCCTCGACGAGTGATGACCAACCCCGGCCCAGGCCGGGGTTTTTTCTGGGCTTCGTATACCGCTGGCCATCCGTCTCCAAGGCCCTGTTAAGCCTGAAAAAATCTCCCTGACACCCATCCCAGAGCTAATTGGCCGTCTACACTCGACTCAGTCCATTTGAATGCGAGAGGCCGCTATGCCCCTGATGCCGGCCATCCTGCTGGTGGCCCTGAGCCTGTGGACCACGACGGGCGTTGCGCAAGTGCAACAACCAAGTCCGATCGCCGAGTACGTTGCCGTAGCGGTACCCGGCAAAACCACGGCACAACCCGCCCCCCCGCAAGCCTCCGCACAACACGGCACTGCGCGCATGTTCTGGTCCGATCTGGTGGTGTATGGCGTACCTACTGTATTGTTGCTGGTACTAGTGCTGGCCACGGTCATGCGTATCAACCGGCGCCTGAGCTCCGAAATCTCCCGGCGCATCGCATTGGAGCAGGAGCTGCGCAGCAGCGAATACCATTACCGTGGCCTGGTCGAGAGCCTTTCAGCCATCGCCTGGGAAGCGGACGTAAACGATTTCACGTACAGCTATGTATCGCCCCATGCCGAGGACCTGCTCGGCTATCCGCTGAGCAACTGGCTAAAGCCCGGCTTCTGGCGCAGCATCGTGCACCCTGACGATGCGCTATGGGCCCAGGCCTACTGCGAAAGCGAAACTGCTGCCGGGCGCGACCACAGCCTGGATTACCGGGTAATTCGTGCCGATGGCCAAGCGTTGTGGGTACGCAACATCGTCAGCATGATCAAGCATGGCCACCAGCCCGTCATGCGCGGCCTGATGATCGATATCAGCGAAACCAAGCGCACCGAAGACGCACTGCGTCTGTCCGAGCAGAAGTTTGCCTCGGTGTTCCAGCAGTGCCCGGACATCTTACTGATCGCTCGCCACAGCGACGGCTGCCTGCTGGAGGTCAACGAAGCGTTCGAAGAGCAGATAGGCCTGACGCCTGGTCAGGTCATCGGCCGGACGGCGACCGAGCTCAATCTATGGGCAGTCGAGGGTTCAGGGCCTCGCCTACTGGAGCGCCTGCACCTGGGCGGCATCCGCAACCTGGAAATGAGTTTCAGGCGCAGCAACGGCCAGTTGTTCACAGGGCTTACGTCCGCTGAAACCTTCGAGCTCGACGGCACGCCTGCGCTGGTGGTCGCCGTACGCGACATTAGCCAGCTCAAGGAAACCCAGCAGCAACTGCAGATTTCCGAGGAAAAGTTCGCCAAGGCGTTTCATGCCTCCCCAGATGGCCTGTTGCTGTCCCGTCAGCACGATGGCTTGCTGCTGGAGGTCAACGACGGGTTTTGCCGCCTTACCGGCTACGCCCTGCACCCCACCCTGGACCAGACGTCGCTCGACCTTGGCATCTGGGTAGACCTAAACGAACGCAAGCGCCTGCTCGACCAGCTCAACCGAGAGGGCTTCGTACGCGACTTCACCTGCCATATCCGCCGTAGCGACGGGCAGATTCGCCTATGCGAATTGTCTGCGCGCCCGCTGCCAATCGCCGGCACCGACTGCATGTTGACCATCGCCCGGGACATCACCGAACGCCACCTGATGCAGGAAAAACTGCAACTGGCCGCCACGGTGTTCGAAAACACCGCCGAGGGCGTGTTGATTACCGACATCGACCAGCGCATCAGTGCGGTGAACCGTGCTTTCAGCGAAATCACCGGGTACAGCGAGATCGAAGCGCTGGGCCAAACCCCTCGCCTGCTCGCCTCGGGCCAGCATGACAGCGCCTTCTACGCTGCCCTGTGGCATCAACTGACCGATGAAGGGCACTGGCAGGGCGAGATCTACAATAAACGCAAGAACGGCGAGCTGTACCCCAGCTGGCTGACCATCAGTGCCGTGCGCAATGCCGAGCGCGAGATCACGCACTTTGTAGCGGTGTTCGCCGACATCTCCAGTATCAAGCATGCCCAGGCCGAACTGGACTACCAGGCACATCACGACCCTCTCACTGGCCTGCCCAACCGTACCCTGTTCGAAAATCGGCTCCAGGCCGTGCTGACCTGTGGACAACTGTCCAACCGCCAGGGCGCCGTGCTGTTCCTGGACCTGGACCGTTTCAAGCATATCAACGACAGCCTCGGCCATCCGGTAGGTGACCTGCTGCTCAAGGGTATCGCGCAGCGTCTCAAAGAGCAGGTGCGCGATGTGGACACCGTGGCGCGTTTGGGGGGCGACGAGTTCATCATCCTGCTGCCTGGCCTGCACAAGCCCAGTGACGCGAGCACCATCGCCAACAAGCTGCTGACCTGTTTCAACGCTCCCTTCCAGGCCGGCGAGCATGAGTTCTTCACCAGCGCAAGCATTGGCATAAGCCTCTACCCACACGACGGCAGCGATGTCGCCACGCTCATCCGCAACGCCGATGCCGCCATGTACCGCTCCAAGGCCAAGGGGCGCAACCGGGTGGAAGTCTATACCCGCGACCTGACCGCCCAGGCCAGTGAGCGTGTCGCCTTGGAGCACGAACTGCGCCGGGCCATCGAACGCAACGAGATGAGCCTGTGCTTCCAGCCCAAGCTCAGCCTGCAAACCCAGACCCTGGTCGGTGCCGAAGCCTTGATCCGCTGGAGCCACCCGACGTTTGGCGAAGTGCCACCGGAGCATTTCATTCATCTGGCAGAGGAAAACGGCACCATCCTGCAACTGGGTGAGTGGGTACTGGAACAGGCCTGCCGTCAGATGCAGGCCTGGAAACAGCGGTACGAACCCTTTGGTCCGCTGTCGATCAACCTGGCCGGCGCGCAACTGCGCCAACCCAACCTCGCACGGCGCATCGAGGTACTGCTCAGGCAACACCAACTCAAGGCCGGCGACCTGCAGCTGGAGATCACCGAGAACTTCATCATGAGCCAGGCCGAAGAAGCCCTGGCGGTGCTGCACCAGTTGAAGAAATTGGGCGTGCAACTGGCGATCGACGATTTCGGCACCGGTTATTCGTCGTTGAGCTACCTCAAGCGGCTGCCGCTGGACATCCTCAAGATCGACAAATCCTTCATCCGCGGCCTGCCCGACGACCCCCACGATGCCGCCATCGCACGCGCCATCATCGCGCTTGGCCGCAGCATGCAGCTGACCATCATCGCCGAAGGCGTCGAGAACCAGGCCCAGCAGCGTTTTCTGGCTACCGAAGGCTGCGAGCAGATCCAAGGCTACATCGTCAGCCTGCCCTTGCTGCCGGAGGAATTCGCTGCGCGGTTTCTTCGTATAGCACTAACGGATCTTTCGGATGGCACAGGTGCGAAACCCTCGTTATAATCGCGCCTCCTACTGAGGGCCTATAGCTCAGTTGGTTAGAGCAGAGGACTCATAATCCTTTGGTCCACGGTTCGAGTCCGTGTGGGCCCACCATATTCAAAGCCGCGCTTAGCGCGGCTTTCGGCTTTTTGGGTCGGCGGCGCGAGCAGCAAGGTCATCGTGGCTCAGGCCAGCAAGCGGTCGATCAACGCCTGCTCGTAATCATCGAGAGGCTGATCCTCATAGAGCTTGTCGGAAGCCGCGACCAGCGCCTGGCCCTCGACCTCACGCCCAGTATCGCCATATACATGCCCAAGGTTCTCCAGCGACTGCAGGTTGCCGTGCAGAGAGAACGAGATCAGATACCAGCGCTCTGCCGCCTCGAGCTCGCCCAAACGGTGATAGGCCACAGCCAGGTTGTGCTGGGCGTAGACGTGGTCGGATTCCAGGGCCTGCAACAACGCCTGCTTGGCCTGCTGATAATCTTCGAGCTGCAAATACAGAAGGCCAAGATTGTTGTAGCCGTCGACATTGCCCAACTCGGCAGCGCGCCGGTAGGCCTGCTCAGCCTGCGGATAACGTTCGGCATGCAGATGGACGTCGCCGAGCAGGTTCAGCGCCTCTGGATGATCGTGGCGCACGGCGTCGTTGAGGTGCTCGACGGCGGTATCGTGATCGCCGTCCTGATAGGCCATGCTGCCAAGGTAGAAGTGGCTACGGGCACAATCGTACTCGGCGGCTTTCTGGAAGTACTGGCGGGCGGTGTCGTGATCACCCTCCTGGAAGGCCATGCTGCCGAGGTTGTAGTGACTGCCCGGATAATCGTGCTCGGCAGCCCTCTGGAAGTGTCGACGGGCGACGTCGTGATGACCGTCCTGGTAGGCCATGATGCCGAGGTTGTAGTGGCTGCCGGGATAGTCACGATCAGCAGCCCTCTGGAAGTGTCGATGGGCATCGGCGCGATCGTCACGCGCCAGGCTCACCGCGCCAACGCCATTCATCCAGCGTGGGTCGTCGGGACACGCTTTGGCAAGGTTTTCGAAGCACTCCTGCGCGGTGTCCAGATCCTGCTCTCGGAACGCCGCCCAGCCCTGGTCATTAAGCGCAGTCGCCTGCTCGGCACTGAGCGTTTTCTTGTTCATGAACCACATAGTGTTTCCTGCCTTGCGAGGGCCTCCCATTCTAGACGCGTGTATGGAAGCCAACAAGACAATGGCTCTGCTGGGCAGGTTTGAACCGTACCCGCCACACCCAGGCTGCGGCGGCGTGGATCCGAAGCGGGCGCAGCAGCAGGAAGCTAAATGAGTCTATGCATGGCTTTCAATGACTTAGCTTGAGGACATCGCCATCAACTGTTAATCCCTTGGTGGACGGTTCGCGTCCGTATGGGTCCAACCTTTGCCAAGCCGTGCATTCGCGCGGCTTTTGCTATTTACGGTGATGCAATCCGCGCCAAGCCTAGTCCGATCAATAATTGATGAGCCGATTAACCAGCCTATTCGGCTCATTTGATGAGCCGAATAGGCTGGTTAATCGGCTCAAGTGAATACCACTCATTGATAAACCGGCGCGTCGCTGGAGAAAAATGGCAAGCATGACCCCAAGCAGGACATCACCGCAGCACAACACCAAGCCGTGGCGAAGGCAATGAACGGCTGGGTTCACTCGTTCACTCCTCCTTGCCCCCACCCACCCACGCTAGCTAGGCTACCTCCCCCTTCCGCTCGCCGAGCCACGCCATGCCAGACCTTCGCCCATTTGCCCTGGATGAAATCGACCGCCAGCTGATCGCCCTGTTGCAGATCAATGCCCGCGAAAGCGTAGCCATGCTCGCGCGCCAGTTGGGCATCGCTCGCACCACGGTCAACTCACGGCTCGAGCGGTTGGAGAAGAACAAGGTGATTTCCGGTTACGGCGTGCGCTTGGGGCAGCAGGTGATGGGCGGTGGGCTACAGGCGTATGTGGGCATCAAGGTGCAGCCACGCTCGGGCAAAGAGGTCGTCAAACGGCTAAGCGCGATGGCCGCTGTGCGGCAGTTGTGCGCGGTGAGCGGTGAATTCGACTACGTGGCCTGGCTGCACACGGAGTCACCGGAACTACTGGACCAGTTGCTGGACCGGATCGGCAACGTCGAGGGCGTCGAAAAAACCACCACGTCGATCATCCTCAGCAGCAAGGTGGATCGCGGTCAGGCGCTTTGAAACCTGTATTCACAAACATGAATTCGTCAAAATACTCACAAACCACGCCACTATGACCAAAGAGGAGACATTTCGACCTCATTCTGCTTCTTAATAACGAAATGCCCCCTCTCTAAAATGACCGCCAGACGTCTCCTATACTCAGGCTCAGCACATCGCGCAGCCGCTCTGGCAAGGTCCTTTAATGAACAAGAACAACCGGCACCCTGACGACGGCAAGAAACCCATCACCATTTTCGGCCCTGACTTCCCATTCGCCTTCGATGACTGGCTGGAGCATCCGGCGGGCCTGGGCACGATTCCGGCGCAACGCCACGGCGAGGAAGTCGCGATCATCGGCGCCGGAATCGCCGGCTTGGTGGCCGCCTACGAGCTCATGAAACTGGGGCTCAAGCCAGTGGTGTACGAAGCCTCGAAGCTGGGTGGCCGGCTGCGCTCGCAAGCCTTCAATGGCACCGATGGCATCGTCGCCGAGTTGGGTGGCATGCGCTTTCCGGTGTCGTCCACGGCGTTCTATCACTACGTGGACAAACTGGGGTTGCAGACCAAGCCCTTTCCTAACCCATTGAGCTCGGCCTCCAGCAGCACGGTGATCGACCTCGAAGGGCAGACCTACTACGCCGAAACCCCTGCCGATCTTCCCAAGCTGTTCCATGAGGTGGCTGATGCCTGGGCTGACGCGTTGGAAAGCGGTGCGCAATTCGCCGATATCCAGCAAGCCATCCGTGATCGCGATGTACCACGCCTAAAGGCGCTGTGGAACAAACTCGTACCGCTGTGGGACGACCGCACCTTCTACGACTTCGTCGCCACCTCGCGCTCGTTCGCCAAGCTCAGTTTTCTGCACCGGGAAGTATTCGGCCAAGTGGGCTTCGGCACAGGCGGTTGGGACTCGGACTTCCCCAACTCGATGCTGGAGATCTTCCGGGTGGTCATGACCAACTGCGACGACCACCAGCATCTGATCGTGGGCGGCGTGGAGCAGGTACCGCAGGGTATCTGGCGCCATCGGCCCGAGCGCTGCGCCCATTGGCCCGAGGGCACCAGCTTGCGTTCCCTGCATGGCGGTGCACCCCGCACCGGGGTCAAGCGGATCCAGCGCGCTGCCGATGGCCGCCTGGCCGTCACCGACAACTGGGGGGACACCCGCCACTACGGCGCTGTGCTCGCCACCTGCCAGACGTGGTTACTGACCACCCAGATCGACTGCGAAGAATCGCTGTTTTCCCAGAAAATGTGGATGGCACTGGACCGTACCCGCTACATGCAGTCGTCGAAAACCTTCGTCATGGTCGACAGGCCGTTCTGGAAGGACAAGGACCCGGAAACCGGCCGCGACCTGCTGAGCATGACCCTGACCGACCGCCTGACCCGCGGGACGTACCTGTTCGATAACGGCGACGACAAGCCGGGGGTCATCTGCCTGTCCTATGCCTGGATGAGCGATGCCTTGAAGATGCTGCCGCACCCGGTGGAGAAACGTGTGCAGCTGGCCTTGGACGCGCTGAAGAAGATCTATCCGAAAACCGACATCGCCGGCCACATCATTGGCGACCCGATCACCGTTTCGTGGGAAGCGGACCCGTATTTCCTCGGTGCCTTCAAGGGCGCCTTGCCGGGTCATTACCGCTACAACCAACGCATGTACGCCCACTTCATGCAAAAGAACATGCCCGCCGAGCAACGCGGCATCTTCATTGCCGGCGACGATGTGTCGTGGACGCCTGCCTGGGTAGAGGGCGCCGTGCAGACGTCGCTCAATGCGGTGTGGGGTATCATCAATCACTTCGGCGGGCACACCCACCCCGAGAACCCGGGGCCGGGCGATGTGTTCGACGAGATCGGCCCGATCGCGCTGGCCGACTGACCCAGGAGCTGTCATGCGCATAGCCTTGTTCCAAGCCCTACCTGACCCGCTGGATGTGCCTGGCAACCTGCAGCGGCTGCGCGATCAGGCTCAGTTGGCAGCCGACCAGGGCGCGTCATTGCTGGTTTGCCCGGAAATGTTCCTGACCGGCTACAACATCGGCTCGGCTCAGGTGCAGCAACTGGCCGAAGCCTGCGATGGCCCGTCAGCACAGCACATCGTGCAGACCGCGCGCACCTGCGGTATCGCCATCGCCTACGGCTATCCGGAACGGGATCCGAACGGTGCCGTTTTCAACAGTGTGCAATTGATCGCTGCCGATGGCCGCCGCCTTTGCAACTACCGCAAGACGCACCTGTTCGGCGAGCTCGATCGCACGATGTTCGAGCAGGGGCCGGATCACTTTCCGGTCGTCGAGCTGGACGGCTGGAAAGTCGGCCTGCTGATTTGCTACGACATCGAGTTCCCGGAAAATGCCCGTCGGCTGGCCTTGGCCGGCGCCGAACTGATCCTGGTCCCGACGGCCAACATGCAGCCCTACGACTTCGTTTGCCAAGTGACGGTGCGGACACGGGCCCAGGAAAACCAGTGTTACCTGGTGTATGCCAACTACTGCGGCGCAGAAGACGCCATCGCCTATTGCGGACAAAGCAGCATCGTCGGCCCGGATGGCGGCGTATTGCGCATGGCAGGCCATGAAGAGTGCCTGCTGCTGGCCGAGCTGGAACAGCAAGCCGTGGTGCAGGGCCGTCGGGCCTTCCCCTACCTCACCGACCTGCGTCAGGCCTTACACGGACGAATGCCCCAGCAGGATCACTGACAGCGCACCGCTTGCAGGCTAGCATGGTCGGACCACACGGAGCCCCCATGCCTGACACCATCCGCCAGCTCACCCTTGCCAACGGCCTGCAGCTCACCCTGCGCCACGCCCCTCGTCTCAAGCGCGCGGCGGCGGCGCTCAGGGTGCACGCGGGCAGCCATGATGCCCCTGCCAAATGGCCTGGGCTGGCGCATTTTCTCGAGCACCTGTTCTTTCTGGGCACAACGCGTTATCCCCTGGAAGATGGCCTGATGCGCTACGTGCAAGCGCTTGGCGGCCAAGTCAATGCCAGTACCCGCGAGCGGACGACGGACTTCTTCTTCGAAACCCCGCCCACAGCCTTGGCGGGCGGTTTGATGCGGCTGTGCCAAATGCTGGCCGAGCCGGACCTGGCCATCGCCCGCCAACGCGACGAGCGCGAAGTGATCCACGCCGAATTCATCGCCTGGTCGCGTAGCCGCCAGGCCCAGGCGCATCATGCCTTGCTGCAATCCGTGGCGCCGGGGCATCCGTTGCGGGCCTTCCAGGCCGGTAACCGTTATACCTTGCCGCTGCAAGACCCCGCCTTCCAGCGAGCGTTGAGCGAGTTTCACCGAGGCTATTACCAGGGTGGTCAGATGGTGCTGGCGGTGAGCGGCCCTCAGTCCCTGGATGAGCTGGAACAGTTGGCCGTGCAATCCGCTCGACTGTTCGCCAGCGGCACGCGCGTGTTACAGCGCCCTCCACCCCCATTGGGCACAAGCTGCAACCGGCAACTGTTCGCCCATGAGCAGATGCCGGCCGGCGCTGAGCAGGCCCTGGCGCTGCTGATCAGTTGTCTGAACGACAGTCGCCCCGGCATGTGGCTCGCGGCCGCGCGCCAGCACTGCGGGTTGCAGGCCATCAAGGTGGAAACGCTCTACGCCTTTGCCGGGCAGTTGCTCTGGCACATTGACCTGACGCTGGGCGCCGGTATGCCAACTGGGCAGGCCATGGCCCTGCTGCACGGCTGGTTCGGATACATGCAGAACGCGGATTTTGCGCAACTCAATCGAGAATTCGGGCGTTTGCAAAGGCGCCGTGAGCACAGCGCCAGCGCCATGGAACTGGCACGCAGGGACAGCGCAGGGCTTCCCTTCACCGCGCTTGATACACAAGGGCAGCACGCCTTTACTGCGCTTCTGGCGAGCTTGCCACGTTCCGACCTGGGCCGTTGGCAGTTCCCTTTGAGCGAGCCATTGCTGCACACGCGGTTGCCTGAAACCGGTGAGTGTTCGTTACCCGGCGGGCTGAGCATCAGCGACGCCTTGCCCACCGCGCGTCAGCACGCCGCCCTGCTTGTACGCTGGCAGGTGCCCCTTGCTTTGAAGGAATCACTGCATGCTGTTCTGGACCAAGCCCTTGCCCCACTCAAAGCGCGCTGTGAGCGCGCCTCGGTACAACTACAGTTCAGCGGAGCGGGCCAGGGATGGGAGCTGCGCTGTGCAGGCGTAGCCTCGGCCGTGGTCACCGCCATCGGGATTGCCCTGCCCTTGTTGAAGGCCCCGCCGGCCGACTGTTGGGCTGACCGTGCTGGGCCACCCAGCCAACCCATGCCCATCAGGGCATTGCTGGAACAGTTGCCAAACGCCGTGGCAGGCCTCGACGTGCAAGCGGTGGCCGGGTCACGACAGAGCCAGCCCCAACTCGACAGGCTCTGGCAGCAGGTCACCTGGCACGGGCTGGCCGTCGGTTTCGATGCAGATGCACAGCAGGCACTGTCAGCCGTCCTGCAAGGCCTGCCCGGCCATGGCGGCGCGCCTGTTCCCGTTCCGCCGCTCACCCGTCGTTGGTACACGGTGGGCGGGTACGGCAGCGAACATGCCTTGCTGGTGTTCTGCCCTCTGCCAGCGGGCATGGAGGCAACGGGCAGGCTGCTGGCTCACCTGTTGCAAGGCCCTGTCTATCAACGTCTGCGGGTCGAGCTGCAACTGGGCTATGCGGTGTTCAGCGCCTTGCGCCAGGTGGAGGGGGTGCACGGGCTGATGATCGGCGTTCAATCGCCTCACGCCAGCCCGGACATGATTCTGGAACAGGTGGTCACGCTATTGCGCGAGCGCGTCACGCTGGACGTTCCCTCGCAGCAACTGCTGGCCGATCAGTTCGATGAAGTGGTCATGAGCAATGTCGAGGTTGTGGAGTGGGCCTGGCAGACACACCTGGCTACACAACCCCGGACGCTAGATGACGTACGCAAGGCTATCCTCAACGTGCGGCAGCATGATCTGGAAAGGCTACAGGATGCATTGCTCGATGGGCAGGCGCCCTGGACCTGTCTGGCCAACGCTGCCGCGCCACCTGACTTTCAGGCGCAGCAGCGCGAGATTGTTGCACCTGGTGCAACGCTACTTTCCTGATACACAGTCTTCGGATGAACGGTTTTCTTGTAAGATAGCGCAACCCTGATTCAGGGAACCTCCTGCCTATGGCGGTACCCAAGTAGTAGTCAAGCGTTCCTCAAACCCATTCGGAAGGAGTAATCCCATGTGGACCAAACCTGCATACACTGACCTGCGTATCGGCTTCGAAGTCACCATGTACTTCGCCAACCGCTAAGCACGGCTTAGGGTACGACGCCTCGGCCTGCCGGGGCGTTTTCGTTTTTTGGACACGACTTTCCGCACAGCATAGAGAGCACCCATGTATATCCAGGTTCTCGGCTCGGCCGCCGGTGGCGGGTTTCCGCAGTGGAACTGCAACTGCGACAACTGCAAGGGCTTCAGGGACGGTACCCTGCGGGCCACTGCCCGCACCCAGTCATCCATCGCCCTGTCAGACGACGGTGTGCATTGGGTGTTGTGCAACGCTTCGCCAGACATTCGTGCACAGCTCCAGGCCTTCGCGCCCATGCAGCCTGCCCGAGGTCTGCGCGATACCGGCATAGACGCCATCATCCTGCTAGACAGCCAGATCGATCACACCACTGGCCTGCTCAGCCTGCGCGAAGGTTGCCCGCACCCGGTCTGGTGCACGGACATGGTCCACCAGGACCTGACCACCGGCTTTCCGCTGTTCACCATGCTCAGCCACTGGAACGGCGGCCTGCAATGGAACCGAATCGAGCTTGAAGGCAGTTTCGTCATCCAGGCCTGCCCTAACCTGCGGTTCACCCCTTTCCCGCTGCGCAGTGCGGCACCGCCCTATTCCCCACACCGCTTCGACCCGCACCCAGGCGACAACCTTGGCCTGCTGGTGGAGGACACCCGCACCGGTGGCAAGCTGTTCTATGCCCCGGGCCTTGGCCAGGTGGACGAGCAGTTGCTGGAGATGATGCAAGGCGCCGATTGTCTGCTGGTCGATGGCACCTTGTGGGAGGACGACGAGATGCAGCGCCGCGGGGTGGGCACGCGTACCGGCCGTGAAATGGGGCACCTGGCCCAGAACGGCGCCGGCGGCATGCTCGAAGTACTCGACGGCTTTGCGCGCCAGCGCAAAGTGCTCATCCACATCAACAACACCAACCCGATTCTCGACGAAGACTCACCCGAGCGCGCCGAAGTGCTGCGCCGCGGTGTGGAAGTAGCCTTCGACGGCATGAGCATCGAGTTGTAACGGGCCTGCCTGCCACCCCAGCCTTCCAGGAGCCAGCCGAATGAGCGATGCACTGCCAATGTCCCCTGCCGAGTTCGAGCAGGCCCTGCGCGCCAAGGGCGCCTACTACCACATTCACCATCCCTACCACGTAGCCATGTATGAAGGCCGTGCTACCCGCGAACAGATCCAGGGTTGGGTAGCCAACCGCTTCTATTACCAGGTCAACATCCCGATGAAGGACGCCGCCATCCTGGCCAATTGCCCGGATCGCGAGGTACGCCGGGAGTGGATACAGCGCTTGCTCGACCATGATGGCGCACCTGGTGAAGACGGCGGCATCGAAGCCTGGCTGCGCCTGGGCCAGGCGGTTGGCCTTGACCCTGAGCAGTTGCGCTCACAGGAATTGGTATTGCCGGGGGTGCGCTTTGCCGTGGATGCCTACGTGAATTTTGCCCGTCGCGCCAGCTGGCAGGAAGCGGCCAGCAGCTCGCTGACCGAACTCTTCGCCCCGCAGATCCACCAATCACGCCTGGACAGCTGGCCGCAGCACTACCCCTGGATCGACCCGGCAGGCTACGCGTATTTCCGCACGCGCCTTGGCCAGGCTCGCCGCGATGTTGAGCATGGCCTAGCCATTACCTTGCAGCACTACACCACCTGGGCTGGGCAGCAGCGTATGCTGGAAATCCTCCAGTTCAAGCTGGACATCCTGTGGAGCATGCTCGATGCCATGAGCATGGCCTATGAGCTGAACCGGCCGCCCTATCACTCCGTCACCCAGGAGCGGGTGTGGCATAAAGGAATCACTCTATGAAATTCGATCGTCAGCAAGTGCCCAGGTGGCGCCAGGGTTACCGCTTCCAGTACGAGCCTGCCCAGAAAGGCCATGTACTGCTCTACCCTGAAGGCATGATCAAGCTCAACGAAAGCGCCAGCCTGATCGGTGGGTTGATCGACGGCCAGCGCAATGTGGCAGCCATCATCGACGCACTCCAGCAGCAATTCCCCGATGTGCCGGAAGTGGCCGACGATATCGAGCAGTTCATGGAGGTGGCCCGTGCCGAACACTGGATCGAGCTTGCCTGAGCTACCGCCCACGCCCGAGGTCGGCCTGCCGCTGTGGCTGCTGGCCGAGTTGACCTACCGCTGCCCGCTGCAGTGCCCCTATTGCTCCAACCCCCTGGATTTCGCAGCCCAGGGCCAGGAGTTGAGCACTGCGCAGTGGTTCAAGGTCATGGCCCAGGCCCGCGAGATGGGCGCCGCGCAGATTGGGTTTTCCGGGGGCGAGCCGCTGGTTCGCCAGGACCTCGCCGAGCTGATCGCCGAGGCCCGCCGGCTGGGGTACTACACCAACCTGATTACCTCGGGTATCGGCTTGACCGAGGCGCGCATCGCCGCCTTCAAGCAGGCCGGCCTGGACCATATCCAGATCAGCTTCCAGGCCAGCGACGAGCAGGTGAACAACCTGCTGGCCGGTTCCCGAAAGGCGTTCGCACAGAAGTTGGAAATGGCCCGCGCCGTGAAGGCCCATGGTTACCCCATGGTGCTCAACTTCGTCACCCACCGGCACAACATCGACAAGATCGACCGCATCATCGAGTTGTGCATCGCCCTGGATGCGGATTTCGTCGAACTGGCCACGTGCCAGTTCTACGGTTGGGCGCACCTTAACCGGGTTGGGCTGTTGCCCACCCGTGATCAGCTGGAGCGGGCCGAGCGGATTACCAACGAGTATCGCGACAAGCTCAAGACCGAAGGCAACCCGTGCAAGCTGATCTTCGTCACGCCGGACTACTACGAAGAGCGGCCCAAGGCCTGCATGAACGGCTGGGGCAACCTGTTCCTGACCATCACCCCCGACGGCACCGCCCTGCCGTGCCATGGGGCCCGTCAGTTGCCGGTGCAGTTCCCCAACGTGCGTGAGCATGACCTGCGACACATCTGGTATGAGTCGTTCGGTTTCAACCGCTTCCGTGGCTACCAATGGATGCCGGAACCCTGCCGCTCCTGCGATGAAAAGGAGAAGGATTTTGGTGGCTGCCGCTGTCAGGCCTTCATGCTCACCGGTGATGCCAGCAATGCCGACCCGGTATGTGCCAAGTCGCCCGACCACGGCTTGATCCTCAAGGCCCGCGAGCAGGCGCAAAGCGCCGACCTCGCCATAGATCAGATGACTTTCCGAAATGAACGAAACTCCCGTGTCATCGCCCGAGGCTGAATTCACCGCCGCCCAGGCCGTCGCCGCCGGCACCGATTTTGCCGAACTCAAGGTCGGTGATGCCGGCCTGTTCTGGGTTGAATTTCGGCCGGCCGACGACGCTTGCCGCATCTGGCACTGGCATCATCACCAGGCACGTTGCCTGACCCCGGACGGCTTCAGTGTACGCAGCCGTGTCTACGAATATGGTGGGGGCAGTTTCTGCCTGGGCGGGGACGGCCTCGTGTTCGTCAACGAGAAGGACCAGCAGGTTTACACCCAGCCCTTGGACAACACGCCGCCGCGCCCCCTTACCCAGGACCCCGCCTGCCGCTATGGCGATGTGCAATGGCATGACGGGCAGGCTCTGGCTGTGGAGGAGCGCCATGGCGAAACCGTGGAGCACCGCCTGGTGGCTTTGGCCGAGGGGACGCGTCAGGTGCTGGCCGAAGGCGCCGATTTCTACGCCTCGCCCACGGTCAGCCCGGACGGGCAGCGCCTGGCCTGGATCGAATGGGACCGCCCGGCGCAGCCGTGGACGGTAACGCGGCTGATGACCTGCCGTCGCGAGGCCAGCGGCCAATGGGGGGCAGCGCAAACGGTAGCAGCGGGCGATGAATCGCTGCAGCAACCTCGCTTCGATACGGCTAACCGCCTGTACTGCCTGTCCGATCGCAACAGTTTCTGGCAGCCGTGGGGTGAGCTTGATGGCAGCTGGCAAGCGCTGGCAAGCGAGCCTGCCGACCATGCCGCAGCACCGTGGCAACTGGGCGCCAGTACCTGGCTGGCACTCGGGCCACAGCATTACCTGGCCACTTGGTTCGAAGCAGGTTTCGGGCAACTGGGCCTGCGCACGCCCGATGGTCGCAGCGAGCGGTTCGCCAGCGCCTATACCCGCTTCCGCCACCTGGCCATGGACGCCACCTGCGTGTATGCCATCGCCGCCTCGCCTATCAGCCCTGCGGCGGTCATTGCGATTGCCCGTGACACCCATGAAGTGAACGTACTGGCCGGTGGCGCCGAGGTATTACCGGCGCATCGGATCAGCTTGCCCCAGTCATTTCATTGCGGGGCTGGAGAGGCGCTGGCCCATGGCTTTTTCTATCCGGCTGCCGGCAATATCACGCCATCGCCGCTGATCGTCTTCGTTCATGGCGGCCCGACCTCGGCCTGCTATCCCGTGCTCGACCCGAGAATCCAGTTCTGGACCCACCGAGGTTTCGCCGTTGCCGACCTCAACTACCGCGGCAGTAGTGGCTATGGCCGTGAGTACCGCCATGTCCTGCACCTGCGTTGGGGCCAAAGCGATGTAGAAGATGCCTGCTCAGCCGTCGAGCGTCTGGCTGCCGATGGCCTGATCGACAGGACCCAGGTGTTCATCCGGGGCGGCAGCGCCGGCGGCTACACCGCTCTTTGCGCACTGGCGTTCACGGACGTATTCCGGGCAGGCGCGAGCCTGTATGGCGTCAGCGACCCGGTGGCACTGGCGCGTGCCACGCACAAGTTCGAGGGTGACTACCTGGACTGGCTGATCGGTGATCCGGTCCAGGATGCCGAGCGCTACCGGCAGCGCACGCCGCTGCTGCACGCCGAGCGAATCAAGGTGCCGGTGGTGTTCTTTCAAGGGGAACTGGATGCGGTCGTGGTGCCAGAGCAGACCCGCGCCATGCTCGCAGCGCTCAATGCCAATGGCATCGAAGCCCAGGCACATTTCTACAAGGGCGAGCGGCACGGGTTTCGCAAGGCCCGTAACCTGGAGCATGCGCTCGATCAGGAATGGCGATTCTACTGCAAGGTGCTTGAGCAGCATTAAGCCGGCGGCTCACGGCTATCCGTGAGCCGCACGGAATTCAGCGCCTGGCGATGATGTACACCGCGTGCACGATGCCTGGGATATAGCCCAGCAAGGTCAGCAGAATGTTCAGCCAGAAGGCTCCACCAAACCCCACCTGCAGAAACACGCCCAAGGGCGGCAGAATGATTGCGATGATAATCCGGATAATGTCCATGCGAGTCTCTCCGTAAGGGGTTACATCACAGACTCGCCGCCGCTTGCAGAGGTTCCACAGCCAAAAAAAACGCCCAGGGCCGAATGTGACAGGCCCGGGGCGGTGCGCAGAAACGCCAGACGGTTCGGTTTTACGTGGGTGGACTAGGCGGGCATCTTTCGTCCCGAGGCCTGGACAGCGTGCAGTCGCGCGAACGCGCGCGAAAGCCTCAACAGCATTTCGTCGACATTGCCGCGGGTCACCGTTAGCGCCGGCGAGAACCGCAGCACATCGGCCTGGGGCGCACCGACCAGCAGGCACTCTTGCAATGCCGCACGCTCCAACGCCCGTGCCAGGGGATCACTGAGCTGCAACGTCCACAACAGCCCACTCCCGCAGACCTGGCCCTGGCCAAAGCGGCCCGCCAGGCGGCTAAGTCCCTCACGTAGATGACGGCCAGTGTCCTGCACGTGCTCAAGGAAGCCTGCATCCAGCACCGTCTTCAGGACTGCCAGGCCTGCTGCGGCCGTCACCGCATTGCTGTACCGGGCACCCGGCAGCCCTGCCAACGGCGAGCAGCAAGCGCTGTTGCGCACCAGCACAGCGGCAAGTGGCACACCCCCACCAAGGCCGGCACCCAGCACCAAGATGTCGGCTTGCACGCCGTACAGGGTTTCGGCCAGCAATGCACCGCAGCGGCCCATGCCTGTGCGCGCTTCATCAAGAATCAGCAGAATGCCCAGCTCGCGGCAAAGGGCCTCTGCGCCCTTGAGGTATTCGGCGGTTGCAAGAACGATCGCACCCTGACTTTGCAATGGTTCCAACACGATGGCTACCGTGCGCGACTCGACTGCGGCGTGCAGTGCAGCCAGGTCATTGAACGGCACATGACTCAGATGGGCGTGTTCCGTTTTGCTATGGCTTGCACTGCTGGCCACAGGCACACCGTACACGTCTTCCCCGCCCTGGCGGGCAACGATGATATGGCCCGCGCCGTGGCGGTGGCGTTCACCCCAGTGGCGAGCCAGGCGAATAGCGGCTTCATGTGCCTGTGCCGCGCTGTCGAAAAGCAGGGCACGTTCACTCCCGGTCGCTTGGCAGAGCTGGTCGCTCAATGCCAGAACGCCCTCGTGCGAGCGCCCCACACCCGGATTGATCAAGGCCTGAGCCTGGTTCGCCACCGCTTTGACGATCGACTCGGGGCTGTGCCCCAGCGTGTTGACCCCGTCGCCTTGGTTGAAGTCCAGACAGGCTTGGCCTTGGTCGTCCCAAAGCCACGCACCTTGCCCTCTGATGAAAACAGGTGAGTCAGGGGCCTTGGCATCAATACGAGGCCGAGCGCGTGCTGGCTCAGGCAACGTTTCAGTCCCGACAGCACGCGCTGGACGGCGAAGGTTGAACAGGTTCATCGAAGTTATGCACGCTTGGATGATGGGCAGGGCTGGAACGGCCTTAATTGAAGTGAAATGCCGTGCCTATGGATAGGGAGTCAGACCGTGGTAAAAATAAGGTCCTCGTAAAGCCTGTAACCCGTTGTTATACCGCGATAGACTAGGCGCCGGATACTGATTCCGACATTTCGATTTAGCAGTATTTTCAATAAGTAGAACTTATGGATTTTCGCCAACTGCGTTATTTCGTCGCGGTCTACGAAGAAGGCCATGTCGGGCGTGCCGCCGAGCGCCTGTCATTGTCTCAGCCGGCCCTGTCTCAGCAGATTCGCCAGCTCGAGCATGGCCTGGACCTAAGCCTGTTCGAGCGCAGTAACAAGCGCCTGCTGCCTACACTGGCGGCGCACACCTTGTACAACCATGCCCTGCCCTTGCTCGATGGCTTGCAAAGGGCCCACGAGGCGATGCGAAACTTCAAGGGGCAGGCACTGCGAACCCTGGCGATCGGCGTCTTGCAAACGGTTCGGCCGAGCCTGGTACCGCAGCTTCTGGAACGACTGCGAAAGGCCCAGCCGCACCTGGTAGTGCAGATCTATGAGTTGTCGGGGTTGGAAATCGAGAAGCGCCTGATCAGCGGCACGTTGGACATCGGCATCAGCTACCTGCCCGCGCGCCAACCTGGGCTGCATGGCGTGTTGTTGTACGAGGACGAATTGCAGTTGGTCATCCCAGCGACCCACCCGCTCAAGGACTTCAAGAAGGTGTCGATCCGCCAGGCGGCGGAACTGCCCATGCTGATGCTGGGCGAGGAATTCCAGATGCGTCAGATCTGGCAGGCACAGCTGGCCAGCCAAGGTCGTCGCCCGCAGGTTCAGGCAGAAATGAATAACATGGCAGGCATTCTCGACAGCCTATCGCACACCTCACTGGCGACCATCCTGCCGGGGCGGGCCAAGGAAGCCGAACAGGCGCAGCAAGGGCTGCTGTGGAAGCCGTTGAGTGAACCCAGGGTGCCCTTGAAGGTAGGCCTGGTGTTCCGTGACGCTCAGCGTCAGCAGGCCTCAATAGAACTTCTGCGTGGCCTGCTCGAAGAAGAGACTGACTTGCGTGGACCGGCGGCTTCGCCACTCGATGCACTGGGCTGAACGTGACGCACAAGAAAAACCCCGCCGAGGCGGGGTTCTTCAGACTGTTTCCCTGTGACATCCGTATCGCCCCACCATCCTGGCAGGAAATCCTTCGTCGTCTTCCGTGATCTGTCCTATGCGCTTCCTGCGCAACGTCCATGGAATAAAGATAACCCTGGATCCAATCTGAGAACAGTGGTGAAAAGTCACCACGTGCTGTAGGAAAAGGCTTACAAAGGGTAATCATCCCTATCTGCACCCTTTGTAGTGGCGCCCACCCTGAAGCGGGCGCCCTTAGCTACGGCCGTATCAACGTCTGCGCCAGTCCTAGAACTGCTCCGCATCCAACAGGTACAGCGTTTCGCTACCCGCCTTGACCGAGGCGATGAGCGAGTCGACGCGCGGCAGCAAGCGAGCAAAATAGAAGCGTGCCGTGCCGAGCTTGCCTTGGTAGAACGCTTCATCACCCTCGCCTGCCAGGGCAGCCTGGGCCATCAATGCCCACATGTAGGCATAGGCGACATAGCCGAAGGCATGCAGGTATTCAACCGACGCTGCCCCGATCTCGTTCGGATTGCCCTTGGCTTGTTGCAGCACCCAGTCGGTCACACCGTCCAGCTGGTCGAGCGCGGCGCCTAGGGGAGCGGTAAACGCAGCCATGTCAGCCCCGGCACCGGCAATGAACTGACGCACTTCGTCGGAGAACAACTGGTAGTACGCGCCACCACTGGCCACCACCTTGCGGCCCATCAAGTCCAGCGCCTGGATACCATTGGTGCCTTCGTAGATTTGGGTAATGCGCACATCGCGCACCAGCTGCTCCTGCCCCCATTCGCGGATATACCCGTGCCCACCGAACACTTGCTGGCCGTGAAGGGTGCACTCAAGGCCCAGGTCCGTCAGAAATGCCTTGGCCACAGGAGTTAACAGCGCGACCAATTCTTCGCTGCGCTTGCGTACGGCACTGTCTTGCGCGTATTTGGCGCTGTCCAGCTGCATGGCCACGTAGCTGGAAAACGCCCGCCCGCCCTCGGTCAGCGCCTTCATGGTCAGCAGCATGCGCCGCACATCCGGGTGCACGATGATCGGGTCAGCAGGCTTTTCCTTGGCTTGCGGCCCAGTCGGCGCACGACTTTGCAGGCGCTCGCGGGCATAGTCGACAGCATTCTGATAAGAGCGCTCGGCCGAGGCGAGCCCCTGGATACCAACGCCAAGCCGCTCGTAGTTCATCATGGTGAACATCGCGGCCAGGCCCTTGTTGGGCTCCCCAACGATGTAGCCGACCGCCTCGTCGAAATTCATCACGCAGGTGGCCGAGGCCTGGATACCCATCTTGTGCTCGATGGACCCGCAGGTCGCCGGGTTGCGGGCACCCAGGCTGCCGTCGTCGTTGACCAGGAATTTGGGGACCAGAAACAGGGAGATCCCCTTGGGGCCCGCCGGTGCGTCCGGTAGCTTGGCCAGGACCAGATGAATGATGTTCTCGGTCAGGTCGTGCTCGCCACCGGTGATGAAGATCTTGGTGCCGGTCACCCGGTAGCTGCCGTCAGCCTGAGGCTCGGCCTTGGTTCGGATCATGCCAAGGTCAGTGCCCGCATGGGGTTCGGTCAGGCACATGGAGCCTGCCCACAGACCTGAATACATGTTCGGCAAATACGTGTGCTTGAGCGCCTCGTCGGCGTGCGCGTTGATCGACAGGCAGGCGCCTGCGGTGAGCATGGGGTACAAGCCAAACGACAGGCTGGCTGCGTTGACCATCTCCTCGACTTGGGCCGATACCGCCTTGGGCATGCCCATGCCGCCGAAGGCTGGGTCACCACCCACGCCTACCCAGCCACCTTGAGCATAGGTGTCATAGGCTTCGATGAATCCTGCGGGCGTATGCACCGCGCCATTGTCCCAGCGGCAGCCTTCCTCGTCGGCAGCGCGGCTAAGCGGTGCGATGCTGCGTGCAGTGACCTTGCCCGCCTCTTCGAGCACCGCCATGGCCGTCTCGGCATCGACCAACTCGGCCAGGCCCGGCAGTTGCGCCCACTGCTGGCCTACGTTGAAGACTTCATTCAGTACGAAGCGCATGTCGCGCAGGGGCGCTTTATATTCAGCCATGACAACCTCTCGCTGGTCAGGACGGGCGGCGATGAGTACCGCAGCACGGGTAGTGGAACCAGTGTAACCGAACAACTTTTACGACACATAGGGTCATCAACAGACTGTAGAGTCAGCAATGGTCACGCTTCCCGCACCGCTCCACGACGGTTTCTCAGGCCGTGAACCATCAAACAATTGCGCCCTGCGGCCTTGGCGGCATACAGCGCCTGGTCGGCAGCCTTGAGCACCTCATCAACGCTACGGTTGTCGCCCTGCCGCTCGGCCACACCCAGGCTGATGGTCACCGTAACCGTGTCGCCACTGCTGCCCGCGCGGCGCTGGCGCCCGGTGTTGTCATCCAGCGGACGCGCACTTTGGTCACGCAAGTGCATGGCATAGCCGGCGATCGCCTCTCGAACCGCTTCCAGATGCGGCACGCACTGCTCGGCCGTCTTGCCCGCGAACACCACGGCGAATTCTTCGCCGCCGTAGCGATAGGCGCGGCCTCCCCCTTTGACCTTGCCAAGCCGGCTGGCGACGAGGCGCAATACCTGGTCGCCGACATCATGCCCGTGGGTATCGTTGAAGCGCTTGAAATGGTCCACGTCGGCCATGGCAATCACATAGGAGCGCCCTAGTCGCTGCAGGCGCTCATTGAGCGCGCGACGGCCCGGCAACCCGGTGAGCTCGTCACGAAACGCCATCTGGTACGCTTCATGGGCGACTGCCGTGGCAATCATCAGCATGACCTGACTGCACATGATGTTAAGCGTGAAGGGCAACACGAACGTCTTGGGCAGCATCCAGAAAATACCGACTTGGCCCACGATCAAGGCGCCATGCAGGGGCCTGGGCGCACGCAGGTACTGCACGACGAGTAACGCCAGCATGCCCATGAACACCGGGTAGGCCAGCTGGATCAGGCTCATCCACTGGCCGTGCAGGACCGGCCAGCGGATTTCCGCCAGGCTGGCCAGCAACGCCTCGGGAAAGCTTTGCTCGAAGCCTGCCGCCACCGCGGCCGTGGCCACCAGCACCGCACACCGGGCGACCAGGTCCTGGAGCAGATGCGTGCGCTCCTGCCAGATGCCATAAAGGCCATACAACGCCGGTAGCAGCAGGCACACCAGGTGAAAGATCACGGCAGCATCTTCACGAACGCGGCCGTTGTCCCGGTAGAAGTCGGTCTGGGTATCGAGCAGGAAATAGGCGATGTACACCGTGAGCATCAGAAACAGCTCCCGCTGGCGCCTGTATACCGCGCAATAGGCGCCACCCATCAACAGCACGAGGGTTGGCAAAACATTGAAAAGCGACGTGAAGAAAACGCTGAGGTCCTTGACGTAAGCCGCAGCCAAGCCTGCCCCCAGCAAGACGAGAGAGGGTACGAAGTGGATTGCGCGAACAGCGTCAAGGCGAAGCAAAGGCAATTCCAACCTGGCAGACCAATAGTGGCATTGTGCCCTTAGTTGATCGGCCATTCACCCGTACACTTGAGCACCTTTGCTATTGGCTTGCGCCAGACATAAAAAAACCGTCTGCCGGAGCAGACGGTTCGCGTACAACCTGAGGTAACTCAGTAAGCCAGGCCGAAGTGTTCTTCGTCCATGGCCATCAGGTTGTCCGCACCGGACAGCATGGCAGCCACATGCGTGCGGGTGCGCGGCAGGATGCGCTGGAAGTAGAAGCGTGCCGTCTGCAGCTTGGCGGTGTAGAACGCCGCTTCACTGGTACCTGCTGCCAGCTTTTCGGCAGCCAACCGGGCGATGTCGGCCCAGAAGTAAGCCAGGCAGGCGTAGCCGGAGTACATGAGGTAGTCCACCGAGGCCGCGCCAACTTCCTCACGGTCCTTCATGGCGGCCATGCCTACCTTCATGGTCAGCTCACCCCATTCCTTGTTCAACGCGGCCAGGGGCTGAACGAACTCGTTGACGGCTTCGTTGCCTTCCTGCGACTGGCAGAACTTGTGCACGATCTTGGTAAAGCCCTTCAGGGCCTCGCCTTGGGTCATCAGCACCTTGCGGCCCAGCAAGTCCAGGGCCTGGATACCTGTGGTGCCCTCGTACAGCATGGAAATACGGCTGTCACGAACGTTCTGCTCCATGCCCCACTCGGCGATGAAGCCGTGCCCACCGTAGACCTGAACCCCATGGTTGGCAGCCTCGAAGCCTACTTCGGTCATGAAGGCCTTGGCGATTGGGGTCAGGAACGCCAGCAAGGCATCGGCCTTCTTGCGCTCTTCCTCGTCCTGGCTGTACTTGACGATGTCCACCTGCTTGGCGGTGAAGTACACCATCGCACGGGTGCCTTCGGCAAAGGCCTTCATGGTCAAGAGCATACGACGCACATCCGGGTGGACGATGATCGGGTCGGCGGCCTTCTCAGGCGCCTTGGGCCCGGTCAGCGAGCGCATTTGCAGGCGCTCGCGGGCGTACTTCAAGCCCCCCTGGAAGGCCACTTCGGCATGGGCCAGACCTTGCAGCGCAGTACCCAGGCGTGCCGTGTTCATGAAGGTGAACATGCAGTTCAGGCCTTTGTTGGCCGGGCCAATCAGGTAACCAGTGGCTGCGTCGAAGTTCATCACGCAAGTGGCATTGCCATGGATGCCCATCTTGTGCTCAAGGGAGCCGCAGCTCACACCATTGCGCTCACCCGCTGCGCCTTCGGCGTTAGGCAGGAACTTCGGCACGATGAACAGGGAAATACCCTTGGTACCAGCCGGTGCATCAGGCAGGCGTGCCAGCACGATGTGCACGATGTTCTCGGCCATGTCGTGCTCACCGGCCGAAATGAAGATCTTGGTACCGCTGACTTTGTAGCTGCCGTCGGCCTGGGGTTCGGCCTTGGTGCGCAGCATGCCCAAGTCGGTGCCGCAATGGGGTTCGGTCAGGCACATGGTGCCGGTCCACTCACCCGAAACCAGCTTGGTCAGGTAGGTGT
Source organism: Pseudomonas sp. DE0157 (assembly GCF_007678615.1). Lineage (NCBI taxonomy): Bacteria > Pseudomonadati > Pseudomonadota > Gammaproteobacteria > Pseudomonadales > Pseudomonadaceae > Pseudomonas > Pseudomonas sp. DE0157. Next base: position 75,794 of record NZ_VEJN01000002.1, read on the forward strand.
GCTGCTGTTCGGCAGTACCGTGGGCCGAGATCGTGTTCATCGCGCCGTGGGACAAGCCTGGGTACATGCCCCAGGACCAGTTGGCACCGCCTACCATTTCGCTCAGGGCCAGGCCCAGCGACTCGGGCAGGCCCTGACCACCATGCTCCACATCGTGCGCCAGGCTTGGCCAGCCGCCTTCGACGAACTGCTGGTAGGCTTCCTTGAAACCGGTCGGCGTCTTCACGCCCGACTCGCTCCAGGTGCAACCTTCCTGATCGCCTACGCGGTTGAGCGGCGACAGTACCTGCTCACAGAACTTCGCACCTTCCTCGAGGATCGCGTCCACCATGTCGGGCGTGGCGTCCTGACAGCCTGGCAGGCTTTGATAGTGCGCCTCGTAGCCGAGCAGTTCGTCACGTACGAAGCGAATATCACGCAGGGGGGCTTTGTAGTCAGGCATGGCGATGAACCTCTAGGTGAGTTCTGTGGGGGACCGGCACACGCGGCAGGGTCTATCAAACAGTTGTTTGAAACTTACGTTTACCGCTGCCGGATGTCAAGAAGGCCCCACGATGCCATTTACGCCACGAAAAATGACGAATCTGCCATCCGCACACATGCCTGCGTCCCCGCAGGAACGAGGACACTTCAAGCGGAGAAGAGGAAACGAGGCAGTGCAAGCTTCCGAGCGTTGCGTGTCAGGCGAGAACGCGCTATCGACCGTCAGGCATAGGTATCGATGATACGACCCAGCATTTCGTCGGATGCCTTGACGACTTTGGCGCCAAGCTCGACTTCGGTTCTGCCCAAGGCCATTTGCACGGTGCTGGTGGCCATGTCCATTTGCTGACTTCTGTCGACGGCACGCAGCCGCTCGGCCTGAAAATCACTCGATTGACTGGTGGCGGAACGTTCGGCGGTGGAATTGGCGATCTGGCTGGCGGCCTGGTCGACGCGATTCTGACCAGTGTGAATGGCGCCTAGGCCGGCGTAGAAGGCGGAGCTACCGGTGATTTCCATGTCAGGACTCCATCGACACTGGATGACGGTGAGGCCCCATTAAAGCAAGCCAGCCACAAAAAAACCCGTTTAAATCGCTAATGGCTCGGTGCCACTTGATAGACCTTGACCATGCCAGCGTCGGGTAACCTTCATACGCTCGACCCTATCCGCAGCGCAGGTACGCGCAGGTTATGCCAGCAGGTCCAGTTGCAAATGCTCGGCCACCTTGTCCGCCGTGGCTTGCTTGAGCTTGGGCACACGGCCCAGACAAGGCGCTGGCAGCCGTTCAGCCAGGCTGGCCAGGTTATCTTCGAGCCGCGACGTTCTTGGCTCGATGATGTTCGCCACCCATCCGGCGAGCTGTAGTCCGTCACGCTCGATGGCTTCGGCACTGAGCAGCGCGTGGCTGATGCAACCCAGCCTTACCCCTACCACCAGGATGACCGGCAGCTTCAATGCAACGGCCAGGTCGGACAGGTTCTCAAGGCCCGAGAGCGGCACCCGCCAGCCACCGGCACCCTCGATCAAGGTGAAATCGGCCTGCTGCTCCAATACCGTGTGCATGTCTGCCAGCAACTTCGCCACCGCCAGCGTCACACCGGCCTCCCGCGCGGCGACATGGGGGGCGATGGCTGGCTCGAAGGCGAATGGGTTGACCTGCTCGTAGGCGAGCTTGATGGTGCTTTCGTCGATGAGCGCCAGGGCGTCGCTGTTGCGCAAGCCCTTGGCTGTCATGTTGCAGCCCGATGCCACCGGCTTGGCGCCCAGGGTGCTCAACCCCTGCAACTTCGCTGCATGCAGAAGACCGGCGGCAATGGTGGTCTTGCCGACATCGGTGTCAGTTCCGGCAATGAAATACGCCTGACTCATGAAGTACTCCTATGCCACAGGTTTGCGCAGCACGCCGTAGACCACTTGATAAGTGGCAGGCAGCCCTTGTGGCTGGCGATAGGCTTCGTATGCCTGGAGCATACCCTGTAGACGGGCGCGTCCGGTGAGCCCGGCGGGACGACCCGGGTTGAGATTGTGTGCCCCCAGTGCTTTGAGCTCATGGGTCAATGTGCGCACGTCCGCATAATGCAATACATGCGGCAACTGTTGCAGGGTCAGCGTCTCGAGCGTGCTGGCTGCACATGAATGTTGGTATTCGTCGAAGCGCCTGAAGCGGTTGACATGCACTTGGCCATCCACGGCCTGCCAACTGCCGCGCAATTCATCCAGCGTACCCACGCACAGGCTGCTGAAGGCCAGGACACCGCCCGGTCGCAAGATACGCAACGCTTCATCCAGCACTTGGGCGAAATGGTTGCACCACTGCACGGCCAGGCTGGAAAAGACGAGATCGACGCAACCCTCGCCCAGCGGCAGGCGCTCGGCATCGCCGACGATGTAGCACTGGGCGCCATCGGCTCGACCGCGAGCATGGCGCAGCATGCCTTCGGCGATGTCCACGGCGATACCGCTTGCAGGCCCGTAACGCTCTGCAAGCGCCCGGCTGAAATGGCCCGTGCCACTGCCCAGGTCCAGCCAGCGAGACGGCTCGAGGTCAGATGGCAGCATCGTCAACAGGTTCATGCCGACCGCACGCTGCAGGGCTGCCACGCTGTCATAGCTGGCGGCCGCACGCGAAAACGACGCGGCCACCTGGCGTTTATCGGGCAAGGCGCCAGGCAAACCTGGCTGGGATAGGTCAGTCATCGCCACTCTCATGCAGAAAACTTTTGATACCGCTGGCCAGTTCTTGTGGATACTCGAGCACAAACGCATGGGAACTGTCTTCCACAAGGCCGACTTCCACGTCAGGCAACAGCTCGCTCAACCCCTGCGCAGCTTCGGCTGGCACCAAGGCATCTGCGCCGGCAAAAAGGTGAAGCTGCGGGCCGGCGAATGCCTCGAGGGCTGCGCGGGTATCCAGCTGAGCCAGTACCTGCAGCGCCGTAGCCAGGTACAGCGGGTCCGTGTCTGGAACGCCTACGCCCAGCTGCCGAAGCAATGTGCGCGGTTGCATCGCCCCATCGCTGCACAGGGTGCGAAAGCGCTTGAGCGTGACCGAAGGATGGCTGCGACAACCATCCAGAAACGTTCCGAAGGTGTCTTCGGCCATCCCGTGAGGCCAATCGGCACGGGCCACGAAACTGGGGTTGCTGGCCAGGGTGAGCAAGCCGCAGCAGTGGTCGCCGCGCTTGTCGGCCAGGGCACTGGCCAGCATGCCGCCCAATGACCACCCCCCAAGCCACACATCGTGGGGTACCTTGCGATCCAGGTGGTCGACCCACCCCTGCACATCACAGTGATCCAGCTCCGGCAAGGGCATCAGCGTCACCTCAAGCCTAGGGTCCTGGGCGCGCAGGCTGGCTGCAAGCGGTTCAAGGGAAGCGGTTCCCAGGCCCCAGCCTGGTAGCAGTACGAGTCGGTTACGCATCGGCGCGCTCCAGCTGTGGATAACACTCTGCCAACGCATTCAACAATAGCTGCACCTGGGCTGCCGTGTGGGCGGCGCTCAAGGTAACGCGCAATCGCGCACTACCGACCGCCACCGTAGGTGGCCGGATAGCCGTCACCAACAGGCCGCGCTCACGCAGTAACCGCGACAGGCGAAGCGCTTGAGCGCTGTCACCGATGACAATCGGCTGGATCGGCGTCTGGCTCTCCATCAGGCGCAAGCCCAGTTGTTCTGCGCTCTCGCGAAATTGTTGTATCAGTGCCGCCAGGTGCTCGCGCCGCCAGGCCTGTGTCCGCACCAGCTCAAGGCTCTTGAGGGTGGCGCAGGCCAAAGCGGGCGGCTGGCTGGTGGTGTAGATGTAGGGCCGGGCGAACTGGATCAGCGCCTCGATCAGCGCTTCACTGCCTGCCACGAATGCACCCGCCGTACCGCACGCCTTGCCCAGCGTACCCACCAGTACCGGGACATCGTCCACGCCAAGGCCATAGTGCTCGACGACCCCACCGCCGCCCGCACCCAGGGTGCCCAGGCCGTGGGCATCGTCCACCATCAGCCAGGCGTCGCGCGCACGGGCCGCCTGGGCCAGCGCCGGCAGATCGGCTACATCACCGTCCATGCTGAACACGCCATCGGTCACGACCAGCGCATTGCCTGTAGCCTTGGCCAGACGGTCACTCAGGCTGCCAACATCATTGTGCAGGTAACGGCTGAAGCGCGCGCCGCTGAGCAGGCCGCCGTCGAGCAGCGAGGCATGGTTCAGGCGGTCCTGCAACACCGTATCGCCCTTGCCCACCAAAGCGGTGATCACCCCCAGGTTGGCCATGTAGCCGGTGGAGAACAGCAGCGCTCGCGGCCGCCCGGTTAGTTCGGCCAATGCTTCCTCAAGTTGGTGGTGTGCCGTGGTGTGGCCTATGACCAGGTGCGAAGCCCCCCCACCTACACCCCAGCGATCGGCACCCGCCTGCCAGGCAGCGACCACGTCGGGGTGATTCGCCAGGCCCAGGTAATCGTTGCTGCAGAAGGCCAGCAGCGGCTGGCCATCGACCACCAGCCTTGGCCCTTGTGGGCCTTCCAGCAAGGGGCGCTGTCGATAAAGGTCCGCCGCGCGCCGTTCGGCCAGCCGCGCGGCCAGGTCGAAGGCCATGTCAGGCCGACGCTGCGTCGTAGAACAACGCGTCGTTGCGCTGCTCGACCAGCGCCTGCTCGATCGCAGCCTGGTGCACTTCGTCGGCGTGCTCTTCACGGGCTTCAGGCTGGATCCCCAGGCGTGCGAACAGCTGCATGTCCTTGTCGGCCTGGGGGTTGGCCGTTGTCAGCAACTTTTCACCGTAGAAGATCGAGTTGGCACCGGCCAGGAAGGCCAAGGCCTGCATTTGTTCGTTCATCTGCTCACGGCCTGCCGAAAGGCGCACGTGCGACTTGGGCATGAGGATACGGGCCACCGCCAGCATGCGGATGAAGTCGAACGGATCGACGTCGGCCTCATCGGCCAGCGGCGTACCGGCCACCTTGACCAACATGTTGATCGGCACGGACTCCGGATGCTCGGGCAGGTTGGCCAGTTGGATCAGCAGGCCTGCGCGGTCATCGAGTGTCTCGCCCATGCCGAGGATGCCGCCAGAGCAGATTTTCATGCCGGCATCGCGCACATAGGCCAGGGTCTGCAAGCGCTCGGCGTAGGTGCGAGTGGTGATGATGCTGCCGTAGAACTCGGGGGAGGTATCGAGGTTGTGGTTGTAATAGTCCAGGCCCGCCTGGGCCAGCGCCTGGGTCTGCTCCTGGTCGAGCTTGCCGAGGGTCATGCAGGTTTCCAGGCCCATGGCTTTGACACCTTTGACCATCTCCAGCACATAGGGCATGTCCTTGGCCGAAGGGTGCTTCCACGCAGCGCCCATGCAAAAGCGCGTAGAACCGATCGCCTTGGCGCGCGCGGCCTCCTCGAGCACCTTCTGCACCTCCATCAGCTTCTGCTTTTCCAGGCCGGTGTTGTAGTGGCCGGACTGCGGGCAGTACTTGCAGTCTTCGGGGCAGGCACCGGTCTTGATCGACAGCAACGTGGAGACTTGCACCCGGTTGGCATCGAAATGCGCACGGTGTACGGCCTGTGCGTTGAAGATCAGGTCGTTGAACGGCTGTTGGAACAGCGCCTTGACCTCGGCCAGGGACCAGTCGTGACGTGTTGTTGCAGTTGTGCTGGCGCTCATCGGCGTTTCCTTGTTTAGGCTCTAGCAAGCGCCGGGCAAGGAGAACGCCCGCGCTTCACGGATCGCCGAAATAGTCAGGGAAGGCCCATGAACTGTCAACTTATGCTTAAAAGACTGGTTTACAAATGGTCAGTAATTGACCAGACATGTGGTTTATGCAGCGCACCTGCGTTGCAACCTTACGCACTGTGCGAGCCATGTGAACAACAATTGCCCTGGCTGGATGATGACCACTGCATACGCTGCGCCCTGCCTCTGGCCATGGCAGGCATGGAGTGCGGGCAGTGCAACCGCAGGCCGCCAGCATTCGAACGGGTGCTTGCACCCTGGCATTTCACCTTTCCGGTGGACACCCTGATCAGTCGATTCAAGCACAACCGCCAGTGGCCGCTGGGACGCCTGATGGCTGAGATTGCCGGTCATGCATTGAGCCATCACTACGCCGAAGACCTGCCCCGTCCCGACGTGCTGGTTCCCGTACCCATGGCACAGCGCCGGCTGCGCGAACGGGGATTCAACCAGGCCGCGATGCTGGCGCGTTGGTGGTCCAGGCAATTGGCAGTGCCCTGTGTCGAACATCTGCTGGTACGCACCCGCCACACCACGGCCCAACAGCATTTGAGCGCCAAGGCTCGATGGCGCAACCTGCGCCAGGCGTTCGCCGTGTGCGATGGCCTGCACGGCCAACATGTCGCGCTCGTCGACGATGTACTGACCACCGGTGCGACGGCGCAGGCTATTGCACAGGTCCTGCGCAAGGCAGGTGCCGCACGTGTGGACGTCTATTGCCTGGCACGTACACCCAAGCCCGGCCATGCATAGCCTGCAGACCAGTGATGGCGACGCAGTGGTACGCTACGCCCACCCCGTACACTGGCCCATCACCGAACCGGTCGGATGCCCATGCCCCTACCTGTCCCACTGACCCACCACATTACCTGCCGCCCACAGCGCGTGGCCCTCTTGCAGCATATTGCCGAGCAGGGTTCCATTACCCGCGCCGCCAAGGCTGCCGGCATGAGCTACAAGGCTGCCTGGGATGCCATCGATGAACTCAACAACCTGGCCAGCAGCCCCCTGGTGGAGCGCAGCACTGGTGGTCGCGGTGGCGGGGGGGCACGCCTGTCTGCCGAAGGCGAACGGGTGCTGCGGCTGTATCAGCGTCTGCAAGCCCTGCAGGCTCAGTTACTCGAAGCCACCGATGATGTGAGCGACCTTGACCTGCTCGGTCGCCTGATGCTGCGCACCAGCGCCCGAAACCAGCTGCAAGGGCAGGTCAGCGACCTGCATCGCGTGGGATGGCATGACCAAGTTGGGCTCGCACTAAGTGGGGGGTTACAGATCCAAGCCTTGATTACCCACGACAGCACCGAGCGCCTTGGGCTAACCCTGGGCACGACGGTGGTGGCCTTGCTCAAGGCAGGCTGGGTGCGCCTGCTGGGCCACAGCGACCAGGCGGATCAACAGCACAATTGCCTGCAGGTGACCGTGGACGCGCTTCTCACGGGCACCGACGGCCCCCACGAAGTGCGCCTTGCGCTTGGCAATGGTCAGATCCTGTGCGCCTTCGCCGAACCGGCCTGGCTGGCAGAGCACCAGGTGACAGTGGGTAGCGCCCTGCGTGTGCAGTTCTCTGCCGCTGATGTGGTGATTGGCATCCCGGCCTGACCTGTCGCGGCCCTGGCAAATGGCCGAGTGCCCTGCGGCGCCTGGCTGGCCAACGCGGTAACATGAGGACCACGCTGCCTACCGCCGGAGTCATCATGTCCCACCCGTTCGCCACACTTACCCCCGACTTGGTGCTCGACGCCGTGGAATCCCTGGGGTTTCTCAGCGATGCGCGGGTATTGGCGCTCAACAGCTATGAAAACCGCGTTTACCAGGTGGGTATCGAGGGCGAGCAGCCCTTGATCGCCAAGTTCTACCGGCCCGGACGCTGGAGCGATGCAGCCATCGTCGAGGAGCACCGCTTCACGGCCGAACTGGCCGCCTGCGAAGTGCCGGTGGTAGCGCCCCTGCAGCATCAAGGCAACACGCTGTTCGAACACGGTGGCTTTCGCTTTACGCTGTTTCCGCGACGTGGTGGCCATGCCCCGGAACCCGGCAACCTCGACCAGCTGTACCGCCTTGGCCAGTTGATCGGTCGTCTGCATGCCGTGGCTGCCAGCAGACCGTTCGAACACCGGGAGGCGCTGGCTGTGGATAACTTCGGGCATGACTCGCTGGATACACTGCTCAAGGGCGATTTCGTTCCCCGAGAATTGCTGCCCGCATTCGAATCGGTTGCACGCGATGTGCTGGCACGCGTGGAAGCCGCCTATGCCCGCACCCCGCACCAGACCATCCGCCTGCACGGTGATCTGCACCCGGGCAACCTGATGCACCGCGACGAGATCTACCATGTAGTTGACCTGGACGACTGCCGCATGGGCCCTGCGGTGCAGGACCTGTGGATGCTGCTGGCGGGCAATCGGGATGAGCGTCAGGGCCAGCTGGCCGAATTGGTTGAGGGCTACAACGAATTTCACGACTTCGACCCGCGCGAGCTGACGTTGATCGAGCCGCTGCGTGCCCTGCGTCAACTGCACTACAGTGCCTGGTTGGCGCGTCGCTGGGATGACCCGGCATTCCCACCCAGCTTCCCTTGGTTTGGTCAGCCGCGGTACTGGGGCGATCAGATTCTGGCGCTGCGTGAGCAAATGGCCGCCCTCGATGAGGCCCCACTCAAGTTGTTCTAGATCGACCGTCGGCTCTGTCTACAATAACTGCCGTTAATCAGCATCTTAAGCAAGGACTCTGCATGCACGCTGCAAACCCGCGTCGCGGGTATCTCCTGGGCCTGAGCGCCTACATCATCTGGGGCCTGTTCCCCCTGTACTTCAAAGCCATCCAGAGCGTGCCCGCCGTGGAGATCATCGTCCACCGTGTGCTGTGGTCAGCACTGTTCGGCTCGGTACTGCTCGCCTTCTGGAAGCACCCCGGCTGGTGGCGTGACCTGCGCGACAACCCGCGGCGCCTGGCCATCCTGGCGTTGAGCGGCACATTGATCGCAGCCAATTGGCTGACGTATGTCTGGTCGGTGAACAATGGACGCATGCTCGAGGCCAGCCTTGGCTACTACATCAACCCGCTGATCAACGTCCTGCTCGGCATGCTCATCCTCGGCGAGCGACTGCGCCGCCTGCAGTGGCTGGCGGTCGGCCTGGCCGCGCTCGGCGTGATGCAACAGGTCTGGCAAGTGGGCAGCTTGCCCTGGGTATCCTTGGCACTGGCGCTGACCTTCGGGTTTTACGGGCTGATTCGCAAACAAGCCCCCGTGGCGGCCCTGCCCGGGCTGGTGGTCGAGACCTGGATGCTGGTACCGCTGGCGCTTGGCTGGCTGCTGCTGCACCCCGCCGCCATGAGCGCGCAAGGCACGTTCTACGCCACAAGCGAGGCCTTGTGGCTCATGGCTGCAGGCCCTGTGACGCTGGTGCCGCTGGTGTGCTTTAACGCTGCCGCACGGCACCTGCCTTACACCACGCTGGGCTTTCTGCAGTACCTGGCACCAACGCTGGTCTTGCTCCAGGCCATATGGCTGTTCGACGAGCATCTGTCCCCAAGCACGCTCACGGCATTCATGTTCATCTGGGCGGGGCTGGCGCTGTACAGCGTCGATGCGTGGTGGAGTTTGCGTAAAAGCCGCTGATCAAAAAATGATCATGTCTCTGTATACCTTGATTTCCAAAGGCTGCAGAGACATCTCCAGAGCTTATCCACACCCTCTTCCCCGTCGTTTGTGAACAACCCCCTCTGCATTGATCAATTTTCGATCAAATCTCCGCAGCCCTTGCAGGCCGGGCGCTCGGGCGCGATAGCCCCAGCTTATCCACAAGGCCGTCCCCTTTAAATAGGGATAACCCCTGCAAGCTTTACTGCAAGCGCGATCGGCATTCACTCATCCGCGCGTAGTCGCAACTCCACCATCAAGTCATCGGCCAGGGCCTCCAAACGTTGCTGCAGTTGCTCCAGAGGAAGGGACGCGGGCACTGCCAGAAGGGCCTCGGCATGGAACAGCGGTTCGTTGCTCATCGGTGCCGGACGTACCTGCGTGGCGATCCGTTCGACGTTCACGTTCAGCTCGGCCAGCACACGGGTGATATCGCGCACGATCCCTGGCCGGTCGTTACCAACCAGGTCCATGCCAAAGGGTTTGGATGCATGGGTAGGCTCGCCGCCACTTTCTGCCAATTGCACGCGAATGCCGTGTGCGGACAATGCCCCAAGCGCGTCTACCAACGCGTCATACCGATCCGCCGGCACTGCTACCCGCAGGATGCCGGCAAATTGCCCAGCCATGCGCGACATGCTGCTTTCCAGCCAATTGCCCTCGAAATCAGCGATGCACTGGGCGATCCGCTCGACTTGGCCAGCCTTGTCTGGGGCGATCGCGGTAAGCACAAGATGTTCCACGGGATGTTCCTCGAGTGGGGTTCAGGCCCTGCATGGGCCGGGGTGTCGCCACAGTATAGGCACGGCGCGTCAACCTGCCGCAGGGCAATCTGACTTATAAATCGTGTACTGTTTTTAGATTTATCTGGAACAATCACTCCGTTTTTTGCGAACATGGCGTTTCCTTGCATGATCTTGTGCGACCAACAGGTCGCCTGACGCCGCTTTTAGTCTGATAGTGCCCAGCCGGCTGCTTCATGTAGTATCCGTGGGCGCGGACTACACAACGTCGTTTGAAGGTCTGTCGAGGCGCCTGTGAAGAATGCACGCTGCTTGCCGTCAGGCAGGCAAACCGCACCCAGCCGCGTCCGGGCTCCTACCGGAGGCATGCACTGGTGCCGTGCGAGGAGAAGCGCTACAGGCTCAATACAAAAGAGCGAAATAGCTGAGCAGAGTGAGGCAAGCAATGACTGGATACGTTCAAGTCGGTGGCCTTCAGGTCGCCAAGGTCCTGTACGACTTCGTGAACAACGAAGCCATCCCCGGAACCGGCATCGTCGCCGAGCAGTTCTGGGCAGGTGCTGAAAAGATCATCAACGACCTCGCTCCAAAGAACAAAGCCCTCCTCGCCAAGCGCGACGAGCTGCAAGCCCAGATCGACGCCTGGCATCAGGCCCGCAAAGGCCAGGCCCACGACGCCCCGGCTTACAAGGCTTTCCTTCAGGAAATCGGTTACCTGCTGCCACAAGCCGACGATTTCCAGGCCACCACGCAAAATGTGGACGAAGAAATCGCCCACATGGCCGGTCCGCAGTTGGTGGTACCGGTCATGAACGCACGCTTTGCCCTGAACGCCGCCAATGCCCGCTGGGGCTCGCTATACGACGCGCTTTACGGCACCGACGCCATCAGCGACGAAGGCGGTGCCGAGAAGGGGCAAGGCTACAACAAGGTACGTGGCGACAAAGTGATCGCTTTCGCCCGTGCCTTCCTCGATGAAGCGGCACCGCTGGCGGCAGGTTCGCACGTCGATTCCACGGCTTATCGCATCGAGGCCGGCCAGTTGGTCGTCACCCTCAAAGGCGGTAGCAACACCGGCCTGCGCGACGATGCCCAACTGGTTGGGTTCCACGGCGACAGCAACGCCCCGACTGCCGTGTTGCTCAAGCACAACGGCCTGCACTTCGAAATCCAGATCGATGCCAGTACCCCGGTGGGCAGCACCGATGCTGCAGGCGTCAAGGACATCCTGATGGAATCGGCACTGACCACCATCATGGACTGCGAAGACTCCGTGGCGGCAGTCGATGCCGACGACAAGGTGATCGTGTATCGCAATTGGCTGGGGCTGATGAAAGGTGACCTGGCCGAAAGCGTCAGCAAAGGCGGCAAGACGTTCACCCGCACCATGAACCCTGATCGCGAGTACGCAGCGCCCAACGGGGGCAGCGTTACCCTGCATGGTCGCTCGCTGCTGTTCGTGCGCAACGTGGGTCACCTGATGACCAACCCGGCCATCCTCGACGCCCAAGGCAACGAAGTCCCGGAAGGTATCCAGGACGGTCTGTTCACCAACCTCATGGCGCTGCACAACCTCAACGGCACCACTAGCCGTCGCAACACCCGTACCGGCAGTGTGTACATCGTCAAGCCGAAGATGCATGGCCCGGAAGAAGTGGCGTTCGCCGCCGAGATATTCAGCCGGGTCGAAGACCTGCTGGGCATGAAGCGCAATACCGTCAAAGTCGGCATCATGGACGAGGAGCGCCGCACAACGGTCAACCTCAAATCCTGCATCAAGGCCGCTGCCGAGCGCGTGGTGTTCATCAATACGGGCTTCCTCGACCGCACTGGCGACGAAATCCATACCTCCATGGAGGCAGGCCCGGTGGTGCGCAAAGGCGCCATGAAAAACGAGAAGTGGATCGGCGCCTATGAAAACAACAACGTCGATGTAGGCCTTGCCACCGGCCTGCAAGGGCGTGCGCAGATCGGCAAGGGCATGTGGGCCATGCCCGACCTGATGGCCGCCATGCTGGAGCAGAAGATCGCTCACCCGCTGGCCGGTGCCAATACCGCGTGGGTGCCTTCGCCAACGGCCGCCACCCTGCACGCCCTGCATTACCACAAGGTGGACGTGCAGGCGCGCCAGCGCGAGCTGGCTTCGCGCACACCGGCTTCGGTCGATGACATCCTGGCCATTCCGCTGGCGACCAACCCCAACTGGTCTGACGAGGAAATCCGCAACGAGCTGGACAACAATGCCCAGGGCATCCTGGGCTATGTGGTTCGCTGGATCGACCAGGGCGTGGGTTGCTCCAAGGTGCCCGACATCAACAACGTGGGGCTGATGGAGGACCGTGCCACCTTGCGCATTTCTGCCCAGTTGCTGGCCAACTGGCTGCGCCATGGCGTAGTTAGCCAGGAGCAGGTGCTCGAAAGCCTCAAGCGCATGGCGGCGGTGGTCGACAAGCAGAACGCCAGCGACCCGCTGTATCGCCCGATGGCGGGCAACTTCGACGACAACGTTGCCTTCCAGGCGGCAGTCGAGCTGGTACTCGAAGGCGCCAAGCAACCCAACGGCTATACCGAGCCTGTGCTGCATCGCCGTCGCCGTGAGTTCAAGGCACGCAACGGACTTTGAACGACCGGTGGATAAAGTGAGCTGCTTGCAGCGTTGATCGGCGGGGCCTTAGGGCCCCGCTTGCGCGTCAGGCCATCTTCAGTTCGCGCTTCACCAGTTCGAGCAGCTTCGTGAGGTCCACGGGCTTCAACAGAAAGTCCACAACCCCCAGGTGCATGACATCAACGGCCTCTTTCACATCGGTATCGCCTGATACCACGATGATCGAAAGCGCGGCCCGGTCCGCCTCCGGCATCTCGCGCACCTTGTGGATAAGGGACAGCCCATCCTCGGGCTGCATCCGCAGATCGGTGATCATCAGCGCGATTCGAGGTTCGTAATGAAGCTTGAACAGCGCCTCCTGGGCGCCATCGGCCGTCATGCCGTCGATACCCTTGCTTTTGAGGTACAACATCAAGGCTTCGCTATTGACCGGATTGTCGTCGACCACGAGCACCACCGGCCGGGCAGGCGGTGGCGCGCTCACAGCAGCCAGTGCCGCGCGCTCTGCGTCGCTCAAAATGTCGGTGTGCTCAGACATGGTCGTCTCGTATCCATTCGCTCTACAGGTAAGACCGCGGATTTTCCGACACCCGATTTACCTTTCGTCGGATCATTGACGTGGTCGCGCCCTAGACTTACGTCCAATGGGCACCAAGCCCCTGCAGGCCGACCATGAACGCCGAAAACAACAAAGCCGGCCCTATAGATAGATATATATAGTTCGGCGTAGCGATACGGTCAGGTCGATGAGCAAAAAAGACGCCTACCAGCAAGCGGGTAGAACTGCGGTGCTGCAGAACATTCAGGGCACCCTGCAATTCCTCCAACGCTTTGCACCCTTCAATCAGATGGAGCAGAGCCATCTGGCCTATCTGGTCGAGCAGTGCCAGCTGCGCTTCTACGCCAGCGGCGAAAGCATCATCAAGCCAAGCGACGGGCCGGTTGAGCATTTCTACATCGTCAAGCAGGGCCGCGTCGTCGGTGAACGGCAGCACCTGGTCAAACCGGGGGTTGAGACCACGTTCGAGATTACCCATGGCGAGTGTTTTCCATTGGCGGCCCTGCTCGGCGAGCGAGCCACGCGTACGGAGCACCTGGCCGGTGACGACACCTTCTGCCTGCAACTGAACAAAGCGGCATTCATCCGCGTCTTTTCCCTCTCCGAGGTGTTCCGCGATTTCGCCTTGCGAGGGGTCAGCAGCCTGCTGGACCAAGTCAACCAACAAGTCCGTCAGCAGGCGGTGCAGACCCTGGGCACCCAGTACTCCCTGAATACACCGCTGGGCGAACTGGCCATGCGTCATCCCGTGGCCTGCGCCCCTGAGACTCCGCTGCGCGAAGCCGTAAGGCTGATGCATGAGCAGCAGGTTGGCTCGATCGTGATCGTCGATGGGCAGCGCCAGCCCACGGGCATTTTCACCTTGCGCGACCTGCGCCAGGTGGTGGCCGCAGCCGATGCCGACCTGGGTGCACCCGTGGCGCGGCACATGACCGCCGCACCGTTCTACCTGAGCCCCCAGGCAAGTGCCTTCGATGCCGCCATGGCAATGACCGAGCGACACATCGCGCACGTCTGCCTGGTGGAGAACCGGCGATTGTGTGGGGTGGTGTCCGAGCGCGATCTGTTTTCCCTGCAGCGGGTAGACCTTGTTCACTTGGCACGCACCATTCGTCATGCACCGCGCCTGGACACCCTCGTTTCCCTGCGAGGCGAAATCAGCCAGTTGGTCGAGCGCATGCTCGCACACGGTGCTTCCTCTACACAGATCACCCAAATCATCACCTTGCTCAACGACCACACGGTGTGCCGAGTCATCGAACTGGCGCTGGCAGAGCGTGGCGATCCGGGGGTGCCATTCAGTTGGCTCTGTTTTGGCAGTGAGGGGCGGCGCGAGCAGACCCTGCACACCGACCAGGACAACGGTATTCTTTTCGACGCGGCCGATGACACCGAAGCCCAGGCCATTCGGGCGCGGTTGCTACCGTTGGCGCAGTACATCAACCAATGCCTGGCGCAGTGCGGTTTTACGCTGTGCAAGGGCAATGTCATGGCCGGCAACCCTGCGCTGTGCCTGTCGCACAGCGAGTGGTCGCGGCGCTTTGCCGGCTTCGTGCGTGAGGCCAGCCCGGAAAACCTCCTGGGCTCGAGCATTTACTTCGACCTGCGGGTGGTCTGGGGCGATGAGCACACCTGCGAGGCGTTGCGCAGCACATTGCTGAAGCAGATAGGCGACAACCGTATCTTCCAACGCATGCTGGCTGACAATGCCCTGCGCCAACGCCCGCCTGTGGGCCGTCTGCGCGACTTCGTGCTGACCCGCCAGGGTGCTGACAAGGCTGGCACGCTGGACCTCAAGGTTCAGGGCCTGACGCCCTTCGTCGACGGCGCACGTGTGCTGGCGCTGGCTCACGGGATCAGCGCCTGCAATACCCTGGAGCGCATTCGCCAACTGGTGGGCAAGGGCGTGATCGACCCACTGGACGGCGCCGCGTACGAAGAGGCGTACCATTTCATCCAACAGACCCGCATGCAGCAACATCAACGCCAGGCACGCGAGCACCTGGCCTACTCCAACCGCCTGGACCCAGATAGCCTCAACCACCTGGACCGGCGCATCTTGCGCGAGTCCCTGCGCCAAGCTCAGCGGTTGCAGAGCAGCCTGGCCATGCGGTACCAGCTGTGAGCTTGTTCGCATGGCTGCGTCCCCATGCTCCGCAGCTTGCGCTTTCGCAGCGTGAACGCCTGGCGGCCTTGCCTACACCCACTGCGCTTGGCACCTGCACCCTGCGCGAGCAGCGCTGGGTGGTGCTTGACCTGGAAACTAGCGGCCTGAACACCAACCGCGATCAAGTGCTGTCCATAGGCGCAGTGGCTATCGAGGACGGGGCGCTGGACTTCTCGCAGCAGTTCGAACAAACCCTGTACCGACCTGAGCAGAAAACCAACCCCAGCGTCCTGATACACGGCCTGGGCCCAAGCGCTCTGGCAGCGGGGTGCGACCCAGGGCACGCACTGCTTGACCTGCTCGAGTTCATTGGCACCAGCCCGGTACTGGCATTCCACGCGCCATTCGACGAACGCATGCTTGCACGGGCCCTCAAACAGAGCCTGGGTTATCGTCTGCAAATACCCTTCCTAGATGTGGCCGAGATGGCACCCATGCTCAATCCCGACACGGTGTTGCGAGAGGCCGGGCTCGATGACTGGGTGGCGCGTTTCGGGCTGCAGGTACAGGCGCGTCATCACGCCAGCGCCGACGCACAGGTGACCGCCGAGCTGGCGTTGATTCTGCTGAGCCAGGCGCGCCGCCAGCACATCCAGAGCCCGGCGCAACTTGAGCAATGCCTACACAACTGGCGACGCCGGATGGCCCAGCGCCACGGCCTATAGGCAACGGGGGCGTGGTCTGGCAGCCGCGCCTTACTGCGTAATGGCAGTAGCGGGTTAGCACGCATGCCCCTGCCATATCGCCCAGGCTCGCGATCTCTCTAAAGGAGCTCGCATCATGCCATCCGTCTCACCCTTGCAACATTTCGAGTCATTCGACGCGGCAATCACTGACCTGTTGTCCCCCCTGCCCTCACCAGACTTGCAGCTTCCACCGGTGGCGGGCCGGCAACAGTTCTTCGGCGCGCTTGCAGACTACTGGAACCTGCCGGACGCAACAGGCAATAACCGCCGTACTCGGCTCATTGCGCTTCGGCGACAACAGCTTCAGGCCGAAATGGACCTGCGCATCACTGACGCAACACTGGAGCCTGTGGCGGCATCGCTGTTACAGACGTGCCTTGACCAACCCATGTCCTGGGCTCGCCAAGGCATCGAGGCGTCCAGGCGTCCACAGCTCTATCGCCTGCTGCTCGACTGCTCACGACCCAACTGGCGGGCCTACTTGCCAGGCGCCGTACTGCTTGTACAAGGCGGTGTCGAGGGGCAGATGATGACGGGCGATGCGGTCAGCGGCCCAGCCTTGTTATGCAGCCTCTCTCACGGCATCGAAGCGTTCGCCGATGTTCAGAGCCTGCACCTGGAACTGTGCGAGCGGCTGGATGATCCCCTGCAAAGTCAGCCGATGCTCACGCTGCTGGCGCTGGGTGATGCCGACCGCGCCCATAACGCACAGCGACTGCGTTACGACTGGCTGCCCGACGATCTTGTGGAAGTCCAGATCCAGGCTTTGATTGATGCCCAGCATGGGCGATTGAACGAGGCATGGAGTAGCCAACCCATGGATCAACCGGGTTTTGCCGAGCGCCTGACCAAGGCCGCAGACCTGCTGCCCTGGGTGACCAGCAAGGCAGCGATGCCGACGCGTTATGGCCTGCTGCTTGAAAAGCACGCTCCTGCCTGGCTCAAGAAGACCTCTACCCAAGGGCTCACGCATATCATGCAGACGATGCAAGAGCTGATCGTGGCCATTGATCAGGCCGCAGCGCCGGGCATTCCTACGCTTGAACAATTCACCGAACGTAACAGCCTGCTGCAGTGGACCCGTGCCCGCCTCAGCGAGCGCCTGAGATTGGACCACCAACTCGATCTGGCACCGGAGCAGATCTTCATCAGTGTCACCATTGCCCGTCAGACCGGCCCGGTGATGCCTCCCGGTCAGCCCAGCAGCTATATACCCATCGCTAGCCGACCGCAGACAGGGAACACCGTGGAGTTGGTCAGGCAAACCTACAGCCTGGATCAGTTGGCGTTGCTGAACGTGGGCTTGCTAGACCTGGACTATTGGCTAACCGCTCGCGTCCACCATAGGGACGAGACGAACATTCAAGGCTTGTCCCCTGCGCAGGCTCGCCAGATGGTCCGTGAACTCAATGTCGGCGACAGCTATTCGCGTTTCCTGCGCAGCCACCTGATCGACCTCGCGCAAGGGCAGTGGCGACGGGATGCACATGCCCGAATCAACTGTGCTCGCATGCGGGCAGAGGCCGCCAAGGCCCGCTATGCTGGCCACTTCATACCCGACCCGCTCGAACAGGGCTATCGCTGGAGCAGGGCCGTTCTCAACTACCCCGACAGCGACTGGCGCCCCTTGGTGCAAGAGAACCGCCTGAGTGTCCGGCAGTTGTTGATTGCCGGGCACACCGTACAGGGGGTATTGCTGATCACGCCTGAAACACCCCAGATGCAGCGCTTTCTGGTGTATGCGCCAGATGCACCGGATCGCAGGCCATGGCGCGAATACGCCAATGCGCGTGCGCTGCTCCGATCGCTTCGCGCCAGCCCGGATCTACGCACTTACGTGATCGACCGCATGCCCTTGGCCCGGCGCAAAACCGTCGAGCGCCTGTTGAGCAAGGGCGGGCTCGCTCAACGGCTGAGTCGTCCGGTCATCTCCGGCAATTTTTTGCATGCCTGTTATTTGGCAGAGGTCCGCGCGTTCATATCGGCGGTCGATGCCAGCACTAATACCAAACAGGAGCTGCTGGGCGAGGCCAGCCTGCATGCCTTGTGGATCATGCTCGATTTGATCAGCTTCGTGATTCCGGTCCGTGCCCTGACGCCGCTGGCATTCGCCCGCGCTGTGCTGAGCGTACTGGACAGCCTTGAAGCACTGGAAAAGGAGGATCAGGTAGGCGTGCTCAAGCATATGGTGGAGGCTTTTACCCATATGAACGATGGCATCAACAGCATCGGCGGCACGACAGTGATCAGGCGCGCCATTCGCGCCATGCCTCCTACTCCGCCATTGATGCTACCACCTACCTTCCAGGTACGCCCGGACACCGCCAAGTTGCGTTACCGAATCGATGGTATCCATAGCGAAGGCGTGTATGAAAAGCCATCCGAACGTGCAGGGCTGGCTCTCTACTACATCCAGGACAAGCAAGGCCGGTACTACCAGGTGGCGTTCGACGGTTATCGCTGGCGCGCCATCGATCCCAGGCAACCCGATGCCTACAGCAAGGTGGCGGTCAGACGGAGCGCTGAAGGCGAGTGGATCGTCGACTCACCCGTCCTGTGGCACGACGGCCTGCCAGACCTCACCGCATTGCTGGAACACTGCCAGCTTCCCGCGACCCCGGATGGGGTACCACTGGAAGGGGCGAGTGAACTGTACGAGAGCGATGGCCAACCCTACTTGCTCGCCGGTGGCCATGCCTTGCCCGTGCGTGCCCACCTGCTAGCCGATCACTACCATCTGCTGATACCCGGACAGCCTGCCGCGACCACCACCGCCTGGGCAATCCTGCGCTGGCGCGACGGCCAGTGGCGTATACGCGTGCGCCAACCGGGGCGAAGCAGCGACTGGCTGGCGCTGCCTGCCGCTTATGCCGTTAACGTAGGCAGCACCTGATCGAGCCGTTGGTGCAAGGCACTTTCAGCCGGCCAGTTGCGCAGCAATCGTGCCCGGTCCCGAGCGAAGGCCGGCGCGAAGCTGCCCTGGCTGCTGTGCTGGCACACGGCGTCCAAGTCGATCAGCGACCACCGACCCTGATCCCAAAACAGGTTGTGGCCCTTGAAGTCACCGTGGCTGATGCGCTCGCGGATCAGCTGTTGCATGAGCTGCACCAGGGCCTCCACCTGTTCGGCCGGCGCATCGCCCTGCTCGACGAAGGGGGCAAAGCATTCGATGAGGTCGGGGCCGTCGATGTAGTCGGTGACCAGGTAGGCACGCGTGCGCAATCCCAGCACTCGCTGCTCCAGCACCGCCAGTGGGCGCGGGGTAGCGATGTCGAGAAATGACAGGCGATGCCCTTCGATCCATGAGTGCCAGGCCCTGCTCGGTCGCCAGAAGCGCTTGAGCCAGTGGACAGTGTTCTTGATGTTGTAGCGTTTGATGACCCGTTTGCGGCCATCCACCTCGACCCGTGCCACGCTGGCCGCGCCGCCAGTCTTGTACAGGTGCCCACGATCGATCAGCGCATCCGCCTGTTCAAGCACTGGCAACAGGGCCTGGGCCTCGCTACGGACCACCGCCCGCAGGGCGGTCAGGCTGCGCTCGACACTGAACAGGCTACAATCGCGGCCGGCCTTGTCCAGGAAGTCGCGTTGGCGCCAGGCGCGGACTTTGTCTATTTGCTTCTGCAAGGCCTCCATGGGCAATGCGTGCTCGGCATTGGCCAACAGGTAATGCACCAGCAGCTCTTCGGTGAACGGCTCCAGCCGCTTGGGTAGCTGCGCGAAGAACACACCCAGGTTTTCCAGTACGCGAGGACGCGAAAGCTGCTGGCCTGGCGTTTCAGCCTTGATACCGGCCCCATCGATCAGGTACAGCTTGCCTGCATGACGCAGCAGGTTGTCCAAGTGCAGGTCTTCCTGCCACAGCCCCCGGCGGTGCATCTGCGCCACAGCCGCCAGGGCCTCGCCCAGCACCTGCTGCTGCTCGTCGGCAAGCACAGGCAGGTGCTCGACCACGGACCAGGCATCGGCCAGGCTTTGGGCGCCATCGAGGTACTCGAACAACAGCCAGCCGCCCTCGCCTTCCACCAGGCCATCGGCGAGCAGCACCGGCGTGGTCAGCCCCTGCGCCGCGAGCAGCTTTACCCCTTGCAGCTCACGCTGGAAGTGACGCGCGGCATTGCTGCCCACCAGCAACTTGGCCAGTACCGGCCTGCCACGCCATACCCCGGCCCCCACGTAACGCTGGCCCGGCAGCACGCGCAGCAGGCTGAGCAATTGCAACTCAGCGCTACCGGCGGCATCGGCGAGGTTGACGGCAAGCGGCAGCGATGGGCTGCGACCTGTTTCCTTCAGCTCGGAAAGCTGCATCAGCGAGCCTCCTTATGATGACGGCGTTGTACCAGGCGGTTGACCCAGGTTTCGACCAGCGTGCTGTCGATGGGTTGTGCGAGGTAGGCTGCCAGCAATGTACGTATCTCGCCGTCACTCCATACCGGCGCCCGGCGCAGCAAGGGCTCGAGGTCCTTGAGGCGGTCACGCATGCCAAAGAGCAAGGGACGGGTTTTCTCCAGGTCGATCAACTGCGCGTCCCAGCCTTCTCTGCGCTTACGCAGAAAAATGTGCTTGGGATAGAAGCAACCATGCACCTGCCCAGCACCGTGCAGCGTGCGCGCCAACTGGCCGCAGGCCTGGAGCATGCCAATGCGCACCGATGCATCGAGTTCGGGCCATTGCAGCAACTGGCTGTCGAGGTCGTGCCAGTCGTCCAGCGCGCGGGTCATCAACAAGGCTCGATGCTGGCCACCTTGCTTGCGCTCGCCGTAGAACACGGCTTCCAGCGCAGGGATGTGCAGCTTCTGGTAGCGAACGATATTGCGAAATTCGCGGGCGAAGGTCGGCTCGCCAAAGGGCTTGTGCAGGCTGCGGGTAAGGTAGTCGCTCTGGCGCTTGAGGTAATAGCCCTTGCCCTCGAGTTCCAGGCGGTAAACGCTGCTCCAACCGCCGCGGCCGGTATTGGGCTCGTCCACCGCGTCGAGTTCGAGTGCCCACAGCGCCTCGAAGTCGTCCAGGCCATGGCGCTGGAGCAAGGCACGGTCTGCACTGGCCATATAGTCGGTCATTCCCTTCCCTCGAAAAAGCCCAGTACCTGACGAATGCGCTTCTTGTCCCGGGCGTTCAGCCGGTCGCGGCCTCGGTACTGCAAGTAAAAGCGCAGGCGCTGGGTTGCCGAAAGGTGGTACTTGGCGACCTTGTCCAGGCAGGCCAGGTCCTTGATCAGGCGATGGCGCCACATGAACCCACGCCAGAAATCACCTGTGGGGCAGTCGATGAAGAACAGCGTCCCTTGGTCATCGACCAGCAGGTTGCGCCACTTCAGATCGTTATGGGCGAAGCGGTGCTCGTGCATGACCCGGGTATGGCGTGCCAGCTGGCGGCTGATGTGGTCCACCCAGGCGCGATCGGCCAGGCGGGCATCGTTGCGCTCGGCCAGCGCCGAGAGGTCCTCGGTGTTGGGCAGCTCGCGGGTAATCATCGCGCCACGGCCGAACGCCAGGCCATTGCGTTCGAGCCCCCAGGCGACCACCTCGGCCGTGGGAATGCCCCACTTGGCGAACTGCTTGAGGTTCTGCCATTCGGCCTTGATACGTGGGCGGCCCAGGTAGCGGCGCATGTGCTTGCCAGCGCCGGTGTAGCGCTTGACGTAATAGTTGACGCCTTCACGCTCGACACGCACCACTTCGCTGAGCGGATCACGGGTCAGGCGTTCGCCCTGAACGGCGAATACCGCCTCGAGGCTGCCAAAATCCTTCGCCAGGTGCTCGTAACCTGGCGCCAGTGTCCAACTGGCCATCAGAGTGCATCCCCATAGCGTTGTTTACGGTCGTAGAGTTTCTGCGCCTTGCGCTCAAGCCAGGCGAGCAGTGCAGCTTCGTCCTTCATGACCTGACGCAGCGGGCGCTGGAAGTAGCTGCGCAGAAAACGCAGCTTGTCGCGTTGGGTCAGGCCAATGTCCAGGGCTGAGAAGTACAGGGCGGCCAGGTCCTTGTTACGCCAGCGGCGGCTAATGGCGGGGCGTGTCTGGGCGCGGTGCAGGTCGATCACCGACAGCTTGAAATCATCGGCCGTCACGGGCCGGTCGGTGTGCAGCAGGAAGTGACAGATGTAGCAGTCCCGGTGGTTGACGCCGGCACGGTGCATGCCACCGGTCATCTCGGCCACGCGCGCGATCAGGGCACGCTTGAGGCGTGGCGCAGGCGGCTGCCGGAGCCAGTCGATGCTGAAGTCTTCCAGGCTGACGGTCGGCGCCAGTTCCTCGGTGATGATGAAGGAGTGCTGGGTGGCCGGGTTGCCGCCCCGCTCACCGAAGGCCACGGCCGTCATGGTTGGCACGCCGACCTGATGCAGGCGCTCGATGGCTTGCCACTCCTGGCCGGCGCCCAGTACTGGCAACTTGGCCGTGAGCAGGTTCTTGAAGATCTCGCCCCAGCCGATGCCACGATGGATCTTCACGAAGAAGCCTTCGCCGGCGACCTCCGTACGCAGGGTACGGCGCCCTTCAAGTTCCCGATAGACTTCGCCTTGCAGCGCTTCTACCGCCTCGAAGGCATCGCGCCCCGCCCAAAGCCGCTTGAAGGGCTCTGCCACGATCAACTTCATGCCCCCTCCTGCCCTAGGATCACATCGGCGGCATGCTGCGGCATGCTGTAAAGGTCGGCCGTATCGGCATACGCCAGGCCGTTGCGCGACCAATCGGCCCGCGCCGCGGGGTCATCGAGCATACGCTGCAGGTAGCGGTTGAGCTGCTCCTGCTCGAACGGCTCGTCCAGCACCAGACCGCAGTCGGCCTCGGCGATGTAGTGGGCATAGCCGCACACGCGCGACACCAGCACCGGCAAGCCCGCGACCAGGGCTTCGAGCAGCACGGTACCGGTGTTCTCGTTGTAGGCCGGGTGGATCAGCAGGTCGGCGCCCAGCAGGAAGCGCGGGATATCGCTGCGCCCCTTGAGAAACTGCACTTGGTCGCCCAGGCCCAGCGTCGCGCTCTGCAACTGGAAGACCTTGGGGTCATCCTGACCGATCACCAGCAATCGGGTGCGCTTGCGCAAGGCCGTGGGCAATGCCGCCAACGCCTTGAGGCTGCGGTCCACGCCCTTGGTCTTGAACCCTGAACCGATCTGCACGATCAGCAACGCATCCTCGGCCAGATCGAACTCCCTGCGCAGGTCGGCACGGATTTCAGCGGCGTTGGGCGGTGCACGACGATCCTGGGAGATGCCCGGCGGCAGCAGGTGAAAACGCTCGACCGGCGTGCCGTAGTGCTTGATGAACAGCGGCTGCTGCACCTCGGAGATCATCAGGATCTCGGTACCGGCCTCCTTGGCGAACACCGCCCGCTCGTATTCGGCGAAAT
The DNA here is from genome assembly GCF_007678615.1 of Pseudomonas sp. DE0157. Classification (NCBI taxonomy): domain Bacteria; kingdom Pseudomonadati; phylum Pseudomonadota; class Gammaproteobacteria; order Pseudomonadales; family Pseudomonadaceae; genus Pseudomonas; species Pseudomonas sp. DE0157. The sequence goes on from NZ_VEJN01000002.1 coordinate 99,245, forward strand.
GCCGGTAGCGGCCCCAACGCCGGTACAGGTCGCTGCGCAGGTTCTGCGCCTTGTCCTCGAAGCAGCCGTCGGCGGCGTAGTACACATCCAGCCCAGGCATCTTGTTGAAACCGATGAGCCGGTCCACCGGACGCTTGGCCAGGTCGGCCTGCATCCAGGCGGTGAGTTTCTCATTGCGCCGATGATTGAAGATCGCCTTGACCGGCGCCACCAGCACTTCGAAACCTGGCGGAATATCGCCCTCCCAGATCAGCGTGTAGACGCGGATCTGGTGGCCGCGCTGCTGGCATTCCAGGGCGATGCGCATGAAATCGCGCTGCAGGCCGCCAAAGGGGAAGTATTTGTAAAGTACGAAAGCCAGTTGCATCAACGGACATCCTCAGCCAGCAGCAGCGCGCTCAGGCGGCTCGCTACATGCTCGGGATTCAGGCGAGTGAAGCACAGTGGCCACTCGCGGTTCAGATCGTACCGGCGCAGGTCTTCGGCGCTCGGTTTGTAGGTGCACTTCTTCTGCAGGCAGGGTGCGCACGGCCAGTCACTGGCCTGGTGGATCTGGGTCCGTCCATAAGCGCCGGTCAGGCCCGGGTTGGTCGGGCCGAACAGCGAAAGCGTCGGTACATCGAGGGCTGCGGCCAAGTGGCCCAGGCCGGTATCGACGGCGACGCAGGCCTTTGCAGCGGCCAGCACCCGTGCAACGCCGGCCAGGTTCAATTTGGGCAGCACTTGGCAATTGTTCAAGCCCTGGGCGATGCGCTCGGCCCTGGCCTTCTCAACCGGGTTGCCCCAGGGCAGGCGCACTTCCAGCCTGCGCCGGCCCATGCGCTCGGCCAACTCGCGCCAGTAGGCCTCGGGCCAGTGCTTGGTGGCCCAGGTGGTACCGTGCAGGAAGACCACATAGGGCGCTGCCGGCGGCAACTGCAAGCGTTCAAGGTCCAGGCCGTAACGGCCGATGCCCTCGGGCAGGTCATAGGCCAGCGCCATGGCGAATAGCTGGCGCACGCGCTCGACGGCATGCTGGCCGACCGCAACCGACAGGCGTCGGTCGTAGAAGCGGCTGGCCCAGCCTTCACGGGCCGAGTACCGGTCCAGGCCTGCGACCGGCGCCTTCACATAGCGGGTCAGCCATGCTGACTTGACCAGGCCCTGGGCATCGATCACCAAGTCGTACTGGCGCTCGCGCAGGCGCTGCTTGAAGGCCTTCCACTCGCCGCTGCGAACGGTCTGCCAGAGGTGCTTGCGCCAGCGACGGATGGCCACCGGAATGACCTGATCGACCGCCGGATGCCAGCTGGGTATCTCGGCGAAACCTTCCTCGACGACCCAGTCGAAGCGGATGCCGGGGATGGCATGGGCTGCATCGGTAAGCGCTGGCAGCGTGTGGATCACATCACCCAGCGAGGACGTCTTGATGATCAGTACCCGCACTTAGTCGACCTCGGTCAGCACGTCGATGATGTTCGCACCGCCCAGGCGGGTCAGCGCGGCTATGACCTGACCGGGTTCGAGCAGACGCAGGCAGTTGTAGTGACCGAAGCGGCAGGTGCGATCGAAACACGGACTGCATTCGATGCCCAAGCGCACCACCTCGACCTGGCTGGCCAGCGGCGGTGTGAAACCAGGCGATGTGGAGCCGTACACGGCGACCAGCGGGCGATTGAGCGCCGCCGCAACATGCATCAAGCCAGAATCGTTAGAGACTACGGCGTCTGCGCAGGACATCAGGTCGATCGCCTCGGCCAGGGAGGTTTCACCGGCCAGGTTCACGGACTCTTCGCGTAGCCCAGGGATCAGCCGTTCGCGGATCTGCTCACCCACTGGGTGATCGCTTTTCGAACCGAACAGCCAGACCTGCCACCCCTGGCGGATCATGGCATCGGCCACGGCGGCATAGTGCTCGGCCGGCCAGCGCTTGGCTTCGCCGAATTCAGCGCCTGGGCTTAGCGCCAGCACCGGACGGTCCAGCTCCAGGCCGAACTTGGTCAGCGCCGCTTCACGGCTGTGTGGCTCGATCTGCAGGCTGGGCTGGGGGTAGGGCTTTGGCAGCTCGGCACCGGGGGCATAGGCCAAGGCCATGAAGCGCTCGATCATCAACGGGTAACGCGCTTTGTCCAGCTTGCGGACATCGTTGAGCAAACCGAAACGCATTTCGCCACGCCAGCCGGTGCGTTTGGGGATACCGGCAAAGAACGGTACCAGCGCCGATTTCAGCGAATTGGGCAACAAGATGGCCTGGTCGTACTGACCGCTGAGCGACTTGCCGATGCGCCGCCGTGTGGCCAGCTCCAGCGCACCGTGGCCGAGCGGGAAGCTCAAGGCCTGGCGCACCTCGGGCATGCGCTCAAGGATTGGCCGGCTCCATTCGGGGGCCAGCACATCGATCACGCAGTCGGGGTGCTGCTGTTTCAGGCACTGGAACAAGGTCTGCGCCATCACCATGTCGCCGACCCAGCTGGGGCCAATGATCAGTATTCTCATGCTAGGTCCAGAAACGCTCGGGGAGGCGACAGGCTGCAATTCAGCCCGGCCTCCCCTCTTTATATTCAGGCTATGTGGCCGACAGTGTAACACCGGGGCTGCTTCACGCCTCAATCGCGGCGGATCCTCACCCTGAGGAGCCGCCTCGACTGGGCTCAGCTCAGGCCGAGCTCGCTCCAGATACGCCGCACCTGGCGGCGCTCATCGGCAAACTGCGCAGCATCGATCACCCCGGCCTGCTTCTGCAGCGCCTGGCGGTGAGAGGCCGAGCGAAATGCCTTGTACACCTCGCGCAGCAACACCGCGTCGGCGGCAGGCATCAGCCCCACTTGCTCCAGCTCTTCAAGAATACGGATGTTATCGGTCCATCGAACCAGGCCCGTGTGGTCATGGGACCAGGCCAAAGCGGCGTATTGCACCATAAATTCGATATCGACGATACCGCCCGCATCCTGCTTGATGTCAAAGGGCATACCCGGCTCGAAGGCGTTGGGTGCGGTGCCGGCGACCGTGGCCTTCGTGCCCAGGCTGGCGCGCATCTTGGCGCGCATTTCACTGACTTCGATACGCAGCTTCTCAAGGTCGCGGGGTTGTCCCAGCACCTGCGCCCGTACTCTCTCGAACGCCTGTCCAACCCGCGGGCAGCCCACCAGCACGCGGGCACGGACCAGTGCCTGGTGCTCCCAGGTCCAGGCCTCGCTTTGCTGGTAGCGCTCGAATGCGCCCAGCGAGCTGACCAACAGGCCCGCGGCGCCTGAGGGCCGTAGACGCATGTCCACGTCATACAGCTGGCCCGAGTTGGTCTGGGTGGTCAGCAGGTGAATGATGCGCTGCCCCAGCCGCGTGAAGAACTGGGCACCGTCGATAGGCTTGGCGCCGTCGGTTTCGGCCTGGGGGTCGCCATCATGGATGAACACCAGGTCCAGGTCCGACCCATGGCCCGTTTCCAGGCCGCCAACCTTGCCGTAGCCGATGATAACGAACCCCGGGTCGCAGGGCATGCCGTCGCTGCCCATCGGTTGGCCGTGGCGGGCAACGGTCTGGCGCCAGGCCAGGGCAAGCACCTGATCGAGGATGGCCTCGGCCAGCCACGTCAGGTAGTCGCTGACCTTCATCAACGGCAGGTTGCCACTGATTTCCGAGGCGGCCACGCGCAAGCTATGCGCCAGCTTGAAATGACGCAGCGCCTCCATTTGTTGTTCCAGGTCATCTTCCGGAATGCGCGTGAGGCGCTCGCGCAATTCGCTGGCCAGCTCCGGTGCCAGGGGCGGGCTGAACAGGCGGCCTTCATTGAGCAACTCATCGAGCAACAACGGGTAGCGTGCGATCTGCTCGGCAATCCATGGACTGGCTGCGCACAGGGTCAGCAGACGGCGCAGGGCACCGGGGTTCTCGGTGAGCAATACCAGGTAGGCAGAGCGCCGGGCCACGGCCTCGACCAGCGGCAGTACTCGCTCAAGCACCAGGTCGGGGTTCTCGTGCTCGACCGCCTGGGCCAGCAATCGCGGAATGAAGGCGTCCAGCCGCTCGCGCCCAAGGCGCTGCATCGAACGCAGCTGCGGGCTGGCACGCAGAGCTGCCAGGCGCCGCAAGGCCTCGCCCGGCAGCTTGAAGCCGGCCTCCTCCAGCTGACGGCCAGCAGCCTCTTCATCCTGGGCCTGCTCCCATAACGGCGACCATTCACCGCCGACCACCAACTCGCTTTCGCTTTCGTCTTCGTCGGGGTCGGCGATGACCTGCCGGAAATGCCAGTCAATGCGCTCACGCCACTGGCCAAGTTGAGCTTGGAAGGCTTGCCAGTCGGCGTAGCCCAGCATGTAGGCGACACGGGCCTGATCGGTTTCGTTCTCCGGCAACATCTGCGTCTGGCGGTCGGCAATGGCCTGGATGGCGTGCTCGGTGTAGCGCAAGAATGCATAACCCTCCCGCAGCTCGGTGACTACGGCAGGGGGCAGGTAGCCTTGGCCTTCCAGGGTAGCCAGCACCTTGAGCAGAGGCCGCTGCTGCAAGCTGAGGTCGCGACCGCCGTGAATCAGCTGGAAGGCCTGGGCGATGAACTCCACTTCGCGAATGCCGCCTGCACCCAGCTTGATGTTGTCCGCCATGCCCTTGCGCCGCACTTCCTGCTGAATCAGCTGCTTCATGGTGCGCAGGGCTTCGATGGCTGAGAAATCCAGGTACCGCCGGTAGACGAACGGGCGCAGCATGTCTTGCAACTGGGCGCCGGCGGCCTGATCGCCTGCCACTACCCGTGCCTTGATCATGGCATAGCGTTCCCAGTCGCGGCCCTGGTCCTGGTAATACTGTTCCAGCGCGTTGAAGCTGAGCACCAGTGCACCGGATGACCCGTAAGGGCGCAGGCGCATGTCGACGCGAAACACGAAGCCATCGACAGTGACCGGGTCCAGGGCCTTGATCAGGCGCTGACCCAGGCGGGTGAAGAACTCCTGGTTGTCCAGCGAGCGTTTCACGCCTTCGGTTTCGCCGCCTTCGGGGAATGCGAAGATCAAGTCGATGTCCGAGGAGAGGTTCAGCTCGCGTGCACCGAGCTTGCCCATGCCCAGCACCACCATGTGTTGTGGGTGGCCGCTGCGGTTGCCGATCGGCGTGCCGAATTGCTGGCAGTGCCGTGGGTACAACCACTGGTAGGCCTCGTCGATGGCGGCATCGGCCAGGTCGGAGAGATCGCGGCAGGTCTCACCGAGATCGGCCTGGCGGGTAATGTCACGCCAGATGATGCGTACCTGCTGGCGGTTGCGCTCGCGACGCAGGTTGCGGGCAAGCTCGTCCTCGCTTTGAGCCGCCTGGGCAACCTTGGCAACATGGCCGCGCAGCTCGCCTGGCCCGTAGCTGCGCTCCAGCTCGCCGCTGCGCATCAGCCCGCAGAGCAGGCCCGGGTCGCGCTGCACCTGGGTCAGCACGAAGTCGCTGACGGCCGCCACCTGGTCGAACTGCCGAGCATGCCACTCGCTCCAACTGCCCAGGTCCAGTTCGGGGTGTGCGGCCACTGCCTCGTGCAGAAACTGTTGGTTGCGCAGGGTCAGTGGTTGAAGAACGGCAGGCAGCTGGCAAGGCAAAGGCAGGCGCATGGGCTATCCTTGATCGGCGTAAAATGGATGAGGAAAGGCGGCCAAGGGAAAGCCGGACCACGGTTGGACTGTCATACAAAAGTTGGAAATAGCTGAAAACATCGAATTCGTGGCATGGAACATCAACAGTTACCCGTTCGTGGAACATTGCCAACCAACATGAACGTTTTTCCTCACAAGCCAGGATGCGACCAAACGTCGCACAAATGTAGTTTTACTACTGTGCCTGTCGCGCAAAAGCATGAAATGCGAAAGCAAATGTAGTAAAACTACACGGCGCCGGACGAAGATCCCGGTAATCCAAGAATTCACGACGTCTGCCCATAAGGCCAGTCGCAATCTCAGGCAATCGATTCTGGTTGCCTTTCCGCCCTGGAGCAAGCCATGCAAGACCTCGATCCAATCGAAACCCAGGAATGGCTGGATGCCCTGGAGTCGGTCCTCGACAAAGAAGGCGAAGACCGCGCTCATTACCTGATGACCCGTATGGGCGAGCTGGCCACCCGCAGTGGCTCCCAGCTGCCATATGCGATCACCACGCCATACCGCAACACCATCCCTGTCACCCACGAAGCACGCATGCCTGGCGACCTGTTCATGGAACGCCGCATTCGCTCGATGGTGCGTTGGAACGCCCTGGCCATGGTCGTGCGCACCAACCTGAAAGACTCGGACCTGGGCGGACACATCTCCAGCTTCGCCTCCAGCGCCACCCTGTACGACATCGGCTTCAACTACTTCTTCCAGGCGCCGACCGAAGAACACGGCGGCGACCTGATCTTCTTCCAGGGCCACGCCTCGCCGGGCATCTACGCCCGCGCCTTCATGGAAGGCCGCATCAGCGAAGAGCAGATGAACAACTTCCGCCAGGAAGTCGATGGCAACGGCCTGTCCTCGTACCCACACCCTTGGCTGATGCCTGACTTCTGGCAGTTCCCGACCGTTTCGATGGGCCTGGGCCCAATCCAGGCCATCTACCAGGCACGCTTCATGAAGTACCTGGAAGCCCGTGGGTTCATTCCGGCAGGCAAGCAGAAAGTCTGGTGCTTCATGGGCGACGGCGAGTGCGACGAGCCCGAATCCTTGGGCGCAATCGCCCTGGCCGGCCGCGAGAAGCTGGACAACCTGATCTTCGTCATCAACTGCAACCTGCAGCGCCTCGACGGCCCGGTTCGCGGCAACGGCAAGATCATCCAGGAACTCGAGGGCGTGTTCCGCGGCGGTGGCTGGAACGTCAACAAAGTGGTCTGGGGTCGCTTCTGGGATCCGCTGCTGGCCAAGGACACCAACGGTGCCCTGCAACGCCGTATGGACGAAGTCATCGACGGCGAGTACCAGAACTACAAGGCCAAAGACGGCGCTTACGTGCGTGAGCACTTCTTCAACACCCCAGAGCTCAAGGCCATGGTCGAAGACCTGTCCGACGACGAGATCTGGAAGCTCAACCGTGGCGGCCACGACCCGTACAAGGTCTATGCAGCCTACCACCAGGCGGTCAACCACAAGGACCAGCCTACCGTCATCCTGGCCAAGACCATCAAGGGTTACGGTACCGGTGCCGGCGAAGCCAAGAACACCGCGCACAACACCAAGAAGGTCGATGTCGACAGCCTGCGTCACTTCCGTGACCGCTTCGATATTCCCGTCAAGGATGCGGACCTGGAGAACCTGCCGTTCTACAAGCCCGAAGAAGGTTCTGCCGAGGCCCGTTACCTGGCCGAGCGCCGTGCAGCCCTGGGCGGCTTCGTGCCACAGCGCCGCGCCAAGAGCTTCAGCGTGCCGACCCCGCCTCTGGAAACCCTCAAGGCGATCCTGGACGGCTCGGGCGACCGCGAAATTTCCACTACCATGGCGTTCGTGCGCATCCTGGCGCAGTTGGTCAAGGACAAGGAAATCGGTCAGCGCATCGTGCCGATCATCCCTGACGAAGCGCGTACTTTCGGCATGGAAGGCATGTTCCGTCAGTTGGGCATCTACTCGTCGGTTGGCCAGCTCTACGAGCCGGTCGACAAGGATCAGGTGATGTTCTACCGCGAGGACAAGAAAGGCCAGATCCTCGAGGAAGGCATCAACGAAGCCGGCGCCATGTCGTCGTTCATCGCTGCCGGTACTTCGTACAGCTGCCACAACCAGCCGATGCTGCCGTTCTACATCTTCTACTCGATGTTCGGCTTCCAGCGTATCGGCGACCTGGCCTGGGCCGCTGGCGACAGCCGTACCCGTGGCTTCCTGATCGGCGGCACCGCCGGCCGTACCACGCTCAACGGCGAAGGCCTGCAGCACGAGGACGGTCACAGCCACATGATGGCCGGTACCATCCCGAACTGCCGCACCTATGATCCGACCTACGGCTACGAGCTGGCGGTGATCATCCAGGACGGCATGAAGAAGATGACCGAAGAACAACAGGACATCTTCTACTACATCACCGTGATGAACGAGTCCTACCAGCAGCCAGCCATTCCGGCAGGTGCCGAAGAAGGCATCATCAAGGGCATGTACCTGCTCGAGGAAGACACTCGCGAAGCCGCACACCACGTGCAGCTGATGGGTTCGGGCACCATCCTGCGCGAAGTGCGCGAAGCGGCGAAGATTCTGCGTGAAGAGTTCAACGTCGGTGCCGACGTGTGGAGCGTCACCAGCTTCAACGAACTGCGTCGCGACGGCCTGGCCGTGGAACGTGCCAACCGCCTCAAGCCTGGCCAGAAGCCACAGCAGACCTACGTCGAGCAGTGCCTGAGCGGCCGCAAGGGGCCAGTCATCGCGTCCACCGACTACATGAAGCTGTTCGCCGAGCAGATCCGCCAGTGGGTGCCGAGCAAAGAGTTCAAGGTCCTGGGTACCGACGGTTACGGTCGCAGCGACAGCCGCAAGAAGCTGCGTCACTTCTTCGAAGTAGACCGTCACTTCGTGGTACTGGCTGCCCTGGAAGCGCTGGCTGACCGTGGCGAGATCGAACCCAAGGTTGTGGCTGACGCCATCGTCAAGTTCGGCATCGACCCGGACAAGCGCAACCCATTGGACTGCTGAGGAGTATTTTTAAGTGAGCGAACTCATTCGCGTACCTGACATCGGCAGCGGTGAAGGTGAAATCATCGAGCTGTTCGTCAAGGTCGGTGATCGTATCGAGGCTGACCAAAGCCTGCTGACCCTGGAGTCCGACAAGGCCTCCATGGAGATTCCGGCGCCAAAGGCCGGCATCGTCAAGGAACTGAAAGTCAAGCTGGGTGATCGCCTGAAAGAAGGCGACGAACTCCTGGTTCTGGAAGCCGAGGGTGCCGCTGATGCGGCCCCTGAGGCACCTGCGGCCGAGCAGCAGCCCGCACAGGCCGAAGCGGCCGCACCGGCACCTGCTGCCGAGGCAGCGCCAGCACAAGCTGCCGCCCCGGCTGCCGCTAGCGTGCAGGACATCCACGTGCCTGACATTGGCTCGTCGGGTAAGGCCAAGATCATCGAAGTGCTGGTCAAGGCAGGCGATACCGTCGAAGCCGATCAGTCGCTGATCACCCTGGAGTCCGACAAGGCCTCCATGGAAATCCCTTCGCCTGCCGCTGGCGTGGTCAAGGAAGTCATTGCCAAGCTTGATGACGAAGTGGGCACCGGCGACCTGATCCTCAAGCTGGAAATTGCAGGTGCAGCGCCTGCCCCAGCGCAGGCTCCAGCCGCCGCTGCACCGGCCAAGACCGAAGCCGCACCCGCCGCTGCCCCTGCCGCTGCTGCCCCGGCTGCCGCTGCGCCTGCGCCAGCTGCAACCGCCCCGGCTGCCGGCAACAACGCCAAGGTGCATGCCGGCCCAGCCGTGCGTCAGCTGGCCCGTGAGTTCGGCGTAGAGCTCGGTGCCGTGGCAGCGACCGGCCCACACGGCCGCATCCTGAAAGAAGACGTGCAGGTTTACGTCAAGGCCATGATGCAGAAGGCCAAGGAAGCGCCGGCAGCTGCCGGTGCAACCGGCGGCGCTGGCATTCCGCCAATTCCGGTAGTCGATTTCAGCAAGTTCGGTGAAGTCGAAGAAGTGGCCATGACCCGCCTGATGCAGGTCGGTGCTGCCAACCTGCACCGCAGCTGGCTGAACGTGCCGCACGTGACCCAGTTCGACTCGGCTGACATCACTGAGCTCGAAGCCTTCCGGGTTGCCCAGAAAGCCGTCGCAGAAAAGGCCGGCGTCAAGCTGACCGTCCTGCCGCTGCTGCTCAAGGCCTGCGCCTTCCTGCTCAAGGAACTGCCAGACTTCAACAGCTCGCTGGCACCAAGCGGCAAAGCGGTCATCCGCAAGAAATACGTGCACATCGGTTTTGCCGTGGACACGCCCGATGGCCTGCTGGTACCGGTAATCAAGAACGTCGACCAGAAGAGCCTGCTGCAGCTTGCTGCCGAAGCGGCTGCCCTGGCCGAGAAGGCGCGCACCAAGAAGCTGTCGGCGGACGAGATGCAGGGCGCCTGCTTCACCATCTCCAGCCTTGGTCACATTGGCGGCACCGGCTTCACGCCGATCGTCAACGCCCCCGAGGTGGCCATCCTGGGCGTCTCCAAGGCGACCATGCAGCCTGTCTGGGACGGCAAGGCCTTCCAGCCCAAGCTGATGCTGCCGCTGTCGCTGTCGTACGATCACCGTGTGATCAACGGCGCCGCCGCTGCGCGCTTCACCAAGCGTCTGGGCGATGTGCTGGGCGATATCCGCACCATGCTGCTGTAAAGCAGCGCACTGCCCCTCCTGGTGAGGGGCAGCTTCTTTTTCGAGCTGCCACGCTCGTACCTCAACCCCGTCGATTGACGGGGCTTTTTTTGCCTGGAGCAAAGTAGGCGCTGAGCGGGAACAGGATGGTCCCGGCGCACGGCCGCGTTGCCGAGCATCGCTGCAAACCCGCACTGAACAGCCGTCCTACAGATTTCGTGGTGTCGGCCGATAACCCTGTTACAGCTTCGTACATGGCCGCTTGCCAGCTATAGGGACATGATGCAACCTTGCCAGATTCGACGCGGTCCAACGGGCGCGTTCCCTCTTCAAGCGAGTCTTCGATGAAAAGCCAACCCGATGCTGGCAACCGTGTGACGGGCGAGGTCGTCACGCAGTTACCCGTGCCCTCGCGGTTGGGCATGCTGCGCTTCGAAAGGCTCAACGAAGCCAGTTGGTCGCTGCTCTACCTGGACCCAGCCTGCGAGCGCCAGTTCGGCGTTCATGCCAGTGACCTCTGCGCGCTGGTCGATGCCCCTTACGCCAGCCTCATGGAACCCGAGGCCCGCTACCGACTTCATGACGACATCCAGCTGCAACTGTCGCAACGCGGCTATTACCGCGTGCGCTACACCCTGCACACGCCAGGCGCCTGCGTGCGCATGCTGGAGGTCGGCGAAGTTTTCAAACAGCATGCCCGCCAGTTGTTATGTGGTTACCTGAGCGTACTCGACGATCACCCGGAAGACACGGGCGAGACCGCCAGTGACCTGGAATCACGCAACAACCGCCTGCAGTTGGCCCTGCAACTGAACCAGCGTGCCCAGCGTGAGCAGCTCGAGCACCTGGAGCGCGTGCGCAGCCAGCAGGACCTCATCCTGCGCCTGGCCCGTCAACGCTACAGCGCCGAGAACTCGTTGCTCGAAGCCGCCGAACTGATCACCCGTAGCGCTTGTGAGATCTACAAGATCGACTGCGCCGGTATCTGGCACTTGGAAGGCCAACGGCTTGAGCCGATCACCGCCTGGTACAGCGACGTGCAAGCGCACCGCCAGCCCGAAGCCATCGATGCCAGCCATTTCCCGGACTACCTCGAGGCCCTGCATGCCAGCCGTGCGATCGACGCGCACAACGCCGGGCACGATCCCCGTACACGTGCATTAATGCAGAGCCTGGGGCCTGGCAACAAGGCGATGCTCGATGCCAGCATCCGCGTCGACGGACAGGTGGTGGGCGTCTTGTGCCTGGAACAGGCCGGCCAGCCACGCGCCTGGCAGTCCGATGAGATCGCCTTTGCCGGTGAGCTGGCCGACCAGTTCGCCCAGGTCATCACCAACCACAACCGCCGTGCGGCGGCCAGTGCGCTGCACCTGTTCCAACGCGCCGTGGAGCAGAGCGCCAGCGCCTTCCTGCTGGTGAACCGGGATGGGCAGGTTGAGTATGTGAACCCAAGCTTCACCGCCATCACCCAATACAGCACCGAGGAAGTGCAAGGGCGTCACCTGGGTGAATTGCCCGCCCTGGAGAACCTCAACGAGCTGCTGTTCGACTCGCCTTCGAGCCTGGCCATGGGTAACAGCTGGCAGGGCGAATTCAAGAGCCGGCGCAAGAACCTGGAGCCCTACTGGGGGCAGCTGTCGATTTCCAAGGTGTATGGTGACAACCGCGAGCTGACCCACTACATCGGCATCTACGAAGATGTCACCCAGAGCAAGCTTGCGCAGCAGCGCATCGAGCGGCTGGCCTACACCGACAACCTGACCAACCTGGGTAACCGTCCGGCGTTCATCCGCAGCCTGGACGAATGCTTCGCCCGGGATGTGCAGAATCCGATGTGCCTGCTGCTGGTGGACATCGACAACTTCAAGCGCATCAACGACAGCCTGGGCCATCATACGGGCGACAAGTTGCTTATCAGCCTGGCCAGGCGCCTGCGCAACAGCCTGCATGCCGGCGGCATCCTGGCCCGATTTGCCAGCAACGAGTTTGCCGTGTTGCTCGACGACACCAGCCTGGAGGCCGGCCAGGGGGTTGCCCAACAACTGTTGCGCACCCTCGACAAACCAATGTTCGTCGACAACCAGCTGATCAATGTCACTGCATCGGTGGGCCTGGCCAGCGCTCCCCAGCATGGTGCCGACCCCACCAGCCTGATGAAAAACGCCGGGTTGGCACTGCACAAGGCCAAGGCCAACGGCAAGCACCAGGTGCAGGTATTCACTGAGGTCCTCAACGCCGAAGCCAGCTACAAACTGTTCGTCGAGAACAACCTGCGCCGCGCATTGACCCAGAACGAGCTGGAGGTGTTCTATCAGCCCAAGCTGTGCCTGCGCAGCGGCCGGCTGCTGGGCTTGGAAGCCCTGCTGCGCTGGAACCATCCCGAACGGGGCATGATCCGCCCTGACCAGTTCATCAGCGTGGCCGAAGAAACCGGTCTGATCATTCCCATCGGCAAATGGGTGGTGCGCCAGTCGTGCCGCATGAGCAACGATCTGCGTGCAGCAGGGCTTGGCAACCTGCACGTTGCGATCAACCTGTCGCCCAAGCAGTTTTCCGACCCTGATCTGGTCGCCTCGATCAGTAGCATCATCGGGGAAGAAGGCTTGCCTGCGCACCAACTGGAGCTGGAGCTGACCGAAGGGTTGCTGCTCGAAGCCAGTGAAGACACCCATCGGCAACTCGACGAGCTCAAGGCATTGGGCCTGACCCTGGCCATGGATGACTTCGGCACCGGTTACTCCTCGCTGAGCTACCTGAAGAAGTTTCCGATCGACATCCTCAAGATCGACCGCAGCTTCATCAAGGACATCCCCGACAACCAGGACGACATGGAAATCACCTCGGCGGTGATCGCCATGGCCCATAACCTCAAGCTGAAGGTGGTGGCCGAGGGCATTGAAACTCCTGCGCAGCTGGGTTTCCTGCGTCGACACCGGTGTGACATCGGGCAGGGCTATCTGTTTGACCGGCCTATCCCGGGGCGAGAGCTGGCAGAGCGCCTGCAACGCTACCCGCGAGGCCCAGCCGCCTGACAGCAGCGCAAACCTCGGGCACACTAGAAACCATTCGGGCTGCATCGCAGGCAGGTCCGTCCTCACAGATCGCGCAGGTCATGTGATCGGGAACGGACTTGGCGGCGATGGCCCTGACGCTATCCAACTGAATAGACACAGAGGAACGGCCATGGTCCTGCGTTCGGAAATACTGGTGAACAAAAATGTCATGCCTACTGCGGAGCAGGCCCTGCCCGGCCGCGAAACGCCGATGAGCCTGCCCGAGTTCCACTACGTGTTCAAGGAGACGCCGCTGCTTGGGCCATTCTTCGAGGACGTGGATTTCGCGATTTTCGGCCTGGGGTGTTTCTGGGGCGCGGAACGCCGATTCTGGCAGCGTGAGGGGGTGGTCAGTACCGTTGTGGGTTATGCCGGCGGCTTTACGCCGAACCCTACCTACGAAGAGGTCTGCTCAGGCCTGACCGGGCACACCGAAGTGGTGCTGGTGGTCTTCGACAAGAGCAAAGTGAGCTACGGTGAACTGCTGACCATGTTCTGGGAACTGCACAACCCGACCCAGGGCATGCGCCAGGGCAACGATGTCGGCACGCAGTACCGCTCGGCCATCTACTGCACCAGCCCCGAACAGTTGGAACAAGCCAAGGCCAGCCGCGACGCTTTCCAGGCCGAACTGAGCAAGGCTGGCTTCGGCGAAATCACCACTGAAATCGACCAGGCACCGACGGTGTACTTCGCCGAGGCCTACCACCAGCAGTACCTGGCCAAGAACCCGGACGGCTACTGCGGTATCGGCGGCACGGGCGTGTGCATGCCGGCCAGTTTGCAAGGAAACTGAGCATGAGCACCATGACCCTGTTCCACTCGCCCCTGTCGCCATTCGTACGCAAGGTCATGGTGGTGTTGCACGAGACCGGCCAACTGGACCGAGTGGCACTTGAGCCTGTGAACATCAGCCCGGTCAACGGGGACGAGCTGCTCAACGCCGGCAATCCGATTGGCAAGATTCCGGCGTTGCGCCTTGCAGACGGTACCGTGCTGCACGACAGCCGGGTGATCTGCGAGTACCTGGATCAGCAACATGTGGGGTTGCCGCTGCTGCCCCGTGAAGGCTCTGCTCGCTGGCGACGCATGACGCTGGCCTCCCAGGCGGATGCCATTCTGGATGCGGCCGTCTCGAGCCGCTACGAAACGTTCGTGCGGCCGGTCGAGAAACGTTGGGACGGGTGGCTGGAGGCGCAGGGTGACAAGATCCGCCGCAGCCTGGCCAACCTTGAGCAAGCCCACTTGGCGGAGCTTATGTCGGGGTTTGACTTGGCAGCGATCGGCGTGGCTTGCGCGTTGGGTTACCTGGACTTGCGTCAGCCGGCGTTCGGGTGGCGTGAGCGCCAGCCTGGACTGGCGGCTTGGTATGCCGAGGTGAGCAAGCGGCCTTCGATGGTGGCAACGGCACCGGATGCCTGACAGACGGGCCAGTGGAGCGGCCTCACCGATGCGCCTGCTCAGGCAACGATGATCAGCAGTCAGGCTCGCCAGCGGTGAATCGTTTTGCCGGATTCACCGCGCCCTTGAACTCACGCAGCGCCTTGGCACCCACCAGCAGCGGGTAGTTGAAGTTGCTGCGATCCACCAAGTTGACCTCCACGGTTCGCTTCACGTCTCCCAGGCACAGTTCCAGGTCTACCACCGGGCGCTTGGCACTCTCGGGTGTATCGCCCTCATCCTCGTCATCGGCACGGCCCTTGATCTTGCTGATACGCGAGACTTGGTGCTCGTAAACCTTGCCGTCGGCATCCTTGGTCGCCAGGCGGAAACGTACCCACTCCTGCCCATGGCGGGTGAACAACTCGATGTCCTTGGCCGACAGCGACGCCGTATAGGCGCCAGTATCCATCTTGGCCTTGAGCGTCTGGCCAATCTCCGGCAGCGCGATATTCTCGTAGCGCCCGTACAGCGTAGGTTCGGCGGCCACCACCGGTAGCGTCAACAACGTCAGCACGGCAAACAGTGATTTCACAAGCAAGGTTCCTTGATCGATTTACGGATTAGACCGCACAAGCAGCCCAGGTTCGCGGTCCAAAGCCTAACCAACATAATGTGAAACATTTGTCCGTGCCGCCGGGCATTGGAGGTTTGGCGTAGTCCGCAAGCCTGCTTATCATTGCCGATCGTTATGGTTCTGACAGAAAGAGTCTCCTTATGCGTCGCGTGCTGACCGGCATACTTACAGCCACCTTGCTGCTGCTCAACACCTTGGTGTTGATCGGGCCCCTGCTGGTGTTCGCCTTGTTCAAACTGGTGCTGCCTGGCCGTGGGCGCGACCGTGCATCAGGAGCCGTGATGTGGGTGGCCGAAACCTGGTCGGAAATCGACAAAGCCATCTTTGCCTTGTGCACACCCACCCAATGGGACATTCGCGGTATCGAAAACCTGCGTCGTGACACCTCGTACCTTGCAATGAGCAATCACCAGAGCTGGGTGGACATTCCCGCCTTGATCGAGAGCCTCAACCGGCGTACCCCCTTCTTCAAGTTCTTCCTGAAAAAGGAATTGATCTGGGTGCCGCTGCTGGGCCTGGCGTGGTGGGGCCTGGACTATCCGTTCATGAAGCGCTACAGCAAGGCCTTTCTGGAGAAGCACCCCGAGCTCAAGGGCAAGGATCTGGAAATCACCAAGGCTGCCTGCGAGCTGTTCAAGCGCCAACCGGTGACCGTGGTCAATTACCTGGAAGGCACCCGCTTCACCGAGGCCAAGCGCCAGGCGCAACACTCACCTTACCGCCATCTGCTAAAGCCCAAGGCCGGTGGCGTGGCGTTCGTGCTCGCAGCGCTGGGTGAGCAGCTCGATGCGCTGCTGGACGTCACCATCGTGTACCCCGGCGACAAGGCGCCAGGTTTCTGGGACTTGCTCAATGGCAGTGTCAGCCGGGTAATTATCGACATTCAGGTGCGCGAGCTCGACCCAGCGCTGTGGGCGGGCGATTACGAAAGCGATCCTGTTTTCCGTCAGACAGTGCAGGCGTGGGTGAACCAGCTGTGGCTGGAAAAGGATGAGCGGATCGGGCGGTTGCGTTGGGAATGAATGCACTTTGTTGCTTCTGTGGCTCTAGCGCCGGCAAGCCGGGGCCTGAAGGATCATGACAGCCATCGGACATTAAGGCGGCCGGGCTACTTGACGCTGGAACAGCCTGCCAATGCCCGCCAAGTTTTTTTTCGGCCTCCTGATACTTCTTGTCACACACCCCTTTTGTGGATAAAGATCGATCACAGACAACTACAAAAAACTCTGGATCGATCGATGACCCAACCATCAAGCTCAGCCCCACCCCAACTCCGTCGAGTTCTGGGCCTCCCTGCCCTGGTATTCTTCGGCCTTGTGTACATGGTCCCGCTGACCATTTTCACCACCTACGGCATCGTCACCGAGCTTACCGGTGGCCGCACGTCAGGCGCCTATCTGATCACGCTGATGGCCATGCTGTTCACAGCCGCGTCCTACAGTTTCATGGTCAAACGCTTCCCGGTCGCGGGTTCGGCCTACTCCTACACCCACATGGCTTTCGGCCAGAACACAGGCTTTCTGGCGGGCTGGTCGCTGCTGCTCGACTACCTGTTCCTGCCGATGATCAACTACCTGCTCATCGGCCTGTTCCTGAATATCGCCTTCCCAGCAGTGCCGGCTTGGGCTTTCGTACTCGCCTGCATCGCTTTGGTGACCGTCCTCAACGTGCTCGGTATCAGCTCGGTGGCCAAGACCAGCAACCTGATCGTGGGCGCGCAAATCGTCTTCATTGGGGTGTTCATCGCGCTGTCCTGGCAGACCCTCAACCACGGCCAGCCCATCGACTGGCTGGCGCCGCTGCACGGTGACGGTAGCGCACCTGGCTTTGGTCCGATGATGGCAGGCGCGGCAGTGCTATGCCTGTCCTTCCTGGGGTTCGATGCCGTCTCCACCCTCGCCGAGGAAAGCCGCGATGCTCGGCGTGACGTGCCTCGGGCAATCATCCTCACCACGCTGTTCGCCGGCCTGCTGTTCACCGTGCTGGCCTATGTGAGCCAACTGGTGCTGCCAGGCAGCACCTTCGCCAATGCCGATGCTGCTGCGAATGAGGTCATGCTCAAGGCAGGCGGGCAGTTCCTGGCCAACTTCTTCACTGCCGCTTATGTCGCCGGTAGCCTCGGCTCGGCCTTGGCATCGCAGGCCGCAGTGTCGCGCATTCTCTACACCATGGGCCGTGACCGGGTGCTGCCGCAGCGCACCTTCGGTCACCTGTCGCCACGCCTCGGTACACCGGTATTCGCCATCGTGGTGGTGTCGGCGTTCTCACTGCTGGCGCTGGTGATCGACTTGTCCACCCTGGCCTCGCTGATCAGCTTCGGCGCCTTGGTGGCGTTCTCGGCGGTGAACCTGGCGGTGGTGAAGACGCATCTGATGGACGATGCAAGCCTGCGCACTGCGAAAGGGCTATTGAGCTATGGCGTAGTGCCACTGGTGGGCTTGGGATTGACGCTGTGGCTGTGGACCAGTCTGTCGGCGCTGACCTTGGTGATTGGCCTGTGCTGGTTTGCGCTGGGGCTGGCATACCTGGCAGTGCTGACCGCCGGCTTCCGCCGCCCGGTGCGCTTGGTGGACTTCACCGAGGCTGCCTGACCCAATCATCTCGCGGCCTGCGCGGCCCCTTGAGCGGCCTTGCCGGGGCGCCGGACCGGTCGGAAAGGGCCGCGTAGCTGTCCTGGCAATCTCCGAGGCGAAGCTGAAATTCCGGAGCCGCTACGCCAGGGCAGCTCCCCTGAAGTAGTCTGAAGCCAGCGGCGTGCACTAGTAATTCTGCTAGTTGTACCTGGCCTCGAAAGCGCCAAGACTCAGGCTTACCGACTTGCAAGGCCAAACCCTGTGTCAACAACGCTGCCTGCCTATTGCCCTTATGGGTACCACCAAAATCAAGCAAGCCCTGCATCTATGCTTGGCTTCAATGGTGAGCGATACGACCCGTTTACTTATGGGTATGCCTTGGGTCAAGGCTACCGTTGCTACAGCCCGACATTGATGCGTTTCCAAGGGCCAGACGACCTCAGTCCGTTTCTAGAAGGAGGGTTTAATACCTATATTTATTGCAAGGGTGATCCCGTTAATTACCAAGACGACTCAGGGCGTGCTCCGACGCCCGCGCAACTGACTGCGGCCATCAATAAGCTGAAGCCTGTTTCATCGGCCCGTGCCGAACAGCAAATCTTTACCAAAACAAATAGGCACCACGAGCAACCCGCCGCCCGTGCGATTAAAATGAAGCAGAAGGCAAAAAGCGTGAGTTTTGCGGAAGACACCATCTTTGAAAGGAACCGCTCTGCTCATTACAGGGAGTACCAAGAGCGAAAAAAACTTATCAACGAAATGAATCGGCTTCATACATTCAATGAGGAACTGAATAACGACCTCAATCAACTCTGGAGCCCTGTCACTCGAAGCAACTATCGAGCGTATAACCTCTTACCCGATTATCGGCGCCGGCTTGAGTCGATCAATCACAGCCTCCGTAAAGTGCAGTTGAAAAAGGAAGCAATCCAGTTACGCCTGCAACAAATCCGGCGATAAAGCACGCTATTTCACACCGACGGAGTGGCTGCCGCTGCTGGCATAGTCCATAGACTACCCAGATTCTGCAACAACGACCCGGCAATCCCCTGCTGCCCCAGGTACTGCAGAATCAACGGCGCAAACTTCCCGATCATCCCGGTATCCATCCCCAGCGCTTTGAACGCATTGTCCAGGTCGCTCCGGCTCTGCACATCGTAGCCCAACGCCTTGTTCAAGGCGGACTGGCTGCCCTTGTCATTGCCCAGCAATTCACCCAGCCCGCTCAACCCGCCCAGGGCATTGGCGCCCGACAGCAGGTCCAGGCGCGGCATGACCTTGGTCAACTGGCCATAGTCGTCGCTGCTCAGGTTGTTACGCGCCAGCCCCAGCATCGCCCCTGCCCCGCCCACGGCCTGCTCGGGGGTGATATTCAACTGGCTGCCCAGCGTGTTGAGCAGGTTGGCCTGCCCTTCAGGCGCCTACACCTGGCTTTGTTGCTGCGGGTTCTGCATGGCGGGGACGGCGTTGGCAGCGTCGCTGAGGTTGAAGGCGAACACAGGGCTTGCGGCCAGGGTTGCCAGGGTTGCCAGGGTCAATGCTTTCATCGGGAGTGACCTCATTGGCCGGGATGGTCTGGGAAACGAGGGGTTTAACTCGTGGTTCTGGCGTTCGTTCCGAACCGGCTATCGATACTCAATCGTCGGCCCCCGTCGTAAGCATTGGGATTTGAAGAACGAAATGACAGCGCACAGTCAACTCGCCCCCCTCAACCTTGCGTTAAACATTTGGACGTCGCGTGCCATTTGATCTTCCAGAGTTATAAACCTGTCGAAATCCGAAGCTGGACCCGCGGTTGAAACCCTCGTAAACCTGAGTAAATGGTGCGCAGGCCTCTCAATCCTCAATTCGTTTATACCTTTACTCCGCACCAACCCTCGCGCAGAATTATCCTTAACCTTAGCAAAATCAACTGTACTTACAGCCAATACAGTACCTTTCTTCTTCAGGGCTGCATAGCGATCAGCATTGCCGAACGTATCGGTCAAAAAAAATGTACCCGTCTTACTTTCAACACCCTTCTTCAAAATTTTCTTTGCCGCAGTACCACTTGTCCCATGATAGCCAACAAAAGTTTCTTGAACCGCCTGGCTTTTCCCAGGCTTCCGAGAAGAACGGAATGGTTTACTCAAGAAATTCCATACGGATCCAATTCGAAAGTGCCCTGATGGATCGGAAAAATTCACTGGATCACCCACGCAGTACATATACGAACTCAGCCATCCCTTACCAAAAGGACTCAAGCTATCCGAACTGCCAAATCGCATCAGGCTTGGGATATACACGCGACAACCATTCCCTAGCAGGTAACAGCCAGCACGCTGTTCAAACATTTGCCCATTAAATCCAATTAAAGTATCCATTAAGCGCTCGGAAGATGCATAACCATAAGGCGCATAAGCGACATCTAATCCCGCACCATGTTTCAATACACGTGAAACTGATAGTTTTGCATCTTGACAAATCATTCCTACATCGTAGCGATTGTCATGGGCGTGGAGTTGAGCAAGCAAACCATGCTCTGTTCTAAAAATTGACTGCTGTTTCGAGCCTTGAATGTGGGTATGCAGATTATTACCCTGGTAAAAATGTCGGGCGGATGTGACCGTCAACCTGCTGTCACGTTTCCCAGACATCCCTTGTTCGTACACAGATGCAGATGACATAAAAGCACCTCCAATAGCACGATCACCTCAGCCTATACACTAGCTCAATTCAGGAGAGGTCATCTACCAGCAAAAATGTCAGGTCAAAGCGTAATCCCCGCGTGCTCGGAAATGCTTCGGAGAAAGGCCGGAAAGCCATATCGTTCAAAAAGCAATTGTTAGTTTTTCTAGTAGCAAGAACGAAACAAATCAATTTAGTGTAATTATATTTACTAAAATTCGCCGTCTCACTACCGGGCGCCACAAAACAAACTCGATGTATTGGAGTGCGGGCTTTGAGGCCAATGACACAGCCATGAAAAAGCCCCTCGGTTAGAGGGGCTCTTGTAAAGCGATGTTTGTTACGCCGCCCCCCACATCTTATGCGGGTCAATCACAAACTTCTTCGGCACGCCCGCATCAAACTCGCCATACCCTTCTGGCGCCTGATCCAGGTTAATCACCTGCACGCCCACCACTTCGGCAATGTTGATGCGGTCCCACATGATTGCCTGCATCAGCTGGCGGTTGTACTTCATGGTCGGAGTCTGGCCGGTGTGGAAGCTGTGCGACTTGGCCCAGCCCAAGCCGAAGCGGATGCTCAGTGCACCGATTTTGGCAGCAGCGTCCACCGCACCCGGGTCTTCGGTCACGTACAGGCCCGGAATACCGATCTGCCCAGCCACACGGGTCACCTGCATCAGCGAGTTCAATACAGTTGCCGGCGCCTCGTGCTTGGCGCCTTCATGGCCATGACCGCGAGCTTCGAAGCCTACGGCATCGACGGCGCAATCCACTTCCGGCTCGCCGAGAATGTCCACGATCTGTTCGTGAAGCGGCGTGTCCTTGGACAGGTCGACCACTTCGAAACCCTGGGACTTGGCGTGGGCCAGGCGCGCAGGGTTCAGGTCACCGACGATGACGCAGGCGGCGCCCAGCAGGCGGGCCGAAGCGGCAGCAGCCAGGCCTACAGGGCCAGCACCGGCTACGTAGACGGTGCTGCCAGGGCCGACCCCAGCGGTCACCGCACCGTGGTAGCCGGTCGGCAGAATATCGGACAGGCAGGTCAGGTCACGGATCTTCTCCATGGCCTTGTCGCGTTCTGGCAGTTTCAACAGGTTGAAGTCAGCGTACGGCACCAGCACGTATTCGGCCTGGCCGCCCGTCCAGTCACCCATGTCGACATAACCGTAGGCACCACCAGCACGGGCCGGGTTGACGGTCAGGCAGACGCCCGTATGCATTTCCTTGCAGGAGCGGCAGCGACCACAGGCGACGTTGAACGGTACCGAGACCAGATCGCCGATCTGCATGCGCTCGACGTCACTGCCCTTCTCGACAATTTCGCCGGTGATTTCGTGGCCCAGCACCAGACCGACCTGGGCCGTGGTACGGCCTCGGACCATGTGCTGGTCGGAACCGCAGATGTTGGTGGAAACCACCTTGAGGATCACGCCGTGCTCGATCTTCTTGCCGCGTGGGTCTTGCATTTTCGGGTAGTCGATTTTCTGCACCTCGACCTTGCCCGCGCCGAGATACACCACTCCACGATTGCCAGACATGCTCTTACCTCGCTTTATTTGTATTTATGCAGCGGTGGTGAACGCGCCGCCATCCATGGGCGGCATGTGTTACTGGATGGGGGAATTGTGGGCTCGATGGGCGATGTCACAGTGACTGGTTGCGACAGGGGTATGCCTGTTAGCGGCGCCTACCGCCTGGAGGGTGAGCGGTCGCAGCCAAGCCGCTACCTGACATTTATTTATATGCAGCCAGCGGTGGTGAACGCGTCACCCTCCATGGGCAGCCCGTGTCATTGAAATGTAGGGGTGGTGGGCGTGTTAAGCCGCTGTGCGGTGACTGGAGACAGCAGGGGGATACTTTTTCACCGTGCCCCGTTTGGCAACCTATTAGTTTTGCCAGTGGTAGAGGCACGGCGGGTGTTGAGAATGGACGTGTGTCAACCGCGCTCATCCGTTGCACAGAGACGTTCATCATGACGACAACGAACCGTTCACTTTATTTCTACCAGGCCAACAGACTCATCGCAGTGCAACAGAGTGGCGACCACCGCTCAGTTTTTCGCACCGCAGGCACACCCTTAGCCGAACAATTATCAGGACAACTGGGCACGAGCCTGCTCGCAGTCGAGGGGAGCGGGACCGTACTGCGGGCCGGCTGTGCTGGTCAGAACGAACCACACCACTACACAGCTTACGGGTACGATCCGAAACTGCCGTCCTACATGACGCTGCTGGGGTTCAACGGCGAAGTATTAATTGCGTTGCAAGATGACTACGCCCTTGGCCAAGGCCATCGCTGTTTCAGTCCGGTGAGGATGCGCTTCAATACGCCCGATAGGTTGAGCCCTTTCGAGGCGGGCGGTTTGAATACTTACTGTTACTGTGAAGGGGATCCCGTCAATTACATAGACCCCAGCGGGCAAATGAAACGCTTAGGGAGGAACGCCAAGCCGTCCGTGAGTGCTCATAATGCGAGTACCCGACGACCCCGCCACTCACCGCCTCCCACCACCGGGTTGTCAAACTTAACAAACGACAACAAGACGGTGGCGGCCGCACAACCGCCTGCGTCAAGGAAACCCGCTGGGCTTTTACCCCGGCAGGCCGTATTACGTTCTGACAACCCCAATCCCAGCCCTAGGTCTGATTGGATAGAGGACCCCAGAAGTGACTCATTTATATTCAACGTAAATATAAACCCAAAACCCACGGCCGTGGTCACACCCATTCAAACTTCACGGCCATCAAGCCCCTACCGGCAGCAGCCCCACTCCCCTGCATCTTCAGCGAACTCGTCAAGGGACTCGACGCCCGCTGAAAGTCGATCATCCAGTCCTCCATCTGGACTGATACCCGACTTCGTTCAGAGAACTATCGATATTCGCCAAAGCTCTTTTTACAGCCGTCGACATGATCCATCTAATTTCTATGGCTCATAGCCAGCATGCCGGCTCCCACACGGGCCTCCCCTGCCCTGATGTCCAAACAGCCAGCACAACCGGTCAGAGCACAACCGTCCGATTGGCGTTCAGAAACACCCGCCTTTCAATGTGGTACCCCACCGCCCGCGCCAAGGTCAGGCACTCGATGTCTCGCCCTTTGGCGATCAGGTCCTCGGGGTAATAGGTGTGGTCCACCACCTCCACGCCCTGGGCGATGATCGGCCCTTCGTCCAGGTCGTTGTTGATGTAGTGCGCCGTGGCCCCGACCATCTTCACACCTTTGTTGTACGCCTGGTGGTAAGGCTTGGCGCCCTTGAAACCCGGTAGTAGCGAATGGTGGATGTTGATCGCGCGGCCATCGAGCTGGCGGCACAGTTCAGGCGAGAGCACCTGCATGTAGCGGGCGAGGATGACCAGCTCTGCGCCCGTGTCCTCGATCACCTGCAATACCTTGCGCTCCTGCGCAGGCTTGTCTTTGGGATCGAGCGCGAAGTGGTAGTAGGGAATCTTGTGCCAGTGTGCCAAAGGCTCGAGGTCGGGGTGGTTGGAAACCACCGCCGCCACGTCCATGCCCAGTTGACCGATGCGCTGGCGATACAGCAGGTCGTTCAGGCAATGATCGGCCTTGGAGACCATGATCACCACCTTGGGGCGATGGTTGGGCGCCGTCAGCTCGAACGCCATGCCAAACGCCTCGCTGCGCTCGGCAAGGCCTGCACGCAACCCGTCTTCGTCGAAGCCATCAGGCACGCGAAACTCCACGCGAATGAAGAAGCGCCCTGACAGCCGATCATCGAAGGAATGGTGCTCCGTCACGTAGCAGCGTTGCTCGAAGAGGTAACGCGTCACCACGTCGACGGTACCGAGCATGCTCGGGCAGTCGGCGGTGAGAATCCAGGTATCCGGTGCCCGACTCATGGTGTTTCTCCTTAAGCCTCGATGGCCAGTCCGTACTCAGCCGATGCGTCCTGCAGCCACAGCCACCAGTAATCGGAGAAGCTGCGGCGGATGACCAGTTCCCAGGTGTCTTCGGCGGTGCGCCGAATCACCAGTTGCGACTTGGCAAACACCGTGCCGACAGCCTTGCCGACCGGGAAGTTGTTCGGATGCACATCATAGCTGGTGGATTTCATCAGCACTTCGCGCACGTTCGGGCCGCGCAGTTCCAGCAGGCTCTGCCCACCGCTGACGTTGACCACCTGGATGTGTTGCCCTTCCAGGGCATCGCGCAACTTCTGCTCAATCGCCACTTCCTGCCCACCCGGAACGATCAGCAGCCATTCGTCAGGGCCGACCCATTGCAGCGACAGGTCGCCATTGGCAACGACGGTCAGTGCCACCGGCAACTCCAGGCCCAGGGCCTTGTGGACGCCACCGGCAAAGGCGGGATCATGGCCGTTGCCACGCAGGGTCAGGTGACCGAGGAACTTGCGCTCGCGCAAGGTCACGCCGGCATTTTTGCGGCCCTTACCCACCAGGCTTGCCAGGTCGGCGTGGTGCAATGGCGACTCGGCCTTGGCCGAGGCACCAGGGTTTTGCTCGAAGACGTTGATAGCGCTCATTTCATACCTGCCTAGAATTCTTGTTCGTCGATGGGATGCAGACATCCGGTCCTGCAAACTCTGCCGGCCTCATCGCCGGCGAGCCTGCGCCGATCCTTGACGTCTGCATCGCGCCATTAGGAGCAGGCCTGGCCTGCTCCTAATGGAGCCCGGAGTCAAACGTTCTGCCGCTCACCCTTCGGATCGAAGAACACCGAAGACACGATTTCCGCCTCGATCACGCTGCCATCGGCCTGAGGCGAGTAGACACGCTCGCCCATGCGCTTGAGGCCGCCCTTGACCACACCCATGGCGAACGAGTAGCCCAGAGAGTTGGCAGCGTAGCTGGAGGTAACGTGGCCAACCATGTCCATCGGGATGGGCTGCTTCGGATCGAACACCAGTTGAGCGCCTTCAGGCAGCCACTGGTTCGGGTCGATCGGTTTCAGGCCAACCAGCTGCTTGCGGTTTTCACGCACGCAGTCTTCACGGTTCATGCCGCGCAGGCCGATCCACGAATACGGCTTGTTGCGCCCTACGCACCAGCTCATGTTCAGGTCGTCCGGGGTCATCGAGCCGTCCGTGTCCTGGCCGACGATGATGAAGCCCTTCTCGGCACGCAACACGTGCATGGTCTCGGTGCCGTACGGGGTCAGGTTGTACTTCTTGCCTGCCTCGACGATCTGCTCCAGCACGCCCATGGCGTAGTTGGCCTGCACGTTGATTTCGTACGACAGTTCACCGGTGAACGAGATACGGAAGACACGGGCCGGCACACCGCCGACGTTGCCTTCCTTCCAGGTCATGAACGGGAAGGCTTCCTTGTCCATGTCGATGTCGGTCAACTCGCTGAGCAGCTTGCGGCTGTTCGGCCCGGACAAGGTCATGGTCGCCCAGTGGTCGGTCACCGAGGTGAAGTACACCTTAAGGTCCGGCCACTCGGTCTGGTGGTACAGCTCCAGCCACTGCAACACGCGCGCCGCGCCGCCAGTGGTGGTGGTCATGATGAAGTGATTGTCGCCGACGCAGGCGGTCACGCCGTCGTCGAACACCATGCCGTCTTCCTTGCACATCAGGCCATAGCGCGCCTTGCCCACATCGAGCTTGGTCCAGGCGTTGGTGTACACGCGGTTGAGGAACTCGCGCGAATCCGGGCCCTGAATATCGATCTTGCCCAGGGTAGAGGCGTCCAGGAAGCCGACGCTGTCACGCACGGCCTTGCATTCGCGGGCAACGGCGGCGTGAATGTCTTCACCGGCCTTGGGGAAGTACCACGGGCGCTTCCACTGGCCGACGTCCTCGAACTCGGCGCCGTTCTTCACGTGCCAGGCATGCAGGGCCGTAAAGCGCACGGGCTCGAACAAGTGCCCACAGTGACGGCCCGCCACCGCGCCGAACGTCACCGGCGTGTAGTTGGGGCGGAACATGGTGGTGCCCATTTCCGGAATGGTAATGCCCATCGAACGCGCCGCAATGGCTAGGCCGTTGATGTTGCCCAGCTTGCCCTGGTCGGTACCGAAACCCAGCGCGGTGTAGCGCTTGACGTGCTCGACCGACTCGAAGCCTTCACGGGTAGCCAGCTCGATGGCAGCGGCCGTGACGTCGTTCTGCTGATCGACGAACTGCTTCGGCGCACGGGCGGTGCCCTTGTCGTGTGGCACCTGGAACAGCGCCAGGGTGGCGTCTTCCTTGCGCGAAACGGTTTTCGGCAAGGTGCCTACGCTGGCCTTGAAACCTGCTTCGGTGGCTGCACGCACGCCGCCTTCGAAGCCGTCGGCAATGGCATCGCCCAACGGGTAGACACCGTTGATGCCGCCAACGCACTCGCGCTTTTGCGGGGCATTGCCCGGCACGAAGCCCAGGATGTCTTCACGCCATACCGGACGGCCGCCCAGGTGCGAAGCCAGGTGAACCACAGGGCTATAGCCCCCGGAGGTGGCGATCAAATCGCACTCGAGGGTTTCACCAGGGCTGGTGACCTTGTGGGCCTGCACATCGATGGCCGCCACACGAGCGCCGGTGACGTGCTTGCTGCCCTTGGCTTCGATGACGGCACTGGAAGTGAGGATACGAATACCCTTGGCGCGCGCTTCTTCGACCAGCGAGCCACGTGGGTTGTGGCGCGCATCGGCGATGGCCACCACTTGCAGCCCAGCATCGTGCCAGTCCAGCGCGGTACGGTAGGCGTGGTCGTTGTTGGTCGACAGCACCAGCTTGCGGCCAGGTGCTACGCCATAGCGACGAACGTAGGTCGAAACGGCGCCGGCCAGCATGTTGCCCGGCACGTCGTTGTTGCCGTACACCAGCGGGCGCTCATGGGCGCCGGTGGCCAGTACGACACGTTTGGCCCGTACACGGTGCACGCGGTGGCGCACCTGACCAAGCGGAGCACGGTCGCCCAGGTGGTCGGTGAGGCGCTCATGGATGGTCAGGAAGTTGTGGTCGTGGTAGCCGTTGACCGTGGCGCGTGGCAGCAAGGTCACTTCCGGCAGGCCTTCGAGCTCCTTGATGACGCCACTGACCCATTCAGCGGCCGGCTTGCCATCGAGGGTTTCACGGGTGTCCAGCAGGCTGCCACCGAATTCTTCCTGCTCGTCCGCCAGGATCACGCGAGCACCGCTGCGCGCAGCGGCAAGGGCCGCCGCCAGGCCCGCAGGCCCTGCACCGACGATCAGCACGTCGCAGTGCTGGTTCATGTAGTCATAGCTGTCCGGATCATTCTGCAGCGGCGCGCGGCCAAGGCCGGCTGCCTTACGGATGTACTTCTCGTACGTCATCCAGAACGACTTAGGGTACATGAAAGTTTTGTAGTAGAAGCCCGGCGGCATCATGCTGCCGCCCACCTTGCCGAGGATACCCATGACGTCATTGTTGACGTTCGGCCAGCCATTGGTGCTGGTGGCGACCAGGCCCGAATACAGGGCTTGCTGGGTGGCGCGCACGTTGGGGATCTGGGTGGCTTCGCTGGAGCCGATCTGCAAGATGGCGTTCGGCTCCTCGGTGCCTGCGGCAATGATGCCGCGCGGACGCGAGTACTTAAAGCTGCGGCCAACGATGTCGACGCCGTTGGCCAGCAGGGCCGCTGCCAGGCTGTCGCCGGCATAGCCCTGGTAAGTCTTGCCGTTGAAGGTGAAGTTCAACACCTTGCTGCGGTCGATACGGCCGCCGCTGGCGAGGCGATAGGTCTGGCTCATACGTTGACTCCCCGTTCGTTTACAGCAGCCGAGCGCGCCGGTGTGTGTTCACGGGCGCTGACTTGCGGCTTCTCGCCAATCTTGTAGGTTTCCAGAATCTCGTAGGTTTCGGTGTTACGGGTGACGTTGAAATACTGACGGCAGCCGGCAACGTGATCCCACAGTTCGTGGTGGATACCGCGCGGGTTGTCACGGTAGAACATGTACGTGCCCCACTCCTGGTCGGAGCAGGCGTTGGGGTCCAGCGGGCGGGCAATGTGCGCCTGGCCAGAGGCGTGGAACTCTTCTTCGGAGCGCAGCTCGCCGCAGTGGGGACAGAAAATATGCAACATGACGGTGTCTCCGGTTAGTGGGCGACGGCGGCAGCGCCGTGTTCGTCGATCAGGGCGCCGTTGTAGAAGCGGTCCATGGAGAACGGCGCGGCCAGTGGGTGCATCTCGCCCTTGGCCAGGCTCGCGGCGAAGACGTTGCCCGAACCTGGGGTCGCCTTGAAGCCGCCAGTACCCCATCCGCAGTTGAAGAACATGTTCTTGACCGGGGTCTTGGTGATGATCGGGCAGGCGTCCGGCGAGGTGTCGACGATGCCGCCCCATTGGCGGTTCATGCGCACACGCGAGAGGTTGGGGAACATCTCGACGATGGCCTGCAAGGTGTGCTCGATCACCGGGTAAGAACCACGCTGGCCATAGCCGACCCAGCTGTCGATACCCGCACCGATCACCAGGTCACCTTTGTCCGATTGGCTGATGTAGCCGTGCACGGCGTTGGACATGATGACGCTGTCGATGATGGGCTTGATCGGTTCGGAAACCAGTGCCTGCAAGGGGTGCGATTCGAGCGGCAAGCGGAAGCCGGCCAGCTTGGCCATGTGGCCTGAGTTACCTGCCGTGACCACACCCACGCGCTTGGCGCCGATGAAACCCTTGTTGGTTTCCACGCCGATGACCGCGCCATTTTCCTTGCGGAAACCCGTCACTTCGGTCTGCTGGATCAAATCCACGCCCAGGGCGTCGGCGGCACGGGCGTAACCCCAGGCCACGGCATCGTGACGGGCAACGCCGCCACGGCGCTGTACGGTAGCACCCAGGATTGGGTAACGGGTGTTCTTGGAGCAGTCCAGGTACGGAATCTCGGCCGCGACCTGGGCGGTATTGAGCAGCTCGCCATCGACGCCATTAAGGCGGTTGGCGCTGACCCGGCGTTCGGAGTCACGCATGTCCTGCAGGGTATGGCACAGGTTGTACACGCCGCGCTGGGAGAACATGACGTTGTAGTTGAGGTCCTGGGACAGGCCCTCCCACAGCTTCATGGCGTGCTCGTAGAGGTGGGCCGACTCGTCCCACAGGTAGTTGGAGCGCACGATGGTGGTGTTACGGGCGGTGTTGCCGCCGCCCAGGTAACCTTTTTCGATCACCGCGACATTGGTGATGCCGTGTTCCTTGGCCAGGTAGTAGGCCGTGGCCAGACCGTGGCCACCACCGCCGACGATGACCACGTCGTACACCTTCTTCGGTGTCGGCGTACGCCACATGCGCTGCCAGTTCTCGTGGTGGCTGAGGGAGTGCTTGAGAAGGCCGAAGCCCGAGTAACGTTGCATGGTGTGGGACTCCACTCAGCGGTAAACAGGGAAATCTGCGCACAGCGCCGCGACATTGCTGGCCACATCGGCTTCGACGTCAGCGTCACCGAGGTTGTCGAGCACGTCGCAGATCCAGCCGGCCAGGGCCACGCATTGGGCGACCTTGAAGCCACGGGTGGTGACCGCCGGGGTGCCGATGCGCAGGCCCGAGGTCACGAACGGCGATTGCGGGTCGTTGGGGACGGCGTTCTTGTTGACGGTAATGTGCGCGCGGCCCAGGGCAGCGTCGGCATCTTTGCCCGTCAGGCCCTGGCGAATCAGGCTGACCAGGAACAGGTGGTTGTCGGTGCCACCGGAAACCACGTCATAGCCGCGTTCGATGAACACCTGCGCCATGGCCTGGGCGTTTTCGATGACCTGCTTCTGGTAGCTCTTGAACTCAGGCTCAAGCGCTTCCTTGAAGCAGACCGCCTTGCCGGCGATTACGTGCATCAGCGGGCCGCCCTGGGCGCCCGGGAAGACGGCAGCGTTGAGTTTCTTCTCGATCTCTTCGTTCGACTTGGCCAGGATCAGGCCGCCACGCGGGCCGCGCAAGGTCTTGTGGGTGGTGGTGGTCACTACGTCCGCGAACGGGACCGGGTTCGGGTAAAGGCCCGCAGCGACCAGGCCGGCCACGTGGGCCATGTCCACGAACAACAGCGCCCCGACCTTGTCGGCGATGGCGCGAAAACGCGGGAAATCCAGGGTCTTGGAGTAGGCCGAGAAGCCCGCGACGATCATTCTAGGCTTGTGCTCGACCGCCAGTCGCTCGACTTCGTCGTAGTCGATCAGGCCGGTATCGGTGTCGATGCCGTACTGCACGGCGTTGTACAGCTTGCCCGAAGACGACACCTTGGCGCCGTGGGTCAGGTGGCCGCCATGGGCCAGGCTCATGCCCAAAATGGTGTCGCCAGGCTGCAGCAACGCCAGGTATACAGCGCTGTTGGCCGAGGAGCCGGAGTGCGGCTGGACGTTGGCATAGTCGGCACCGAACAGCTGCTTGGCGCGCTCGATGGCCAGCGCTTCGACCTTGTCGACATGCTCGCAGCCACCGTAGTAGCGCTTGCCTGGGTAGCCTTCGGCGTATTTGTTGGTCAGGCCGCTGCCTTGGGCCTGCATCACGCGCTTGGACGTGTAGTTCTCCGAGGCGATCAGCTCGATGTGGTCTTCCTGACGCTGCTCTTCGGCACTCATCGCCGCCAGCAGTGCATCGTCGTAACCTTGAATCTGGTCTTGCTTGCTGAACATCTTGTATCTCCCGGCAGCGATCATTTTTTGTTCGGAGGGTTCACTTTGACCCTTTGTGGCGATGGTAGGGCTGGCCGGGGTGTGCCAGATGCCTGCGCACGCCTTGCAATGGCGCGTTTACGACATTGGTCAGCGTCCCGATCACACTGACCACACGTACGGCTTGCGTTGGGGGGCGCTGGCCTGAACACCCGCCAGGCCACGGCCCGTTTCTTCATCGGGCCAAGCTCACTGACCTGACGCTTCGGCACGCCTGCCTGGATTTGGATACAGCGAAGCCCGTGAACAAGTGCGCTTGAAACGCATGGGTATCGGGGTTGTATAGTCAACCGCTGAATCGATGGTTTAGAGTGCTGTCCTGCGTCGTTCACAGGACAGTGTCATGACAGATAAGAGCCAACAATTCGCCAGCGACAACTATTCCGGCATCTGCCCGGAAGCCTGGTCTGCGATGGAAAAAGCCAACCACGGCCACGACCGCGCCTACGGCGACGATCAATGGACGGCGCGCGCCTCGGAATACTTTCGGGCCTTGTTCGAAACCGACTGCGAAGTGTTCTTCGCCTTCAACGGCACCGCCGCCAACTCGCTGGCCCTGGCCTCGCTGTGCCAGAGCTACCACAGCGTGATCTGCTCGGAGACCGCGCATGTCGAAACAGACGAGTGCGGCGCCCCGGAATTTTTCTCCAACGGCTCCAAGCTGCTTACCGCCCCCAGTACCAACGGCAAGCTCACCCCCGAGTCGATCCGCGAAGTGGCGCTCAAGCGCCAGGACATTCACTATCCAAAGCCCCGCGTGGTCACGCTCACGCAAGCCACGGAAGTCGGCACCGTCTACCGCCCCGACGAACTCAAGGCGATCAGCGCCACCTGCAAGGAATTGGGCCTTAACTTGCACATGGACGGCGCGCGCTTTACCAATGCTTGCGCTTTCCTGGGCTGCAGCCCGGCCGAACTGACCTGGAAAGCCGGCGTCGACGTATTGTGTTTTGGCGGCACCAAGAACGGCATGGCCGTCGGGGAAGCCATCCTGTTCTTCAACCGGCAGTTGGCCGAAGACTTCGACTACCGTTGCAAGCAAGCCGGGCAATTGGCTTCGAAGATGCGGTTTCTGTCTGCGCCTTGGGTCGGGATACTCGAAGACGGCGCCTGGATGCGGCACGGCAAGCATGCCAACCACTGCGCCCAATTATTGGCATCACTGGTGAGTGATTTGCCAGGCATCGAGCTGATGTTCCCAGTGGAAGCCAACGGGGTGTTCCTGCAAATGCCCGAACCGGTGATCGAGGCCTTGCGAGGCAAGGGCTGGCGCTTCTATACCTTCATCGGCAGCGGCGGTGCGCGGTTCATGTGTTCCTGGGACACTGAAGAAGAACGTGTGCGCGAGCTGGCGGCAGACATCCGGGCCATCGCCGGCACTTGATACTTCTGCCAGTTTCTCCCTCCCGGACAGGACGATAGGCTGCTTGCACCTGGCCGGGGAATCACTCTTGTGAACTGGAGAAACGCGATCAATGTAAAAAATACCTTCAGTCATTCAATAACGATAAAAAAAATCGTGAAGGGCTTGTGGTTCAACACCCTCATCGGCAGCGACGGCGCAGGGTTCATGTGCGCTTGGGATAGGAAGATGCGAGAGCTGGCAGTGGACATACGCAGCTTTGTCAGTCATTGACACAGGCGTACTGACAAATGTGCCAGTAGGTGGGCCGGTGCAGGGTTGTTATGGTGGGCGTACGGTCCCACGAAAGCACCCCTCATGCCAACCCGTTTATCACCAGCGTGTCCACGATCCACGTTGAGGCCCTCACCGGCCTTTACGCCATTCGGGTATAAGCCACCTCTGTGCAACATGCACATAGCCTTTGTCGGTGAAGTGCTGGACCCGGCAAGTTCTGCCTATTTGCTAGGTAACGGACGGCGGGCCTACTCCCCTTTGCTAATGAGGTTCCGATCCCCCGATCCGCTCAGCCCGATGGGGGCCGGTGGCCCCAACTGTTATGCGTACTGCACCAACGATCCGGTCAACTTCACAGACCCGTCTGGCCACGCACCGCTGCGCCGAAGTCCAGTAAATTCACAGCCTTCTCTTGTCCAGCATTACGCAGCGAGGGGGGCAAACGCGTTCGGCTCTGTGGTGGGTATGGGCATGTCATTCGCCGAGATAGCCATTGAGCACCGCCAACTGCAGCGTCAGCAGCCAGGGGCATCTTTTCCGGCCCTTCACAGGGCTCGCAGAATTGCGGGGTTTCATGCTCTGGCAACACCGGCAGTGTCGGATACCATCGAGTTGTTTTTGCCACCTGAGGCGGCGGACCGTACAGGTTTGGTCGACAATCTCGGCCTGGCCAGCGCCGGACTTTTCACAACAGAAGCGGCAGTAGCGTTAGGTTCGACGCTGCGCACTGAGGGCGTCGCAGGGCTAATACCCGGAATGCAGTCGCTCATCTACGCTGCCGGGGAAGTGACCTTGATCGGGCCCATAAAAGATGCTGCCATGCATGTTGGCCGTTATACCGTGAGGCGGGTGGGGCAATTGCTTTCGAACAGAAGGCAGCCCCCCCCCGGTATCGTACTGCAAACTATCCGAGGCCTTCGGGAGCCTGCAGAGTCTTGACGATCGCCTCGACGGTCGCATCAACCTTGGCCTGAGTCTGCTCCAACACTTGCTGATGTTCACGCTGCTGTTCGATCTGCCGCGAACACAGGTTCAGTGCTGCCAAGACCATGAGCTTGTCGCCGATGAGTGTCGGAAACTGGCGCTTGGTCTCAGCCAGCACTGCATTGAGCATGCGAGCAGCCTGGGCCAGGGTTTCTTCCTGACCAGCGGGTGCCTTGAGGGAATAGTCATTGCCCAGAATGGAAACGACATTGACCGGGCTTGAGTGGGAGGTCATGCGCCTACTGCACCCGAGTTGGCGCGTTCCAGCAGGGCCTGCAGGGCCTGCAGGCGGGCGGCAGTGCTGCCGTTCTGCTCTTCCTGCTCCATCAGCGACAGCTGCAGGGTTTCGTTTTCTTCCTTTGCCTTGGCCAGTTCCTGGCCCAGGGCGGTGTTCTGCTCGGTGAGTTGAGCGTTTTTTTGCATCAGGTCGCTGACCAGCTGCTCGATTTGATTGAGGGAGGCTTCAAGCATGGGTCTATCTCAGGTTGTTGCGAGGGGCGCACACGATAAAGAAAAGTGCCGCCCATCGCCATTAAATATCGAATTCACAAGGTTTCCGCCCCGCAGATTGACAGGGTATCCACCTGCTTGTTCCGACCTGAGTCAACCACCGGTCAGTCAGGCTGCACAAACACAACCCCAGCCTGGCCCTCAATAATCGATGCGCACATCCCCTTTCGGCACGCTGCAGCACGACAGGATGTACCCCTCGGCTTCATCTTCCTCGGTGATACCGCCGTTGTGCTCCATTTCGACTTCGCCACCCAGCTTGAGCACCTTGCAGGTACCGCAAATGCCCATGCCGCAAGCTTTCGGGATCATCAGGCCGACCTTGGCCGCTGCAGCGTGCACGGTTTCGCCGGGGGCGATGCGGATGCTCTTCTCGCTGCCGATGAACTCAACCAGGTTGAGGTCGGCGGCGTCCACTTCGGGTGCCTCGGCGGCCGCTTCGGCGTGTTCGACCGCATCGGCCTTGGCCTCGGCTGGCGTCGCCCCGAACGACTCCTCGTGGTAATTGTTCATGTCGAAGCCGACAGCCTCGAGCATGCGCTTGACCGCCGTCATGTAAGGGGTCGGGCCACAGCAGAACACCACACGCTCCATGTAGTCCGGCGCGATCAGCTCCATCAGCCGTTGGTTCAGGTAGCCACGGTAGCCCGCCCAAGGCTCGCCCAGGCCATGCTTCTCGCAGATGATGTGCAGGCTGAAATTGGGCACGCGGGAGGCCATCTGCTCCAGTTCGCGATGGTAGATGATGTCCTTGGGTGAACGGGCACTGTGAACGAAGACCATGTCGACATTGGCGTTGGTGTCATAGAACCAGCGGGCCATGGACATGACCGGGGTGATGCCCACGCCGCCAGACAGGTACAGCACCTTGGCGCCTGGAAAATCGATGGCGTTGAACAGCCCCACAGGTCCGTGTACCGGCAGCTCGGCACCTTCGTGCATGGTGTCATGCAGGAAGTTGGACACCAGTCCGCCGGGTACGCGCTTGACCGTGATGGAGAAGCTGTAGGGCACCGATGGCGAGCTGGATATGGTGTAGGAACGCATCACCGGCTTGCCTTCGATTTCCAGCTCCAGGGTCACGAATTGCCCGGGCTTGAAGAAGAACATGATCGGCTGGTCTGCCATGAAGCAGAAGGTGCGCACGTCCCAGGTCTCCTGGATGACCTTGACGCAGCGCACGATGTGGCGGCCGTTGGCCCAGGTCTGGGTAGTGACCGGATTGAGGAAGGTTTCGGACATGTTCATCTCCAGCAGCCGACAGTTGGCCTTTTTATGGCTCGGATGATGCTCAAGCTTGCGACCTTGAACATTCCTGCCAGCGACATCGGCGTACTTATCGCGACCAGCCCCACACGACAAGGGTTGCGGCGTCGTAATTCAAATCGGCCATGTCGCCCATGGATACGGTTCACGCCGCCTTCGGACGCACACTCCACCGCAAAACAACACGCTGTTCATGGTTAACAGCCTTGCGGCACCACAACAACGATTAGCCACCTTTTGCCGGCCGCACACGGCCCCGAGGAATACACGATGGACGTCACCGCAACCCTGAGCCTGGGCGATCCACTTGAACCTGCACGCAAGGCGACTGCCCAGATGCTGCAGAACCGCGAGCGCACCTACTCGCTGCCCCAGCCGTTCTACACCGACGAGCGTCTGTTCCAGATCGACATGCAGGAGATTTTCCACAAGGAGTGGCTGATCGCCGGCATGACCTGCGAGATCCCGGCGAAGGGCAATTACCTCACGCTGCAGATCGGCAAGAACCCGATCATTGTAGTGCGTGGTACCGAGGGCAAGGTGCATGCGTTTCACAACGTGTGCCGTCACCGCGGCTCGCGCCTGTGCGTCAGCGAAAAAGGCAAGGTGGCCAAGCTGGTGTGCCCTTACCACCAGTGGACCTACGAGCTGGACGGCCGCCTGCTGTTCGCCGGCACCGAAATGGGCGCCGACTTCGACATGAACCAGTACGGCCTCAAGCCTGTGAACGTGAAGGTCGCTGGCGGCTACATCTTCATCAGCCTGGCGGAAAACCCACCAGCCATCGACGAGTTCCTGGCCACCCTTGACCACTACATGGAACCGTACGACATGGAAAATGCCAAGGTGGCGGTGCAGACCACCTTGATGGAAAAGGCCAACTGGAAGCTGGTGCTGGAAAACAACCGTGAATGCTATCACTGCAATGGCTCGCACCCGGAGCTGCTGCAGACCCTGCTGGAATGGGACGACACCAACGACCCACGCGCCAGCCAGGAATTCAAGGACCACGTGGCCGCCTCTGCTGCCGCCTGGGAAGCCGAGAAGATCCCGTACCTGCACAAGAGCCACGGCCTGCGTAACCGTATCGTGCGCATGCCGCTGCTCAAGGGCACGGTCTCGATGACCATGGACGGCAAGCAGGCCTGCCAGAAGCTGATGGGCCGCATCAAGAACCCAGACCTGGGCTCGATGCGCATCCTGCACCTGCCGCACTCCTGGAACCACTGCATGGGCGATCACATGATCGTGTTCACCGTGTGGCCGATCAGCGCCCAGGAAACCATGGTCACCACCAAGTGGCTGGTGCACAAGGATGCCGTCGAAGGCGTGGACTACAACCCTGAGAACATGCGAAAGGTGTGGGACGCCACCAACGACCAGGACCGCCGCCTGGCAGAAGAGAACCAGCGAGGCATCAATTCCACGGCATACCAGCCTGGGCCTTACTCGAAGACCTACGAGTTTGGCGTGGTGAATTTCATTGACTGGTACAGCGGGCGCTTGCTGAACAACTTGGGGGCGGAGCCTGCTCCGTACTTGAAGGAAGTGCTAGCTCAGTAGTCATCAGATGGAGCAGTAGCGCGCTCTGCCTTTCACCGGCAGAGCGTGCTTAGCCTCGTGGCATTCTTAACGCTAGCTCTGCACGTCATAGGGGCGAGTACCCCAGGACCTTATCTTGGCCGCAGCTGATATGAACCCACGGCCAACAGTGGATAGCATCTCGTCCACCATCGTGACATCCATCAGCGTCTCGAAGGCTACTGTGGGAATTTCTCGCAGGTTAGCCCGCAAATAACCGACTACCTCGCGAGCAGCCGCAAAGTTACCGATCGAGCCGCCGCTCAGATTCGTGACTGCGTTCACGACGCCCAGTACATCCGTGGCCGATTGAAAAGTGGCAGTTGCACCTGTGAACGCGGCAGTGAGCTGACCCGCCACCCCTGCGCTTCCAGTGATGAAGAATTGCTGGTTTGCAACCCTGGAAGCCTGCGTCAACTCCGTATGATTGAGCGGACTTTCTCTGCTTGCATTGGTGCTTGCAGCCTTGAATGCGCTTCTACGCCCAACAACGTTCCTGGCGGTTCGCATCAATGAACCGAAGAGCGTTGCGCCGCTGGATGCAACACCAATGGTTCTGAGCAGAGCGCTCCAGAAAGCGCCATCCGGATCGTGGCGATTGACGGGATCACCACCGCAGTACCCGTATGCATTGATACCCCCCTTGCCAAATGGGCTCAGCGAGTCCGGGCTGGTGAAGCGCCCCAGCCTGGGACTGTAGAAACGACGACCGTTTCCTAGCGGATACTTAGCCGTCAGCGCATCCCTGAACTCACCACAGAACCCTATGCAGGTGGCCTGTGCCAAGCACCGGGCACCGTAGGGTGTGTAGGCAAGTGGCTTGCGGTGACTTTTTCCCGATACAGAATAAAGTCGGTCGGTGCTATCCAGAAGGGTCGCCATGATCACTCTGACTCGCTTGGCATACGCGTAGAGTAAGTGAGGATGCGGTGCTTGCGAACTGGCAGAAATGACAGGTAGTGAACGGCGCGTATCGTTCATTGTGAGAGCGGGCGAACCCGCGTTCACTGCCAGCTACTGCGCTGGATGCCTCGCGGGTTCAGTCATGTGGCATGCCCGTCAGCGCAGCACGCCTTCCTCCACCAATAGTTTCATGATGGCTTCAGCGCCTTCCTGCGGCGTAACGTCCTTCAGCACCTTGCCCCCGCCCCCACTGGCCTTGGCCGTTGCGGCCTTCATCCGGTCAGCGCCGCTCTTGGCCTTGATAACCTTCAAGCGCTTGGGCCGTGGACGCGCCGGCTGAAGGGCCTCTTCGCCCAACAGCTCATCCTCCACCACCTGTACGTCCTGCGCCGCCAGCACACCACGGCGCGCTGGCCCGAAGGCGCTTTGACGCGGCTTTGGCGCGGCGTTATCCACTGTCGCCACCATGGGTAGGCGTACTTTCAAACGCCGGCGCTGACCGCGCGGTAGCGCCTGCAACACCTGGGCAGTACCGTTCTCGATGGATTCCACCTCGGCCAGCCCCACCACCAACGGCCAGCCAAGTTTTTCGGCGAGCAGGAACGGCAGCATGCCCGACCCCTCCCCCGTCTCGGCCTGGCTGCCGGTAAGTACCAGTTGCGCACCGGCACCGCGCAGGTAATCGCCTAGTACTCCCAGCACATCGGCGCCTGCGGGTTGCTCAAGCACATCCAAATGTTCCAGGCCCATCCCCAGGTAACCGCGCAACGCTTCCTCACGGGGATCCCCTGCGTGCACGACTTGCAGGTCTTCGCCGGCCAGTTGCAGGCCCAACTCGACTGCCCGCGAGTCCTGCTCGGCGCGCCGCGTGCGACCGGAGCTTGGATGCGCACCGATCGAAACCAGGCTGATGACTTTCGTACTCATGCTCGTGCCCTTATGCCGCGTCACGCTGGGCGCCGTTGCGGAACTGCTCCACAGCGTCGATCAGTGCCTGAAGAATCGCCGCGCTGTCGCCAATCACCGACAGGTCGGCCCGTTTGATCATGTCGCAACCCGGATCCATGTTGATCGCCACCACTTTGTCGCACGCACCGATGCCCTGCAGGTGCTGGATCGCGCCAGAGATACCCACCGCCATGTACACCCGAGCCGTTACCCACGTACCCGTGGCGCCGACCTGGCGATCACGCGGCATGTGGCCATCATCCACCGCCACCCGCGATGCACCTTGGGTCGCGCCCAGTGCCGTGGTCGCCTTGTGGAACAAGGCCCAGTCCTTGACCCCGTTACCGCCGGATACGATGAACTCGGCTTCGGCCATGGCGATCTTGGCCGGGTCGACGGCCACCGAGCCCAGGTCCTCGATGCGCGAGATACTGCGCGCCACACTGCCGGACAACTCGACCGGCAAAGCCTCGTGACGGGTTTCGCTGACAGGCTCTGCACATTCGGCCGCAGCCAGGATCAGGCGTGGCAGCGCGCGTTGCATGTCTTGCTGGCCCGCACCGGCGCGGCCGATGCACTGCCCATCCTTGACCTGCCAGACGCGTGTTGCCGGGCGCTCGCCCAGCGCAGCACCCAGGCGTCGGCCGAGCTCGCCACCGCCGGTGCGGCTGTCTGGCAGCAGCCAGTGGCGCGGAGCGAACTGGTTGTCGACAGCGCGCAGGCCCTGCACCAACTGCTCCGGTGCATACCCTTGATACGCCTCGCCTTCGATGACCAGCAAGCGGTCCACACCTGCGCCGGCAAAGTTGGTTTCCTTGTGCTCGCCGAACACGATTGCCAGTACCGCACCGTCACTGCCCGCCAGCCCATGGGCTAGGCCCAGCAGGTCGCGGTCATGGCTACCCAGGCGCCCGCCGATCATGTCCGGTACTACGGCAATGTAGAACGCAGGCTCTGGCACCTGGTGCAGCGGCAACTGCACTTCGACCGCAGCGCTACGGCGTGCGCCACCACTGGTGCCCTGCTGGGCCCCCGAGCGGTCGATGCGCTTGAGCCCATTGGGGCCGATGAAGCCCGCTGCACTGGCGTGAGGGTTCTTGCGC
Source organism: Pseudomonas sp. DE0157 (assembly GCF_007678615.1). Taxonomy (NCBI): domain Bacteria; kingdom Pseudomonadati; phylum Pseudomonadota; class Gammaproteobacteria; order Pseudomonadales; family Pseudomonadaceae; genus Pseudomonas; species Pseudomonas sp. DE0157. The sequence goes on from NZ_VEJN01000002.1 coordinate 139,308, forward strand.
ACGAGGCCGTTGGGCCCCATCCAGCTGGTCTGTTGCGTCTGCATGGCTGCATGCAGCGGATGCAGGCGGTTACGGGCGATCCACTCGGCGCGAGGGTCGCGGCGGATGATGTCGCTCATCAATGCACCTCCGCAGGTTCACGTTTGGATTTCGCAGGCTTGGCAGCCGCTGGCTGGGCCTCTTCCTCGATCAGTACATCGGCCACCAGTTCGGCCAGGTCCTTGATCAGCGGCCGTGGCTCTACTACCCCTTCAAGCATGGCCGTGCACTGCGGGCAGCCCACGGCAACCACTTCGGCTTCGGTGGTGCGGATGTCGTCCATGCGCATGTCGGGAATACGCTGTTTGCCAGGGATGTCAGTGATCGGCGCACCGCCTCCCCCGCCACAGCAGCGTGAGCGAAAGCCCGAGCGCTCCATTTCGCGAACTTCGATTCCCAGCGCGCGGAGCACCTCGCGAGGCGCCTCGTACTCGCCGTTGTAGCGGCCCAGGTAGCACGGATCGTGGTAGGTGACGCTGCCGCCCTTGTGCTGCCCCAGGTTGAGTTTGTTGGCGCCAATCAGCTCGGCAATGTAGGTGCTGTGGTGCTGCACCTGGTAGTTGCCGCCCAGTGCGCCGTATTCATTCTTGAGCACATGGAAGCTGTGCGGGTCGCAGGTGACGATGCGCTGGAACTTGTACTTGGCCAGGGTCTGGATATTGCGTTTGGCCAGTTGCTGGAACGTCGCTTCGTCACCCAGGCGGCGCGCCACGTCGCCGCTGTCGCGCTCCTCCAGGCCCAGCACGGCGAAGTCCACACCCGAAGCCTTGAGTACCTTGACGAACGAACGCAGCGTGCGCTGGTTGCGCATGTCGAACGCGCCGTCGCCCACCCAGAACAGCACCTCGGTGCTCTTCACCTCCGACAGCAGCTTGAGGTTCAGGTCGGCAGCCCAGTTCATGCGGCCACCCGGTGCGAAACCACCGGGGTTGTCAGTGGCAATCAGGTTGTCGAGCACTTCGGCACCCTTGTTCGGGGTGGCGCCCTTTTCCAGGGTGAGGTGGCGGCGCATATCGACGATGGCATCGACGTGCTCGATCATCATCGGGCACTCTTCAACGCAGGCGCGGCAAGTGGTGCACGACCAAAGTGTCTCGGCATCCACCAGGCCGTTGACGATCGGCTGGTGCGGATGGCCACCATGCTCGCCAATCGGCTTGCCGGGGTAAGGGCTGCCGGCGAACTTGGCGTCAGTGCCACCGGCCAGGCCGATGACCATGTCCTGAATGAGTTTTTTCGGGTTCAACGGCTGCCCAGCGGCGAAGGCCGGGCACATGGCCTCGCACTTGCCGCATTGCACGCAGGCGTCAAAGCCCAGCAGCTGGTTCCAGGTGAAGTCCACCGGCTTTTCCACGCCAAGCGGCGCACGTGGGTCTTCCAGGTCCAAAGGCTTGAGGCCGGTCGAGCGGCCGCCACCAAAACGCTCGGCGCGCCGGTGCCAGGCCAGGTGCAGGGCACCGGCGAAGGCGTGCTTCATGGGCCCGCCCCAGGTCATGCCGAAGAAGAGCTCCGACACGCCCCACAGCACGCCCAGGCCCAGAATGCCGACCATCACCCAGCCGCCCGTGTTGGCCGGCAGAATACCGGCCACCGGCAAGGTGGCGATGAAGAAGCTGGCAGCAAATACCAGCAGGCTCTTAGGCAGGCGCATCCACGGGCCCTTGGACAGGCGCGAAGGCGGGTTCAGGCGACGCTTGAAGACGAAGATGGCGCCGGTGAACATGATCACCGTGGCCAGCAGCAAGGCGTAACCCAGGACCTTGCTCTGCAGGCCGAAACCGTGCACCAGGATCGCCAGCAGCGCCGAGAGCACGAAACCACCAGCGGTGGCCACGTGGGTGTTGGACATGTACTTGTCGCGCTCGACCACATGGTGCAGGTCCACCAGGTAGCGGCGCGGCATGGCCAGCAGGCCGCCGATCAGGTCCACCTTGGAGGGCCGGCCACGGCGCCACATGTTCACACGGCGCAGCGCACCGAGCACGGCAAGCCCGAGCGCGGCGAACAGCAGGATGGGTAGAAGGGTGTTCAACATGGGAAGCTCCCACAACAGCTAGATTCTTGCGCCACCCCGAAGGCCAGCGCGGACCCCTGTAGGAGCGGCCTGTCGCCGCGAAAGGGCTGCGAAGCGGCCCCAGCATCCGTGGTACTGATCAAATGCTGGGGCCGCTTCGCAGCCCTTTCGCGGCGCAAGGCCGCTCCTACAGGGGGGCCAGTCCCGCTTTCAGAAAGGCGGTGCGATCAGAAGTCCTTGCACAGCCGCAAGGCATCGTAGATCGCCGCATGCACGTTACGCTGGGCCACACAGTCGCCGATGCGGTACAGCAGGTAGCCTTCGCCTGGCTGGCTCAGGATCGGCTGTGGCTTGATGGCGAACAGCGCCTCCACGTCGATCTGGCCCTTGTTGCGCGAGCCGTCCTTGAGGGCGTAGTACAGCTGCTCGTCCGGACGCACGCCGTTCTCCACCACCACCTGATCGACCACCCGCTCTTCCTTGGCGCCGGTGTACTCGTTCTCCAGCACAGCGACCAGCTTGTCGCCCTCGCGATAGACTTTCTCCAGCATCATGTCCCCGGTCATGATCACTTCCTTGGGGTACATGCTGCGGTAGTAGGTCGGGAAGGTCGTACCGCCCATGGCCACACCCGGCTTGATGTCGTCGGTGACGATCTCGACCTGGCTCCCCTTGTCAGCAATGAAGTCGGCCACCGACATGCCGGTGAACTCGCAGATGGTGTCGTACACCAGCACGTTCTTGCCCGGCGCGACCTTGCCATCGAGCACGTCCCAGCTGCTGACCACCAGCCCTTCTGCTGCACCCCAATGTTCGTTCTGCTCCAGGAACGAATGCCCGCCCACGGCCAGCACGATGATGTCCGGGCGCAGATCCTGGATGGTGTCTACATCGGCCGCGGTGCCCAGGCGCAGGTCCACCTTCAGGCGGGCCAGCTCCAATTGGTACCAGCGGGTGATACCAGCAATCTGGTCACGCTGCGGCGCCTTGGCCGCGATGGTGATCTGGCCACCGATCTGGTCGCGTTTTTCGAACAGAGTCACATCGTGGCCACGCTCGGCGGCCACGCGCGCCGCCTCCATGCCGGCAGGGCCGGCACCGACGATGACGACCTTGCGCTTGGCGCCGGTGGTCTTCTCGATGATGTGCGGCACACCCATGTACTCACGGGAGGTCGCGGCGTTCTGGATGCACAGCACGTCCAGGCCTTGGTACTGGCGGTCGATGCAGTAGTTGGCGCCGACGCACTGCTTGATCTGGTCGATCTGGCCCATCTTGATCTTGGCGATCAGGTGCGGGTCGGCCATGTGTGCACGGGTCATGCCGACCATGTCTACATAACCACCTTCGAGAATCCGGGTAGCCTGGTTTGGGTCCTTGATGTTCTGCGCGTGCAGGACCGGGACCTTGACCACTTCCTTGATGCCAGCTGCCAAATGTAGGAACGGCTCTGGCGGGTAGCTCATGTTCGGAATGACGTTGGCCAGGGTGTTGTGGGTATCGCAACCCGAGCCCACCACACCGATGAAGTCGAGCATGCCGGTGCCATCGTAGTAGGCAGCGATCTGCTTCATGTCTTCGTGGCTGAGGCCATCGGGGTGGAACTCGTCGCCGCAGATACGCATGCCCACGCAGAAGTCGTCGCCCACTTCGGCACGCACGGCCTTGAGTACTTCCAGGCCGAACTTCATGCGGCCTTCGAAGCTGCCGCCCCACTCGTCGGTACGCTTGTTGACGCGCGGGCTCCAGAACTGGTCGATCATGTGCTGGTGCACCGCCGACAGCTCGACGCCATCGAGGCCACCTTCCTTGGCACGGCGGGCCGCCTGCGCATAGTTACCGATCACACGCCAGATCTCTTCCACCTCGATGGTCTTGCAGGTGGCGCGGTGCACCGGTTCGCGGATGCCCGAGGGCGACATCAGGGTCGGCCAGTTGAAGCCATCCCAGCGCGAACGACGACCCATATGGGTAATCTGGATCATGATCTTGGCGCCATGCTTGTGCATGGCGTCGGCCAGGTTCTGGAAGTGCGGAATGATACGGTCGGTGGACAGGTTGACCGACGACCACCATTCCTGCGGACTGTCGATGGCCACCACGGACGAGCCGCCGCAGATGGCCAAGCCGATGCCACCCTTGGCCTTCTCTTCGTAATACTTCACATAGCGGTCGGTCGTCATGCCGCCGTCAGTGGCGTAGACCTCGGCGTGCGCGGTGCTGAGCACGCGGTTGCGGACGGTCAGTTTGCCGATCTGGATCGGCTGGAACATTGCTTCGAATGCCATGACGCTATCTCCGGCTTACAACGGCTTCGTTACGAACAGGCCATCTTCGTGGCCTTCTTCCGACCCGCCATATACCTGCTCGGCAACAGTGCGGATCGAGCTGCCGCGGGCAGCGAGAATCTGGTCCATGGCACCGGCGAACCAGCCAGTGAACATGTAGTCGACCTTGCGGCCGCACTTGCCATAGACATAGACGAAAGCCGAGTGCTTGAGCTTGACGCTGCACGTGCCCTTGTCCAGATCGATGTCCTGAATCTCGAACAGCCCCCAGCCGCGCTGGCTCAGGCGTTTCATGTAGTGCTCAAAGACCGCGACCCCTTCCAGGCCATGGCACTCGGCTTCCTTCTCGCACCAGTGCCACGCCGACTTGTAACCGGCCTTGTAGAGAATTTCGGCGTACTTGTCGGCGCCCAGGACCTCTTCGATGCCCATGTGGTTGTTGACGAAGAAATGGCGTGGCACGTACAGCATCGGCAAGGCGTCGCTGGTCCAGACACCGGTCTCGCTGTCGACTTCGATTGGCAATTGCGGGGCGATCTTGGCCATGGAAACTCAACTCCAGAAAAAATTTTTATTGGGTTGCCCCGGCGATGCTGGCAGGGGCTTGAAGCTTGGAGAGCGGCTTATTCGCCCCAGACGTCTTTCAACACGTTGACCCAGTTCTCGCCCATGATCTTGCGAACCACGCGCTCGGAGTGGCCACGTTTGAGCAAGGTCTCGGTGAGGTTGGGGAACTCGCCCACGGTACGAATGCCCAGTGGGTTGATGATCTTGCCGAAGTTGGTCAGGCGACGGGCGTAGCCCTTGTCGTGGGTGAGGTATTCGAAGAATTCCTTGCCGTGACCTTGGGTGAAGTCGGTACCGATGCCGATGGCATCTTCACCCACGATGTTCATGGTGTACTCGATGGCCTCGGCATAATCGTCGATGGTCGAGTCGATCCCCTTGGCCAGGAACGGTGCAAACATGGTCACGCCAACGAAACCACCGTGGTCGGCGATGAACTTCAGTTCCTCATCGGACTTGTTGCGAGGGTGCTCCTTGAGGCCCGATGGCAAGCAGTGGGAGTAGCACACCGGCTTTTTCGATTCGAGGATGACTTCCTCGGAGGTTTTGGACCCGACGTGGGACAAGTCGCACATGATGCCGACGCGGTTCATTTCGGCAACGATCTCGCGACCGAAGCCTGACAGGCCGCCGTCGCGCTCGTAGCAGCCGGTGCCCACCAGGTTCTGGGTGTTGTAGCACATCTGCACGATGCCCACGCCCAGCTGCTTGAACACCTCCACGTAACCGATCTGATCTTCGAAGGCATGGGCGTTCTGGAAGCCGAAGAGGATACCGGTCTTGCCCAGTTCCTTGGCCTTGCGAATATCGGCGGTGGTGCGCACGGGCATCACCAGGTCGCTGTTCTCGCGGATAAGCTTCTGGCTGGCGGCGATCTGGTCGACGGTGGCCTTGAAACCTTCCCAAACCGACACGGTGCAGTTGGCGGCGGTAAGGCCACCTTTGCGCATATCCTCGAACAGCTCGCGGTTCCACTTGGCGATGATCAGGCCATCGATGACGATGCTGTCGGCGTGTAATTCGGCTGGGCTCATCAGGCGTCCCCTTTTATTGAATGGGCTGGCGCCAAACCTTGTGCCGGCGCTTTGGGGCCAGCATATGCCTGTGCCCCGAGGCGCCCCGATGCAAAAACGACAGGGGGTTTGCCGAAAGCGTCAATGCGCGACAACGCGCGCTCTGGCGCGGTCTGTGGCGATGAGACACAGTCTCGATAACGACCATGGAGGGTCCTTTGATGAACAATTTGCCCAGGTGATACCGTACGCGCCGAGAGTGCGCGAGAATCGTCGGCATTCGTCAGTCGATGGAGGAAACAGCGAATGAAAGCGATGGCAGCAGTGGTACTGCTGGCGGTGGCGGCAGCAGCCCAGGCCGGTGAGGAGGAAAATACCCCATGCGATAACGTCGAGACAGAGGCGCAAGCCCATGCCTGCGCAGCGTTCAACAAGCAAGCTTCCGAACGGGAGCTAAAATCGGCCTATGACGAACTTCTCCAGCGCGTTCACGACGCGTTTGACGACAAAGGCGGCATTGCAGCAACGATGATCGAGCGCTTGAAACAGGCTCAGGGGCTATGGACGCAGCTTCGCGATGCCGATTGCAAGGCGGAAACCTTCGCCCTGCCCACCAACGGCAAGGCTTACCAGGCAGCCTGGGACACCTGCGTCGCGCAGCGCACTGATGACCGGTCCGAATACCTGCAATCGATTCTGCAACAGTAGAGTAGGACTGCCTGGTTGGGAAAAGTTTGCGGCTTATTCATCAAGCTGGCTCGTATCAAAGTGAGTGCCAAGTGCCCTTATCCAAGGCGCTTCACCCACTTAACAGGAGTCGCAGATATGACCGTGAACCTCACGAAAACCGACATGGACAGTGCCATCGCTGCCTTGAAGAAAGAAGGCGAAGAGCGGGCCGTCATGGTGGCAAACACTGTGTGCATCTTCGCACCAGACGTACCGGCCAGCGTCGCTGAAGACGTGCTGGACGGCATGCGCCTGATGAACCTGTCGGCGAACAAGAAGTTCGACAAGGAAACGCAGCAGCGCGAGTGGTACAACTTCTACAATGATGGGCTCGGCAAGTTCGGCTGGACGCTGACCGGCGCCGCCCATGTGGAAGAGGCGGTCGACAAGGACACCCATACCCTGGCAACCCTGGTGCCAGAAATCGTCTCGGTGCAGATTGGCCACAACCATCGTCTGAACCGCTGCGTCAAACGCTCTTTCGAAGTGATCGTCAAGACACCCAAGGCCCAGCAGTTGCTGGAAGAAAGCGCCGCGAGCGTTTCCGGTAAATCCAGCACCGTGCAGATTTCGACCTGCGAAATGTCGCCACAGGGGCTGCCGATCATGCACATGACCAGTGTTCAACTGAGCTACGACAAAGCCGAGAAGACTGCCGGCGCCACTGGCCGCACCCTCGACAAGTCCAATACCCGTGTGTATCGCGCCTCGCAGCAGGGTTCCTTCAGCATCCGCCACTTCAATGCCATGCGCGAAGCGGTCAGGCTGAAACTGGCCAGCCAGGCCGTCGATATTCTGGCCCTGGACATCTGAACAAGCCCTGGCGCCGCGCTGCGGCGCCAAGCTTCCCTGTTTGCCGAAGGCCTATCTAATGCCCATGGAAGTTGTCAGCCACCCTTACGAGGACCTGCAGGGCTGCCTGCGCGTGGCGCAGTTGGAAGCCAACCTTGTCCACAATCAACACCTGGACAGCCAACGCTGGTTCGAGCATTTTCTAACCAACCTGGAGCGCTACGGCGCCTTGTTATTCGAGCGGACCACCAGAACAATACCGTACGTGCCCACCGAGGCAGTTTTCGAAGACATCTTCTCAGGTTGGATCCCCGCTCCCCAAGGCAAGAATCTCAAGTTCCAACGTGTGGGCAACGACATTCTGCAGGGACTGAAGCAGCCAGACCCGGCCTTGTTGAAGATTCGATCGGCAAGCTCACACATGCTCATCGACTTCGACACTGACGAGGCGGCACGGCCCGTGGCCATCGTTCTGCACATGGCCTGCTCGACCAACCCAGATACGAGTCGAACCAAGGCGTTGCTTGAACTGGATCACTTGGGTATCCGGCTTGTCGATGAATACGCAGCGCTGTACAGAGACTGCGTAGAACGACGTCTCGAGGCGCATAGCAGCATCGATCACCTCTAATTCGGTGGAGACGACTTCACGAACTTGCGCTCTTCGCGTGGGCAGCACCCGAAGCGGCGCTTGTAACGTCGGGTAAAGTACGACGGCAGTTCAAAACCGCATGCCACGCTGACCTGGGTGATCGTCATCTGGGTCTGGCGCAGCAACTGGCGAGCCTTGTCCAGGCGCAGGCCAAGGTAAAAACCGCTGGGCGTATCGTTGAGATGCAACCTAAACAGGCGCTCCATCTGCCGACGCGTGATCATCACGCGCGCGGCCAATTCTGTTGTACCAAGCGGGTGTTCGGTATGCTTTTCCATCTCTGTGATCACCTGCACCAGCTTGCGGTTGCTGATGCCATAGCGTGCAGCAATCTGCATGCGCTGATGATCTTGGCGCGGTCGAATACGGCTCAACACGAACTGCTCGGAAACTTGCACAGCGAGCTCGGCGCCATGGGCCTGGGCGATCAGATCGAGCATCAAGTCGATCGAAGCGGTCCCGCCCGCACAGGTGATGCGTTGCCGGTCAATTTCGAACAGCTCCTGGGTGGCATGCAGGCTGGGATAGTTTTCCCTGAACGCATCCAGCGCCTCCCAATGCACGGTCGCACGATGACCATCGAGCAAGCCTGCCTCGGCCAGCACCACAGCGCCGGTATCGATACCGCCTAGCATGACGCCCTCGTGAGCCAGGCGGCGCAGGCTTTGCTGAAGCTTTGGGGCGTAGCAGCCCAGGGGTTCGAAGCCTGCCACGATCAGCAATGTACTGCAGGGCGTTTGCGCGCCCAACGCTGCATCGGCATTGACTGACATGCCGTTGCTGGCGTTCACGGCGCTCCCATCCAGGCTCAATACCTGCCAGTGGTATGCCTGGGCTTTGAACCTGTTGGCCACGCGCAGGGGCTCCAGGGCACTGATGAACCCCATGGCGGAGAAACCGGGTAACAACAGAAAGTGGATGATCCCCGCCATGGCATGCTCCAGCGAACAGGTCGCCTGCGTGCAAATGTTGGTCGCCGGCGTGCGATTTTCAATAGTGCCACCAGCGTAGCGTGTTCACACGGTCCGCAGAGGCCGCCCCCATAAAAATATGCACTGCCGATGGAGAGCCACCATGCACAGCTTGATCCGCCGCAGCCTGTTGACCTTGGCCCTGACCAGCCTTGCTACCCCCTCGCTTTACGCCGCCGATGCCGCTGCTTGCAAGAATGTCCGTCTGGGCGTGGTCAACTGGACCGATGTGATCGCGACCAGCGCCATCGCCCAGGCTTTGTTCGATGGCCTGGGTTACACCACCAAGCAAACCAGCGCGTCGCAGCAGATCATCTTCGCTGGCATTCGCGACAAACGCCTGGACATGTTCCTGGGCTACTGGAACCCGATCATGACCCAGACCATCACCCCCTTCATCGATGCCGGGCAGGTCAAAGTCATGGACAAGGCGAGCCTTGACGATGCCCGGGCCACGTTGGCAGTGCCCAAGTACCTGGCGGACAAGGGGCTGCGCACCTTCGCCGACATACACAAATTCGAGAAAGAACTGGGCGGCAAGCTCTATGGTATCGAGCCGGGTTCGGGCGCCAACACCCAGATCAAGGCCATGATCGCCAAGAACCAGTTCGGCCTGGGCAAGTTCCAGCTGGTCGAGTCCAGCGAAGCGGGCATGCTGGCCGCCGTGGACCGGGCAGTACGGCGCAAGGAAGCCGTGGTGTTCTTCGGCTGGACCCCACACCCCATGAACGTGAACATCGACATGGTGTACCTCGGGGACAGCCAGGACGCGCTCGGCCCGGACGAAGGCCGCGCGACGGTGTGGACCGTCACCGCACCCGATTATGCAGCGCGCTGCCCCAATGCCAACCGCCTGCTGGCCAACCTGAGTTTCAGCGCCGAAGACGAGAGCCGCATGATGCAGCCATTGCTCGATCACAAGGACCCGCTGGAATCGGCGCGCCAATGGCTCAAGGACCACCCCGAGGACAAGGCCCGCTGGCTTGAGGGTGTAACCACCTTCGATGGCAAACCGGCCGCCGACAATCTCAAGCTTACCGCCAACTGAAACCGCCCCATCACCGACAAACCAGCCCCTACAGATTCACGGACACCAAGGTTCGTCCAGAACCTTGCAGGGGTCGGCTTGCCGGCGAAAAGCCCACAACAGATCGCACAGGATCCCCCATGAACCACGACGTCATCATTACGTGCGCCCTGACCGGCGCCGGCGACACTGCCTCAAAAAGCCATCTGGTCCCCGTCACGCCGAAGCAGATCGCTGCAGCGGCCGTGGAAGCCGCCAAGGCCGGCGCCACAGTGGTCCACTGCCACGTACGCGACCCGCAGACAGGGCGCTTCAGCCGTGATGTGGCCCTGTATCGCGAAGTCATGGAGCGCATTCGCGAAGCCGACGTGGACATCATCGTCAACCTCACTGCCGGCATGGGCGGCGACCTGGAAATCGGGCCCGATGAAAACCCCATGGCATTCGGGCAGGGCACTGACCTGATCGGCCCCCTCGAACGCCTGGCCCACGTCGAGGCGTTATTACCGGAAATCTGCACCCTGGACTGCGGCACCCTCAATTTCGGTGACGGCAATTCCATCTACGTTTCCACGCCCGCGCAACTACGCGCCGGTGCCCGGCGCATTACGGAGCTGGGGGTCAAGGCAGAGCTGGAAATTTTCGATACCGGCCACCTGTGGTTCGCCAAGCAAATGATGAAGGAAGGGCTGCTCGACAACCCCTTGTTCCAGCTGTGCCTGGGAATACCGTGGGGCGCACCGGCAGACACCACCACCATGAAAGCTATGGTCGATAACCTGCCCGCCGATGTCACCTGGGCCGGCTTTGGCATCGGCCGCATGCAGATGCCCATGGCCGCGCAGGCCGTGTTGCTCGGCGGTAACGTGCGAGTCGGCCTGGAAGACAACCTGTACCTGGACCGTGGCGTACTGGCGAGCAACGGCCAGTTGGTCGAGCGCGCGGTAGAGATCATTTCGCGCCTGGGTGCCCGTGTCCTGAGCCCCGCAGAAGGCCGGGCAAAGATGAACCTGAACCGTCGCTGATCGCTTCTGGAGACCTGCATGACCTTCATCACTGACATCAAGACATTTGCCGCGTTGGGCAGCGGCGTGATCGGCAGCGGCTGGGTTGCACGCGCCCTCGCCCATGGCCTGGACGTGATCGCCTGGGACCCGGCGCCAGGCGCCGAACAGGCCCTGCGCAAACGCATCGCCAACGCCTGGCCTGCCTTGGAGAAACAGGGCCTTGCGCCAGGCGCATCGCAAGCTCGCCTGACCTTTTTCGATACCGTTGAAACGTGCGTGCGCGAGGCTGATTTCATCCAGGAAAGCGCGCCTGAGCGGCTGGACCTGAAGCTCGATTTGCATGCACGGATCAGCGCCGCTGCCAAACCCGATGCAATTATTGCCAGCAGCACGTCGGGCTTGTTGCCCAGCGAGTTCTACGCCTCGGCCGTTCACCCTGAGCGCTGTGTGGTAGGCCATCCTTTCAACCCGGTGTACCTGCTGCCATTGGTCGAGATCGTCGGCGGCAAGCAGACTGCGCCGCAGGCCATCGAGGCGGCCAGCAATGTTTATACCGCCCTTGGCATGCGGCCACTGCACGTACGCAAGGAAGTCCCCGGTTTCATCGCCGACCGGTTACTCGAAGCGCTGTGGCGCGAGGCGCTGCACCTGGTCAACGACGGGGTCGCCACCACGGGTGAAATCGACGACGCCATCCGTTTTGGCGCGGGCCTGCGCTGGTCGTTCATGGGCACCTTCCTGACCTACACCCTGGCCGGTGGCGATGCCGGCATGCGTCACTTCATGTCGCAATTCGGGCCGGCACTGAAGCTGCCGTGGACCTACCTGCCGGCGCCTGAGCTGACCGACAAACTGATCGACGATGTGGTGGAGGGTACGTCGCAGCAACTGGGTGATCGCAGCATCGCCGCGCTGGAACGCTACCGGGATGACACGCTGCTGGCGGTGCTGGAAGCGGTGACCACCAGCAAGGCCAACCATGGCATGTCGTTCAGCGACTGAGGAGAGCACGATGCCTGCATTGATCACCTACCGGACCCAAGTGCTGGAAGACTGGGTCGATTACAACGGTCACCTGCGTGATGCGTTCTACCTGCTGATATTCAGCTACGCCACCGACGCGCTGATGGAGCGCATTGGGCTGGATGCCGAAAGCCGTGGGCAGGGTGGCAACTCTCTGTTCACGCTCGAGGCGCACATCAACTACTTGCACGAGGTAAAACTCGGCACCGAGGTGTGGGTGCAGACGCACATCGTCGGTTTTGACCGCAAGCGCCTGCATGTCTACCACAGCCTGCACCGCGCGGGGTTTGGAGATCCATTGGCGGCGAGCGAACAGATGCTGCTGCATGTGGACCTCGCGGGGCCGAAATCCGCACCCTTCAGTCAGCGCAGCAGCGCTGCCCTGGCCGCCACCCTCAATGCTCAGGGACCTGTACCGGCCAACGCCTATACCGGGCGGGTGATCCGCCTTCCAGCGAACGGCTAGGGTCTTGCGAGCGATTGAAAATGGATAGGTGATCTGCAAAAAAATAACCCCGGAAAGCCGTGAGCATCCGGGGCCAAGAGCGAGCAACATCCACTGTGCACGAGTGAGGGTGACCAAACCCTCCGTAGCGGTAGATGACTAGAGTGTGCGCAGTTCCTGGGCAGCGGATTTAGCCGGAAACGACCTGTTCATAGCCAAAGCGGCCACTCTGCCCTTTCGAGGTTGCGAGCATGACGGCGGCGCCACAGAATCGGTCGTGATCACTGCAGCACTCTCTACGCGATAAAAGGGACAACAGCCATGATGCATGCCGATTTGATTGATCAAGACGACCTGGCGGGCCACCTGCGGGCACGCGGGTTCGACATTCCGGCCGGTGCCAGCGCCGAGCAGGCGTGTGAGGCCGTAGTACGCGGGCTCACCGAGCCGAATGCGCGGGCGCTCAAGGGGATGGTCGAGCAGATGTACGCGGGCAGCGCCACCCTGTTACCGGCCGTGCGGCAGGCGATTGATAAACAGCTGCTGCCAGCCTTGGCGCAATTCAACAAGCGCGCCTGAGCGATTGCTCCGATGCCGGCGTGATCGTCGGCAAGCCGGCCCCTAGAGGGGCCGCGCGATGCCGGCGAACGGGCTGCAGCGCAGCCCTGAACCCTTAGAGCCTTACACTGGCAAACGTTGACTCATTACGCGCCTGGCTCAATGCCGCCATCGGACCACTGTGGGGCGACAGGGTGATGGCCTGTGGAATCGGCATCATCGCCACCTGCTGGGTGGTATTGGAGCCAACACGCTCGTCGCGCGGTGGAATGCCGAAGTATTCGCGGTAGCACTTGGAGAAGTGCGGCGTGGACACGAAGCCGCAGACCGAAGCCACCTCGATGATCGACATCGGCGTCTGCTTGAGCAACTGGCGTGCGCGTATCAGCCGCAGCTTGAGGTAATAGCGCGAAGGCGAGCAGTGCAGATACTTCTGGAACAGCCGCTCCAGCTGCCGACGCGACACGGATACGTAGACGGCGAGTTCGTCCAGGTCGATCGGCTCCTCGAGGTTGGCTTCCATCAGGGCGACGATTTCCTGCAGTTTCGGCTGATTGGTGCCCAGCATGTGCTTGAGCGGTACGCGCTGGTGATCCTGCTCGTTACGGATGCGCTCGTAGACGAACATCTCGGAAATGGCCGCCGACAATTCCCGACCATGATCGCGGCTGATCAAGTGCAGCATCATGTCCAACGGCGCGGTGCCGCCAGAGCTGGTGAAGCGGTTGCGGTCGAGCGTGAACAGGCGCGTGCTCATGTTGACCCGTGGGTAGGCCTCTTGCATGGCCGCCAGGCATTCCCAGTGCACGCTGCAATCGAAGCCGTCGAGCAGGCCGGCGCAGGCCAGCGCCCAGCTGCCGGTGCACACCGCCCCAAGGCGGCGCGACTGGCGAGCCTGGGCTTGCAGCCAGGTCACGTGCTCACGCGTCACGGTGCGCTGGATACCCACACCGCCACAGACGATGACCGTGTCCATGGGGGGCGCGCTGTGCATGGCGGCATCGGGTGTGATCTGCAAGCCGTCGCTGGCCCAGACCTGGCCGCCATCGACGGTCAGGGTATGCCAGCGGTACAGCTCGCGGCCGGACAGCTGGTTGGCCATGCGCAGGGGCTCGACCGCCGACGCCAGAGAAATGAGGGTGAAGTTGTCCAGGAGAAGAAACCCGATGGACTGGGGGGTTGTGCGGTTCTGGGTTGGGTTCCCGGAGGTGTACGACGTCATCGCGATTTCTCCTCACACAAATGCAGGGCGTGCCTCAGGCGGACACTGATTTCTTGTTATTGCCCCGGGGTCGTCCACGGGGCTTGGTTGTCTATCACTACGCAAACGCCGTGCCTGAAATTGAACAGCTATCCGAAAAAACCTGAAAACGACCTACTCCGTCGTCAAAATCAGGACTTTCCTACAAGTCTGTTACAGCCCTCAAACAGGCGTTCTAGGCGGCATGCGTGTCACCCCTGAGCACTTTGGTGACACGCATTACCCAAGTTGCCCAGAAACGACACTCTTGAGTGTCACCGACAACGCCTGCACCGATCGCGACATCCGACTGACGGTAGGCATCGTCTTGCACGTTTTAAGGTCACGAGGTGGTGCTTTGCACCGTTATGATGAGCGTGGTGCCAGCGCCGATCGCTCGACGATGACACCGCAGGTCGAAGAAGTGCATCAGCACTCGATGGCGCTGACGGCAAGGCCGCCGCGCGAGGTTTCCTTGTACTTGTCGTGCATGTCGGCACCTGTATCACGCATGGTGCGGATCACCTGGTCGAGGGAGATGAAATGCTCGCCATCACCACGCAACGCCATCTGCACAGCGTTGATGGCTTTCACTGCAGCAATTGCATTGCGCTCGATGCAGGGCACCTGCACCAGTCCGCCTACCGGGTCGCACGTCAGGCCCAAATTGTGTTCCAGGGCAATCTCGGCTGCGTTTTCAACCTGGGGCGGGGTAGCGCCCAGTACCTGAGCAAGTCCTGCAGCGGCCATGGCGCAGGCCGAGCCCACCTCACCCTGACAGCCCACCTCGGCCCCTGAGATCGAGGCGTTCTTCTTGCACAGGATGCCCACGGCGGCGGCCGCCAGGAAGAAATCCACCACGCTGGACTCGTCCACCTCGTCACTAAAGCGCATGTAGTAGTGCAGCACCGCCGGAATGATGCCGGCCGCGCCATTGGTAGGCGCGGTGACCATGCGCCCGCCTGCGGCGTTTTCCTCGTTCACGGCCAAGGCGAACAGGTTGACCCACTCCATGGCGCTCATGGTCGAGCCGATCACGTTGGGCTTGCCGATTTCCTGCAGGCTGCGGTGCAGCTTGGCAGCACGACGACGGACATTCAGCCCGCCCGGCAGCGTGCCTTCGTACTTGAGCCCATTGTTGACGCACTCCTGCATGGCATCCCAAAGCGTGTGCAGGCCGGCCCGAATTTCTGCCTCGCTGCGCCAGACCCGTTCATTGGCCATCATCAATTGCGACACACTCAGGTCGTTTTGCTTGCACAGGCGCAACAGCTCGGCCGCGCTGTTGAAATCGTACGGCAGCACGGTCTGGTCGGCGTCCAGCACGCCACTGGCGGCCTGGGCGGCATCGACCACGAAGCCACCGCCGACTGAGTAGTAGGTATCTCGGTGAATTTCGCCCTGCTCGCCTTCTGCCACAAGGGTCATGGCGTTCGGGTGGTAAGGCAGGTTCTCGTCAAGCAGCAGCATGTCACGGGCCCAGATGAAATCGATGGGCAGGCGGTTATCGAGTTTGAGCACTTGGGTTTCGCGCAGGTCGGCGATACGCGGGACAATCTGGGTAGGGTCGATGGCGTCTGGCCATTCGCCCATCAGCCCCATGATGGTGGCGTTGTCGGTTCCATGGCCGATACCGGTAGCCGACAGCGAGCCATACAGGCGCACCTCGATCCGCTTAACCTGTTCCAGCTCGCCGCGCTCGCGCAGCCCCTGGACAAACAGGGCACCGGCTCGCATGGGGCCGACGGTATGCGAGCTGGAAGGCCCGACACCGATCTTGAACAGGTCGAACACGCTGATGGCCATTGTCGAATCACCTCTTGCTGGGCTTGTCTGTACGCGCAATGCGCAGGGCGGGGCAGCTGCTAGGCTGGACTGCAGGCCGCCTTCAATGCACGCATCATCGGGCTTTTGCCACCCTGCTCGCCGTCTGCAACCGACGTAGTCTTGTCCAGCCGCGCCGCCTGTTTTGCAGGCTCAGTGCGCCGCTTTCCGGTGCCTTGGTGACGCAAAAAAGCGGCAGGATGGGTAGAAGAATCCATAAGCGACATTGCCCATACTGGATGCGACCCGTTGCGTACTGGATACGACTCCACCAGTAGGCGATTGCCCGGCGCTGGAGGATTATCGAAAGCGACTCGTAAAGCACGGCCACGCAACCTGCCCTCTGCAGGCCTGATCGATCGGACCCTCAGAACGTCCGACGAACCACGCGAACCCGAAGACAAAATCACAGGAGTCCACCCATGAAAGGTTCACCCTCGCTGTTGCTGGTCGCGTTGCTGTCCGCACCGGTACTGGCCCAGGCCGCAGAACCCGAGCAGTGCCAGACGGTGCGGTTTTCGGATGTCGGCTGGACCGACATCACGGTAACCACGGCCACCACCAGCGCTGTGCTCGACGCCCTGGGCTACAAGACGCACACCACCATGATCTCGGTGCCGGTGACCTACAAGTCGCTGGCGGCCGGCAAGGACCTGGACGTGTTTCTCGGCAACTGGATGCCGACCATGGAGAACGACATCAAGCAGTACCGCGACGCCGGTACGGTCGAAACCCTGCGCGCCAACCTGGAAAACGCCAAGTATACGCTCGCAGTACCGCAAGCCCTGTACGACAAGGGTTTGAAGGATTTCAGCGACATTCCCAAGTTCAAGGATGAGCTAGGCGGCAAGATCTACGGGATCGAGCCGGGCAACGATGGCAACCGCACCATCCAGAGCATGATCGACAAGAACGCCTTCGGCCTGAAGGACGCCGGCTTCAAGATTGTCCAGTCCAGCGAGGCCGGCATGCTCTCCCAGGTGGACCGCTCGCAGAAACGTGGCGAGGCCATCGTGTTCCTGGGATGGGAGCCGCACCCGATGAACACCCGGTTCAAGATGCAGTACCTGACCGGTGGCGATGAGTTCTTCGGCCCCGATTTCGGCAAGGCGACGGTGTACACCAATACCCGCAAGGGGTATGCGCAGGAATGCAGCAACGTCGGCCAACTGTTGAAGAACCTGTCGTTCGAGCTCAAGGACGAAAGCACCATGATGGGCTATGTCCTGGACGACAAGATGAAGCCTGACGCCGCTGCGCGGAAATGGCTCAAGGACAATCCCGGCAAGCTGGACACCTGGCTGGCAGGCGTGACCACTGTGGATGGCAAACCTGGCCTCGAGGCGGCCAAGGCCAAGCTGACGCAATAACCGAACTACGCAGTAGCGCTACCTCGGGGCAGGACCGTGCCCGCCCCGGGTTGATTTCAATCTACGCAGGTGGAAGCTCGCTATCATGCTTATCGATCAGAAAATACCCCTGGGCCAGTACATGTCCTCGTTCGTCGAGTGGCTGACCCAGCACGGCGCGAATTATTTCGACGCCATCGCCCAAGGCCTGGAGTTCATGATCCATGGCTTCACCAGTACCCTGACCTGGTTCAACCCGCTCGTGCTCATCGCCCTGTTCGCTGCACTGGCGCACCTGATCCAGCGCAAGTGGGCATTGACCGCCTTCGTCGGATTGTCCTTCCTGCTGATCCTCAACCTGGGCTACTGGCAGGAAACCATGGAAACCCTGGCCCAGGTCAGCTTCGCCACCGTGGTCTGCGTGGCTATCGGCGTGCCGCTGGGTATCGTCGCCGCACACAAGCCGATGTTCTACACCGCCATGCGGCCGGTGCTCGACCTGATGCAGACGGTCCCCACCTTCGTCTACCTGATCCCTACCCTTACCCTGTTCGGCCTGGGCGTGGTGCCTGGGTTGATCTCGACGGTCGTGTTCGCCATCGCCGCCCCCATCCGCCTGACCTACCTGGGCATCTGCGATGTCCCCCAGGAACTGATGGACGCCGGCAAGGCCTTTGGCTGCTCGCGCCGTCAACTGCTCACCCGTATCGAACTGCCCCATGCGATGCCGAGCATCGCCGCAGGCGTCACCCAATGCATCATGCTGTCGCTGTCGATGGTGGTGATCGCCGCCCTGGTGGGCGCCGACGGCCTGGGCAAACCTGTGGTCAACGCACTGAACACCGCCGATATTTCCCTGGGCTTCGAAGCGGGCCTGGCAATCGTGCTGCTGGCGATCATGCTCGACCGTATCTGCAAGCAACCGGAGCTGCCGGCCAGGAGTGAAGCATGAGTATCATTCGATTCGAAGACGTCGACGTCATCTTCTCCAACAAGCCACGCGAAGCGCTGTCGTTGCTGGACCAGGGCAAGACCCGCGAAGAGATTCTCAAGCAGACCGGCCTTGTGGTCGGCGTAGAGAAAGCCAACCTGGACATCCAGAAAGGCGAGATCTGCGTGCTCATGGGCCTTTCCGGTTCGGGCAAGTCCAGCCTGCTGCGCTGTATCAACGGGCTGAACACCGTGAGCCGCGGCAAGCTGTTCGTGGAGCACGTAGGCAAGCACATCGATATCGCCCACTGCACCCCGGCTGAACTGAAGATGATGCGCACCAAACGTATCGCCATGGTGTTCCAGAAGTTCGCCCTGATGCCTTGGCTCACGGTGCGCGAGAACATCAGCTTCGGCCTGGAAATGCAGGGCCGCCCCGAGAAGGAACGGCGCAAGCTGGTCGACGAAAAACTCGAACTGGTAGGCCTGGCCCAGTGGCGCAACAAGAAGCCCGATGAATTGTCCGGCGGCATGCAACAGCGCGTAGGCCTGGCACGCGCGCTGGCCATGGACGCCGACATCCTGCTGATGGACGAACCGTTCTCAGCCCTGGACCCTTTGATCCGCCAAGGCCTTCAGGACGAATTGCTGACCCTGCAGAGCCAGCTGAACAAGACCATCGTCTTCGTCAGCCACGACCTGGACGAGGCGCTCAAGCTGGGCAGCCGGATCGCGATCATGAAGGACGGACGGATCATCCAGTACAGCAAGCCCGAGGAAATCGTGCTGAACCCGGCCGATGAATACGTGCGCACCTTCGTGGCCCATACCAACCCACTGAACGTGCTGTGCGGACGCAGCCTGATGCGCTCGCTGGACAACTGCAAGCGCGTCAACGGTTCGGTCTGCCTGGACCCCGGCGGCGACTCGTGGCTGGACCTGGGTGAAGGCAATTCGATAAAGCGTGCACGGCAAGGCCAGAATGGCCTGGAGATGCAGAACTGGGCGCCTGGGCAGGCAGTGGAAGGCCTGAGCCGCAGGCCAACCCTGGTGCATGCCGACATCGGCATGCGTGAGGCCCTGCAGATTCGCTACCAGACCGGCAACAAGCTGGTGCTGCAGGAAAACGACAAAGTCGTGGGCATTCTGGGAGACACCGAGCTGTATCACGCGTTGCTGGGCAAGAACCACGGTTGATTGCACGAGGGCCGCACTCGCGGCCCTCTTCTTTGAGGGGAGCGGTTCGCGCTGCGGGCTGGCTTGCCTACATCTTCAGAAACGCTTTACAGGCTGCCAATTCATCAGGTTAGAATCGGTTGGCACGCGACCTGCTAGCAAACATCGAATACGCGCTACCACGTCTTCCCTCCTCGTTGTCCCGGAGTACCTGCCTTTGGATGCCAGTACCATCAATAGCCTGTTCCTGATCGGCGCATTGCTGGTAGGGGCAAGCATCCTGGTCAGTTCGCTGTCGTCGCGGCTCGGCATCCCGATTCTGGTCATCATCCTGGCCGTCGGCATGATCGCTGGCGTGGACGGGGGTGGCATCATTTTCAACAACTACCCGACCGCCTACCTGGTGGGCAACCTCGCGCTTGCCGTGATCCTGCTCGACGGTGGTCTGCGCACGCGGGTAGCAAGCTTCCGGGTCGCCTTGTGGCCGGCGCTTTCGCTGGCAACGGTCGGGGTCATGATCACGACGGCGCTGACCGGCATGGTGGCGGCCTGGTTGTTCGACCTGAGCCTGATCCAGGGCCTGCTGATTGGCGCCATCGTGGGCTCCACCGATGCCGCGGCGGTCTTTTCACTGCTGGGCGGTAAAGGCCTGAACGAACGGGTCACCGCCACGCTGGAAATCGAATCGGGTAGCAACGACCCGATGGCGGTGTTCCTCACCGTGACCCTCATCGACATGATCGCTAGCGGCCAGACCGGGCTGCACTGGAGCCTGCTGGGCCACCTGCTGCGCGAGTTCGGCATCGGCGGGCTGCTGGGGCTGGGCGGCGGCTGGGTGATGCTGCAGCTGGTCAACCGCATCAACCTGGCAGGCGGCCTGTACCCGATTCTGGTCGTGGCCGGTGGCCTGGTGGTCTTCTCGCTGACCAACGCCCTGCATGGCAGTGGTTTCCTGGCGGTCTACCTGTGCGGGCTGGTGCTGGGCAACAAGCCGATCCGCAGCCGCCACGGCATTCTGCACATGCTCGACGGCATGGCGTGGCTGGCCCAGATCGGGATGTTCTTGGTGCTGGGCCTGTTGGTGACGCCTCACGATCTGCTGCCTATCGCCCTGCCGGCACTGGGCCTTGCCCTGTGGATGATTCTGGTCGCACGCCCCTTGTCGGTGGTCGCCGCACTGCTCCCCTTCAAGGCGTTCCACGACCGCGAGAAGGCCTTCATTTCCTGGGTGGGCCTGCGCGGCGCCGTGCCCATCATCCTGGCGGTATTCCCGTTGATGGCCGGCCTGCCAGACGCTCAGCTGTTCTTCAACTTGGCGTTCTTCATCGTCCTGGTTTCGCTGCTGGTGCAGGGCACCAGCCTGCCCTGGATGGCCAAACTGCTCAAGGTGACGGTCCCGCCAGACCCGGCGCCCATTTCACGCTCGGCACTGGAAGTGCACATCACCAGCGAATGGGAGATGTTCGTCTATCGCCTGGGTGCCGAAAAGTGGTGCATTGGCGCAGCGCTGAGGGAGCTGAAGATGCCAGAGGGCACGCGCATCGCCGCGCTGTTCCGTGGCGAACAATTGCTACACCCTTCGGGCAGTACGGTGCTGGAAGTGGACGACATGCTGTGCGTGATCGGGCATGAGCACAACCTGCCTGCACTGGGCAAACTCTTCAGCCAGGCACCCCAGCGCGGGCTGGACCTGCGCTTCTTCGGCGACTTCGTGCTCGAAGGCGATGCCGAACTCGGCGCCGTGGCATCGCTCTACGGTCTCAACGTCGACAGCCAGGATGCCCACATGCCGCTGGCGCAGTTCATCCGACAGAAGGTCGGAGGCGCGCCAGTGGTAGGCGACCAGGTCGAATGGCATGGCACGATCTGGACCGTGGCGACCATGGACGGGAACAAGATTCAGAAAGTGGGCGTCAGATTCCCCGAAGGATCGCGACCAGGACCAGGATTGTTCCTCTAAACTTCGTTTCTGCCTGATCCACAAGTAGTCTGCCTATGTCCTTTCGCCTGCACCTTCGCACAGCCCTGCTCGGGCTGTGCCTTTGCCTTCCCCTGGCGGTCGCCGCCGCTGAAGCCCCCACCACCGCCAGCGTCCAGGAAAGCCTCGACAAGATCGCCGAGCGCAAGCTGCCCGAAGCCGATCAGAAGGCCCTGCAGCAAGTGCTCGAGCAGACCCTCGGCCTGCTGGCCAGCAAGGAAGACAACGAACGCAAGCTGGCTGCCCTCAAGCAGCAACTGGCCAGCGCGCCCAAGGAAACCAGCGACAGCCAGAAAGAGCTGGCAAGGCTCAAGCAGAGTTCGGTGCAGTCGGTGGCCCAGCGCTACGCAAACCTAGGCGTGCCGCAGCTCGAGCAGATGCTCAGTGAGCGCACTACCCAGCAAGGCGAGCTGCAAAAAGCGCTGGCCGAAGCCAACAGCCTGATCATCAATTCGCAGACCCGTCCCGAACGGGCCCAGTCCGAGATCAGCGGCAGCCAGGCGCGGGCCCAGCAAATCAACAGCATCCTCAAAAGCGGCAAGGACGCGGGCAAGCCTGTCAGCCCCGACCTGCGCAACCAGCTCAACGCCGAACTGGCCTCGCTCAACGCCCTTACCCAGTTGCGCCGCCAGGAGCTGGCTGGAAACAGTGTGCTGCAGGACCTGGGCAATGCCCGCCACGACCTGCTGATCGAGCGCACAGCACGCCTGGAACAGGAAATCCAGGACCTGCAGACTCTGATCAATGACAAACGCCTGGCCCAGTCCCAGGAAACCGTCACGCAGCAGTCGATCGAAGCCCAGAAAGCCGGCGGCAGCAGCCTGCTGGCCACCGAAAGCGCAGCCAACCTCAAGCTGTCCGACTACCTGCTCAGAAGCACCGACCGGCTCAACGAACTGACCCAGCAGAATCTGCGGACCAAGCAGCAGCTCGACACCTTGACCCAGGCCGACCAGGCGCTGGACGAGCAGATCAGCGTGCTCAAGGGCAGCCTGCTGCTGTCCAAGATCCTCTACAAACAGAAACAGACCCTGCCGCATCTCAAGCTCGACCGTGACTTGGCTGACCAGATCGCCGACACACGCCTGTACCAGTTCGAGGTCAATCAGCAGCGCGAGCAGATGAGTAGCCCGATCAGCTACGTGGACAAACTGCTGGCAGCCCAGCCCCCTGAAACCGTCACCCCCCAGTTGCGCAAGGCATTGCTGGAAGTGGCCATCACCCGCAGCGACTTGCTCGAACGCCTGAACCGGGAGCTGTCGGCCCTGCTCAACGAATCCATTACCTTGCAGCTGAACCAGAAGCAGCTGCTGGGCACTGCCCAAAGCCTGCGTACCACGCTGGACGAGCAGATGTTCTGGATACCCAGCAACAAGCCATTGGACTGGGACTGGCTGGCCTATGTGCCGCAACGCCTGGCTGACCAGGTGGCGGACCTGCCGTGGGGCTCGGGCCTCAAGGAGCTGGCTGACGGGTTGAGTCAGCGCCCGTTGCTGTTCCTGCCGCTGTTGCTGGTGATCGGCGCGTTGCTGTGGCGTCGCAAGTACCTGTACCAGCGCCTGGGCAAGGTGCACCAGGACATCGGCCATTTCCGCCGCGACAGCCAGTGGCACACCCCTCAGGCGATCTTGATCAACATCCTGCTGGCGATGCCGGTGAGCCTGGGTCTTGCGCTGTGCAGCTATGCCTTGCAGATCGACGCCCGCGGGCAGAACGCCAACCTTGGCGCGGCGCTGTGGCAACTGGCCCAGGCCTGGCTGGTGTTCTATACGGCCTACCGCATTCTCTCGCCTGGCGGGGTGGCCGAGATTCACTTCCGCTGGTACAAGCCGCAAGTGGAGTTCCTGCGCAGCTGGGTCCGGCGTCTTGGCACCGTGGTGCTGGCACTGGTAGGGGTAGTGGCGGTAGCCGAACACCAGCCCTCGGCGCTGGCCGATGACGTTCTGGGGATTGGCGTGGTACTGACTTGCTACGCATTGATGGCCTGGTTGCTCAGCCGCCTGTTGCTGAGCAGCCCTGCCCACCGCGACACCTCGCTGTTTCGCAAGGCAGTGGGTGTGGCGTTCACGGCCTTGCCCATCGCCCTGTTCATCGCCGTGTGCTTCGGCTACTACTACACGGCGCTGAAACTCACCGACCGCCTGATCTACACCCTCTACCTGCTGCTGTTCTGGCTGGTGATCGAGGCGGCATTCGTGCGCGGGCTGTCCGTGGCCGCCCGACGCCTGGCCTACCAGCGCGCGCTCAGCAAGCGGGCTGCGGCCAAGGAAGGGCTCGATGGTGAAGTCGTCGTCGAAGAACCGACGCTGGATATCGAACAGGTCAACCAGCAGTCCCTGCGCCTGATCCGCCTGGCCTTGCTCGGCGGTTTCATCGCCGGCCTGTACTGGGTGTGGTCGGACCTGCTCTCGGTGTTCGCCTACCTCAACAACTTCGTGCTGTACGAATACACCAGCGGTACAGGCGCTGCGGCGAGCATGGTCCCCATCAGCCTCGGTGACCTGCTCGGCGCACTGGTGATCGTGGGCATCACCTTCGCCCTGGCCGGCAACTTGCCCGGCCTGCTGGAGGTGCTGGTACTGTCGCGGCTGAACCTGGCCCAGGGCAGCGCCTACGCCACCACCACGCTGCTGTCCTACACCATCGTCGGCGTCGGCATCGTCAGCACCCTCTCCACCCTGGGGGTCAGCTGGGACAAGCTGCAGTGGCTGGTCGCCGCGCTGTCGGTAGGCCTGGGTTTCGGCATGCAGGAAATCTTCGCCAACTTCATTTCGGGCATCATGATCCTGTTCGAACGCCCGGTGCGTATCGGTGACACCATCACCATCGGCAACTTGTCGGGCACGGTGAGCAAGATCCGCATCCGCGCCACCACCATCACCGACTTCGACCGCAAGGACATCATCGTCCCCAACAAGACGTTCATCACCGGGCAACTGATCAACTGGTCGCTCACCGATACCGTCACCCGCGTGACCCTGAAGCTGGGCATCGACTACGGCTCGGACCTGGACCTGGTGCGCGACCTGCTGCTCAAGGGTGCACATGAGAACCCCAGGGTACTCAAGGACCCCGAACCCCTGGTGTACTTCCTGCAATTCGGGGAAAGCTCGCTGGACCACGAACTGCGCATGCATGTCCGTGACCTGGGCGATCGCAACCCCACGCTGGACGAGATCAATCGCTACATCAACCGGGAATTCAAGGCGCACGACATCAAGATCTCCGTACGCCAGGTCGAGGTGTTCCTGATGGACCCCAAAGCCGGCAAACAACAGTTGATACCGATGGACTCGCCAAAATCCGATGGCACTCCCCCGGTGTGATTGGACTCCATAGGGCAGATATGCCTGTTCCACCCGCGAGGGCGTGGTCCTCGCTCATGGCCGGTCCGCCCGCACAGGGCCACGCAGCGGCCTCTTGTCACCCCGACTCAGGAGCAGCCCCGTGAAAGCGCTCGACCAGCTCACCTTCGACAACCGCTTCGCCCGCCTGGGCGACGCATTCTCTACCCAGGTACTGCCCGAGCCCATCGCAGACCCTCGCCTGGTGGTTGCCAGTGCGTCGGCCATGGCGCTGATCGACCTGGACCCGGCCCAGGCCGAGCTGCCGTTGTTCGCCGAGCTGTTCAGCGGCCACAAGCTCTGGGAAGGCGCCGATCCGCGGGCGATGGTGTACTCCGGCCATCAGTTCGGCGGCTACAACCCGCGCCTGGGGGACGGGCGCGGCCTGTTGCTGACCGAGGTGGTCAACGATGCCGGGGAACATTGGGACCTGCACCTCAAGGGAGCCGGCCAGACACCCTACTCACGCATGGGCGATGGCCGTGCCGTGCTGCGTTCCTCGATCCGTGAGTTTCTGGCCAGCGAAGCCTTGCATGCCTTGGGCATACCCAGCAGCCGCGCCCTGTGCGTGATCGGCTCCAGTACCCCGGTGTGGCGCGAAACCCAGGAAAGCGCTGCCATGCTCACCCGCCTTGCCCAGAGCCATATCCGCTTTGGCCATTTCGAGTACTTCTATTACACCCAGCAGCCCGAGCAGCAGCGCGTGCTGATCGACCATGTACTCGATGAGCATTACCCGCAGTGCAAAGACGCCGCACAGCCTTACCTGGCTATGTTCCAGACCATCGTCGAGCGCAATGCCGAGCTGATCGCACGCTGGCAAGCGTACGGCTTCTGTCACGGCGTGATGAACACCGACAACATGTCGATCCTGGGAATCACCTTCGATTTCGGTCCGTTCGCATTCCTCGACGATTTTGATGCCAACTTCATCTGTAACCACTCCGACGACCGCGGCCGCTACAGCTATGCCAACCAAGTACCGATCGCCCATTGGAACCTCAGTGCGCTGGCCCAGGCCTTGACCACGGTGATCGATGTCGAAGCGCTCAAGCAGGCGCTGGCGCTGTTCCTGCCCCTGTACCAGGCCCATTACCTGGACCTGATGCGTCGTCGGCTCGGCCTGACGACGGCCGAGGACGAGGACATGGCCCTGGTCGAGCGCCTGCTGCAACGCATGCAGAGCGGTGGCGTGGACTACAACCTGTTCTTCCGCCGACTGGGCGATCAACCGCTGGCCGACGCGCTGCAATCGGTACGTGACGACTTCGTCGACTTGGCGGGTTTCGACGCCTGGGCGGTGGACTATCAAGCGCGCTGCGAACGTGAACCGAACCATGCTGCCGGGCGGCGTGAGCGCATGCACGCCGTGAACCCGCTGTATGTGCTGCGTAACTATCTGGCGCAGAACGCCATCGAAGCGGCCGAGGCAGGCGACTACACTGAGGTCAGGCGCTTGCATCAGGTGCTCAGCCGCCCGTTCGAGGAACAGACCGGGATGCAGGCCTATGCAGCGCCGCCCCCTGCATGGGGCAAGCACTTGGAAATCAGTTGCTCGTCCTGAAACCCACTTACTCGGACGGAGATGAAATGACCGATTCGCTGGTTGTCCCTTGCCCTCACTGCAACGGCCTGAACCGCTTACCCGCCGACCGCCTGGGCGATGCGCCCAAGTGTGGCCGCTGCAAGCAGCAGGTCGTGCTGCAGACGCCGTTCGTGCTGACCGAGAACAGCTATGCCAGCCAGGTCAAAGGCGACCTGCCCTTGCTGATCGACGTCTGGGCCGATTGGTGCGGCCCCTGCAAGGCCTTCGCGCCAGTGTTCGAACAGGCGGCCCGCCAATTGAGTGGCCGCTGCCGCCTGGCCAAGCTCGACAGCGAAGCCAACCGCACCTTGGCCGGGCAACTGGGCATTCGCTCGATCCCGAGCCTCATCCTGATGCGCAACGGCCGCGAGGTCGTGCGCCAGGCGGGGGCTCTTCCCCTTCAGGCACTGCTGGAGTGGCTGCGCAGCAAAGGGGTTTGACTTCAGGTACCCCCCAGCAGCGACTCATAGGGGATGCGTAGCCCCTCGTGCAGGCGTCTGATCATGGAGAGGCTCAGCCTACGCTTTCCATTCAAGACCTCAGATACCCGGCCACTGGGCCCGATATAGGGCTCCAGGTCTCGCGGGGTGAGGCTTTGTTGCTCCATGCAGAATTTGATGGCTTCCAGAGGGGTAGCCGACTGAATGGGGTAGTACTTGTTTTCGTACACTTCAATCAGGGTTACGAGTACTTCCATTTCATCAGCTTCGGGGGTGCCCGGTTCGGCTTGGAAGATAGCCTCAAGCCGCCGAAAGGCCGCGTGCAGATCCTCATCACTGCGAATAGGCTTAATATTCACACACTGTCTCCACGTCAATTTCGTCATAGCATTCATGGGTGCCGACGAATTTCACCCAGGCGATGCCCGCCTTATATTGCATTTCCACGACGAGGCGATATTTATTACCGCCAATGTTGAAAACAATGCGGTTCCTTCCACAGATGCGAGCGTTGCCGAGCTGATCTTTCACATCCTGCGGCGTTAGCCAAGTAGCTTTGATCACTAAGTCATACCAGCTTTCCAATGCAGCCTTGGCATCGTGATTACCGGGCATCTCCCAAAATTTCACTAGACTGCTTTTGGCAATCACCCGCATTTCAAAAAATCTCCCGTTTTGGGAGATTATGATCAACACCAGACTTGCACGAAAGCTGCGCCTACCCCTCCCCACCCAGCAAATCATGCAGCGCCACGAATTGCTGGGTCAGTTTGTGGCGGGGGTCGAGGTGGATCAGGGGCAGGCTGGCGTGGTGCGACTCACGCATCTTCACCGAACTGCCCAGATACACCGGCAGCACCGGCAAGCCTTCGGCCAGTAGCGCGTCCAGCATCTGCTGCGGCAGGCTGGCACGGGGCTGGAACTGGTTCACCACGATGCCCTCGACGATCAGGTGTTCGTTGTGGTCTTCCTTGATGTCCTCGATCTCGGCCAGCAGCCCGTACAGGGCCTGGCGCGAGAAACTGTCGCAGTCGAACGGGATCAGTACACGGTCCGCTGCGATGAGCGCCGAGACGGCGTAGAAGTTGAGAGCCGGCGGGGTGTCGATGTAAATCCGCTCATAGTCTTCACTCAAGTTTTCGAGCAGTTTTCGCAGCTTGTTGATCTTGTGCTTGGCTTCGAGCTTGGGTTGCAGGTCGGCCAGCTCAGAGGTGGCGGTGACCACGTGCAGGTCGTCGAATGGCGTCTGGTAGATTTCGACCTTGTTCTTCTTTGCTCCAGGTCCGCCGGACAGGCTTTGCTTGAAGAAATCGGCGATCCCCATGGGAATGTCTTCGCCCACCAGCCCAGTGAGGTACTGGGTCGAGTTGGCCTGTGCATCCAGGTCGATCAGCAAGGTTCGGTAGCCTTCATGGGCACTTACCGCGGCCAAGTTGCAGGCGATGCTGGACTTGCCCACCCCGCCTTTCTGATTGAACACCACGCGTCGCATGACTGAGCTCCGGATAGGGACGAGGTACCGAGTATGTGGCGAGGTTGTGTCCATGACCAGCGCTGCTACAGCGGCCATCCACCACGCCCGGCGGCCATACCCTGGGCGCTGCCGGTGCGCTCGAGGCGGCGTTCTGCTGGCTGAGCCTGAGCAGGCAGAACCCGTTGGGCTTGCTGCCGCCGCACCTGTGGGACGGCCAGCCCGACCCTGCCCTGCCTGAACTGACCCTGGTCGACGGCAGCCAGCGCCTGGCAGCCCATGGCCCACGCCGACTGATGAGCAACTCGTTCGCCTTCGGCGGCAACAACGTCAGCCTGATTCTTGGAGACATCGCATGATCACCTGGCCCCTGGCCGAGCTGCTGCCCCATGCTGGCGACATGATCCTGATCGATCACATCGAGCACTGTGACGAGGAGCAGATCAGCACCCGTACCACCGTACGGCCCGGCGCACTGTTCAATCGCGCCGATGGCAGCCTGCCGGCTCGGTTCGGCATCGAGCTGATGGCCCAGAGCGTCGCCGCCTACGCCGGTTGCCGGGCGCGACGCAATGGCCAGGCCATCGAGCTGGTTTTTTTGCTCGGTGCCCGCAAGTACACGTGCGATGTCGAGTCTTTCCCGGCCGGCGCCCAATTGCATGTCCACGCCCAACGCTCGCTCGAAGACGAGAACGGCATGGGCGTTTTCGAATGTCACCTGCGCGGCCCCGGCATCCACGCCACCGCCCGACTGAATGTGTACCGCCCGCCGCAAGCGGCCAGCTACCTGGCCGATGCGGGCCCTGAGGAGCCCCTTTCATGACTGATACCATCCTGGTGACCGGTTCGAGCCGTGGAATCGGCCGTGCCATCGCCCTGCGCCTGGCACGTTCGGGTTACGACCTGGTACTGCATTGCCGCAGCGGCCGGTCCGAAGCCGACGTGGTGGCCGATCAAGTGCGTGCTCTGGGGCAGCAGGCGCGCGTATTGCAGTTCGACATCGGCGAACGCGCCGCCTGCCGCTTGGCGCTCGAAGCCGACGTGGAGGCGCACGGTGCTTACTACGGCGTGGTGTGCAATGCCGGCCTGACCCGCGATGGCGCTTTCCCCGCGCTGACCGACGAGGATTGGGACCAGGTGCTGCGGACCAACCTGGACGGTTTCTACAATGTGCTGCAGCCACTGACCATGCCCATGATCCGCCGCCGCGCGCCGGGCCGCATCGTCTGCATCACCTCGGTTTCAGGGCTCATCGGCAACCGCGGGCAGGTCAACTACAGCGCTTCGAAGGCGGGCCTGATCGGGGCGGCCAAGGCCCTGGCAATCGAACTGGGCAAGCGGCGTATCACCGTCAACTGCGTAGCGCCCGGGCTGATCGACACGGCCATGCTCGACGAACATGTGCCGGTGGACGAACTGATGAAGATGATCCCTGCCGGGCGCATGGGCACCGCTGAAGAGGTAGCAGGCGCCGTCAACTTCCTCATGTCGCCGGAGGCCAGCTACATCACCCGCCAAGTGCTGGCGGTCAACGGGGGGCTGTGCTGATGCGCCGCGTGGTCGTCACCGGCATGGCCGGCATCACCTCGCTGGGCAACGACTGGGCAACCATTGCCGGTCATTTCGCCAGCCAACGCAGTGGTATCCGCCGCATGGACGAGTGGGACCGCTTCGAGGAAATGAACACGCGCCTGGCCGGGCCCATCGATGATTTCAAGGTCCCGGCGCACTGGACGCGCAAGCAGCTTCGCAGCATGGGCCGGGTGTCGCGCCTAGCCGTTGGCGCTGCCGAACAGGCCCTCGCCGATGCAGGCTTGCTCGGCGACCCGAGCATTCGCGATGGCCGCATGGGCGTTGCCTGCGGCTCATCCACCGGCAGTACCGACGAGATCAAGGCGTTCGGCAACATGCTGCTCAACTCGGTGGCCGACGGGCTCAACGCCAATTCCTATGTGCGCATGATGCCGCACACGACCGCCGCCAACATCAGCATTTTCTTCGGCCTGACCGGGCGCCTGATCCCCACGTCCAGTGCCTGCACCAGCGGCAGCCAAGGCATTGGTTATGCCTATGAAGCCATCAAGTACGGGCGCCTGCCGATGATGCTGGCCGGCGGTGCCGAAGAACTGTGCCCGACCGAGGCCATGGTCTTCGACGCGCTCTATGCCACCAGCCTCAAGAACGACACGCCGCACCTCAGCCCGCGCCCCTACGACTGCGGCAGGGATGGCCTGGTGATCGGCGAAGGCGCAGGCATGCTGGTGCTCGAAGAGCTTGAGCATGCACGGGCGCGAGGCGCGAAGATTCATGCCGAGATCATCGGTTTCGGCAGCAATGCCGACGGCCAGCACACGACCCGACCCGAACAGTCGACCATGCGCCGGGCCATGGAACTGGCGCTCGAAGACGCAGGCCTGGCACCGGAGGCGATTGGCTATGTGAACGGCCATGGCACCGCGACCGAGCAAGGCGACATCGCCGAAACCCTGGCCACCAGCAGCCTGTTCGGCCCACGCATGCCCCTCAGTTCGCAGAAGAGCTTCCTGGGCCATACCCTGGGGGCGTGCGGTGCGCTGGAGTCCTGGTTCAGCATCGAAATGATGAACAGCGACCGCTATGTGCACACGCTGAACCTGGACGCGGTAGACCCTCGCTGCGGCGAACTGGACTACCTGCGTGGTGAGTTCCGCCACATGAGCCACGGGTTCGTGATGAACAACAATTTTGCCTTCGGCGGGGTCAACACGTCGCTGATCTTCCGCCGCTGGCCCTGACCCTCAATAGGAGCGCAAGGAATGTCCTCACTGCTACGCGCCGCTGCACTAGGGCTGGTACTGGCCGGCCTTGCCGGTTGTACCTCCAAGCCGGTGCTCAACCCCTCGGAACAACTGGCTGCTGCCACCCCTTACACCCAGCAGCAGGTCCAGCAGGCGATCCTCAAGGCCATCGTCGAGCGTGGCTGGACGGCCCGTTCGGTGGGCGCCTCGGTCATTCAGGCCGACATCACCGTGCGCAATACCTTCTACGCCGCCGTGGATATTCACTACAGCGCCAGCCAGTTCCGCATCGATTACCGCGATAGCCGCGAACTGGGCTATGACGACGGCAAGATCCACCGCAACTATAACCGCTGGGTCTACAACCTGGACCGCAGCATCGTGCGCCAGCTCAACGCACTGTCCGCCGATCAGCTTCTGCAACGCAGCAACGCCTCATCCAACCACTGACCAAGGAAGACCCCGATGCGCTTGAAAACCCTGACCGCCGCCACCGCCCTGCTGCTCGCTGCCCTACCCGGCCTGAGCCAGGCTCGCGACACGGCGCTGTACCTGCCGTTCGAAAAGGTGGTGCAGCAGATGCTCGCCGAGAAGAAGCTCGATGGCTCGGTCAAATTCTACCTGGCCGGCGTAAAGCCGCGCGGCAAGGTCACCGTGATCAGCCCCAACTCGGTCACCAACAAGAAAACCAACGCGTTCAACAAGAGTGACGAGGCTGCCTGTGAGTGGGCCCTGCAATCCGCGTTGCTGACCTTGCAGGACGCTGCTCGCAAGGCAAACGCCAATGCCGTGACGAACATCGCCAGCTACTACAAGCGCAACGAGCGCAAGGACGCTTCCACCTACGAATGCCACGCCGGTGCAGTGATTGCCGGTGTTGCGCTCAAGGGTGACCTGGCCCGCGTCAACTGATGACCCGCCCCGCTCACCGGGCAGGCTTCATCCCTGAACCTGCCCGGTGAGCAGCTCGGCAAACGCCTCGGCCATCGCCGACCTGCGGCACTGGCGCTGTACCAGCCAGACCGCCGAGGTGGCCTGCTCGTCCAGCAAGGTGCGGTACACCACGCCCTCGATGCGCATGCGCTGATAGGACGCCGGCAGCACCGACACCCCAAGCCCCGCCGACACCAGGCCGATGATGGTCATGGCCTCCCCTGCTTCCTGCGCGAAATGGGGACTGAAACCCGCCTGGCGCGCCAGATCCAGTAACTGCGCGTACAAACCACTGCCGTAGCTGCGTGGAAAGAAAACGAAAGGCTCGTGGGCCAGCGCTGCTAGGTGCACACCCTGCTCGGCGCCGTTGGCCAGCGCATGGGAGGCGTTGATCACTGCCACCAAGGGCTCACGAAACAGCTCGGTCGCAACCAGGCCGTCGGCCAGCGGCATGGGTCGCATCAGCCCCACTTCGATGGACTCGTCGAACACGCCCTGCGCCACTTCGCGGCTGCTCATTTCCATGAGGTTCAGGTGCACGGCAGGGAAGCGCTGCCGGAACGCATGAATCGCCTTGGGAATTTTCGATGTGAACGGGGCCGAGGATGTGAAGCCGATCTTCATTTCACCCAGTTCGCCCAACTGTGCGCGGCGGGCGACATCGGCGGCCTTTTCGACCTGCGCCAACACCTGACGAGCCTCTTCCAGAAACAGTCGCCCGGCCTCGCTGAGCTCGACACGGCGGTTGGTCCGTTCGAACAGCCGCGCACCGAGTTCCTGCTCGAGCGCAAGGATCTGTTGGCTAAGTGGAGGCTGCGAGATGCCCAGTTGCTGGGCTGCCCGGCCGAAGTGCAACTCTTCGGCAACCGCGACGAAATAGCGTAAGTGGCGCAGCTCCATCACCCACCTCATAGGTCGTGAAACGTCTCAATTAGGTCGAACAATATATTGGACCTAATTATTAGCCAGCTATATGATTTTTTCACTGCCTCTGAGGTACTTGCCCGTGAAAACCGCTGTAGCCCTCGTATCGACCCAACCCGAACCCGAGCCTGTGACCTCGCACGACGCCTGGATCGAAAAGGGCACCCCGGCGTTCATGAGAACGGTCCTGGCGCTGTTCAGCGGCGGCTTCGCCACCTTTGCCCTGCTCTACTGTGTACAACCGATGATGCCCTTGCTGTCGAAGGAATTCGGCATCAACGCTGCACAGAGCAGCCTGGTGCTTTCGGTCTCGACTGGCATGCTGGCGCTTGGGCTGCTGGTCACGGGCCCGATCTCTGACCGCATCGGCCGCAAGCCAGTGATGGTGGCGGCCCTGGGCTGCGCGGCCTTGTCCACGATAGCCAGCGCGCTGATGCCGACCTGGGAACTGGTCCTGGCAACTCGGGCCTTGGTCGGGTTGTCGTTGAGCGGGCTGGCGGCCGTGGCCATGACCTACCTTAGTGAAGAGATCCACCCACAGCACATTGGCCTGGCCATGGGCCTGTACATCGGCGGCAATGCCATCGGCGGCATGTGCGGGCGCCTGATCACGGGCGTGCTGATCGATTTCGTCAGCTGGCACGCGGCATTGCTCACCTTGGGAAGCCTGGCACTGCTGGCGGCCATCGTGTTCTGGAAGGCATTGCCCGAGTCGCGCAACTTCCAGCCCCAGACCCTGAACCCACGCACGTTGGTCAACGGGTTCCTCATGCACTTCAAGGACGCCGGCCTGCCCTGGCTGTTTCTCGAAGCCTTCCTGCTCATGGGCGCCTTCGTCACGCTGTTCAACTACATCGGCTACCGCTTGCTGGCCGAGCCTTATCACATGAATCAAGCCCTGGTGGGTTTGCTGTCGGTCGTCTACCTGTCTGGCATCTACAGTTCGGCCCAGGTGGGCGCTCTGGCTGACAGGCTGGGACGGCGCAAGGTGTTCTGGGCCAGCATCGTGGTCATGGGCGGCGGCTTGCTCATGACCCTGACCCAGCCGCTGTCGCTGATCATCCTGGGCATGCTTGTCTTCACCTTCGGCTTCTTCGGGGCCCACTCGGTGGCCAGCAGCTGGATCGGGCGACGAGCGCTCACAGCCAAGGGGCAGGCCTCCTCGCTGTACCTGTTCTGTTACTACGCCGGTTCAAGCGTGGCTGGCACGGCTGGCGGGGTGTTCTGGCACCATTGGGGCTGGAACGGCATCGGCCTGTTCATTGGATGCTTGCTGGCGGTGGCCCTGATGGTGGCGTTGCGCCTGAGCACCTTGGCGCCGAAGGCCGCCTGAAGGCAGGGGAACGCGGCAACACAGGCAGGCTCGCAGTGGATCCGCCGCGAGCCTGCCTGCGACAGGATCACTGGATCAGTTGATGATCTCGACCCGGTCCACGTCCACCTCGCGGCTCATCAAGTGTTTTTCGACTTCACCGATGAGCTTGACCTTGGTCTTGTCATTGAAGGGTGTGGGCGGCAGGTCCTCGTCGTCGATCTCGACCGTAATGGTGCCGGTGCTGTCCTTGAATTCGTATTTATCATCGTTGTCGAGCTTGCGGGTCACGTAGCCCTGCAAGACCACCGGCGTATCGTCCGCGGCCTCGCTGGCAGCGGCCACGGTGGCAATCGACTGCGCACCAGGGCCGGTGTAGCCGCCTGACGCCAGTGCAGCGGTGCTGAACAAGGGGGCAAGGATCAGGGCAAGGTAGCGTGCTTTCATGGGAGCGGGTCCTATCTCTGTTGGAGTAGGACCAGCCTAGCGAGCACCGCTGAATTGAAACTTAATGCGACAATCTCGCTGCACTCAGCCCCGGCCGGGCTACGCAGCGTCATGCGCTGTCACAAGCGGCTCACAGGTGATACTGCGCCGACAGCTCGTGCACGGCGTTGATGAAAGCGCCCGCGTGTTCAGGATCGACCTCCGGCGTGATGCCGTGGCCCAAGTTGAACACATGGCCGCTGCCGTGGCCGTAGCTGGCCAGGATGCGTGCCACTTCCGCACGAATGGCCTGCGGCCGGGCATA
Source organism: Pseudomonas sp. DE0157 (assembly GCF_007678615.1). NCBI lineage: Bacteria > Pseudomonadati > Pseudomonadota > Gammaproteobacteria > Pseudomonadales > Pseudomonadaceae > Pseudomonas > Pseudomonas sp. DE0157. The sequence goes on from NZ_VEJN01000002.1 coordinate 174,467, forward strand.
CAGGACGGTCGGGTCCATGTTGCCCTGCAAGGCGACCTTGTCACCCACCCGGCGACGGGCATCGCCGATGTCGCAGGTCCAGTCCAGCCCCAATGCATCGGCCCCGGCATCGGCAATGCTTTCCAGCCACAGGCCGCCGTTCTTGGTGAACAGGATCACCGGCACCTTGCGCCCGTCGTGTTCGCGAATCAGGCCGCTGACGATCTTGCGCATATAGGCCAGGGAGAACTCCTGATAGGCCGCCGACGACAGGTTGCCGCCCCAGGTATCGAAGATCTGCACGGCCTGGGCACCGGCCAGGATCTGCCCATTGAGGTAGCTGGTCACCGACTGCGCCAGTTTGTCCAGTAACAGGTGCAGTGCCTGCGGATTGTCATAGGCCATGGCCTTGGTCTTGCGAAAATCCTTGGAGGAGCCGCCTTCGACCATGTAGGTGGCCAGGGTCCAGGGGCTGCCGGAGAAGCCGATCAGCGGCACGCGGCCGTTGAGTTCGCGGCGGATGGTACTGACCGCGTCCATCACATAGCCCAGGTCTTTCTGCGCGTCGGGAACAGGCAGCGCCTCGATGTCGGCCGGGGTGCTGACCACCTTCCTGAAACGCGGGCCTTCACCGGTTTCGAAATACAGGCCAAGGCCCATGGCGTCCGGGATGGTGAGGATGTCCGAGAACAGGATCGCCGCATCCAGCGGGTAACGGTCCAGCGGCTGCAGGGTCACTTCGCAGGCGAACTGCGGGTTCTTGCACAGGCTCATGAAGTCGCCGGCCTTGGCGCGGCTGGCGCGGTACTCCGGAAGATAGCGGCCGGCCTGGCGCATCATCCAGACCGGGGTCACGTCAACGGGTTGCTTGAGCAGAGCACGCAGGAAACGGTCGTTCTTCAGGGCAGTCATGTCGGCATCCGGAAAAATAGTGGGGGCATTTTCTCAGACACCGACACAAAAGGCACGGTCGGGGCCATGCGTTTTGTTTTTTGCGTGCTTCAGGTCAAGCATTCCCGGGCAGGTCTGGCGCTTGTCCCTGGCAAGTGAGGCCGCCCAGCGACCCCACGTGACCTGCCAGAGCGCGCTTAGACCTCCAGGTAGTCCAGGATGCCTTCGGCTGCGGTGCGCCCTTCGAAGATCGCGGTCACGACCAGGTCCGACCCGCGCACCATGTCGCCACCGGCGAACACTTTCGGGTTGCTGGTCTGATGCTTGAACCTGCTCTTCTCCGGCGCCACCACACGGCCCTGGCTGTCGAGCTGGATATCGTGCTGCTCGAACCAGGGGGCAGGGCTGGGGCGGAAGCCGAACGCGATCACCACCGCATCGGCCGGCAGGATCTCTTCGGAGCCTGGGATCGGCTCCGGGCTGCGGCGCCCACGCGCATCAGGCTCGCCCAGACGCGTCTCGACCACCTTCACCCCCTCGACCTTGTCCTCACCGACAATGGCGATGGGCTGGCGGTTGTAGAGGAACTTGACCCCCTCTTCCTTGGCGTTCTTCACTTCCTTGCGCGAACCCGGCATGTTGGCTTCGTCGCGGCGATAGGCACAGGTCACCGACTGGGCACCCTGGCGAATCGAGGTGCGGTTGCAGTCCATGGCCGTGTCACCACCACCCAAGACCACGACTTTCTTACCCTTCATGTCGACGAAATCTTCAGGCGACTTCTCGAAACCCAGGTTGCGGTTGACGTTGGCGATCAGGAAATCCAGAGCCTCGTGCACCCCCGGCAGGTCCTCGCCAGGGAAGCCGCCTTTCATGTAGGTATAGGTGCCCATGCCCATGAAGACTGCGTCGTACTCAGCCAGCAACTGCTCCATGGTCACGTCCGTGCCCACGTTGGTGTTGAGGCGGAACTCGATACCCATGCCGGTGAAGACTTCGCGGCGATTGCTGAGCACGCTTTTCTCGAGCTTGAACTCAGGGATGCCGAAGGTCAGCAAGCCGCCGATTTCCGGGTTCTTGTCGAACACCACGGGCGTCACGCCGGCGCGCACCAGTACGTCTGCGCAGCCCAGGCCAGCCGGGCCGGCACCGATGATGGCCACGCGCTTGCCGGTTGGTTTGACCTTGGACATGTCCGGGCGCCAGCCCATGGCGAAGGCCGTGTCAGTGATGTACTTTTCCACCGAGCCGATGGTCACGGCGCCGAAACCGTCGTTCAGGGTGCAGGCACCTTCGCACAGACGGTCTTGTGGGCATACGCGCCCACAGACTTCGGGCAAGGTGTTGGTCTGGTGCGACAGCTCGGCGGCCGCCAGGATGTTGCCCTCGGACACCAGCTTCAACCAGTTGGGAATGAAGTTGTGCACGGGGCACTTCCACTCGCAATACGGGTTACCGCAGCCCAGGCAACGGTGCGCCTGTTCCACGGACTGCTGCGGCTTGAAGGGTTCGTAGATTTCCACGAACTCTTTCTTGCGCTGGCGCAGCAATTTTTTCTTCGGGTCCTTGCGGCCCACTTCGATGAACTGGAAGTCGTTGTTCAGACGTTCAGCCATTTTTCAAAACCTCTTAACAGCAGCCGCACGCTACACGCTGCAAGCCGCAAGACGATCACTTGAGCCGGGCAAACCCTGGGCTGCTCGGTTCGAGCGCCCAGGGTTGGTCACGTGCAGCTGTTTACTGCGGGTTGGCGCGGGTGCTGGACAGCAGTTGCTTGAGGTTGGCGGCCTTGGGCTTGACCAACCAGAAACGTCGTACGTAGTCGTCCAGGTTTTCGGAGAGCTCACGCCCCCACTCACTGCCGGTTTCATCCACATACTCGGCAAGAACCCGCGCCAGGTGACTGCGGTAAGCCTCCATCGCTTCACCACTGATGCGCTGGATTTCCACCAGTTCGTGGTTGAGCTTGTCGACGAAGCTGTTGTCCATGTCGAGCACGTAGGCGAAACCGCCCGTCATGCCAGAGCCGAAGTTGTAACCGGTCTTGCCCAGAACACAGACGAAGCCGCCGGTCATGTACTCACAGCAGTGATCACCAGTGCCCTCTACCACGGCGTGGGCACCAGAGTTGCGTACAGCAAAGCGCTCGCCCGCCGTACCGGCAGCGAACAACCTGCCACCGGTGGCGCCGTACAGGCAGGTGTTGCCGACGATTGCGCTGTGCTGGGTTTCGAACGGGCTGCCGGCCGGCGGCACGATGGTGACCTTGCCACCGGTCATGCCCTTGCCGACGTAGTCGTTGGCGTCACCCTCAAGGTACAGGTTCAGGCCGCCTGCGTTCCAGACGCCGAAGCTCTGGCCTGCAGTGCCTTTGAAACGGAACGTGATCGGCGCACCGGCCATGCCCTGGTTGCCGTACAACCGGGCGATTTCACCGGAGACACGCGCACCGATGGAACGGTCGCAGTTGCAGATGTCGAGCGCGAACTCGCCACCGGCCTGGTCACGCACAGCGGGCATGGCCATTTCGACCATCTTCTCGGCAAGCTCGCCCTTGTCGAAGGGTGGGTTGCTGTCCACTTCACAAAACTGCGGCTTGTCGGCCGCAATGTGCGAGCTGCCCAACAGCGGGGTCAGGTCCAGGTGGTGCTGGCGCTCGGTGTCGCCCGGCAGCACCTCGAGCAGGTCGGTGCGCCCGATCAGCTCGCCAAGGCTGCGCACGCCAAGCCTTGCCAGCCACTCTCGGGTTTCCTCAGCCACGAAGGTAAAGAAGTTGACGACCATGTCGACCGTGCCGATGTAGTGATCCTTGCGCAGCTTGTCGTTCTGGGTCGCCACGCCGGTCGCGCAGTTGTTCAGGTGGCAGATACGCAGGTACTTGCAGCCCAGCGCGATCATTGGGGCGGTGCCGAAGCCGAAGCTCTCGGCACCCAGGATGGCAGCCTTGATGACGTCCAGGCCGGTCTTGAGGCCGCCGTCAGTCTGTACCCGGACCTTGCCGCGCAAATCGTTGCCGCGCAGTGTCTGGTGAGTCTCGGCAAGGCCCAGTTCCCACGGCGCGCCCGCATACTTGATCGAGGTCAGTGGCGATGCGCCCGTGCCGCCGTCGTAGCCCGAGATGGTGATGAGATCGGCATAGGCCTTGGCCACGCCAGCGGCGATGGTACCGACACCCGCCTCGGCCACCAGCTTGACCGAAACCAGCGCCTGCGGATTGACCTGCTTGAGGTCATAGATCAGCTGCGCCAGGTCTTCGATCGAGTAGATGTCGTGGTGCGGTGGGGGCGAGATCAGCGTCACGCCCGGTACGGCATAGCGCAGCTTGGCGATCAGGCCGTTGACCTTGCCGCCGGGCAGCTGGCCGCCCTCGCCGGGTTTGGCGCCCTGGGCCACCTTGATCTGCAACACTTCGGCATTGACCAGGTATTCAGGGGTCACGCCAAAGCGGCCGGTCGCCACCTGCTTGATCTTGGAACTCTTGAGGGTGCCGTAGCGGGCTGGGTCTTCTCCGCCTTCACCGGAGTTGGAACGCGCGCCCAGGCGATTCATCGCCTCGGCCAAGGCTTCGTGAGCCTCTGGAGACAGCGCACCCAGCGAGATACCGGCAGAATCGAAGCGCTTGAGGATGGCGTCGAGCGGCTCGATCTGCTCCAGCGGCAACGGCTGGTCGGCCACCTTGACCTTCAACAGGTCGCGAATCATCGACACCGGACGCTGGTCGACCAGCGTGGTGTACTCCTTGAACTTGGCGAAGTCGCCCTGCTGCACGGCGGCTTGCAGGGTGTTGACCACGTCGGGGTTATAGGCGTGGTATTCGCCGCCATGGACGAACTTCAGCAAGCCACCCTGCTGAATCGGCTTGCGCACGCTCCAGGCCTCGGCAGCCAACAGCTTCTGGTCACTTTCCAGATCGACGAAGCGCGCACCCTTGATACGGCTCGACACACCCTTGAAGCTCAACCCGACCACTTCTTCGGCAAGGCCAATGGCTTCGAACAACTGGGCGCCCCGGTAGGAGGCGACCGTGGAGATGCCCATTTTCGACAGGATCTTGAGCAGACCTTTGGAGATGCCCTTGCGGTAGTACTTGAAGACCTCGTCCAGATCGCCCAGCACTTCGCCCGTGCGGATCAGGTCGGCCAGCACTTCATAGGCCAGGTACGGGTACACAGCCGAGGCCCCGAAGCCCAGCAGCACGGCGAAGTGGTGCGGGTCGCGGGCGGTGGCGGTTTCCACCAGGATGTTGCTGTCGCAACGCAGGCCTTGCTCGGTCAAGCGGTGATGCACTGCACCTACGGCCAGCGAAGCATGCACCGGCAGCTTGCCGGGTGCGATGTGGCGGTCGCTGAGCACCAGTTGCGTCTTGCCCGCGCGCACGGCCTCTTCGGCCTGGTCGGCGATGTTGCGGATAGCCGCTTCCAGCCCGACGGCCTCTTCGTAGTTCAGATCGATCAACTGACGCTCGAAGCCGTCACGCTCCAGATTCATCAGCGAGCGCCACTTGGCCGGCGAAATGACGGGCGAGCTCAGGATGACGCGTGAGGCATGCTCCGGCGACTCCTGGAAAATGTTGCGCTCGGCGCCCAGGCAGATCTCCAGCGACATCACGATCGCTTCACGCAGCGGGTCGATCGGCGGGTTGGTGACCTGGGCGAACTGCTGGCGGAAGAAATCGTACGGCGAGCGCACGCGCTGCGACAGCACGGCCATCGGCGTGTCGTCACCCATCGAACCGACCGCCTCCTGGCCCTGTTCACCCAAGGGGCGCAGCACCTGGTCACGTTCCTCGAAGGTAACCTGGAACATCTTCATGTACTGCTTGAGCTGGTCAGCGTCGTAGCTGGCCACACCCTGGTCGTCGGTCAGAGTCGCCTGGATCCGCGTGGCGTGCTGACGCAGCCAGCGCTTGTACGGGTGGCGAGACTTGAGACGGTCATCGATGGCATCGGTGTCGAGGATCTGCCCGGTCTCGGTGTCCACCGCCAGGATCTGCCCAGGCCCGACGCGGCCCTTGGCCAGTACTTCATCAGGCTGATAGCCCCACACCCCGATTTCCGAGGCAATGGTGATGTAGCCGTTGGTGGTGGTGACCCAGCGCGCCGGGCGCAGCCCATTGCGATCGAGCAGGCATACCGCGTGGCGGCCTTCGGTCATCACGATGCCGGCCGGGCCGTCCCATGGCTCCATGTGCATGGAGTTGTATTCATAGAAGGCGCGCAGGTCGGCGTCCATGGTCTCGACGTTCTGCCAGGCTGGCGGCACCAGCATGCGCACGCCACGGAACAGGTCAATCCCGCCGGTCACCATCAGTTCGAGCATGTTGTCCATGCTCGAGGAGTCTGAGCCGACGCGATTGACCAGCGGGCCAAGCTCTTCAAGATCGGGGATCTGGTCATTGGCGAATTTGGTACGCCGAGCCATGGCCCAGTTGCGGTTACCCGTGATGGTATTGATCTCGCCGTTATGGGCGAGGAAGCGGAAGGGCTGCGCCAGTGGCCACTTCGGCAGGGTGTTGGTGGAGAAGCGCTGGTGGAACACGCAGATCGCGGTTTGCAGGCGCTCGTCGCTCAGGTCCGGGTAGAACGCAGCCAGGTCCCGCGGCATCATCAAGCCTTTGTAGATGATGGTCTTGTGCGAGAAGCTGCAAATGTAGTGGTCGGCGTCATGGGCATTGGCTACCGACGAACGGCGACGGGCGCTGAACAGCTTGATGGCCAGTTCCTGATCGCTCAGGCCGTCGCCACCGATGAACACCTGCTCGATCTGCGGCAAGCGCTCCAGGGCCAGGCGGCCCAGCACGCTGGTGTCGATCGGCACCTTGCGCCAGCCCACCAGCTGCAGGCCGGCCGCACGGATTTCACGGTCCATGTTGGCGCGAGCCGCTTCTGCCTTTATCGGGTCCTGGTTGAAGAACACCATGCCAACGGCGTACTGCCTGGGCAGTTCGACGGCAAAATGTTCCTGGGCCATGGCACGCAGGAACTGATCGGGCTTCTGCATCAACAGCCCGCAACCGTCGCCGGTCTTGCCGTCGGCGTTGATACCGCCGCGGTGCGTCATGCAGGTCAACGCCTGCATGGCGGTTTGCAGAAGGTGGTGGCTGGGCTCGCCCGTCATATGGGCGATCAGGCCGAAACCACAGTTGTCCTTGAATTCTTCGGGATGGTACAGACCTGTTTTCATAGACACATTCTCACCAGGTTCACCCCTCAACGGAGGCAAATCTCTTTTTTAACAACCACTTACCATCCACGCCGATCAAACGCCAGCTTTTTTGCGGTGGCCATGGAAAACCATTGTTGCACAGCGACAGCGACACTCACAAATTTTCATGTCTCACCATTGAAAATTTATGTCGCATTTTTGAATGTATTGATGCCGCCAACCAGGTGGCGACTTCACTGGACTCTGAAGCGATTCAGCCAGAGCTGCGTGGGTGGCTTGTGGCCGACAGCCCGGGACAGAAAAGCCTGCCGCGCTTGGGCGCAGCAGGCTAGACGAAAACCAGAATTCGCTTGGCTACAGGGCAGCGGGGTGATGCTGCCCGGAAGGTATCAGCGGGCCGAAGCCAGCTCTTGTTGGACGCTGGCGACAGTACGTGGCCAAGGTTTACCAGCCTGGACCTTCGCTGGCAAGTTCTTGATGGCGGCCACCGCTGCATCGCGGTTGGCGAAGTTGCCGTAGGTGACCACGTACAGCGGCTTGCCCTGCAGGGACTTGCGGAAGTAGCGATAGTCGCCACCTTGGGCTTTCACAAAGGCCTGGGCCGACGCTTCGGAGCTGGTCCCCAGAATCTGAACCACGTAGTTGCCCGGCTTCTGGCCGGTGTACCAGGCGCTGTTGCCGCTGCCACCTGACGCTGATTTTTCAGCAGGTTTCTCGGCAGCCTTGGGCGCGGGCTTGGCCACCGCCACCTGGGTAGGTGCAGGCTCAGGCTTGGCCGGCGTGGTCTGCTTGGGCTGTTGCGTGACCGCCGGCTTGGGCGTGGAGGTAATCGGCTGGGCAGGCGCCGGCGCTGGGCCTGCAGACACGCCCTGTGGCGGTGCGATGGTGGTGACCGTAGGTGGCGGATTGCCCGGTTGCAGCGCGGTATCACCCGCCGGGCTGCCTTCTTCGCCCTCGCCCATGCCTGCTGCCTGGGCCAACGGTTCACGCATCACCGGTTGCGACTGCCCGCCCAACGGCAGGGGCTTGGGCTGGGAAGAGCCGGAGAACTCGATTGCCGCGCTGGAATTGCCGTCGCCAAGGGGCAACTGGGCTTGGGCTGCGGGTGCATCTTCAGGGGCCTTGTCGCCCTTGCGGGGCATCAACACCGCCGCGGCCACGGCGACGACGACCACGGCGGATAGCGCGAGTACGTGTTTTTTAGGCATCTTGAACCCCATGGCTGGTCGCTTTGCCGTCGTGCGGCTGGCGATCATGGCTTCGATCAGAGTGTCACGGGCAACCTGGTTGATAGTGCCAGGCCACCCATCGGCATTTTCATGGATATCGGCGATCTGCTCCCGGCTGAACACCTCGATACCCCGACCGGCACCCACCAGGCGCTGTTCGAGGTATTCGCGGGTTTCTTCCTCGCTGTACGGCGCAAGTTCGATGATGTGGAAGCGTTCTTCCTCGATATTCAACTCATCGAGCCCTGCAATCAGCGATGGCTCACCGAACAGGAAGACATGCGGACGCCCTTCGGGAACGCCTGCCGCCAATTCCAGCAACGCTTGGAGTGCCGACTCGTCCAGTTGTTCCGCATCGTCCACCAGCAGATACACTTCCTGGCCAGTCAGGGCCAGTTGCACCATCTTGGACAGGATGCTCTGTACCTGCGGCTCGGCCACATCCAGGTATTGCGCGATCTGGCCGAGAATACTGGCAGCGTCGCCGGCACTGCGGGCAGACACCACGACGCTCTGCACCGACTGCTTGTTGGTGCTGGCCGCCAGCGCCTGGCGCAGCAGGGTCTTGCCGCTGCCCAGAGGCCCGGTGACCACCAGCATCAGGTGGCTGTAGCGGGCCAGGTGGTGCAGCTGTGCCAGGACCGGCTTGCGCTGGGCGGGGAAGAACTTGAAGCCCGGTACGCGTGGTGCGAACGGGTCGTGACTCAGTTGGTAATGGTCGAGAAAGGCCTCATCGGCGTGCAAACTGGTCATTGCGCTGTCACAACCTCAAAGCTGGGCCACGATCGCGCGGTAATCCGCCGACAGCGTGGCCTGAAGAATCTCATTGGGATAGTCGTCGGTGACCACGGCCTCGCCTAGCTGGCGCAGCAGCACCAAGCGCAGACGGCCGTCCAGCACCTTCTTGTCGACCGCCATGTGTTCCATGAAATGCGCCGGGGTCATTTCCTGTGGGGGCACCACCGGCAAGCCTGCTTCCAGCAGCAAGCCAATGCCGCGGTCGCGTTCGGCCTGAGTGATCCAGCCCAGCCGCATGGACATCTCCAGCGCCATGGCCGTACCTGCTGCCACGGCTTCGCCATGCAGCCAGACGCCATAGCCCATATGGGTTTCGATGGCGTGGCCGAAGGTATGGCCAAGATTGAGCGTGGCCCGAACACCCGACTCGCGCTCGTCAGCCCCTACGACGGCTGCCTTGGCCGCGCACGAGCGACGGATGGCTTCGGTCAACGCTACTGGGTCAAGACTGCGCAGCGCCGGCATATTTTCTTCGAGCCAGGCCATGAAAGGCTTGTCACAGATCAAGCCGTATTTGATGACTTCGGCCAACCCGGCAGACAGCTCACGCGCTGGCAACGTCCCGAGCGTCGTGGTGTCGATCACCACGGCGTTTGGCTGGTAGAAGGCGCCGACCATGTTCTTGCCCAGCGGGTGATTGATGCCGGTCTTGCCGCCGACCGACGAATCCACCTGCGACAGCAGGGTGGTGGGCACCTGGATGAAATCCACACCGCGCTGGTAGCACGCTGCGGCAAAACCGGCCATGTCGCCGATCACGCCGCCACCGAGCGCCACGACAGTGGTGCGCCGATCGTGGCGGGCCGTCAGCAGGCCATCGAAGATCAGCTGCAACGTTTCCCAGTTCTTGTGGGCCTCACCGTCAGGCAGTACCACCGGCAGTACGCTGTAAGCCCCCAATGTCTTGCTCAGACGTTCCAGATAGAGCGGCGCCACAGTTTCATTGGAAACGATGGCAACCTGACGGCCCGCGATATGCGGCGTCAGCCACTCAGGCTGGTCAAGCAGGCCTTCGCCAATGTAGATCGGGTAGCTGCGCTCGCCCAGGTCGACCTTCAGTGTCTGCATGTATCCCCACAATGAGCTGGTGCACGGCGCCTTTGGCAGGCAAGCCACGCGGTATCGTTGAACCTCGCCTTGGCGCAGGAGGCCGAGAATAGTCCCGGGCTAACGGGGCGGCAACTGCTGCAGGCGCTCGAGAATGTCGATCACTACCATCCGCGGTGGCCGCTCGTCGGTTTGCACCACCAGATCGGCAATTTCACGGTAAAGCGGGTCTCGGGTTTCGAGCAAGGCGCGCAGGGTCGCCTCCGGGTTGGCGGTACGCAGCAATGGCCGGTTGCGATCCCGAGCGGTGCGGCCAACCTGCTGCTCGACCGAGGCATGCAGGTAGATCACCCGGCCGCCCTGGTGCAGCACGCGGCGATTGGCCTCGCGCATGACAGCCCCGCCGCCTGTGGCAACGACCACGCCATCGAGGCTGCATAACTCGGCGATCATGGCCTGCTCGCGGTCACGGAAACCCGGCTCGCCTTCCTTGTCGAAGATCCACGGGATGTTGGCACCGCACCTCAGTTCGATTTCCTTGTCGGAATCCCTGAATGGCAGGCGCAGCTCTTTGGCCAATAGGCGCCCGATGGTGCTTTTACCAGCACCCATGGGCCCCACAAGTATCAAATTTCGCACAGAATCAACGACTCACAGCAATCGTCTGGTCACTCATGATACGCGGAGTCAGGAAGACCAGCAGCTCGGATTTTTTCTCTTGTAGTACATCGCGTCGAAACAGCCGTCCAACATACGGCAGATCGCCAAGAAATGGCACCTTGTCCACCACATTGTTTTGCGTGGTCGAGTAGACGCCTCCGATCACGATCGTCTGTCCGTTCTCGACCCTGACCTTGGCATTGACCTCGTTCTTGCGAATGGGCGGGACGTCATTCAGGGCATTGACATAGTCAGGTTCGTCCTTGGTCACTCTCACGGTCATGACGACACTGTCATCGGGCGTGATCTGCGGCGTTACTTCCAGTGAAAGCGAAGCCTCGCGAAACGACACAGTCGTCGCGCCGTTCTTGTTGGACTGCTGGTAAGGCACCTCGGTACCTTTGAGTATCCGCGCCGTCTCCTTGTCAGCGGTCACTACCTTGGGCTGCGAGATGATCTCCCCCTCACCGCTCTTTTCCATGGCGCTGAGTTCAAGATCAAGGAGCACGTCGCCGCGCAACAGACCAACGCCAAGGCTGCTGCCGCCCCGCTCGACGCCCAGGTCTACAAACAGGTCCTTGCCCGGTCTTAGTTCGTTGCTGTACAGGTCGCCGCCCCATCGCACCCCCAGGCCTTTCTGGTAGTCGACATTGGCCTCCACGATACGGGCTTCGATCGCGACCTGACGCACGGGCACATCCAACTGGGCGATCAGTTGCCGAATCTCGGCAAGTCGATTCGCCGGCTGGTGGACAACCAGCGTGTTGGTACGCTCATCCACACCCAGGCTGCCCCTGCCGGCAAGGATGCCGTCCTCAGACAGGCTCGCCAACAACAGCTCGGACAAATCTGCGGCCTTGACATAGTGGATACGCATCAGTTCTCGACGCATGGGCTGTTGTTGCACGTCGAGTGAATTTGCGGTGCCCTCGAACGACTGCGCGTTCAGGGTCGAAAGCGGTGCGATCAGCAGTACATTGCCTTCCTGGCGTCGACCCAGGCCCTTGCTGCGCAATACCAGGTCGATCGCTTGATCCCAGGGGACATCTTCCAGCCGCAAGGTGACGCTCCCTTGGACGTCGTCGCTGGCGACCAGGTTGATACCGGCATGGTCGGCAAGCACCTGCAGCACGGCGCGTACCTCGACATCCTGAAAATTCAGTGACAGCCGTTCACCCTGGTAGGGGGCGGCCATTGCCGTCAACGGCAACAGCAGGGTTGCGAGTAGCCATTTCCATGTCTTGCTCATCCAGGATCAGGGCCTCCTTGCCCGCAGGTGTTGCCATAGAGATAAACGCAACGCGCTCGTGCCATGCACCGTCCATGAACCAGTGTTCGCGAATTTCCACCTGACCCGGATCGATATGCGCAACGACCCCTTGATCGCGCCCGACCCGGTCACCCAGGCTTACCCGATGAACCCTACCGGCTGCCATCAACAGCGCTTCGTGAGCCTGCGCCCGCGACAGACTGCCAACCATGCGCACCTGCGACAGCGGCACGCTTGCCAGCCCGCGATCAGGCAGTTGGTCCTGCTGCGGCCTGAATGGGTCGACGTGCGGTGCCGCCACGGGCATGCGTGCCGGCAGCTGGGCCAATGCCTGTGCCGGCAGCGTTGGGACGGTTGCCTGGAAGGCATCGACCTGCAGCCGCAGTTGCACCATGCCAGGCTGCCCGGTGACAGGTTCCAGGCTCATGTCGCCAGTGCGCAGCAGCCGAGCCTGGCCAAGCCACTCGAACAACCATTGCCGCACGCCGGCATACTCGCCTTTGACCCGCAGTTCCAGCGGCACCTGTTGGTAATCACCGTGGGTTTGCGCCTCTTGCACCCGCAGCAGCTCGATGAGCAAGCCGTGGGCGCGGCCCAACGCCGCGATGTGATCCACCAGGTCGCTCATGTCCTGGCCGGCGGCCATGCTCCACAGGGCCACCTGCAGGCGTTGCTCGGCCTCAGCCACCGCGGCGCGCAGACTGTCGAGCCCCGCGCGCTCTGCATTCAAGGCCGATTGCCGCTCATCCAGCGCCTGGGCCCTGGCCTGCTCCCGGTCCATTTGCTGCAGTGCCGCGGGCAGGCGTATTGCGCAGCCCAAGATGAACAGGCAACAGGCAAGCAGCACCGGCGCCAGGCTCTTGGCCCGCGCGGACTGCCCGAACGCCGCCGCTCGCTCAAAGACCGTCTGCAGTTTCATGACCAGGACGCAGCGACGCGTGCCGTCAGCAGGAACTGATCGGCACGGGGCAGGCTTTTGATCTGCTTAAGTTGCAGGTCGATCAACATGCCCGAGCGATCCAGGTCCCGCATGAATTGGGCGATCACGGCGCCAGAGGGAGCCAGGCCCGTTATCTGCAAGTGTCTGTCTTCAAATTGCAGGCCCAACAACTGCACAGTGGTTGGCAGGGCGCGCTCAAGGTCCGTGAACAACCCCTCCAGAATGCGCTGCTCAGCGCGCAGCGTCTCAAACCGGGAAAGCTGGCTCGACGACGTGGCGTGCTGGTCCTGCAGCTGTGCCCTAGACGCTGCCGGCTCACCCAGGGCCGTCAATTCAGCCGCTCGCTGCTTGTTATCGGCCGCCTGCAAGTGGGCCCGTTGACGCGCCAACTGATCGACCGTCGTCACGGCGCACAGGGCCGCCAATGCGCTTGCCAATAGCTGGTTGCGAAAGCGCCGAATGGCCGCTTGCCGCTGCCGCTCGCGCCAAGGAAGCAGGTTGAACCGGATCATGCCCGCAACCCTCCTGCCGCCAGCGTGCTGGCAAGCAGCATGGGGCCGCCGAGACATTCGAGCCCGCCGGGTGCAGGTAACGGCCGGCAATGTACGTTGAGCCTTTCGCTCATCGCTTGCAGGTGCCGATGGGTCATGCAGTCGCCGCTTGACACCCACAGGTCGGCCGGCAGGCCCTGCGACACGAGCGCCGCAGCAACCTGCTCTGACAACTCACCCGACCGCATGGGTTCAGTCGCCGTCCACTCCCATCGCTGGCAGACGCCTTTGGGTTGCCAGCGATGCAGCACGATGTTTTGCCGATCAATCCGCAACAAGGCTGCCTGATCCGAAAATGCAGACGGTAACAGGCGGGTAAGGGCGACCGTGTCGACCTCCACGGCCTCGAGTTGTAGCCCCGCTTGCGTCACCATCGATTGCACCAGTGCCAGCGTGCTTTGCCGGCAAGCCGCCACCATCACGTCGATACTGTTGGGCTCATCAAGGCTGGGGCCCAGTACATGAAAATCCATGGCCAGGTCATCCAGTGCAAAAGGCAGTAGCCGCTCGGCTTCGGCGAGCAATTGCGCTTCGATCTGTTCCTCACAAGCCTGAAGCGGCAGGCAGGTCGGCTTGCAGATCACCTGGTCGGCTGGCAGCGCCATGGCCACTCGATGCTGGCGTAGACCGTGACGTTCGAAGGCGCGCCGCAGCGCAGCTGCGGCATGTGCTGGCTGGGCCATCCAGGTGGTGGCCGCTGGCTGTCGGTAGGATTCCTGTGTCTGGCACAGCACCTCAAAGCCCCGCTTGCGTTTGCGCAACTGAACCACCCGCACCGCATTCTCGACGATTTCAATCCCTGTAAATGAACCGGCATCCCTGCTAAAGCGTCCAAGCATCGCGGCCTCCCTGCGCTCGATACCCCCTGGGGCGTTCCCTGAATCCGGCCGCCGCCAGACGACGAGCAGCCCGGGCGGTAACCCCGGCGTGGCGAAAAATGCTTATAATGCCCGGCGTTTTCCGGCCCGCCGGGCCTGCGTGCAATCCATTCACAACCTGGACACCGAAAAGCCTTGATACGTCTGCTTAAGTTCTTCTGGTGGTCTTCCGTCGCAGCCATCTGCGCGCTCGTACTCGGTGTGAGCGGTGCGTTTCTGTATCTTAGCCCCAACCTGCCTTCGGTCGATTCGCTCAGAAGCATCCAGTTGCAGATCCCCCTCAAGGTGTTCAGCAGCGACGGTAAGCTGATCGCCGAATTTGGCGAAATGCGCCGTTCCCCGATCCGCTTCTCGGAGATTCCGCCACAGTTCATTCAGGCACTTCTGTCCGCCGAGGACGACAATTTCCTCAACCACTATGGCGTCGACCCCAGCAGCCTGATGCGCGCGGCCACACAGCTGGTCAAGACCGGCCATATCCAGACCGGTGGCAGCACTATCACCATGCAGGTGGCGAAGAACTTCTTCCTGACCAGCGAACGCAGTTTCTCGCGCAAGACCAACGAGATTCTGCTGGCACTGCAGATCGAGCGCGAGCTGACCAAGGACGAAATTCTCGAGCTGTACGTGAACAAGATCTACCTGGGCAACCGCGCGTACGGCATCGATGCCGCCGCCCAGGTTTACTACGGCAAGTCGATCCGTGACGTGAGCCTGGCGCAGATGGCGATGATCGCGGGCCTGCCCAAGGCGCCGTCACGCTTCAACCCGCTGGCCAACCCGGTCCGCGCCAAGGAGCGCCGTGACTGGATCCTGGGCCGCATGTACAAGCTCGGCAAGATCGACGAGGCAAGCTACCAGGCCGCCCTGGCCGAACCGCTGAACGCCCGCTATCACGTGCCCACGCCGGAGGTGAATGCGCCCTTCGTCGCCGAAATGGCCCGCGCCGAGATGGTCGGCCGCTACGGCAGCGACGCCTATACCGAAGGCTTGCGCGTGACCACCACTGTACCCAGCGACACCCAGGAAATCGCCAACAAGGCGGTGCTCAAGGGGTTGACCGACTACGATCAGCGCCATGGCTACCGCGGCCCCGAGGCCCGATTCCCTGGGCGCACCGTGGCGGCCTGGACCCACGAACTGGCCAGGCAGCGCACACTGGGTGGACTGGAACCGGCCATCGTTACCCGCGTCGAGAAGACCGGCCTTCAGGTGCTGACCCGCAACGGCAAGGAACAGACCGTGGCCTGGGACACCATGAAGTGGGCACGTCCGTTCATCAACACCAATGCCCAGGGCCGTGCGCCTCAGTCGCCGGCAGACGTTGCCCAAGTGGGCGACCTGGTGCGCCTGCAACGCCTGGATGACGGGTCATTGAAATTCAGCCAGGTGCCTAGTGCACAGAGCGCACTCGTCACCCTGGACCCGACCAGCGGCGCCATCCGTGCACTGGTCGGCGGCTTCTCGTTCGAGCAGAGCAACTATAACCGTGCCATGCAGGCCAAGCGCCAGCCTGGTTCGAGTTTCAAGCCCTTCATCTACAGCGCAGCGCTCGACAGCGGCTACACCGCTTCCAGCCTGGTCAACGACGCGCCGATCGTGTTCGTCGACGAGTCGGTGGACAAGGTCTGGCGCCCCAAGAACGACACCAATACGTTCCTCGGCCCGATTCGCATGCGCGAAGCCCTGTACAAGTCACGTAACCTGGTTTCGATCCGGCTGCTGCAGGCCATGGGCATCGACCGCACCATCGACTACATCGCCAAGTTCGGTTTCAACAAGCAGGACCTGCCCCGTAACCTATCGCTGGCACTGGGTACCGCCACCCTGACGCCGATGGAAATCGCCACCGGCTGGAGTACGTTCGCCAATGGCGGCTACAAAATCTCGCCCTACCTCATCGACCGTATCGAGAGCCGCAATGGCGAGACGCTGTTCACGGCCAACCCGCCACGCGTTCCCCAGGGTTCGGAAGACAACGCCGGGCTGGCCGCTCCCGAGCAGCCCATCAGCACTGGGCAGGTTCCTGGTGAGCCCGCCGGCTCGTTCGATCAGACACCCGCACCCCAAGCCCCGGCAGTGGCCGAGCGCATTATCGACGGCCGTACCACCTACATCCTCACCAGCATGCTGCAGGACGTCATCAAACGCGGTACGGGCCGCCGAGCGCTGGCACTGGGACGCACCGACCTGGCAGGCAAGACCGGTACCACCAACGAATCCAAGGATGCCTGGTTCTCTGGCTACAACGCCGACTACGTGACCACGGTATGGGTTGGTTTCGATCAGCCCGAAACCCTGGGTCGTCGGGAATACGGTGGCACTGCCGCACTGCCGATCTGGATGGGCTTCATGGGCCCTGCCTTGCAAGGCCGGCCGGAGCACCCGCCTGCGCAGCCTGAAGGCATCCTGAGCCTGCGGGTCGATCCGGTCAGTGGCCGTGCTGCCTCGGCAAGTACGCCCAATGCCTATTTCGAGCTGTTCAAGGCGGAGGACTCTCCACCCTCGGTGGATGAACTGGGTAACGGGACTGCACCGGGTAGCCCGCTTCCAGCCGATGAAACAACGCCCATGGATCTCTTCTGATATCCAACCGGCACCCTGACAGGGCTGCAACGCGGCCCTGGCATTACGGCGCGATGCCGGCGATTTTCCGCGAACCCTTCGTTTGTCCAGCCATGAAAAAACCCGGCAGTCATGGCTTGATGCTGTCTTGATATCGTTGGGGCCGCTTCGCGGCCCTACGTAAACAGCATCAGGCCATGACAGCCGGGTTAGTCAGTGCAGAACAACGATCAGCCGTTGAACACGTCGTCAACGTTCTTGAGCGGGTAATGCTTCGGATACGGCAGCGTAGCGACGCCCGACTCGATGGCAGCCTTGGCCACGGCGTCGGAGACGACAGTGATCAGGCGTGCATCCAGTGGCTTGGGAATGATGTACTCACGGCCGAATTCCAGACCGTCCACACCGTAGGCTTCGCATACTTCCTTGGGAACCGGCTGCTTGGCCAGGTCTTTCAGGGCGATGGCAGCGGCGATCTTCATTTCTTCGTTGATACGCTTGGCTCGAACGTCCAGCGCGCCGCGGAAGATGAACGGGAAGCCCAGTACGTTGTTGACCTGGTTCGGATAGTCGGAACGACCAGTGGCCATGATCACGTCGTCGCGCGTGGCATGGGCCAACTCAGGGGCGATCTCGGGATCGGGGTTCGAGCAGGCGAACACGATCGGGTTGGCGGCCATCGACTTCAGGCCTTCAGCGCTCAACAGGTTCGGACCGGACAGTCCCACGAACACGTCAGCACCCTCGAGGGCATCGGCCAGGGTACGTTTGTCGGTCGCGTGCGCGAACTGCGCCTTGTACTGGTTCAGGTCGTCACGGCCAGCGTGGATAACGCCGCTGCGGTCGATCATGAAGATGTTCTCGACCTTGGCACCCATGCTGACCAGCAGCTTCATGCAGGAAATGGCCGCTGCACCAGCGCCCAGGCAGACGATCTTGGCGTCTTCGAGGGTCTTGCCGGCGATTTCCAAGGCGTTGATCATGCCGGCGGCCGTAACGATGGCGGTGCCGTGCTGGTCATCGTGGAAGACCGGAATGTCGCACTGCTCGATCAGGGTGCGTTCGATCTCGAAGCACTCTGGCGCCTTGATGTCTTCAAGGTTGATGCCACCGAAGGTGATCGAAATGCGGCGTACGGTATCGATGAACGCCTGCGGGCTCTCGGACTCGACTTCGATGTCGAACACGTCGATACCGGCGAAACGCTTGAACAGAACACCCTTGCCTTCCATGACAGGCTTGGACGCCAGCGGACCCAGATCGCCAAGACCGAGAATGGCAGTACCATCGGAAATCACGGCAACCAGGTTGCCTTTGCCGGTGTACTTGTAGGCCAGCTCCGGATCACGACCGATCTCGCGCACAGGCTCTGCCACACCTGGGCTGTAAGCCAAGGCGAGGTCGCGGGCGGTGGCGGTGGGCTTGGAGAGCTCGACGCTCAGTTTCCCTGGACGAGGGTGAGCGTGATATTCGAGAGCGGCGGTTTTCAGGTCTGACATGTTGGGCATTCCGCTATTGGCTGTTCTGACGGACCGCCGAGGATACGCAAAGAGTCCAGCCGTCACAAGACTGGCCGGTCACTCGTGTCAAGGCCTCTAGCCTAAGACTTTATGCTACAACCCACGGGGCATGCAGGCTTCAGTGTGTACAATCTGCTGTAGAAATGTCTACATCTTTTATCTCTGCACACGGTCGAGCATGCTGACGTCTGTGAGGGTCAGCTGCCAGCGTCGCTGACCCGACGTGTAGGAAGCCTTACGTGATGCACTGCGAATCCAACCCCTGGCCTCGACCTTTTGCCCCTTGAGGTTATCGAAGAAACCTGTGGGGAATGCACGGCGCAGACGAGCGGGTATATGAAGCGTCACGGCGCTGTCGAGGGTCACTCGAATGCCCGCGCGGCTCCGTTCGATGGCGGTGACGCGGCCTGACACCAGCGCAAAACCTGGCTTGCGCACTGCATGGGCGGGCACCACCGGTGAGCGCTTCCACACACCGACAGCCGCCTGACGCGCAACTGACTCGGCACTTTGCTGGCAGCGGCTGAGCTCAGTATTGGGTGCGAAGGCGATACGGTATGCAAGGCCTTCGCTGAGCAGCTGCGCCTCAACGTTATGCCCCTCACGGCTGTACAGGTGGGCCAGCGTGCGACCGTACCGGTCTTTGGCTTCCTTACCGCGTACCAAGCCAACGCGCCCGTCACTGGCCTTGATCAATGCTTGCAAGCGTTTTCGGGCAGCCTGGGCGAAAGGTTCATCCGCTTGCCCCTTGCGGCCGATTTCGGGGGCATTGATCCCGATCAGACGCACACTGCGGCCATCGACCAAGCGCACGGTGTCGCCATCGACCACATGCCGTACGGCGACCCATTGCGCACGTGCCGGGGGCGGGCAGAAAGCCAGCGCCTGGGATGCCCAGCAAACGAGCATAAAAAAAGCGCCCACAAGGGGCGCTTTTCTCTGCAACGCTGCGAAACCCGAAGGGTTCGCCACGCACATCAGCCTTTCTTGGCACCGAACATGCCGAAGCGATCGGCGAACTTCTGTACGCGGCCGCCGGTGTCCAGGACTTTCTGCTTACCGGTGTAGAAAGGGTGGCACAGGTTGCATACGTCGATCGACAGGGTATCGCCCAGGGTCGAACGGGTTTCGAATTTGTTGCCGCAGCTGCAGGTGACAGCAACTGCTTCGTAGTTCGGATGGATATCAGCTTTCATGGTCACTTCCTCGAGCTGCGTGCCGCCACCCAACACCAATTGTTGAATACCGCACGTAATTAGGCGGCAAATAATACCAGAGCATGGCGCCAGCGCAAGTTGTCGCTTGTACCGACCGTCGTCTGCTAGGCTCGCCAGTTCTGAAACGCCCCCCGAGACCTTTAGCGTGCCCGACGTCATCCTGCGCCTTGCCCTGCCCTCCCCGCTGCGCCGCCTGTTCGACTACAAGGCGCCGGTCGGCATGGCGAACCAGACATGGATGCCTGGCATGCGCCTGCGCGTGCCGTTCGGGCGGCGCGAGATGATCGGTGTCCTGGTAGAAGTGTGTGCCGAAAGCGAGGTGCCGGCTGACAAACTCAAGCCAGCAAGCGCCCTGCTCGACCCGGTATCGCCCATTCCAGCCTCGCTGTTCAAGCTGTGCCTGTGGACCGCCCAGTACTACCAGCACAGCTTGGGTGACACCTTGAGCTGGGCGCTTCCTACCCTGCTGCGTCAGGGTGAACCTGCCGAGATGCGCCAGGAACGTTTCTGGCACGCAGCGCCGGGCGCTCGCCTTGAAGACCCGCGCATCGCGCGTGCACCTCGCCAACGCGATGCGCTCAAGACCCTGGCTCAGCACCCGCATGGGGTGGCCCACAGCGTGCTGTCGAAGCTCAACCTCAACAAGGACAGCCTTGACCTGCTGTTGGCCAAAGAGCTGGTGTGCGTAGAAATACGCCGTCAGCGCCCGGCCGAACGGCGTGAGCATTGGCTGGCGCAGTCGGAATTGCCCCTGAACGAAGAACAGCGTGATGCCTTCGATGCCGTGCTCGGCGGTTTCGGGCAGTTCGGCGCTTTTCTGCTGGCGGGCGTCACAGGAAGCGGCAAGACCGAGGTTTACCTGCAACTGATTCGTGAAACGCTCGAAGCAGGCAAGCAAGCCCTGGTATTGATCCCGGAGATCAACCTGGGGCCGCAGACACTGGCGCGTTTCGAGCAGCGCTTCAACGCCCGCATTGCCCTCGTGCACTCGAACGTCAGCGACCGTGAGCGCCTCGATGCCTGGCTGGCGGCGCGTGACGGCGAGGCAGACATCATCATCGGCACACGCTCGGCCTTGTTCACGCCCATGAAGAACCCGGGCCTGATCATCATCGACGAGGAACACGACGGCTCTTATAAGCAGCAGGAGGGCCTGCGCTACCACGCCAGGGATCTGGCGCTGGTGCGCGCGCATCAGGAGAACGTGCCGATCGTGCTTGGCTCGGCCACGCCCTCCCTGGAAACCCTGCACAACGCCGTGAGCGGCCGCTACCGCCTGCTGCACATGACCCAGCGCGCAGGCGGTGCGCGTGCACCACGCATGTTGCGCCTGGACGTGAAAAGCCTGCCGCTGGACAGCGGCATCAGCGGCCCCCTGCAGCAGGCCATTGGCCAGACCCTAGAGGCGGGACAACAGGTACTGGTGTTCCTCAATCGCCGTGGCTTCGCGCCTACCCTGCTATGCCACGACTGCGGCTGGCTGTCCGAATGCCCGCGGTGCGATGCGCGCATGACGGTTCACCAGCGCTCCGGCGTGCTGCGCTGCCACCACTGCGGCTACGACGAGCGGTTGCCGCATCACTGCCCACAATGCAAGCACGTGGACCTGCGCCCTGTCGGGGCCGGCACCGAGCGCGCCGAAGAGCGCCTGAAGGTGTTGTTCCCGGATTATCCCGTGCTGCGCGTGGACCGCGACAGCACCTCGCGCAAGGACGCGATGCACCAACTGTTCACAACCATTCAACGCGGCCAGCCAAGCCTGTTGGTCGGCACGCAGATGCTCGCCAAAGGGCATCACTTCCCCCGGGTAACGCTGGTTGCCATTCTCGATGCCGATGGCGGTCTGTTTTCCGGGGACTTCCGCGCCAGTGAACGCATGGCCCAATTGATCGTACAGGTCGCTGGCCGTGCAGGACGGGCGGAAGAGCCCGGCAAGGTCATCATCCAGACGCACTTGGCTGACCACCCTTTACTGGTTCAACTGACCGAGCAGGGCTATTTTGCCTTCGCCAAACAGGCGCTCGACGAACGCCGCGCCGCCGGTTTGCCGCCCTTTTCGCACTTGGCCCTGTTGCGCGCCGAAGCGCACAAGCCGGGGCAGGCCGAGGCGTTTCTGGATGAAGCCTGCACAGCGGCCGAGCGCCTGATGGCGCAGCAGCGCCTGCCCGGCATCGAACTGCTTGGCCCGGTACCGGCGCCCATGGAGCGCCGAGCGGGGCGCTTTCGCGCACAACTGTTGCTGCAGGCCAGTACCCGTGCCCCTCTGCACCGCCTCATCAGCGCCTGGCTACTGGTGCTGGAGCAACTGCCAAGCGGGCGCCAGGTACGCTGGTCGATAGACGTCGACCCGGTGGATCTTTACTGAAGGCACGTTTGAAGCGCCACGCCGCGCGCGGCGAGGCTGCATCAGGACCCAGCGAAGGCTTTCAAGTTGCCCCGTGCCTGGCCACGTGCCTGCCAAAGGTTGGCAACGCGCGCCCAGCCACGGATAATGCCCAGTTTTTCCACCAGCGCATCCAGGCGCCCGCCGCGCTTGCGGTCGAAAAGAGATTCCTATGAAAGACACCATTCGCCAGCTGATCCAGCAAGCCCTCACCCAACTCGTCAACGACGGTGTGTTGCCTGACGGGCTGTCGCCGGCGATCCAGGTGGAAAACGCCAGGGACAAGACCCACGGCGATTTCGCCAGCAACATTGCCATGATGCTGGCCAAGCCGGCCGGCATGAAGCCGCGTGACCTGGCCGAAAAACTGATCCAGGCCCTGCCGGCCAGCGCCGACATCAGCAAGGTCGAGATCGCAGGTCCGGGCTTTCTGAACTTCTTCCAAAACACCGCTGCATTGGCCGCCCGCCTGGACGCAGCGCTTGAAGATCCTCGGCTTGGCGCGCGCAAGGCTGGCCCTGCGCAGAAGGTGGTGGTCGACCTGTCGGCGCCGAACCTCGCCAAGGAAATGCACGTTGGTCACCTGCGCTCGACCATCATCGGCGACAGCGTGGCGCGGGTACTCGAGTTCCTGGGTGACCAGGTGATCCGCCAGAACCACGTAGGCGACTGGGGCACCCAGTTCGGCATGCTGCTGGCATACCTCGAAGAAAACCCCATCACCAGCGACGAACTCTCCGACCTGGAAAACTTCTACCGTGCGGCCAAGAAGCGCTTCGACGAATCCGAAGCCTTCGCCACGCGCGCGCGCGGGTTGGTGGTCAAGCTGCAGGCGGGTGACCCTGACTGCCTGGCCCTGTGGACACGGTTCAAGGACATCTCGCTGTCGCACTGCCAGAAGACCTACGAACTGCTCAACGTCAAGCTGACCATGGCCGACGTCATGGGCGAAAGCGCCTACAACGATGACCTGGCCAATGTCGTCGCCGAACTCAAGGCCAAGGGCCTGTTGGTCGAAGACCAGGGTGCCCAGTGCGTGTTCCTGGAGGAGTTCAAGAACAGCGAAGGCGAACCGCTGCCCGTGATCGTGCAGAAGGCCGATGGTGGCTACCTGTACGCGACCACGGACCTTGCCGCGGTGCGCTACCGCAGCAATGTGCTCAAGGCAGATCGCGCCCTCTATTTCGTCGACCAACGCCAGGCGCTGCACTTCAACCAGGTATTCGAAGTCGCTCGCCGCGCCGGCTTCCTCGGGCACCCGATGCAGATGGAGCACATGGGCTTTGGCACCATGAACGGCGCCGACGGCCGCCCGTTCAAGACCCGTGACGGCGGCACGGTCAAGTTGATCGACCTGCTCAACGAAGCCAAGGACCGTGCGTATGCGCTGGTGAAGGAAAAAAATCCAGGCCTGCCCGAAGACGACCTGCGTCGCATCGGTGAGGTGGTGGGTATCGGTGCGGTGAAATATGCCGACCTGTCCAAGCACCGTACCAGCGACTACAGCTTCAACTTCGAGTTGATGCTCAACTTCGAAGGCAATACGGCCCCCTACCTGCTGTACGCCTACACCCGTGTGGCCGGGGTGTTCCGCAAGCTGGGCAAGGGCTTTGACGAAGTCGAAGGCACTATCGTGCTGCAAGCGCCTCACGAGCAGGACCTGGCCGCGCGCCTGGCCCAGTTCGGGGAAATTCTCAACAACGTAGCCGACAAGGGCACGCCACACGTCTTGTGCAGCTACCTGTACGACCTGGCAGGCCTGTTCTCCAGCTTCTACGAAAATTGCCCGATCCTGGCTGCCGAGACGCCCGAGCAGCAACAAAGCCGCCTACGTCTGGCAGCGCTGACCGGGCGCACCCTCAAGCAAGGTCTGCAACTGCTCGGCCTGGAAACTCTGGAGCGCATGTAAGGTGGCTGCCAAGAAGAAACCTGCCCCCAAACGTGGCGCCAGTCGTCAGACGGCGCCCGCCAAGCAGCCCATGCCCGGCTGGGTATGGCTGGCAGTCGGCCTGACCATCGGTGCGTTCATCGTGTTTCTGATGAAGCTCGAACCCGGTGGCGGCGATATCAAACGCACCAAGCCCGAACAGCAGAAAACCGAAAAGACGGTCGAAGCCGGGAAGTCGACCCAGGCCACCCCGCAACAGCCGGTAAAGCCCAAGTACGACTTCTACACCTTGCTGCCCGAGTCGGAAGTCATCGTGCCGCCTGAGGCAGTGCCCGAGAAGACGCCACCTGTGCCAGCCCAGCCGGTCACCCCAGTGACCCCGGCAGAGGCCGCCAAGATCGACACCGCACGCGCCCAAGCTGCATTGCTGGGCCAGACACCACCGCCTGCCCCTCCGGTGATCAAGCCGGCGGCAACCACGCAGTTCTTCCTCCAGGCAGGCTCGTTCCGCAAGCAGGCCGATGCCGACAAGGTGCGCGCGCAGATCATCCTGCTGGGGCAGAGCGTGAAAGTGGAGTCCGGCACGGTGAAGGACGAAACCTGGTACCGGGTGCTGGTCGGGCCGTTCAGCAACCGCGAGCAGTTGACCGTCGCCCAGAAGCAATTGGCCGGCGCGGGCTTCAGTAACCTGCTGCTGCAACAGCGTCAGACCCGCCAATAGCAGTCAGTGCCCACAGGCTGGCGCGGCCTGGCCAGGCCGCGCCAGCGTTTCTAACGGTCAGCGCTGGCCGGCATTGCGCTCGGACACCTGCCCGTTCAACGTCCAGAAGTCATACAGAACGCCCACCAGGAACAACCCGCCCGTGCAGAAGTAGATGATGGCGGTGATCCACTTGCCTTGATAAAGGCGGTGCAGGCCGAAGATGCCCAGGAACGTCAGCAGTATCCAGGCGATGTTGTAGTCGATTCGGCCAGAGTGGAAACGCAGGTCGGCTTCGCGGTCCATGGCCGGGATCAGGAACAGGTCGATGAGCCAGCCAATGCCCAGCAGCCCGAAGGTGAAGAACCAGATCGTCCCGGTGATGGGCTTGCCGTAATAGAAACGGTGCGAGCCGGTAAAGCCGAAAATCCACAGCAAGTAGCCGATCACCTTGCTGTGGGTGTCGTGGAAGGGCGCGCCCTGTTGATAAGTGTTCATGCATGGCCCTCGTGGGTTGCTGATTAAATTTTCTATAAAAAGTTGTGACTTTTTCCGCCAAGGCCGACGGATGGTAAGCAAGAATCGACCAGCGGATCAAAATTTGATCAAAAAGCTGTTATAAAGTTGCGCGCCCAACACACAACTATTCATAAGAGCTTCATCTATGCCGCCTTTGATCAAGACATGGCTGACCCTCTGCCTACTATTGCCCCTGGCCGCCCACGCCACCAACCGTGAGCAACGTCTTCCCAACGGCTTTACCGGTTACACCACCAACGCCTCGGTAAAGCGCACGCCCATCAAGCAGACCACCCTGCACGCCCGCCCTGGCAACGCTGCCAGTAAGTCGCGTGGCAAGACGGTGGCGGCTGCTTCGAGCAAGCAAAGCAGCGCCGTGCTCGATCGTGCCGTGAACATGCTCGGCACCCCTTATGTTTGGGGCGGTACCAGCCCGAAAAAAGGGTTCGATTGCAGCGGCCTGGTTCGCTACGCCTTCAACGACGTGGCTGAGGTCAACCTGCCTCGCACTTCCAGCGCCATGGCCAGCGGTCACGGCATCAAGGTTGCCAAGGGCGATCTCAAGCCGGGCGACCTGATCTTCTTCAACATCAAGAGCCGCCGCGTCAACCATGTTGCCATCTACCTGGGCAATGACCGCTTCATTCATGCGCCGCGTCGCGGCAAGCGGGTGAGCATCGATAACTTGAGCAAGCCCTATTGGCAGAAACACTACGTGGTCGCCAAACGCGTACTGCCCAAGGAAAAGCAACAGCTTAGCCTGGCCAAGCGTTAACCCTGCCTCATGACAACCCCATGGAGGGCCGCTCCGCTGCCAACCCTAGGTGGTGGGTAGCGGCCCTGGTTGCATCACTCAGCGAGCAGCCCGCGCGCTCGAAGTTGCCTCATGGCCCCGTCCAAGGTTTGCATACCCTCTGCCGCGCCGGTCTGCATCACCGAATGGAGCTGGGCCATGCGCCCTTCGCGGATCAGATTGCGGACTGCATCCGTCACCACCAGCACTTCTCGCGCCGCGACCCTCCCACCGCCCCGGCGGCCAACCAGCACTTGCGCCACTACCACTCGCAGAGAGTCTGCCAGCATCGCGCGCACCCATGCCTTTCCCTGCGCAGGGAATACCTCTACTACCCGGTCGATGCTGTTCACCGCTGAGCGTGTATGAACGGTTGCCAGTACCAGATGACCTGTTTCGGCGGCACGCAGTGCAAGACGAATGGTTTCCAGGTCCCTCAACTCGCCCAGCACGATCACGTCGGGGTCCTGACGCAACGCACTGCGCAGGCCTTGGGCAAAGCTGCAGCAATCTCGGCCGACCTCACGTTGGTTGACCACACCCTGATGGCTGGCATGGACGACCTCGATCGGATCCTCGAGGGTGACGATGTGCAGCGCGCGCTCGCGGCTCATCTGATCGAGCAGGGCTGCCAACGTGCTCGTCTTGCCACTGCCCGTCGGCCCACCTATGAGCACCAGACCGTCACGGTATTGGCCAATGGTTTGGGCAATCTCGCCCAGGCCGAGCGATTCGGCGCAGGCGAGCCGCGCGGGGATCAAGCGGAACGTGAGCGCAGGGCCGTTCATCTGCCTGAACAGGTTCACGCGAAACCGCCCAAGCGCGGGCAGCTCCAGTGCCAGGTCCAGGTCGTGACCGGCGACCCACTGTCGATACGGGTCGGCGTCGAGCAACGTTTCCATGCTTCGCATCAATCCATCCGGCGTTGCCATCGGCACGGGCAGGCGTTGCAGCACGCCATGCACGCGCACTGTCGGCGCCTGGCCTGCAGCCAGGTGCAGGTCGCTGGCACCTGCCTTCAAAGCAAGCGCCAGCAGGTCTGTCACATCCATGAGACTCCCCATCTGCCTTCAACCAGGTAAAATGCGGCGAAACTTCAGCTGCCGGCCTCGATCTATGTCCACCCTAGCAGACAACCTTTCCTCGATTCGCGACCGCATCAACCGGGGTGCCCAGGCTGCCGGGCGTAATCCCGCCGACGTCCGGTTGCTGGCCGTCAGCAAAACCAAGCCGGCCGCCGCCATACGCGAACTCCACGTCGCAGGCGTGCAGGATTTCGGGGAAAACTACCTACAAGAGGCGCTGACTAAACAACAGCAACTCATCGACCTGCCTCTGACCTGGCACTTCATTGGCCCTATTCAGTCGAACAAGACCAAGGCCATTGCCGAGCATTTCGACTGGGTGCATTCCGTGGATCGCCTGAAAATCGCCCAACGCCTTTCAGAACAGCGCCCAGTTGGCCTGGCGCCGCTCAACATCTGCCTTCAGGTGAACGTCAGCGGTGAGGCCAGCAAGGCCGGTTGCGCACCCGCGCAACTGCCCGCACTGGTGGAGGCCGTGGCTGCCCTACCCAACCTGCGTTTGCGTGGGCTGATGGCAATCCCCGAACCTACCGATGATCGTAACGCCCAGGAAGCAGCGTTCGCCCAGCTGCGCCAGTTACAGGACGCGCTCGGGCTGGGCCTGGACACCCTGTCCATGGGCATGAGCCATGACCTGGAAGCGGCAATTGCTCAAGGCGCGACCTGGGTCCGTATCGGCACCGCCTTGTTTGGTGCCCGCGACTACGGCAACGCTTGATGACATGCTTAACTCACTTTTCCTAACAAGGACCTGACATGAGCAAGACACGTATTGCCTTTATCGGCGCCGGCAACATGGCCGCAAGCCTGATCGGTGGTCTGCGTGCCCAGGGCGTGGAGGCGACGCACATTCGCGCCAGCGACCCCGGTGCCGAAACCCGTACTCGCCTCCAGGCCGAACAGGGCATCGAAACCTTCGAGCACAATGCACAGGCCATCGAAGGCGCCGATGTGATCGTGCTGGCGGTCAAGCCGCAGGTGATGAAGACCGTGTGCCAGGCCTTGCGCGATGACCTGAAGGAAGGCCAGCTGATCGTGTCCATCGCTGCGGGCATCACCTGCGCCAGCCTGCAGAGCTGGGTGGGCAGCCACCCGATAGTGCGCTGCATGCCCAACACGCCGTCGCTGCTGCGCCAGGGCGTCAGTGGCCTGTACGCCACAGCCGAAGTCACGGCCGAGCAACGCCAGCAGGCCGAGCAACTGTTGTCGGCGGTAGGGACGGCGCTCTGGCTCGAAC
The DNA here is from genome assembly GCF_007678615.1 of Pseudomonas sp. DE0157. Classification (NCBI taxonomy): domain Bacteria; kingdom Pseudomonadati; phylum Pseudomonadota; class Gammaproteobacteria; order Pseudomonadales; family Pseudomonadaceae; genus Pseudomonas; species Pseudomonas sp. DE0157. Next base: position 202,782 of record NZ_VEJN01000002.1, read on the forward strand.
AGGAGCAGCAACTGGATGCAGTGACCGCCGTCTCCGGTAGCGGCCCTGCGTATTTCTTCCTGCTGATCGAGGCCATGACTGCGGCGGGCGAGAAGCTCGGCCTGCCTCGGGAGACCGCCACCGAGCTGACCTTGCACACGGCGTTGGGCGCCGCCCGCATGGCGGTTGCCAGCGATGTGGACGCCGCCGAATTGCGCCGCCGCGTGACATCACCTGCCGGCACCACCGAAGCCGCTATCAAATCGTTCCAGGCCAGTGGTTTCGAGGCCATCGTGGAGCAGGCGCTGCACGCTGCAGCCACACGCTCTGCTGAGCTGGCCGAGCAACTGGGCAAATAAGGAGTTTCAAATGAATGCACTGTCCGGCGCCGCGATTTTCGTGGTGCAAACACTGGTCAGCCTGTACTTGGTGATCGTCCTGTTGCGCTTTGTGCTGCAACTGGTCAAGGCCAACTTCTACAACCCGCTCAGCCAGTTCACGGTGCGCGCGACCCAACCGCTGCTCAAGCCGATCCGCCGGATCGTACCCAGCATCGCCGGGCTGGATACCTCATCGCTGCTGCTGGCCGTGCTCATCCAGGCCCTGCTGATGGGGTTCGTGCTGATGGTGACCTACGGCACCTTCGGTGATGTGCTGCACCTGCTGTTGTGGGCCATTATCGGCATCACCTCGCTGTTCCTGAAAATCTTCTGGGTGGCAATGATCGTCATGGTGATCGTTTCCTGGATAGCGCCCAACAGTCACAACCCGGCGGCCGAGCTTGCGTATCAGATCAGCGAGCCGGTGCTGGCGCCGTTCCGCCGTATCGTGCCAAACCTGGGGGGCTTGGATATTTCGCCGATTTTTGCGTTCCTGGCCATTCAGGTCATCCAGTCGTTCGTCATGCCACCACTGGCTGCCTACGCTGGCATGCCGCAGGAGCTGTGGCGGATGATCTGACCCGGCAGCACCCTGGCGACAAGCCTGCGCTTGCCGCTGGGGGTGGTGCTCTTTAGACTTACGCCTCCGTCAAGCGTGAGCAGGGTCGATGTCCACTGTCTTTCCAGAAGATTCCGTCGGTCTGGTCGTACCCCAGACCGCCCGGTTCGACGAGCCGCTGGCTCTGGCCTGCGGCCGTTCGCTGAGCAGCTACGAGCTGGTCTACGAAACCTATGGCACGCTGAACGCCAGCGCGAGCAATGCAGTACTGATCTGCCATGCCCTGTCTGGGCACCACCATGCCGCGGGCTACCACGCTGCCACTGACCGCAAGCCGGGTTGGTGGGACAGCTGCATCGGCCCAGGCAAGCCCATCGACACCAACCGCTTCTTCGTGGTCAGCCTGAACAACCTGGGCGGCTGCAATGGCAGCACCGGGCCAAGCAGCATCAACCCGGCCACTGGCAAGGCCTATGGCGCCGACTTCCCAATCCTGACCGTCGAAGACTGGGTTCACAGCCAGGTCCGCCTGGCAGAGCGCCTGGGCATCGCGCAGTGGGCCGCCGTGGTGGGTGGCAGCCTGGGCGGCATGCAAGCGCTGCAATGGACCATCAGCTATCCCGAGCGCGTGCGCCACTGTATCGATATCGCCTCGGCGCCCAAGCTGTCCGCGCAGAACATCGCGTTCAACGAGGTGGCGCGCCAGGCCATTCTCACCGACCCCGAGTTCCATGGCGGCTCGTTCCAGGATCAGGGCGTGATTCCCAAGCGGGGCTTGATGCTGGCACGCATGGTCGGGCATATCACCTACCTGTCGGATGACTCGATGGGTGAGAAATTCGGCCGCGAGCTCAAGAGTGACAAGCTCAACTACGACTTCCACAGTGTGGAGTTCCAGGTCGAAAGCTACCTGCGCTACCAGGGCGAAGAATTCTCCGGGCGCTTCGATGCCAACACGTACCTGCTGATGACCAAGGCACTGGACTACTTCGACCCGGCGGCGGCGCACAATGGCGATCTGGCCGCGACCCTGGCCCATGTCAAGGCCAACTACTGCATCATGTCGTTCACTACCGACTGGCGCTTCTCGCCGGCCCGCTCGCGGGAAATCGTCGATGCTCTGATGGCGGCGCGCAAGAACGTCTGCTACCTGGAAATCGACTCGCCCTACGGCCACGATGCCTTCCTGATTCCCACGCCTCGCTACATGCAGGGTTTCTCGAACTACATGAACCGCATTACCCTCTGAGGACAGCATGAGAGCCGATCTGGAAATCATCCACGACTGGATTCCCGCCGGCAGCCGGGTACTGGACCTGGGCTGTGGTACCGGCGAGCTGCTGGCTTCGCTGCGCGACCGCAAGCAGGTCACCGGCTACGGCCTCGAAATCGACGGGGACAATATCGCCGCCTGCGTGGCCAAGGGCGTGAACGTCATCGAGCAGGACCTGGACAAAGGCCTGGGCAATTTCGCCAGCGACAGTTTCGATGTGGTGATCATGACCCAGGCCTTGCAGGCGGTGGAGTACCCCGACCGCATCCTGGACGAAATGCTGCGCGTCGGTCGCCAGTGCATCATCACCTTCCCCAACTTCGGTCACTGGCGCTGCCGGTGGTACCTGGCGACCAAAGGCCGCATGCCCGTCTCGGACTTCATGCCGTACACCTGGTACAACACCCCTAACATCCACTTCTGCACCTTCGCCGACTTCGAAGAGCTGGTCCACGAGCGCAAGGCCAAGGTGCTGGACCGGCTGGCGGTGGATCATATGCACCGCAACGGTCTGGGCGGCCGGCTGTGGCCTAACCTTCTGGGCGAAATCGGTATCTACCGCGTCAGCAGCCCCGGCCCGCAGGCACATCAACTCGCGGTCTGACCCAGGAGAATCTGCACCATGCGTCGCCTTGCCCTGCTTTTGATCAGCCTGTGTCTGGCAATGCCAGCACTGGCAGCCGATACTGCACGCGCTGCTCGCAAAGAGGTATTTGGCGATATCACGGTGCACTACGGCGCGTTTACCTCAAGCATGCTCACCCCGCAGGTCGCAGCGGCCACAGGCCTGGTCCGCAGCCGTCACCAGGGCGTGCTCAGCCTCACCGTACTCAGAGCCGGCAAACCCATCACGGCCGTGGTCAGCGGCGCGGTCAAGGACCTGACCGGTCGCAAGGAGCCCCTGGCCTTCAAGCAGGTCACCGACCACGGCACCGCGTCTTACGTCGCCCAATTCAAGATCGAACACCCTGAGACCGTCGTCTTCGAGCTAGGTGTCCAAGCCGGTGGTGTCAGTCACTCCTTCAGCTTCAACCAGGACGTTTTCCCAGGCGAATGATGAATTTCCAGCAACTCGTATTGGCCAGCCATAACGCCGGCAAACTCAAGGAACTGCAGGCGATGCTCGGTCAATCCGTGCAATTGCGATCGATTGGCGAATTCAGCCAGGTCGAGCCGGAAGAAACCGGCCTCTCGTTCGTTGAGAACGCCATCTTGAAAGCCCGCAATGCCGCGCGCATTTCCGGGCTGCCCGCCTTGGCGGACGATTCCGGTCTGGCCGTGGATTACCTGGGAGGTGCACCTGGCATCTACTCAGCGCGTTATGCCGACGGCCAAGGCGATGCCGCCAACAACGCCAAGTTGCTCGACGCACTGAAGCACGTACCCGAGGCCGAGCGCGGTGCGCAGTTCGTCTGTGTATTGGCGCTGGTACGGCACGCCGATGATCCGTTGCCAATCCTGTGCGAAGGCCTGTGGCATGGTCGCATCCTGCTCAAGGCAAGCGGCGAACACGGGTTTGGCTACGACCCACTGTTCTGGGTGCCAGAACGTGATTGCTCAAGCGCCGACCTGACCCCGGCTGACAAGAATCAGATCAGCCACCGTGCCCGCGCCATGGCACTGCTGCGTCAACGTCTGGGCCTGGCATGACCCTGACGTCGTCGCTCATCCAGGCGCCGGGCATCAGCCAGTTGCCGCCGTTGGCGTTGTACATCCACATCCCGTGGTGCGTGCGCAAATGCCCCTACTGCGACTTCAACTCCCATGCCGCGGGGCCTGAGCTGCCCGAAGCGGCCTACGTTGCGGCGCTGCTGACCGACCTTGACCAGGAACTGGCCGCAGTCCAGGGCCGCGTCATCACCTCGATCTTCTTCGGTGGTGGCACACCAAGCCTGTTCAGTGCCGATGCCCTGGGCCGGTTGCTGCGCGGCGTCGAGCAACGCATCCCATTCGCTTCGGACATTGAGATCACCCTGGAAGCCAACCCGGGAACGTTCGAACAGGACAAGTTCAAGGCCTATCGCCAGACCGGCATCAACCGCCTGTCCATTGGCGTGCAGAGTTTCCAACCCGCCAAGCTGCAAGCGCTGGGCCGCATCCACAACGGCGAGGAGGCGATCCGCGCTGCTGGCATGGCAAGGGCCGCAGGCTTCGACAACTTCAACATGGACCTGATGCATGGCTTGCCCGACCAATCGATGGACGACGCCCTGGGCGATCTGCGTCAGGCAATCGAGCTCGGGCCCACGCACCTGTCCTGGTATCAACTGACGGTAGAGCCCAACACCGTATTCTGGAACCAGCCGCCCGAGCTGCCCGAGGACGATATCCTCTGGGACATCCAGGAAGCCGGCCAGGGCCTGATGGCGGCCAATGGGTTCGGCCAGTACGAGGTGTCTGCCTACGCTCAGCCCGAGCGCGCTGCCCGCCACAACCTCAACTACTGGCGCTTCGGAGACTTCATCGGCATTGGTGCCGGGGCCCATGGCAAGCTCACCTATGCGGACGGCCGTATCGTACGCACCTGGAAAACCCGGCTGCCCAAGGACTACCTGAACCTGGCCAAACCGTTCAAGGCCGGCGAAAAACAGTTGCCCGAGGACGAGCTGCCCTTCGAGTTCCTGATGAACGCGCTGCGCCTGACCCAGGGTGTGGAAGCGCAGCTGTTCACCGACCGCACCGGGTTGCCGCTCGCACGGCTCGCCCAAGCCCGTCGCCTGGCAGAACAAAGGGGGCTTTTGCAGGTCGAACCGGATCGACTGGTGGCAACGCCCAGGGGCCAACTGTTCCTCAATGACTTGCTGCAGTATTTCTTGACCTAAGGATGACCCATGGATCTGGTACTCGACCTGCTCGCGACGATTTCCCGCTGGAGCCGCAGCAACTTGTCGGAGATTTCTCTGGCGTTGGTAGGCTGTCTGCTGGTGCTGTTCGGGACGGACATCAAGGCCTGGGCCGAGCAGCGCCTGGGCGGGCTGACAGGGGCCCTGCGGGTGCCGCTGATGGCATTGCTGGTGATGATCGGCAGCGGCGCGGCCTTGATCTACGCCACACCCTGGGTTTTGAAGGGGCTGAGCCAGTTCAACAACTACGCGTTGGCGCCTGTGCTGCTGGTGGTCCTGGCGCTGATCGGCGTGGTGGCGGACCGTCGCGGCTGAAGCTGTAGCAGTCCGGCCGCCTTTTACGTAACGCCCTGGCGTTAGCCCCCGTGGTTGTCGGCACTCAAAAACCGACCTTGCAGAATGATGCTGTTCATCAAGATCGCTGGGGCCGCGCCGTGGCCCCAAATACTAGCGCTTGCAAGGCAGCTTTTTGTCCATCCGCACAGCGTCAGGCTTAGCGGGTCACGCGGTCTTTTCGAATTTCAGGTCCCAGACACCATGGCCCAAGCGCTCGCCGCGGCGTTCGAACTTGGTGATCGGCCGCTCGGTCGGGCGCGGCACGTAGGTACCGTCCGCTGCTTGATTGCGATAGCCAGGGGCTGCATTCATCACTTCCAGCATGTACTCGGCATAGGGTTCCCAATCCGTGGCCATGTGAAACACGCCGCCGGGCTTGAGCTTGCGCCGTACCAACTCGGCGAACGCCAGCTGGACAATGCGGCGCTTGTGGTGGCGCGCCTTGTGCCAAGGGTCAGGGAAGAACAGCATCAGGCGGTCAAGGCTGTCGTCGGCCACGCAACGGTTCAATACCTCGATGGCATCGCAATCGTATACCCGCAGGTTGGTCAGCCCTTGGGTGAGCACGCCATTGAGCAGCGCCCCTACGCCTGGGCGATGGACCTCGACACCGATGAAGTCCTGCTCAGGCGCAGCGGCGGCCATTTCCAGCAGGGAATGACCCATGCCGAAGCCGATTTCCAGCGTGCGCGGTGCCGAGCGGCCGAAGACCTGGTCGTAGTCGACCGGGCTGTCCGCCAGCGGCAGGATGTACAGCGGCCCACCCTGGTCCAGGCCGCGCTGCTGGCCTTCGGTCATGCGCCCGGCACGCATCACGAAGCTCTTGATGCGGCGGTGTGGGCGGGCGTCGCCGTCGGCGGCGTTCGGCAGATCTTGCGAATCAGTCATCAGGGGCTCTTACTTGATCAGACCATCCAGCGGCGAAGAGGCGCTGGCATAGAGTTTCTTGGGCATGCGACCGGCCAGGTACGCCATGCGACCCGCCACGATGGCGTGCTTCATGGCCTCGGCCATCAATACCGGTTGCTGGGCATGGGCGATGGCCGAGTTCATCAGCACCGCCTCGCAGCCCATTTCCATGGCGATGGTGGCGTCGGAGGCAGTGCCTACGCCAGCATCCACCAGCACCGGTACTTTGGATTCTTCGAGGATGATCTGCAGGTTGTAGGGGTTGCAGATGCCAAGCCCTGTACCGATCAGGCCAGCCAGGGGCATGACGGCGATACAGCCGGCTTCGGCCAGTTGGCGGGCGATGATCGGGTCGTCGCTGGTGTAGACCATCACGTCGAAGCCATCCTTGACGAGCACCTCGGCGGCCTTGAGGGTTTCGATTACGTTGGGGAACAGGGTTTTCTGGTCGGCCAGCACTTCCAGCTTGACCAGGTTATGCCCATCGAGCAGCTCCCGGGCCAGGCGGCAGGTACGCACCGCTTCGACGGCGTCATAGCAGCCGGCAGTATTGGGCAGAATGGTGTAGCGGTCCGGTGGCAGTACGTCCAGCAGGTTCGGCTCGCCCGGGTTCTGACCAATGTTCGTGCGGCGCACCGCGACAGTCACGATCTCGGCACCCGAGGCCTCGATGGCCTGGCGGGTTTGCTCCATGTCACGGTACTTGCCGGTGCCTACCAGCAGGCGCGACTGGAAGGTACGCCCGGCCAGGGTGAAGGGCTTGTCGCTGCGAACGTTGCTCATCGTTGTTCCTCGGGAAAAGGTTGCGGGGCCTGCCGTTGGGTTGCCGACAGCGGTCAGCCGCCGCCAATCGCGTGCACCACTTCGACCTGGTCGCCATCGCTCAGCGCGGTGGTGACATGCTGACTGCGCGGCACGATGTCCTGATTCAGCTCTACCGCCACGCGGCGGCCAGCCAGCTCAAGGCGTGCCAGTAGCCCGGCGACGCTTTCGCCAGCAGGCAATTCGTAGGGTTCACCGTTCAGTTGGATACGCATGCTCACGGCCACCATTGTTCTTTGGGGCCCGCATTCTAGCGCCGAAAGGCCGCGCAACCCAAGGCCACCGCACGCCATTAGTCGTTAATGTGGACTGGGCAGTCAGCCCAGTCGCCACGCGGCGAGCCCAAGGCAAAGCCACCCTGCCAGGAAGCACAGGCCACCGATGGGCGTGATCATGCCCAGCTTGCTGATGCCGGTCAGCGTCAGCAGGTACAGGCTGCCGGAGAACAGCACGATACCCAGCACGAACAGATAACCCGCCCAACCCACCAGCCGACCAGGCAGATGGACCGCCAGCAATGCCACGCCAAACAGCGCCAGCGCGTGAACCAGTTGGTAGGTGACACCGGTGTGGAAGATAGCCAGGTAGTCAGCGCTGAGTCGATTTTTCAGGCCGTGGGCTGCAAAGGCGCCCAGGGCCACGCCGGTAAAGCCGAAAAAAGCGGCAAGCATCAGGAAGCTGCGAAGCATGAGACGACTCCTCCAATCGGGTCTGTATAATGGCCCTTCCCAAACGTCCGGCCAAGCCACCCTATGCTGCGAAACCTTCTCCGACGTCTTCTGCGCGCCCTGCTCTGGTTTGCTGCCGTCAGTATCGTGCTGGTTTTGGTGTTTCGCTGGGTGCCCCCGCCCGGTACGGCGTTGATGCTCGAGCGCAAGGTGCAATCGTGGGTGAGCGGCGAACCGATTGATCTGCAGCGCGAATGGGTGGGTTGGGACCATATCTCCGATGACCTCAAGGTGGCGGTCATCGCTGGCGAAGACCAGAAGTTCGCCAGCCATTGGGGGTTCGACATACCCGCCATCCAGGCAGCCCTGGCTTTCAACGAGCGTGGCGGTAGCGTGCGCGGGGCCAGCACCCTGACCCAACAGGTGGCCAAGAATCTGTTCCTGTGGCCGGGGCGCAGCTGGCTGCGCAAGGGGCTGGAAGCATGGTTCACCGGCTTGATCGAGCTGTTCTGGACCAAGCAGCGCATTCTTGAGGTCTACCTGAACAGTGCCGAGTGGGGCCAGGGTGTGTTCGGCGCCCAGGCAGCCGCTCGCCATCACTTTGGTGTGGAGGCCAGTCAACTCAGCCGGCAACAAGCCGCGCAACTGGCCGCGGTGCTGCCCAGCCCTCTCAAGTGGAATGCTGGGAAGCCAAGCACCTACGTGGCCAGCCGTGCTGGCTGGATTCGCCGCCAGATGAGCCAGCTGGGTGGGCCAAGCTACTTGATGCAATTGGACACATCACGCAGGCCCTGAGCCTGGCACCGCGTACAGGGCAGACATGAAAAAGCCGCTGTTCCTTTGCGGGGCAGCGGCTTTCTTGTCGAACAGAGAACGATCAGGCTGCGATCAAGGCCTTGACCTTGTTCATCGCGTTCTTCTCCAACTGGCGAATACGCTCGGCCGACACGCTGTATTTCTCGGCCAGCTCATGCAGGGTAGCTTTCTCTTCGGCCAACCAGCGCTGGTACAGAATATCCCGGCTACGGTCATCCAGACCCTGCAAGGCCTCATGAAGGTTGCTGGTGGAGTTGTCGCTCCAGTCTGCATCTTCAAGCTGTACTGCCGGGTCGTAACGGTGGTCTTCCAGGTAATGCGCAGGCGACTGGAAGGCACTGTCGTCATCGGCTTCGGCTGCCGGATCGAACGCCATGTCGTGACCGCTCAGACGGCTTTCCATCTCGCGGACTTCACGAGGCTCGACCCCCAGGCTTTCGGCAACCCGGTGCACTTCGTCGTTATTCAACCAGGCCAGACGCTTTTTCTGGCTGCGCAGGTTGAAGAACAGCTTGCGCTGGGCCTTGGTGGTCGCCACCTTGACGATACGCCAGTTGCGCAGGATGAACTCGTGAATCTCGGCCTTGATCCAGTGCACGGCGAACGACACCAGGCGCACGCCCATTTCAGGGTTGAAGCGCTTGACGGCCTTCATCAGGCCAACGTTGCCTTCCTGGATCAGGTCGGCCTGGGCCAGCCCATAACCGGCATAGCTACGGGCGATATGCACGACGAACCGCAGGTGGGCCATTACCATCTGCCGAGCAGCTTCGAGGTCCTGCTCGTAATAGAGACGCTCAGCCAGATCACGCTCCTGCTCGACAGTCAGCAGCGGGATGCTGTTGACCGTATGCACGTAGGACTCCAGGTTTGCACCGGGGACCAGGGCATACGCAGGTTGCAACGATGTGGTCATTCAAGAACCTCCGACTTACTGAACTCGCGCTTTTCAGGCGCTGCCTACATAGACCTGGGGCCCAGGTACAAGTTCCAACGGGCACGCCCAGGCCAATGCTGGCCAATAAAAACTATCGCGGCGCCAGCTCGTTCAAGTGGCGGGCGACTGCAATCCATGCACCGATATACCCCAACAGCACCGCTCCGATCAAGAGCGACAGACCATCCGAGGCAGGTACGCCACCCAAGGCGAAATCGCTGCCATACAGACCGGACAGGCTCACCACGGCCTCGTTCAGCCACCCTAGGCCAAACGCCAGGATGGCCCAGGCCAACAGGCCCGCGCCCAGGCCGTACAAGGCCCCCATGTACAGGAAAGGCCGGCGTACGTACGCATCGGTGCCCCCCACCAGCTTGATCACTTCGATCTCGACACGGCGGTTCTCGATATGTAGACGAATTGTGTTGCCAATTACTAAAAGCAGCGCAGAAATGAGCATGACGGCCAGCCCGAAAACGAACCGGTCCCCAAGCTTGAGGATGGCCGCCAGCCGCTCGACCCACACCAGGTCCAGCTGCGCTACATCGACGCGCGGCAACTCCGACAGGCGCTGACGCAACGCTTCCAAGGCCGGCTTGTCGACTTCGGTCGGGGTCACCACGACCACGCCGGGCAGTGGGTTGTCGGGCAACTCACGCAGCGCCTCGCCCAGGCCCGATTGCTGCTGGAACTCCTGCAGCGCCTGCTCGCGACTGACATACTGCGCCTCTGCTACGCCAGGCATGCCCTTGATTTCATCGCGCAACGCCTCGCCGTCACGGCTGCTGGCATCGAGCTTGAGGTACAGGGATATCTGCGCGGCGCGCTGCCAGGACCCGCCCAACTGCTCGATGTTCTTGAGCAACAACGACAGCCCCATGGGCATGCTCAGCGCCACGGCCATCACCATGCACGTGAAGAAGCTGCCAATGGGCTGCTTGCCCAGTCGCCGTAAGCTATCCGCCAGGCTGGCGCGATGGCTCTCGAGCCAGGCATGCATGAGCGATCGCAGGTCCGGACCGTCATCGTCGGAGCCTGCGCCACGTTTCTTCGCAGGCTGTGGGTCGGCAGGTTTAGGCGCGACGCGCTCGGAGACCTTCGGTGATCGTGTCGTACTCATTGTCCGGCCTCCCCGTCGCCGATCAGACGCCCGCGCTGCAAGGTGAGCATGCGGTGACGCATGCGCGCGATCAGGGCCAGGTCGTGGCTGGCGATCAAGACCGTTGTGCCCAATCGGTTGATGTCCTCGAACACCCCCATGATTTCCGCAGCCAGGCGCGGGTCCAGGTTACCCGTTGGCTCGTCGGCCAGCAGCAGGGCTGGCTGGTGCACGATGGCGCGGGCGATACCCACGCGCTGCTGCTGGCCGGTCGACAGGTCGGCAGGGTACAGCTCGCCTTTGTCGACCAGAGACACCCGCTCCAGCGCCGAGTCCACGCGCTTGGCGATCTCGGCCTTGGACAAGCCCAGTATCTGCAGGGGCAAGGCAATGTTGTTGAAGACCGTGCGGTCGAACAGCAACTGGTGGTTCTGGAACACCACGCCTATCTGGCGGCGCAAAAACGGGATCTGCGAATTGCTGATCTGGCCCAGGTCCTGCCCGGCCAGCATCAGTTTGCCGCTGGTAGGACGCTCCATGGCCAGCAGCAGGCGCAGCAGCGTACTTTTACCTGCGCCCGAGTGCCCGGTGACGAACAGGAATTCGCCCCGACGCGCCCGGAAACTCAGCTCGTGCAGCCCCACGTGGCCGTTGGGGTAGCGCTTGGCAACCTGTTCGAATCGAATCATGGTCAGTCTCGCTCGGCGAACAGGGCCTTGACGAACGGCTCGGCCTCGAAGGTGCGCAGGTCATCGATCCCTTCACCAACACCGATGAACCGGATAGGCAGCTTGAATTGCTTGGCCAGGGCGAAGATGACACCCCCCTTGGCGGTACCGTCGAGCTTGGTGAGCGCAAGGCCGGTCAGCTCCACGCTCTGGTGGAAATACTTGGCCTGGCTGATGGCGTTCTGGCCAGTACCGGCGTCGAGCACCAGCAGCACTTCGTGCGGTGCATCGGGATCGAGCTTGCCAATGACGCGACGGACCTTCTTCAGCTCCTCCATCAGGTTGTCCTTGGTGTGCAGGCGCCCGGCGGTATCGGCGATCAGCACATCCACGCCCCTGGCCTTGGCTGCCTGCACCGCGTCGAAGATCACCGAGGCGGAGTCGGCGCCGGTGTGCTGCGCGATCACCGGGATGCGGTTACGCTCACCCCACACCTGCAATTGCTCGACCGCCGCGGCCCGGAAGGTGTCGCCTGCAGCGAGCATCACTTTCTTGCCTTCCATTTGCAGCTTCTTGGCCAGCTTGCCGATGGTGGTGGTCTTGCCGGCGCCATTGACGCCTACCACCAGGATCACATAAGGCTTGTTCTGCGCCGCCACGACCAGCGGCTGCTCGACAGGCCTGAGCAACGCGGCCAGTTCTTCCTGCAAGGACTTGTACAGCGCATCGGCGTCGGCCAGCTGCTTGCGAGCCACCTTCTGCGTCAGGTTCTGAACGATGGTGGACGTGGCCTCCACCCCGACGTCGGCGGTCAGCAGGCGAGTCTCGATCTCGTCGAGCAAGTCGTCGTCGATGACTTTCTTGCCCAGGAACAGGCTGGCCATGCCTTCGCCAATGCTGGCGCTGGTTTTCGACAACCCCTGCTTAAGACGGGCGAAAAAGCCTGCTTTCACAGGCTCGGCCTGGGCGGCCTGGGCGGCCTCGACGGGCGGGGCAGCCTCGGCCTCGACGTGCGGATCGACCTTGGGCGGCTCTGCAATGGGCTGGACTGCTGGCGCAGGCGCCGGGCGATCCGGAATGACCGGTGGCGCCTTGGCTTGCAGATCGGGCACAAGCGCCACGGGTTCTTCTGCAACCGGCAGCACCAGGTTGCTCACGGGGGCAGGGATTTCGGCTTCAGGCGCGACCGCTTGAACAGGCGCGGGCACGTGCGGTGCAGGATCGACTACCGGCGCCGGTGCCTCGGGCACGGCGACCTCTGGCAAGGGCTCAGCCGTCACGGGAGCAGGGGGTATAGGCTCCGCACGCGGCGCAACGACCGGGGCCGCAGCGGCGTGCTCGTCCAGCGGCGCAGGCACCTCCGCTCGCTCGGAATCAGCTAGTGCGGGCGCTTCGACAGCTGGGGATTTTTCCGCCGGCACGTCCGCTTGCGCAGGTGGCTGCGGCTTCTTGCGGAACCAGCCGAACAGGCCTTTCTTCTCGCCAGCCTCGGCCGGCGCTTTTTTGTCGTCGTTGGAACCAAACATGGAAGACGGCTATCTCAGGGTAGCGATGGCCCGCTAGGGCGCATCAGGAATTCTTTCTACGCAGAACAGACTATCTAGAAGCCGGCTGGTTCATGCGCAACGTTTTGTCTTGATGTCCTGCAGGCCAGAACGGCGACAGGCATGGTCGCCAGGCAACCGGATCAGTATCCTAGCACCTCCTGGCCTGCCGACGCTAAACCCAGCGGGCCGCCGAACAGGTTAAACACCGTATGAATGCTCTAGCCCGCCGCGCCGCTGGCCTGTTGCTCGGCACGCTGTGCCTCCCGCTTGCGGCCTTCGCCGCCGATGTGCAACCCACCCACGAATTCATCCTGGATAACGGCCTCAAAGTGGTCGTGCGCGAAGACCATCGCGCGCCAGTGGTGGTCTCGCAAATCTGGTACAAGGTCGGCTCCAGCTACGAGACGCCTGGCCAGACCGGCCTTTCCCATGCGCTCGAGCACATGATGTTCAAGGGCAGTGCCAAGGTCGGCCCCGGCGAAGCCTCGCGTATCCTGCGGGACCTGGGCGCCGAAGAGAACGCGTTCACCAGCGACGACTACACCGCCTACTACCAAGTGCTGGCGCGTGATCGCTTGCCGGTTGCCTTCGAGCTGGAGGCCGATCGGCTGGCCAGCCTGCGTCTGCCAGCCGACGAGTTCAGCCGTGAAATCGAGGTCATCAAGGAAGAGCGCCGCCTGCGCACCGATGACCAGCCCAATGCCAAGGCGTTCGAGCTGTTTCGGGCCATGGCCTACCCAGCCAGTGGCTACCACACCCCGACCATCGGCTGGATGGCCGACCTGGAGCGCATGAAGGTCGAGGAGCTGCGCCACTGGTACACCTCCTGGTACGCGCCCAACAACGCCACGCTCGTGGTGGTGGGCGATGTCACCGCCGAGGAAGTCAAGGGCCTGGCCCAGAAGTACTTCGGCGCTATCCCTCGCCGGGACACACCTGCGGCCAAGCTGCCGCTGGAGCTGGCTGAGCCCGGCCAGCGTCAGTTGACCCTGCACGTGCGCACCCAGCTGCCAAGCCTGATCTACGGCTTCAACGTACCCGGCCTGCCCACGGCCAAGGACCCTCGCACGGTGCATGCCTTACGTCTGATCTCGGCCTTGCTCGACGGCGGCTACAGCGCACGCATGCCCGCACGACTGGAGCGCGGGCAGGAACTGGTGGCCGGCGCCTCGTCCAGCTACAACGCCTTCACGCGCGGCGACAGCCTGTTCCTCATTTCAGCCACACCCAACGTGCAGAAGCAAAAAACCCTGGCAGACGTAGAAAAGGGCATCTGGCAACTGCTGGATGAACTCAAGACTACTCCGCCCACGGCAGAAGAGCTCGAGCGCGTGCGCGCCCAGGTCATCGCCGGGCTGGTGTATGACCGCGACTCAATCAGCAGTCAGGCAACCACCATCGGCCAGCTGGAAACCGTCGGGCTGTCCTGGAAGCTGATCGACAGCGAGCTGGACGAACTCAAGCGCGTTACCCCTCAGGACATCCAGCAAGCTGCCCGTACCTATTTCACCCGCGAACGCCTGAGCGTTGCCCATGTTCTGCCCGAGGAGTCCGCTCATGAGTGACCGTCGCTTGCACCGCCCCCACTGGCTGGCTACGGGTATCTGTACCTGGGCATTGACGGCTGCGCTGGCCGTACCGGCACTGGCCCAGGACGCTGCCAAGGCTGGCAATGCACAAGCCCGGCAGGCCAACACTCTACAGTCCCTGGCCGAGCTTGATGGCAAGGCGCCCACCACCCGCCAGTTGAACATCCAGCACTGGAACACGGCTGAAGGCGCGCGGGTGCTGTTCGTCGAGGCCCGCGAGCTTCCGATGTTCGACCTGCGCGTGACCTTCGCTGCCGGCAGCAGCCAGGACGGTGACACACCAGGCCTGGCGGCGCTGACCAACGCCATGCTCAACGAAGGCGTACAGGGCAAGGATGTGACGGCCATCGCCCAGGGCTTCGAGGGCCTGGGCGCAGATTTCGGTAACGGCTCGTACCGCGACATGGCCGTCGCCTCGCTACGTAGCCTCAGTGCCAAGGACAAGCGCGACCAGGCCTTGAAGCTGTTTACCGAAGTCACAGGCAAGCCCACCTTCCCGGAGGATGCGCTCAAACGGCTCAAGAACCAGATGCTGGCCGGCTTCGAATACGACAAGCAGAACCCCGGCAAGCTCGCAGGCAAGACGCTGTTCGCCAACCTGTACGGCGAACACCCTTATGCGCATCCCAGCGATGGAACACCGCAAAGCATCACTGGCATTACCCTGGAGCAGTTGCGAGCGTTTCACGCCAAGGCCTACACGCCTGGCAATGCCGTCATCGCACTGGTGGGTGACCTGAACCGCAGCGAAGCCGAGGCAATTGCCGCGCAGGTTTCAGCCGGTCTGCCCAAAGGCCCGGCCTTGCCTGCTCCAGCCCAACCGACGGAGCCCAAGGCAGGCTTCACCCACATCGAGTTTCCGTCTCAGCAGACCCACCTGATGCTCGCAGAGCTGGGTATCGATCGCCAGGACAAGGATTGGCCAGCCCTGTCACTGGGCAATCAGATCCTGGGTGGCGGCGCGTTCGGGACGCGGCTGATGAGCGAGGTGCGGGAAAAGCGCGGCCTGACCTACGGTGTCTATTCGGCCTTCAGCCCAATGCAAGTGCGCGGCCCGTTCATGATCAACCTGCAAACCCGCGCCGAGCTCAGCGAAGGGACATTGAAGCTGGTTCAGGGTATTCTGGCCGACTACCTGCGCAGCGGTCCTACCCAGCAAGAACTGGACGATGCCAAGCGCGAGCTGGCCGGAAGCTTCCCGCTCTCCAATGCCAGCAATGCCAGCATTGTCGGCCAACTGGGCGCCATCGGCTTCTACAACCTGCCATTGAGCTGGCTGGAAGATTTCATGCAGCAGTCCCAGGCCCTGACCGTCGAACAGGTTAAAGACGCCATGAACAAGCACCTGTCTGCCGACAAGCTGGTCATCGTCACGGTTGGCCCGAAGGTGCCGCAGAAGCCACTGCCAGCCCCCACTGATAAACCCTCCGGGCAACCGCTCGGGGTACCGGAGCACTAATGCCAAGATCCAACCCTCCCGCTCGCCAGCAACCGGGCCAGAGCAAGGGCCAGGGCCACCTGCGTATCATCGCGGGCCAATGGCGCAGCCGTCGCCTGGCCGTGCCCGACGGCGAGGGCTTGCGCCCTACGCCTGACCGGGTACGCGAGACGGTTTTCAACTGGCTGGCACCCTACATCGAGGGCGCGCACGTGCTCGATGCCTTCACCGGCAGCGGAGCCTTGGTGCTGGAGGCCCTGTCTCGCGGGGCTGAGGATGCCGTGGCGCTGGACAGCAATCCTGCGGCCATCGCCAACCTCAAGAACAACCTCGAGCTCCTGCGCTGCCCACGGGGGCAGATCCTGCAGACCGATGCCTTGCGTTATCTGCAAGGCCCTGCAAAAAAGCAGTTCGACCTGGTGTTCCTTGATCCACCCTTCCATCAACAGTTGCTGGCAGACACCTGCAATCTGCTTGAACAGCACCAGTGGCTGAGCGAGCAAGCATGGGTATACACCGAGAGCGAAGCGGCTCCATCGACCTTGCAGTTGCCTGCCAACTGGCGCCTGCACCGGGAGAAAAAAACCGGACAGGTGTACTACGCGCTGTGGCAACGGGGCTAGTTATATAGCGCAGGCCAGGTCTTGCATTGACTGATGCTGCTCGGGTCTCTAGCCACCCGAGCACCTCAGCATGACCGTATCACTCTCTGCGCCTTCACTGGCCGATGATGTCTCGGCGGCGCTTGCCTCTCTTACAAGCGCCAGCCCCTCCCCTCTCCAGCATTTCACGCTTGAAAACGGTCTGTCCGTCTACCTAAGGCAGCAGAGCCGAAATGCCCTCGCCGCCGTCCAGCTCTGGTACAACGTCGGTACCCGCCATGAGCCGGCAGGGCAGACCAACCTCTCGCACTTGCTCGAACACGTCATATTCGAAGGCAGCCGCAAGCTGGAGCCTGGGCAGTACGCCAAAGTCGTTGCCCGCCTTGCGGGACAGGCCAATGCCAGTACTCACCTCGACGCCACCTCTTTCGACATGCTGCTGCCTGCATCGCGCCTGCCCGTTGCGCTCGAACTGTTGGCAGATGCCATGACCACAGCCACATTCGGGTTGCCCGAGTTGGCACGAGGCGCCAAGGCAATCGCTGACGAACGACGCCTGAAGGTAGACGCCCAGCCCGTCCAGCAAGCCTACGACCGTCACTTGGCTTTGGCACACGGCAGCAGCCCTTATGCCACCCCAAGCTTCGGCTCGCCGGTGGATCTACAGAACATCGACCTTCCAACGCTGCGGCAGTGGTACATCACCCATTACCGGCCTAACAACGCCACGCTCGTCGTGGTGGGCAACGTAGAACTGGAAACGTTGAAACAGCAGGTCGAAAGGTACTTTGCGCACGTGGAGCGCGGCCAGCTGACAGACTCGCCTTTTCCTCGCTCAGACGCGCCATTGGCTGAACGCAGCCAGACCGTCAGCTTGCCGGGGCTTAGCCATGGTCTGTTGATGTCCTTCAACGTCCCCAGCTGTGCCACAGCCATCAATGCACTCACGAGCAAGACCCTCGAACTGATCTGTGAAGTACTGGCCGAGGGCTCCAGCGCTTGGTTGTATGCCGAACTTGTCAGGGGCCGGGGTCTGCTGACAGGCGTTGCCGCAACCTACGACCTCCTCGTACGTGGCGACACCGTAATCACCTTCTCAGCCTATGTGAACACGCTGAATGCGACCCTCGAACAAGCTGCTGATGCTATCTACAAGCAGATAGCACGCCTGCATACCGAAGCCTTGTCCGACGAGCAGTTGCAGCGGATAAAACTGCGATTGCTCGCCCGCCAGCTTTTCTCTCTCGACAGCCCAATTGCCCAAGCCTCACAAATCGGCGCCATGGCCGCGACAGGGCAGCCAGCAACCCTGATCGACGAACATGCGCGCCTGATCTCGATCATCGATAGCGCTCAGGTGCAGCAGGTAGCGCGCACTTATCTGGGCCGTGAGCGGCTGACCACCACCTCTCTTTTACCAGGAGCGCAAGCATGACCGACGATCAGATACGCCAAGCAGCACCTGTGCTGTGCCAGGGGCCTGCCATCGATGCTGCGCGTCAAGCGATGGCAAGGCTGACCTCGACCCAAACGGTCGAGCTCGACCAGCCTCCTGCCCTCCTGGCCACGGCTGAGCGATGGGAGACGGCGCAAGGTACGAAGGTCAGTTTCATAGCTGCGCACGATCGGCCCATGATTGATCTGGTGCTGCGATTCCGGGCAGGTAGCGCTCTTGATGGCGATCACCCAGGGCTGGCTGCGCTGACGCTCTACAGCCTTGATCAGGGTACCGAAACCCTCAGTGCGGCGCAGTTTGCCGAGCACATGGCTGCAAGGGGCGCCATCGTGGGACGCTCGTTGAGCGAAGACAAAGCCACGATCACGCTAAGGTGCCTAAGCACACCCGGCTTGCTGCGAGCTGTTTCGCAAACGCTGGCGCAGATGCTGGCCCGCCCAGCGTTTCGCGCAGAGGACGTGGCGAAGATACGTGATCGAATAGCGCTCTACCAAGGCCGGCAAAACCTCAATCCGCTGGCACGCCTGATCAATACGACCACCGGTCATGTATTCAGCGGCCATCCGTACGCTTCGCACGCCGATGCAGCAATCATCGGCCCCTTGACCACTGATCAGGTGCGGGCCTTTCATGCAAAGGCTTACTCGGCCAGTAACCTCGCTATAGGACTGGTTGGCGACCTGAGCCGAGACGAGGCGGAACAGCTGGTCAATGACCTGATACGTGATTTGCCGCAGCAGTGGGCATCGCAACCACCGTCCATGTTAGGTGAGCAGTCGCCTCTGTCACGCCATATTGCGCACCCTGGCAGTGCAACTCAGGCAATGCTGACCCTGGCCATCCCCGTGCTACCCAACGCCCCGGTCTATGCTGCACTGGAGTTGCTGACCGAGATTCTTGGCGGCAACTACGAGGCGCGCTTGCCTCAGGAACTGCGCCATGTGCGAGGGCTGACCTACACGGTCACTACCAAACTGAGGCACTTGGATGCGGGAGCACTGTTGCACGTACACTGGGACGTCGCCCCGCAATACCGGGAAGCTTCACATGCCCTTGTCGCAGGCATGCTGGATTGCCTCCATGAACTTGGACCAACTCAGGTGGAGTGCGACATGGCCGTTAACCAGATCGCTGCTCGGCTGCACCGGGAACTGGCCGACAGCGCAAAGCTGGCAGCGACATTGGCCACGCACAGTCATCAGGGCCTGCCCGCCGATTACCTGACCACCCATCTGGACAGGCTTGCTTCATTGACCCCTGCCCACCTTCGTGAAGTAGCGCAGGTGTGGTGGCGCAACGCACCTCAGGTATTCGTCACCCTCGGCCCCGACGCCGAGCAGTCCCCCTTGCCTACGCCGGAGCCAGCACAGCGATAGGCGAGCAGGAGCACAGGCGAGTCAGTGAGAGCTGATACAGGCGCTGTTTCATGGCACTCTAGCCGGGCACATCACGAGTTACCCAGCATGCCAAGCTCCAGCGCCCTGTTTCATCCTGCCAAAGGCCTTTCCAACCCCCACCTGCAAACATTGTGGGGTCCCCTCTGGCGCAAAATCCCAGTGCTGCAACGCGACCGCGAACGCATCTGGCTGGCGGACGGGGATTTCATCGACCTCGACTGGCATGGCCCGCACCAGCCCCATGCGCCGCTGGTGCTAGTGCTTCATGGGTTGACGGGGTCATCGGGCTCACCCTATGTCAAAGGCCTGCAACAGGCGCTGCACGCACTGGGCTGGGCCAGCGTTGCAGCGAACTGGCGGGGCTGTTCTGGGGAGCCGAACCTGCTGCCGCGCAGCTACCACTCTGGCGCCAGCGAGGATCTGGCTGAAATCATCAGCCACTTGCGCGCCAAAAGGCCCCTGGCCCCCCTGTCCGCGGTCGGCTACTCCCTGGGAGGCAATGTCCTGCTTAAATACCTGGGCGAACAGGGTGACGACAGCCAGTTGCAGGCAGCAGTTGCCGTCTCCGTGCCTTTTCGCCTGGACCAGTGTGCCGATCGTATCGGCCTAGGGTTTTCGAAGGTGTACCAGGCACATTTCATGCGCGAAATGCTCGCCTACGTGCAGATCAAGCAGCGCTTGTTCAAAGACCAAGGCCACCCAGAACGTCTGGCGAAGCTGGAGCAGCTCGGGCCACTGCGCGGCTTGCGCACGTTCTGGGATTTCGACGCCAAGGTCACTGCACCGCTGAATGGTTTTCAGGATGTGCACGACTATTATCGCCGCGCTTCAAGTGGCTTCTACCTGGGTCAGAACCGTACCCGGACCCTGATCATCCAGGCCAGCGACGACCCCTTCGTCTCGCCCCTGAGCTTACCAACGGCAAACGAGCTGGCCCCGGGGACCGAGCTGGAGTTGCACGCCCATGGCGGCCACGTCGGGTTCGTCGACGGCAGCCTGCGAAAACCGGGCTATTACCTGGAGCGCCGGATTCCGCAGTGGTTGCGCGAAGGTATGCAGAGGACGGCTTACTGATCGCCCGTTGCCACTGCATGCTCAGGGCGGGTGATCCATTCACTCCATGAGCCTGCATACAGTTTGCCGAGCGGGTAGCCTGCCAACGCCAACGCGAACAGGTTATGACACGCCGTTACCCCCGAACCACAGTACGCAACCAGTTGCTCAGGCGCACGCCCCTGCAGTTGCTGCTCGAAACGTTGTCTGAGTTGCTCGGGCGGCAGAAAACGGCCATCGCTGCCAAGGTTTTCGGTGAAAGCGGCGCAGCGTGCTCCAGGGATATGCCCTGCCACTGGGTCGATGGGTTCCATGTCGCCACGAAAACGTGGCAATGCGCGCGCATCCAGCAGGGTCAGGTCTGCGCTGTCCAGGCGCTGATCCAGGCCATCGGCATCGATCAACATCGCATCATCGGGCTGGCCGCTGAAGTTGCCTTCGCGCCGGGCCGGGGGGTCCAGGCTCAATGGCAGGTGCGCGGCGTGCCAGGCGGTCAGGCCGCCGTCCAGGAGGGCAACGCCACTGCGTTTGCCCAGCCAGGCCAGCAGCCACCAACCTCGCGCGGCATAGGCGCCGGTACCGTCGTCGTACAGCACCACTTCGCTCTCGTTATCCACGCCCCATTCGCGCAGGCGGGCTACCAGCTTTTCTGGATCGGGCAGCGGGTGACGCCCTGTCACTCCCTTGCTGACCGAGCCGCTGAAGTCTCGTTCAAGGTCGGCAAAGTGCGCCCCTTCGATATGACCCAGGGCGTAACTGCGCTGACCGTAATCCACATCCTCAAGGGCGAAGCGACAGTCGAGAATGACAAGGTTTGGTGAATCCAGCCGCTCAGCCAACTGCTGCGGGGTGATCAACTGCGCAAGTGACATGACAATCTCCTGATCGATGTAATCCCAGGCCCTGGCGCTAGTGCTCAAGCGCCTGAATGAACGGTACGTGAAACTCGCGGCACAAGGCTTGCACCGCATTGCGCGCAGGCTCGGTGACGAACCCCAGCTCAAGGGCCAGCACTTGATACACGCCCCGCTTGAACGCTTCTTCACCCAGGTGCGCTGCATGCTCCCGGGTCGTGCTGAGAAAGCGCACCCATGAGGTGAGCACGATCCAGGCGTTGATGGTCAGCGACTCCTGCTGCGCGGGGTTCATCGCCAGGATACCCGCCTCGACGAAACCGCGGTAAATGGCCTTGCCCTGACGCATGCAGCGTGCGGAGAAGCGTCGATAACGGGCTGCCAGCTCAGCATCGCTGCCCAGCAGATGCTCCAGATCGCGGTGCAGAAAACGGTAGTTCCACATCGCAGCCAGCAGTGCCTGCAGGTAGAACCGCTTGTCCTGCACCGCCAGCGGGCGCCCCTGCGGCGGGCGCAGAAAGCTGTCTACGTGCGCTTCGTAATGGCCGAACAAAACCGCAATAATCGCCTGCTTGTTGGGGAAGTGGTAATACAGATTGCCGGGTGAGATGCCCAGATGCGCCGCGATATGGTTGGTGCTGACGCTGCGCTCGCCCGACTGATTGAACAGCTCGAGGCTGCTCTGGACGATTCTCTCGCGGGTCTTGATGGGCCGGGCCATGTCCAGCTTCCTGTATACGGAGCAGTGAAAACCGCCATGGTACGAGGTATTGCCGAGGTGTTGCACGGTACCCAAGCGCTGCGGCCTCGCACCATCGGCTGGCCCAAAGTATAGTGCCTTGGCCGGCCGCATGACTTGGCCGGGCGCAGTCGCTGCGCTACCATCCGACTCCCCAACGCACTCCAGCCAGGATGACGCGATGAACCGAGTGTTGTACCCGGGTACTTTCGACCCCATTACCAAAGGCCATGGCGATCTGGTCGAGCGCGCCTCGCGGCTGTTCGACACCGTGATCATTGCAGTGGCCGCCAGCCCCAAGAAAAACCCTTTGTTCCCGCTGGAACAACGCGTGGAGCTGGCCCGTGAGGTCACCAGGCACCTGCCCAATGTCGAAGTCATCGGCTTTTCCTCGCTGCTGGCGCATTTCGCCAAGGAGCAAGGTGCCAATGTGTTCCTTCGTGGTTTGCGTGCAGTGTCGGACTTCGAATACGAGTTCCAGCTGGCGAACATGAACCGTCAACTGGCCCCCGACGTCGAGAGCCTGTTTCTTACGCCGTCAGAGCGGTACTCGTTCATCTCGTCGACCCTGGTTCGCGAAATCGCCGCACTGGGGGGCGATATCAGCAAATTTGTGCACCCGGCCGTGGCCGATGCGCTGACTGAGCGCTTCAAGAAATAAAGCCGCTGTTCCAGATCGTCGCGCCTGCGTGCACTGCAGGCGCGAATGCGGCACAATTGTGCCCATTGCGTTGAACATGCCCGGGCGTTGAGCCCCGGCCGGAGCCCCCATGTCCCTGATCATCACCGACGATTGCATCAACTGCGACGTCTGCGAACCCGAGTGCCCCAACGAGGCCATCTCCCAAGGCGAAGAGATCTACGTGATCGACCCCAACCTGTGCACCCAGTGCGTGGGTCATTACGACGAGCCGCAGTGCCAACAGGTCTGCCCGGTCGACTGCATCCCGCTGGATGAGGCGCACCCGGAAAGCCAAGAGCAGCTGATGGCCAAGTACCTGAAGATCACCGGCAAGGCCTGACGCTGCCGGCCATCGGCATGCCCGCGCCTTGCTCCTCCGTGGCGATCATCCCGAAGCGCGCAAGGCCTCAGCGCTGGCAGCGCGGGCAGAACACGCTGGCGCGTTGACCCAGCTTCACATCCCGTAGTTCGGTGCTACATACCTTGCAGGGCAAGCCGCCGCGCCCGTAGGCGAACAGTGTCTGCTGGAAATACCCTGGCTGGCCGTCACCGCCGATGAAATCGCGCAGCGTGGTGCCGCCCAGCTCGATGGCCGCCGCCAGCACGCGCTTGATCTCGATGGCCAGCTTCAGGTAACGCGCCCGCGAAATGCCACCGGCCGCGCGGCGCGGATCGATGCCGGCAGCGAACAGCGCTTCGGTCGCATAGATGTTGCCTACGCCAACGACCACGGCGTTGTCCATGATGAAGGGCTTGACCGCCATCGACCGACCGCGGGACAGCTGGAACAGTCGCTCACCGTCAAACAGGTCGGTCAGTGGCTCGGGGCCAAGTCGCAGCAGCAACGCATGATTGAGCGGGTCCTGGCTCCAGAGCATGGCGCCAAAGCGGCGCGGGTCGGTGTAGCGCAGCATCAGACCGGATTCGAGCTCGATGTCCACGTGCTCGTGCTTGCCAGCCGGCAAGCCCGCCTCCACCAGCCGTAGATTGCCCGACATGCCCAAGTGGCTGATCAGGGTCCCTACTTCGGCATTGATCAGCAGGTACTTGGCCCGGCGTTCGACCGTGACGATGCGTTGCCCGGAGAGCCGCACGTCCAGGTCCTCCGGGATCGGCCAGCGCAAGCGGCGGTCACGCACGACCACGCGGCTGACGCGCTGACCTTCGACATGCGGTGCAATGCCGCGCCGGGTGGTCTCTACCTCGGGTAACTCAGGCATGTATCAGTGCCCACCTAGTTCTCGGATGTTCTGTTTGAGGTTATCGAAGTCGTATTCCGACAAGCCTATGTAATCGAGCACCAGCGGCCCCACTACGTTCCATTCCTGATCCACCGTCTGGTTGCCCAATACCCGGTAGGAGGCACAGATGTGCTCGGCCATCTTGAGCACCGCCAACAGGTTTTTCATCTGGCTTTGGTTGTTGCGGGCGCTGTCATCGCGAAACACTGCCAGCGCGTTGTGGTGGTTGGCGATGGCGCCGGTCAGGTGTTCGGGCAGGCGCCAGGACTTGGCCGTGAAATAGCCGACGACGGCATGATTGGTGTTGAAGGCGCGGTTCTCGGTGTCCACCACGCGGGTCTGCTCGTTGGTTTTTGCATAGGCCTCTTCGAGCACATCCATGTACGTGGGGAAGCGCTTGAGCATCAGCGGAACGCCGCAATCGTGGAACAGCCCGAGGGTATAGGCTTCGTCGGCGGGCTGGATACCCGTGCGCTTGGCCAGCGTCAGACAGGTCATTGCCACATCCTGCGCGGTATCCCAGAACCGGTTAAGGGTGACGATGGTTTCATCGCTCATTTCACCCTTGATCGACTGCGCGTTGATCAGGTTGATGATCGAACGACTACCCAGCAAATTCACCGCACGCTGGATCGAGCCAATCTTGTTGGACAGGCCAAAGTGCGCCGAGTTGACCAGCTTGAGCAAGGCCCCCGACAACCCGGGGTCCTGAGCGATCAGTTTGGCGATGGTTTCCAGGTCCGGGTCAGGCATGTACTGCTCGAACTGCAAATCGACCATGATCTGCGGCTGCGGCGGAATGGTGATGCCTTGCAAGGCTTGCTGGATCTGTTCGGCGGTGAGTTCTTGGGACATGCGTGCACACTCGTATGGGACTGCCGATTCTACCGCGATGCACCCCACAGAACTAACCGCTGGATCAGTGAACTTGAACTTTCATGAGCGCGGGTGGGCCTGTTTCTCATATTCATCAAGTAAAGGAGCAAGGCCCATGGGTACTGAACTGAACGGCAAGCGCGTGGCTATCCTGGTGACTGATGGCTTCGAGCAGGTGGAATTGACAGGCCCGCGTGACGCCCTGCAGCAGGCGGGCGCCCAGGTGCACGTGCTGAGCGAGAAGCAAGGCACGGTGCGCGGCTGGAACCACGACGAGCCCGCGGACGAATTCAAGGTCGACGGCACCTTCGACAGCGCCAGCGAACTCTACGATGCCGTGGTCCTGCCAGGCGGCGTACAGAACTCGGACACCATCCGCCTGGTTGAAGGCGCGCAGAAAATCGTCAAAAGCCATGACGCGGCCGGCAAACCGATTGCCGTGATCTGCCACGGCGGCTGGTTGCTGATTTCGAGCGGCTTGACCCAGGGCAAGCGCATGACCAGCTTCAAGACCCTGCAGGATGACCTGCGCAACGCTGGCGCCGAGTGGGTCGACGAAGAAGTAGTGGTTGACGGGAACCTGATCAGCAGCCGGCAGCCCGATGACATCCCTGCCTTCAACAAGGCACTGATCCAGGCCCTGTCGTCCTGACAGCTGGCGCTCAGCATTAAGGTTGGGTAGGGGTTATACTCCCGCTCTTTTTTCCGGAGCGACGTCATGTCCCTGCCCAGCCTTCGCCTCAAAGCCAATGCCGACCGCCGCCTGCGCGCAGGCCATCTGTGGGTCTACAGCAACGAGGTAGACGTTGCCACCACCCCGCTGCAAGGCTTGCAGGCCGGCCAGCAAGCCGTGCTCGAAGCCGCCAACGGCAAGCCACTGGGCATCGTTGCCCTGAGCCCCAATAACCTGATCTGCGCCCGCTTGCTGTCACGCGACGTCAAGCTGCCACTGGACAAGTCACTGCTGGTGCACCGCCTGAACGTGGCCTTGTCACTGCGCGAGCGCCTGTTCGACAAGCCATGCTATCGCCTCGTCTATGGCGATTCCGATTGGCTGCCGGGGCTGGTCGTCGATCGCTTCTTCGACATCCTGGTGGTGCAACTGGCATCGGCAACCATGGAAGCGCACAAGGATGAGGTGATCGCGGCGCTGGTCCAGGTGCTCAAGCCAAGCGGCATCCTGTTCAAGAACGATTCGGCAGCCCGTGATGCCGAAGGCCTGCAGCG
Organism: Pseudomonas sp. DE0157; assembly: GCF_007678615.1. Lineage (NCBI taxonomy): Bacteria > Pseudomonadati > Pseudomonadota > Gammaproteobacteria > Pseudomonadales > Pseudomonadaceae > Pseudomonas > Pseudomonas sp. DE0157. Next base: position 228,772 of record NZ_VEJN01000002.1, read on the forward strand.
CTATGTCGAAACCGTTTACGGTGAAGTCCCGGATTGGGTTCCGCTGGAAGAAAACGGTGTTCGTTTCGAAGCCCCGGTCCGTGAAGGCCAGAAAACCGGCTGGTTCTATGACCACCGCATGAACCGTGCACGCCTGGCCCCCTATGTTCAGGGCAAGCGCGTACTCGACCTGTTCAGCTACATCGGCGGTTGGGGTGTGCAGGCGGGTGCCTTCGGCGCCAGCGAAGTGTTCTGCGTCGATGCATCGGGCTTTGCCCTGGATGGCGTTGAGCGCAACGCCGCGCTCAACGGTATTGGTGAGAAGCTGACCTGCGTCGAGGGCGACGTCTTCGAAGCCTTGCGCGAACTCAAGGCAGCCGAGGAGCGCTTCGACGTGATCATTGCCGACCCGCCCGCCTTCATCAAGCGCAAGAAAGACCTGAAGAACGGCGAGGCGGCTTACCGCAGGCTCAACGAGCAGGCCATGCGCATGCTGAACAAGGACGGCATTCTGGTCAGTGCTTCTTGCTCGATGCACCTGCCCGAAGACGATCTGCACAACATCCTGCTGACCAGTGCCCGTCACCTGGACCGCAACATGCAGCTGCTCGAGCGCGGTGGTCAGGGCCCTGACCATCCGGTGCACCCGGCGATTGGCGAAACCCGCTACATCAAGAGCATCACCTGCCGGTTACTGCCCAACAGCTGAGCCATGACGGGGGCCTGGGTGGCCCCCGATCGTTTCAGAGTTCAAGCACCTGGGTCGCGATACCGAAGTACACCAACACGCCTGCTGCGTCGGCAATGGACGTTATCAATGGCCCGCTGGCCGTGGCGGGGTCCAGCTTGAGCCGGCTCAGCAGAAACGGCAGGCTCATGCCGATCAGGCTGCCGACCAGCACGATCACCACCATGCTGCTGGCCACGATCAAGGCGATCTGCGGGCCGCCACGCAACAGCCCAAGCGATGCCACGGCTACCGCCATGGTGCAGCCCAGCAGCAGCGCGACGCCAAATTCGCGCCCTAGCATTCGCCCCCAGTCGCTCAGCGTGACTTCGCCTGTGGCCAGGCCCCTGACCATGAGGGTTGCCGACTGGGAGCCTGCATTGCCGCCGCTGTCGACCAGCAGTGGCAGAAAGAACACCAGGGCGATATGCGCGGCAATGGTTTCTTCGAAGGCCGCGATGCCTGCCCCTGAGAACAGGTTGCCGAACACCAGCAGCACCAGCCACAGCACCCGCTTGCGGTACAGCAATCCGAGGGTCGCGTGCCGCAGGTCACCGATGGTAGTGGTGATGGAGGCGCCTTTGTGGAAGCTTTCGGTGGTTTGCCGCCGTTGCGCATCGAGCGCAGCGTCGACGGCACCAGCAGCGATGGTTTTATCGATAGGGTTTTGCATGAAGTTCTCCAGGCGCCGACCAGGCGCCTGCAGGCTTCAGCCTCGCAGACTCAAGCCCTCGGCAGCCCTGGCGGCGGCGCGCTCAGTGCCAGGTTGCAGTTCGTGACGAACCGGTAACTGGGAAGGTCCATTGAGGGTTATCTCGTCAAGCCGCACATGCGGCGGCCGAATGATAATGGCAAGTCAGGCGCAGGTCAGCCTCACACGGATCGTTTCAGACGGTTCCTACAACTTCGGGTTTCCGCCCAAAACCGCCGCCCGGACACATCGTCATGCCTTCCCGGCGCCAGCGGTGTAGAATCGGGCTATTCATCGCCAGTCATCCCCCGGCGGGTTTATGAGCTCTGGCCAAGCACGCGGCGATCCCGCGCGGTCTTCGGCCCCATCCGTGCCAGTGGCAACCGGCCTGCGGTACAGAGGACAAGAGAAGCTCACTCCCCTTTCTGTGACCTGATTAAGCCGCCAGGAGTGTTTCATGCCTGATTACCGTTCCAAGACTTCCACCCACGGCCGCAACATGGCAGGTGCACGCGCCCTGTGGCGTGCCACCGGCATGAAGGACGAAGACTTCAAGAAGCCGATCATCGCCATTGCCAACTCCTTCACCCAGTTCGTGCCGGGCCATGTGCACCTCAAGGACCTGGGCCAGCTGGTCGCTCGCGAGATCGAGCGCGCCGGTGGCGTGGCCAAGGAATTCAACACCATCGCGGTCGATGACGGCATCGCCATGGGTCACGACGGCATGCTGTACTCGCTGCCCAGCCGTGAAATCATCGCCGACGCGGTGGAGTACATGGTCAACGCGCACTGTGCCGATGCCATCGTCTGCATCTCCAACTGCGACAAGATCACCCCCGGCATGCTGATGGCTGCCTTGCGCCTGAACATTCCGGTGATCTTCGTCTCCGGCGGCCCTATGGAAGCCGGCAAGACCAAGCTGGCAAGCCATGGCCTGGACCTGGTCGACGCCATGGTCATCGCCGCCGACAGCACGGCCTCCGATGAAAAGGTCGCCGAATACGAGCGCAGCGCCTGCCCTACCTGCGGCTCGTGCTCTGGCATGTTCACCGCCAACTCGATGAACTGCCTGACCGAGGCGTTGGGCCTGGCCCTGCCGGGCAACGGTTCCACCCTGGCCACCCACTCGGACCGCGAGCAGTTGTTCCTGACGGCCGGCCGCACCATCGTCGAGCTGTGCAAACGTTACTACGGCGAGAACGACGCATCGGTCCTGCCGCGCAGCATCGCCAACTTCAAGGCGTTCGAGAACGCCATGATGCTGGACATCGCCATGGGGGGGTCGACCAACACCATCCTGCACCTGCTGGCTGCGGCGCAGGAAGGCGAAGTGGCATTCGACCTGCGCGACATCGATCGTCTGTCGCGCAAGGTGCCGCAGCTGTGCAAGGTGGCGCCCAACATCCAGAAGTACCACATGGAGGACGTGCACCGCGCCGGCGGTATCTTCAGCATCCTGGGCTCGCTGGCCCGTGGCGGCCTGCTGCACACCGACCTGCCCACCGTGCATAGCCGCAGCATGGAAGAAGCCATCGCCAAGTGGGACATCACCCAGACCGACGACGAGGCAGTGCACACCTTCTTCAAGGCTGGCCCAGCTGGCATCCCGACCCAGACCGCGTTCAGCCAGTCGACGCGTTGGGAAACCCTGGATAACGACCGCGAGAACGGCTGCATCCGCAGCTTCGAGCACGCGTATTCACAAGAGGGTGGTTTGGCCGTGCTGTACGGCAACATCGCCCTGGACGGCTGCGTGGTGAAAACCGCCGGTGTCGACGAATCGATCCATGTGTTCGAAGGCACGGCCAAGATCTTCGAAAGCCAGGACAGCGCCGTGCGTGGCATCCTCGCCGACGAAGTGAAGGCCGGCGACATCGTGATCATCCGCTACGAAGGCCCGAAAGGTGGCCCGGGCATGCAGGAAATGCTGTATCCCACGTCGTACCTCAAGTCCAAAGGCCTGGGCAAGGCGTGCGCCCTGCTCACCGACGGCCGCTTCTCGGGAGGCACCTCGGGCCTGTCCATCGGTCATGCCTCGCCGGAAGCCGCAGCAGGCGGCGCCATCGGCCTGGTGCGTGACGGCGACAAAGTCCTGATCGATATCCCCAACCGCTCGATCAACCTGCTGGTGAGCGATGACGAGCTGGCCGAGCGCCGCGCCGAGCAGGACAAGAAGGGCTGGAAACCGGCTGAGGTACGCCCGCGCAAGGTGACGACAGCCTTGAAGGCCTACGCCCTGTTGGCGACCAGTGCCGACAAAGGTGCCGTGCGCAACAAGGCGATGCTCGAAGGGCTGTGATACCCATCCAGCATGACGAGAACCGGCGCTTCGAGCGCCGGTTTTTTATTGCCAAGACAGCGGCCTCGCGCATCCATCACGGATGCAACCTGCTCACTGAATCTGTTCAGGCGTCACGATCACCCAGTTCTTGTCTGCCGTCACCGGCAACCCTTCCTTGGCCTGGGCCGCTGCCTGCCTGGCGATCATTCCTTCGAGCTGCTCCAGGTACTTGGGCTTGCGGTTTATCCACAGGTGGATCCCGCCCTTGCCGACATCCACGCCATGAAACTGCATGTAGCCATCGCTGGTCGGGGTATCGCCGCCCACCAGCACGGGCTTCTTCCATTCATCGATGTAGGTCAGGATCGCCGCTTGCTTGCCCGCCATCCACGTGGCGGGCGTCCACAGGTAAGGGGTCAGTTCGAGCCCTTCATTAGCCTTGGCATCGTAGTGCCCAGCGCTGATCTGCTTGCGTGCCGTGGTCAATTGCCCCGTGGCACGATCCTTGAGCAGCAGGCTGACCCCGATGACGTTCTGCGGCTTCACGTTGTAGCCGTACTTGGGGTCGGAGGCGACCATGCGCACCAGCTCTTCGGAAGCGGCTGACACCACGTAGACTTCAATGCCGTTCTCCATCAACTTGTTGTACAGCTCGGCCTGGCCCTTGAAGACCTTGGGCGGCTGCACTTCGATGGCCTTGACCTGATCCCCGTCGTAGTAGGTGCTGGGCACAGGCTTGCCGGATGCCATGAGCGCGTCTACCTGTTCTTTCAGTTCCTTGAGGGTGAAGCCGGAAAACACTTGCGCCACCCAGGGGTAGCAGACCATGTCGTCGATCTCACACAGCCGGTAGTAGTAGCTGAACAGGCTTTCCTTGTGCTCGGCGCTGTCCTTGAAGGGGATGAGTTTCAGCGAAGGGTCCAGCTTGTCACGGCTCAGCAGCCCTTTGTTCTCCATGAATGGCAACAACGCTTCTTCAAGGTCGTAGCGGTAACTGGTGTTGTCCATGTCGAACACCGCGTAGTTACCTTTATGGGCGTTGGCGGTGATCATGCGGTCGAGCTGTGTGGCGGCTTCGGCTGGCCAGTGGTCAAGCTCGGTAGCGGAGGTTTGCCAGCTGAACAGCAGGGACAGGCCGATGGCGGCGGTTTTGAGCGCAACGTTCATGTACGAATCTCCTGAAACGACTGACAGACGCTATTCGAGTGAGCCCTGTCAGCACCGCTCGATTGCGACCTTTACACCCCAGTAAACGCCTCGCTCATTACAATCCACGACGCCTCTTTATTCCATTTGCGACTATATAAATTCGATTTGGATATAAATTCGTTTGTTTTCAGGCTGTTAGCATTTCCGTTCGCAATCGCACATAGAGGCGGCGCCTCATCTTCTCGTTTTCGGAGCTTCAATGAACCTGCCACTGCTGCTAAACCTGCTGGCGTTCCTGGCCTTGTTGCTAGGACTGGCGCAGACCCGCCGTACCGACTGGAGCCTGGCCAAGAAAGTGCTGCTGGGCCTGGCACTTGGCGTGGGCTTCGGCTTGGCCCTGCATACGATCTATGGCGCAGGGCACCCTGTGCTCAAGACCACCATCACCTGGCTGGACCTGGTCGGCAACGGCTACGTGGGCCTGTTGCAGATGATCGTCATGCCGCTGATCTTCGCCTCCATCCTCAGCGCCGTGGCGCGTCTGCACAATGCCTCTTCCCTGGGACGCATCAGCGTCCTGAGCATCGGCACGCTGCTGCTGACCACGGCTATCGCTGCCCTGATCGGCATCCTGCTGACCAACCTCTTTGGCCTCAGTGCCGAAGGCCTGGTGGCAGGCGCCCAGGAGAGCGCACGCATGCAGGTGATCCACAGCGACTATGCAGGCAAGGTCGCCGATCTCAACATCCCGCAACTGCTGCTTTCGTTCATCCCCAGCAATCCGGTTGGTGATCTGGCGCGGGCCAAGCCGACATCGATCATCAGCGTGGTCATCTTTGCCGTCTTCGTCGGCCTGGCCGCCTTGCAGTTGATCAGGGACGACGCCGAAAAGGGTCAGCGTGCACTCTCGGCCATCGATACCCTGCAAGCCTGGGTGATGCGCCTGGTGCGCGTGGTCATGAAGCTCACGCCTTATGGCGTGCTGGCATTGATGACCAAGGTGGTGGCCAGCTCGAACATGGAAGACATCCTCAAGTTAGGCAGCTTCGTAGTGGTGTCCTACCTGGGCCTGGCGCTGATGTTCGTGGTCCACGCCATCATCCTGGCGGCGATCGGGGTCAGCCCGCTGCGCTTCTTCCGCAAGGTATGGCCCGTGCTGACCTTCGCCTTCACCAGCCGTTCGAGCGCTGCCAGCATCCCGCTGAACATCGAGGCCCAGACGCGTCGCCTGGGCGTGCCGCAGTCTATCGCCAGCTTCAGCGCCTCATTCGGGACCACCATCGGTCAGAATGGCTGTGCCGGGCTTTACCCTGCCATGTTGGCGGTGATGGTCGCGCCAGCGGTTGGCATCGACACCTTCGATCCGCTATGGATCGCCACGTTGGTGGCCATCGTCACGCTCAGTTCGGCCGGTGTGGCCGGAGTTGGCGGCGGCGCTACCTTCGCCGCGCTGATCGTGCTGCCGGCCATGGGCTTGCCGGTGGAGCTGGTGGCCCTGCTGATTTCGGTGGAGCCGCTGATCGACATGGGCCGTACGGCGTTGAACGTGAACGGTTCGATGACGGCTGGCGTGGTAACCAGCCAGCTGCTCAAGGAAACCGACAAGCAGGTACTGGCCGATGATGAACACGCAGCATTAAGCCATACCTGAGTTCACGGGGGGCCGCACGGCGCGGCCCTTTCCTCGCGCAACAGGCGTCAGGCCTTGTCCCACACCTCGAAGTGATACAACGGCTTACCTTCCTCAGCCTGCGCCTGACTGGACAGCAGCGTCCACTGCTTGCGATCGAAATCCGGGAACCAGGCATCGCCCTTGGGCGACAGCTCGACCCGCGTCACGTACATCCGGCTGACGAGTCCTTGCTCCAGCGCCTGCCCGTAGAGCTGCGCACCACCGATCAGCATCAGCTCGTCGACACCTTGCTCGCGCGCCCACTGATCAGCCCGCACCAGCGCGTCTTCCAGCGAAGCGAAAACTTCGGCACCGGCCAGTTCTAGCCCGGGCTGCCTGCTGACCACGATATTCAACCGCCCAGGCAGCGGCCGTCCCAGCGAGTCCCAGGTCTTGCGGCCCATGATGATGGGCTTGCCCAAGGTGGTGGCCTTGAAATACTTGAAGTCCCCCGGCAAATGCCAGGGCATGGAATTGTCGATGCCTATCACGCGGTTGTCGGCGCAGGCCACGATCAGGCTTAAGGGCAGTAATGTCTTCATGCCGGCGAGAATAGCACCGCGCGGGTGAGTTATGCTGCTGCCACGACCTGTGCAATGGAACACCCTGTGACTGCACCTTCTTTGCTGGACAAGCGCTGGCTCACCGAGGCGATACGCCTGCGCGAAGAACATGCCGGCCCTCTCGAGGACCAGGAAGCGAACCGCCGTGCCCGCCAGCAAGGCGGCAGCCTGGCCCTGCGCATCGAGACCCGCGCGCTGCTGCTGGCCGAACGCGACGGCTTGACCGCCGCGTTGCGGCGTTGGAAGCAAGGGGCACGCCTGGCGCTGGTGGCGATGGTGTTGATGGCCGTGCTCAGTGGCGGCGGCCTGGCGTTGGCCGCACTGGGTGACGGGCAGCGGCCGGTGAATGTGTTCTGGGCGCTGGGCAGCCTGCTGGGGCTGAACCTGGTCATGTTGCTGGGCTGGTTGATCGGCTTGTTCCTGAGCGGTGAGCACGGCGCGCTGCTGGGGCGGCTTTGGCTGTGGTTGAGCGAACGCTTTGCCCGCGACGCCCGTGCCGCCCACCTGGCGCCGGCCCTGCTGGTGCTGCTGCAACGCCAACGCCTGGGCCGTTGGTTGCTGGGTTTGCTGGTCCACAGCCTGTGGGTGGCGGCCATGCTGAGCGCGGTGGGTGTGCTGCTGACATTGCTGGCCACCCGGCGCTATGGATTCGTCTGGGAAACCACGTTGCTGGCGGCCGAGCCTTTCATCGCCATGACCCAGGCCCTGGGCGCCCTGCCCGCGCTGCTGGGCTTTGCGGTACCTGACCCGGCCATGATTCGGGCCAGCGGTGACACCGCACCGGCCCTGGCCATGACGCGCCAGGCATGGGCCAGCTGGCTGCTGGGCGTGGTAGTGGTCTATGGCGTGCTGCCGCGTCTGCTCCTGGCTGGCGTGTGCCTGTGGCGCTGGCAGCAAGGGCGCCAACGCCTGGCGCTGGACACGGACCTGCCAGGCTACATGCCGCTGCGCGACAGGCTGATGCCCAACAGCGAGCGCCTGGGCGTGCAGGACGATGCGCCCGACACACTGCCGCAATTCAAGGCTCAGCCGTCACTCATTGAAAATGCCGGCGCACTGCTGGTCGGCGTCGAGCTGGATGATCAGCGCCCCTGGCCGCCGTCATTGCCCGACAATGTCGCCGATGCTGGTGTGCTGGACAGCCGGGAGTCGCGGCATCGTCTGCTTGAGCAACTGGGGCGTTTTCCACCCGCGCGCCTGACCATTGCCCTCGATCCTGAGCGCTCGCCGGACCGCGGTAGCCTGGCCTTGCTAGCCGAGCTGGCGCGCAATGCAGGCAGTACGCGTATCTGGCTGTTGCCTGCTGTCGCTGATCAGCTTCGCGACGAACGGCGCCTGAATGACTGGCGTGAAGCCCTGGATCGCCTGGGGCTCCCTCATGCTGACACTTTACCGTTGGCTTGGTTGGAGCACGGTCATGACTGAGCCCTTGAAGCTGGCCGTGGTAGGCCACACCAACGTGGGCAAGACCTCGCTGCTACGCACCCTCACGCGTGACGTCGGTTTCGGGGAGGTCTCGCATCGCCCCAGCACCACACGCCATGTGGAAGGGGCTCGCTTGTCCGTGGACGGGGAGCCTCTGCTGGAGCTCTACGACACACCGGGCCTGGAAGACGCCATCGCCCTGCTCGACTACCTCGAACGTCTCGAACGCCCTGGCGAGCGCCTGGATGGCCCGGCGCGGCTGGAGCGCTTTCTGCAGGGCAGCGAGGCGCGCCAGCGCTTCGAGCAGGAGGCCAAGGTGCTGCGCCAGCTGCTGGCAAGCGATGCCGGGCTCTATGTCATCGACGCCCGCGAGCCGGTGCTGGCCAAGTACCGTGACGAACTCGACGTGCTGGCCAGCTGTGGCAAGCCACTTCTGCCGGTGCTCAACTTTGTCTCCAGCCCCCAGCATCGCGAACCGCAGTGGCGTCAAGCCCTCGCCCGGCTTGGGCTTCATGCATTAGTGAGATTCGACACCGTAGCCCCACCAGAAGATGGCGAGCGCCGCCTGTATGAGAGCCTCGCCCTGCTGCTGGAAGATGCACGCCCTAGCTTGCAGCGCCTGATCGACGATCAGCAGGCCCAACGGGTGGCCCGCCAGCAAGGTGGCAAACGCCTGATCGCCGAATTGCTGCTGGACTGCGCCGCCTGTCGTCGCAGCGTGGAAGGTGATCCTTCTGCCCAGGCACAGGCCATCGAGGCGCTCCACCAGGCCGTGCGCCAGCGCGAACAGCGCTGCGTGGAGGCTCTGCTCAAGCTCTATGCGTTCCGGCGCGACGACGCGCATGCCAGCGACCTGCCGTTGCTGGACGGGCGCTGGGGGGACGATCTGTTCAATCCTGAAACCCTGAGGCAGCTTGGAGTGCGTGTAGGCGGCGGTGTAGCGGCAGGCGCGGCGGCCGGGGCCGGCGTGGACCTGCTGGCAGGTGGGCTTACCCTGGGCGTCGCCGCCTTGGCCGGGGCCATCGCCGGCGGCGCCCTGCAGACGGCACGCGGCTATGGCGCGCGCCTGATGGGCAAGCTCAAGGGCAAACGCGAGCTGACCGTCGACGATACCGTCCTGCGCTTGCTAGCCTTGCGTCAGCAACAGCTGATGGTGGCACTGGACCACCGTGGGCACGCCGCTCAGGACAGTATTCGCCTGGGCCCCTTGGATGAAAAGACCTGGCGTCAGGGCAAGCTGCCCGAACCGCTGGTGCGGGCTCGCGCACACCCGCAATGGTCCACGCTCAACCCAGGTGCTAAACCGAACCAGGCCCAGCGTCAGGAGCAGCTCGAAGCGCTGGTGCAGCAACTCTAGGCCTGGCCTTTCAGGCGGTGGTCACTTGCGCAACAAGCGCAGACCGTTGAACACCACCAGCAGGCTCACGCCCATATCGGCGAATACGGCCATCCACATGGTGGCCAGCCCGGCGAAGGTAATGCCCAGGAAAATCGCCTTGATCGCCAAGGCCAGCACGATATTTTGCTTGAGGATCGCTGCGGTGTGCCGCGACAGCCTGATGAACGCAGGGATCTTGCGCAGGTCATCGTCCATCAGCGCCACATCGGCCGTTTCGATGGCAGTGTCGGTGCCAGCCGCCGCCATGGCGAAGCCGATTTCGGCCCTGGCCAGCGCCGGCGCGTCGTTGATGCCGTCCCCGACCATGCCGACGCGATGACCTTGGTCGTACAGCGCCTGGATGCTACTGAGCTTGTCGGCTGGCAGAAGGTTACCTTCGGCCCGATCAATGCCTACCGTACGCGCGATGGCCGCGGCGGTGTGCGGGTTGTCACCGGTCAGCATGGCTGTCTGGATGCCCAGTGCATGAAGCTCGGCAATGGCTTGCCGGCTGCTTTGCTTGACGGTATCGGCCACCGCAAACAATGCCAGGGGGCCTGATGCGTTGAGCAGCAACACCACCGTCTTGCCCTGCTGTTCCAAGGCATCGAGCTGGACTTCCAGTTCGGGTGAACACAGCCCCAGCTCCTCGACCAGGCGATGGTTGCCCAGGTGCAACACCTCACCCTCGATGGTGCCACGCACGCCACGGCCCGCGAGCGCGGTGAAATCCCGGACCTCACTGTGGGGCAGGTCGTTGTCCTGGCCGAACTGGGCTATCGCTCGCGACACGGGGTGATCGGAGCGTGCAGCCAAGCTCGATGCCAGGGCCTGCGCACGATGCTCGAACGCCGGTTGCAGGGCCTTGAAGTCTGTCTGGACCGGCTTGCCGTGGGTGATCGTGCCGGTCTTGTCCAGGGCCAGAAAGTCCAGGTGGCGCCCGCCTTCGAGGTACACCCCGCCCTTGATCAGGATGCCTTTGCGCGCCGCAGCCGCCAGGCCACTGACGATGGTGACGGGGGTCGAGATCACCAGTGCACAGGGACATGCCACTACCAGCAGCACAAGCGCACGATACACCCAGTCGAACCAGGTGCCGTCCAGCAGAAGCGGCGGGACGATCGCCACGGCCAGCGCAAGGGCCAGCACCGCCGGCGTATAGATCCGCGAAAACCGGTCGACGAAGCGCTGGGTTGGCGCCCGCGCCCCTTGCGCCTGCTCGACGGCCTTGATGATGCGAGCCAGTGTGGACTGACCGGCCACGGCGGTGGCTTTGATTTCCAGGGCACCTGCCTGGTTGATGGTGCCGGCGAAGACCTTGTCGCCCAGGCCCTTCTCCACCGGCAGGCTTTCACCGGTTATCGGGGACTGATCGACGCTGGACTGCCCGCTGATCACCTGGCCATCGAGCCCGATACGCTCGCCTGGCCGTACGCGCATCGTCGCGCCGACAACGACTTCACGTACGTCCATTTCGCGCCATTGGCCGTCGGCCTGTTGCACGGTCGCCATGTCCGGTGCCAACTGCATGAGCCCGCCAATGGCATTGCGTGCACGGTCCAGCGAGCGGGCTTCGATCAGTTCGGCCACGGTAAAGAGCACCATCACCATGGCTGCTTCCGGCCATTGGCCGATCAGCAACGCACCGGTGACCGCGATGCTCATGAGGGCGTTGATGTTGAGGTTGCGGTTTTTTAGCGCAATCCAGCCCTTCTTGTAGGTACCCAGACCACAACCCAGGATCGCCGCCAGTGCCAGCGCGGCCACCAGCCATTGCGGCGCGAGCTGGGCGAAGTGCACGATTTCGGCGCCCAGGGCTGCCAGGCCGGACAGCGCCAGCGGCCACCAACCCTGCTGGCGCGGCGGCGCTGGCACGGTAGCGCTGTCCGCATCACCCACGAGCGGCTCGGCTTTCATCCCCAGGCTGTCGATGGCCCGTTCGATGTCGGACGTGCCATCGAGCGTGTGCCTGACCCCCAGGATGCGACTGATGAGGTTGAATTCCAGCGCCTCGATGCCAGCCATCTTGCCCAGTTTGTCCTGGATCAGCGTCTGCTCGGTCGGACAATCCATGGCATCGATACGGAAACGGCTGAGCTGGGCCTGCTCGCTGGGAATGGACGTCAACTGCACGTGGGCAGGCGCGGCCTGCGTGCTGCAACAGGTATGACCCTGATCGCCATGGCGCACGTCGTCATGGGCATGGTCATGATTGTGCTCATGATGATGCGTGTGTTCAGGGCTGACAGACTTGTTCATGGGTCATCCTTAATTGAGTCTGTTGCCAAGTGAACACCCTGTAGCCACTATAGGGTCAAGCGAATGCCAGGAGTTTTCAACATGAAGATCGGCGACCTTGCCAAGGCGACGGACTGCGCTGTGGAGACCATTCGTTACTACGAACGCGAAAAGCTCCTGCCTGAGCCTGCGCGCAGCGAGGGCAATTACCGGATGTATACCCAAGAGCATGTCGAGCGCCTGACATTCATACGCAACTGCCGCACGCTGGACATGACGCTCGATGAAATCCGCAGCCTGCTGCAGCTGCGTGACAGCCCTCAGGCCTCGTGCGGCAGCGTGAATGCCTTGATCGACGAGCATATCGAGCACGTCCAGGCCCGGCTCGATGGGTTGGTGGCATTACAGGCGCAACTGATGGATTTGCGAAGACGGTGTAACGAGGAAGGCGCGCAATGCGCCATTTTGCAGCAGCTAGAAACCAACGGCGCTGTGACGGTGCCAGACATCGAGCATTCACATGTTGGGCGTAGCCATGGGCATTAGTGGGCGTGACTAGCCTGCCGGAACAATGGTCTTGCGCCGCATCCAAGGGCTAGCGGATTTCGGGTAGGAGCGTCCCGGCTAGGCCGCTCCTGTGGGGATCGTACACTGGGGGTATGAAAGGGATCCCTCAGACCGCCATCGGCGCCGTCATCGGGGCATGATGCTCATACCCTTCGAGCCAGAAATCACTCGGCTCGATCTGCTCAAGCCACTGCGGCTCGTACTTGCCTGTGTCGGCGAACGCCGGGACCCGATCGCTTATCACCAGTTTGGGCGCTTCCAGCGGCTCGCGCTTGAGCTGCTCGTTGAGCATGTCCAGGTGGTTCTCGTACACATGGGCGTCGCCGATGAAATAGGTGAACCAGCGCGGCGTGTAGCCGGTCAGCCGGCCGAACAGCGCCAGCAATGCCGCTCCTTCGGTGAGGTTGAATGGTGTACCCAGGCCAAGGTCGTTGGAGCGGATGTAAAGCGTCAGTGAAAGCTCGCGCGTTTCCACGTTGGGGTGGAACTGGTAGAGCAAGTGACAAGGCGGCAGGGCCATTTCATCCAGCTGGGCGCAGTTCCAGCCGTGGAACAGGATGCGTCGGCTGCCAGGATCGTTGGCGATGGTGTCCAGGCACTGGCGGACCTGATCGATGGCCTTGTAGAGGATGACAAACGCCACGCCACCCTCTTCATCCTGGGCAATCTGCCGGAAGCCGGCCTTTTCCGCCATCTCGATCGCGGCCTGATTGCTCAGGGCGATGCGCTTGTAGCCCGGCCATTGCCGCCACTGTACCCCGTAGATCTCGCCCAGGTCGTCATGGCCCTGGCGGAACGGGTTGGCCAACCACTGGGCATTTTCGTTGGCGTTCTGGTCCCAGACCTTGCAACCCAACTCACGGAATTGGCCGGCATTGCGAACCCCGCGCAGGAAGCCCACCATTTCGCCGATGGCCGACTTGAACGCGAGCTTGCGCGTGGTGATAGCGGGGAAACCCTTCTGCAGGTCGAAGCGCAGCATCGCCCCTGGCAGGCTGATGGTGCGGATGCCGGTACGGTTTTCCTGCAACGTGCCGTTTTCGATAACGTCGCGGACCAGGTCCAGATACTGTTTCATGGCTTACCTGTAGCTAGACGGCAGGGGATCGCCCCTGCCGGGAGAGTGATCAGGCGGGTGTCGCCGTAGGCTTGCGATTATAAGCCCACCAGATGAGCCCAAGGCCAGCCACGATCATGGGGATGCACAGAATCTGACCCATGGTCAGCCATCCCCACGCCAGGTAACCGAGCTGGGCATCCGGCACCCGCACGAACTCGACGATGAAACGGAAAATACCGTAGAACAACGCGAACATTCCGGAAACTGCCATGGTTGGCCGGGGTTTGCGCGAGTACAGCCAGAGAATCACGAACAGTGCCACGCCTTCGAGGGCGAACTGATACAGCTGCGAAGGGTGGCGCGGCAACTGCGCCGGGTCGCTGAACGGCGGGAAGATCATCGCCCATGGCACATCGGTCGGTTTGCCCCACAGTTCAGCATTGATGAAATTGCCGATACGCCCGGCACCCAGGCCGATCGGCACCAGCGGGGCGACGAAGTCCATGAGTTCGAAGAACGACTTGTTGTTGCGCTTGCCGAACCACAGTGCAGCCAGCATCACGCCAATGAAACCGCCGTGGAACGACATGCCGCCTTTCCAGACCTCGAAGATCAACGTCGGGTTGGCCAGGTACGCGTGCAGGTCGTAGAACAGCACATAGCCCAAACGTCCCCCTACGATCACGCCCATCGACAGCCAGAAGACCAGGTCGGAAAGCTTTTCGCGGCTCCAGGTAGGGTCGAACCGGTTGAGGCGGCGGGTGGCCAGTAACCAGGCCCCGCCAATGCCGATCAGGTACATCAGGCCGTACCAATGGATTTTCAGCGGTCCGATGGCCAGTGCCACGGGGTCTATCTGCGGGTAAGGCAGCATTTAACATCCTCTCGATTCAAATCAGAAAGCTCAGGCCTACACAGAACAACAGGGCCGCAAACAGGCGCTTCAACAGGCGCGGTGACAGTCTGTGAGCCAGCCGCGCCCCGTAACGTGCGAAAAACATGCTGGTCACGGCGATGCCGACCATCGCCGGCAGGTAGATGTAACCGACGCTGTGCGGCGGCAGCTGGGGTTCATGCCAGCCCAGCACCATGAAACCCGCTGCACTGGCGATCGCAATGGGCAGGCCACACGCTGACGACGTCGCCACGGCCTGCTGCATGGGCAGGCTGCGCCAGGTCAGGAAGGGTACAGTCAGCGAGCCGCCACCGATGCCGAAAATGGCCGACGCCCAGCCGATTACGCCACCCGCTGCCACCCGTGCAGCCTTGCCGGGCACACCGCGGCTGGCCTTGGGCTTGAGGTCCAGTGCCATCTGCGCGGCAATCACCAAGGCGAAGACGCCAATGATCTTCTGCAGCATGGGCCCCTGGATCAGCGACGCCGTCTTGGCCCCGACACCAGCACCCAGCAGGATCCCCAAGGTCATCCAGGCAAAGATCGGCCATTGCACCGCGCCTTTGCGGTGATGCTCGAGCACGGCGTTGATGGAGGTGAAGACGATGGAGGCCAGGGATGTGCCTACCGCTAGGTGCGTCAACACCGAGGCGTCAAAGCCCTGCAATGTGAAGCTGAACACGAGCACAGGCACGATGATGATGCCCCCGCCCACGCCGAACAGGCCGGCCAGCACCCCCGCACATGCACCTAATACCAGATAGAGCACGAATTCCATTCGGCTTCCCCGAGAAATCAATCCGGCATGGTAACGGAAGCTGGGTTCGCGGCTCTAGTGAAGTCTGTGTCAGGTTGGATCTGTCCCGCTGCCTGGGTACAGTGGAAGAAAACACAGGACCCGAAGAATGTGCCTGATCGTATTCGCGTGGCGGCCAGGGCATGCCCTGCCCCTGATCGTGGCGGCCAACCGTGATGAGTTCTACGCCCGCCCTACCCTGGCGTTGGCACCGTGGGAAGAGGCGCCGCAGGTGTACGCCGGTAGGGACCTGGAGGCTGGCGGGACTTGGCTGGGGATCGGCCCGCAGGGACGTTTCGCCGCGTTGACCAATATCCGCGACCCCAGGCAGGCACTGGGATCGCGTTCGCGTGGCGAGTTGGTGGCCGCTTTTCTGAAGGGAGAGCAAACCGTGGAGGCGTATCTGGCTCAGGTGGCCAGCCAAGCCGACCAGTATTCAGGGTTCAACCTGCTCATCGGCAATGACCATGCCCTGGGTTACGTCAACGCCAGGGAAGCAGCGCCACGCCTGCTTGAGGCAGGGGTGTACGGGCTTTCCAATGCGCAGCTTGATACCCCATGGCCAAAACTGGTCAAGGCGCGCAGCCGCCTGGAGGGGTTATTGGAAAAGCCCGATCCAGAGCAACTGCTGGCACTGCTGGCCGATGACGAGCCTGTAGCCGACGCCCAGTTGCCGGAAACGGGTGTTGGCCTGGCAACCGAAAAACTGTTGTCGAGCGCGTTCATCGCCAGTCAGAACTACGGCACACGCGCCAGTACCGTGCTGATCGTCGATGATCGAGGACAAAGGCAGTTCATCGAACGCAGCTTCGGCCCGTTCGGGTCCCTTGTCGGGGAGGTGAAACGCTTGGTTTGATCACCCAAGCCGGCCTTGTGCGCAGGTCAACTACCAAGGCGCCAGCACACGCGGCGCTCAGAGCGGCTTGTTGGCCCCAGGCCCGATCATCCGTGCAAGCCCGAGGTTCTTCAGCGCCAGCTGCAGCGAGCTGTGGATGACCTGCGGGTTGTCATGGCTCAGCGCCTCTTGCAGCAGCTCCTTGGCCTTGCTCATGTTCACCTGGCGCAGCATCCACTTCACCTTCGGCAGGTTAGTGGCGTTCATCGACAGGCTGTCGAAGCCCATGGCCATGAGCAGGATGGCAGCGGCCGGGTCGCCCGCCATTTCGCCGCAGATACTTACCGGCTTGCCTTCGGCATGGGCATCACGGACCACAGTGTTGACCGCCTGCAGTACGGCTGGATGCAGGTAGTCGTAGAGGTCGGCCACCCGTGGGTTGTTACGGTCCACAGCCAGCAGGTACTGGGTAAGGTCGTTGGAACCCACCGACAGGAAGTCCACTTGCCGCGCCAGTTCTCGGGTCTGGTACACCGCGGCCGGGATTTCCACCATGACGCCCACCGGCGGCATTGGCACATCGGTGCCCTCGTCACGCACCTCGCCCCAGGCGCGGTGAATCAGGTGCAGCGCTTCCTCGAGTTCGTGAATGCCGGAAATCATCGGCAGCAGAATCCGCAGGTTGTTCAAGCCCTCGCTGGCCTTGAGCATGGCGCGCGTCTGCACCAGGAAGATCTCGGGGTGGTCGAGTGTGACGCGAATGCCACGCCAACCCAGGAAGGGGTTTTCTTCCTTGATCGGAAAGTAGGACAGCGCCTTGTCGCCCCCGATGTCCAGCGTGCGCATGGTCACGGGCAGTGGATGAAAAGCCGCCAGTTGTTCGCGGTAAATCGCCAACTGCTCTTTTTCGCTGGGGAAGCGCTGGTTGATCATGAACGGCACTTCAGTGCGGTACAGGCCTACCCCTTCGGCGCCACGCTGCTGGGCGCGGGCCACGTCGGCCAACAGGCCGGTATTGACCCACAGCGGCATGCGGTGCCCGTCAGGGGTAACGCAGGGCAGCTCGCGCAAGGCGTCCAGGCCCTGGGCCAGCTGGCGCTCTTCCTCGACCACGTCGCTGTACTGCTTGCGCAGCACCTCGCTGGGGTTGGTAAAGACCTCCCCTTTGTAGCCATCGACGATCAGCTCGATGCCATCGACCTTCGAATAGGGCAGGTCGACCAGGCCCATGACGGTCGGAATGCCCATGGCGCGGGCCAGAATGGCCACGTGCGAGTTGCCCGAGCCTAATACCGAGACCAGGCCCACCAGCTTGCCTTCGGGCACTTCGCCCAACATGGCCGGGGTCAGCTCTTCGCTGACCAGAATAGTGTTGTCGGCATAGACCAAAGACTGCGAGCGTGCCTGTTGCAGGTAGGCGAGCAAGCGTCGGCCCAGGTCCTTGACGTCGGAGGCCCGCTCGCGCAGGTAATCGTCATCCATCAGTTCGAAGCGGTTGACGTGCTCGCCCACCACCTGGCGCAGTGCGCCCTGCGCCCATTGACCCGTCTTGATGACCTCGCGCACCTCGCCGCCCAGGGCAGCGTCCTCGAGCATCATCAGGTAGACATCGAATAACGCCCGCTCTTCGGGACGCAGTTGAGTGGCCAGCTTGGCCGACAACTTGCGCATGTCGGCGCGCACCCCTTCGAGGGCCGCATGGAACAGGTGCAGTTCGGCGTCGATGTCCTCGACCGTCTTGTCCGGGACCACTTCCAGGTCGGCCGGTGGCAGCATCACCACGGCCCGCCCTACGGCAGCGCCAGGGGAGCCAGGCACACCGACGAATCGCGCTTCCTGGATGCCTTTGCCCTGGCGACCCAAACCGCGAATCGAGCCAGTGGCCTCGGCGTGGGCGATCACCCCAGCCAGTTGCGCACTCATGGTCACCAGAAACGCTTCTTCGCCCTCATCGAACTGGCGACGCTCGCGCTGCTGAATGACCAGCACACCCACCACGCGGCGGTGGTGAATGATCGGGGCGCCCAGGAAGGAGGCGAAGCGCTCCTCGCCGGTCTCGGCGAAGTACCTGTAGCGCGGGTGCGCGGCGGCATCTTCGAGGTTAAGAGGTTCTTCGCGGGTGCCTACCAGTCCCACCAGGCCTTCGTTGGGGGCCATGCTGACTTTGCCGATCGAGCGCTTGTTCAACCCTTCGGTGGCCATCAACACGAACCGGTTGGTTTCCGGGTCCAGTAGGTAGACCGAGCAGACCTGGCTGGCCATGGCCTCTTTGACACGCAAGACAATGATCCCCAACGCCGACTTGAGATCTTTGGCGGAGTTTACTTCCTGGACGATCTTGCGCAGCGTATTGAGCATGGCTCGGGGTCGAACTCCGTCGTCAGTCGCGCGTCAGAAGACGCGGTGCTAGCTCTTTCAGGGCGCGCCGATAGACCTCGCGCTTGAATGTCACAACCTGGCCCAGCGGGTACCAGTAGCTCACCCAGCGCCAGCCATCGAACTCCGGCTTGCCGGTCAGGTCCATGCGCACCCGTTGCTCATTGCTGATCAGACGCAACAGGAACCACTTCTGTTTCTGGCCGATGCACAATGGTTGGCTGTGGGTGCGCACCAGTCGCTGGGGTAAACGATAACGCAACCAACCACGGGTGCAGGCAAGAATTTCCACATCGTCGCGTTCAAGGCCAACTTCTTCGTTCAGCTCGCGGTACAGGGCATCTTCTGGCGTCTCGTCAGGGTTGATACCGCCCTGTGGAAATTGCCAGGCATCCTGGTTGATCCGTCGAGCCCATAGCACCTGCCCAGCATCATTCGTGAGAATGATCCCGACATTGGGGCGAAAACCATCCGGGTCGATCACGGCAGCAACCTCGCAAACGCATGTCACCGCATTGTTCCACAAAGCCTGCGAGCGCAGCAACGCGCCTGCGGTGCTTATATACCGTCAGCGCTATGCAAGTGTGTGAACCAGGCTTTGCCGGCAGGCAATCAGTGGATGTCTTGGCGAAGATCAGACGGGCTTGGCGCCCATCAGCCCGGTGATGGACAGCAGGCACACGGCACTGAATACGGCCAATGCCAGCGTTAGCCGCATACTCTGTGCAGGCGTCCTGCGCAGCCGGTTCAGGCGCACGACTAGCCATACCCAGGCCAACGCGCTCATGGTATACAGCGCAGTCGACGCCAGTAGCCAGGTCTGACCCAGCGGCCAACCTACTAGGTGCACCAGCCACCAGCCGGTAAACGGCAGGCTGAACAGGCTGATACCCATCACCAGCCAGACGAAGACCAAGGGCCGTTGCATCAGCCTGCCATACACCGCCCTGTCGCCCTGCCGGCGGGCACGCATCGTCCAGATCGCCACGCCCAGCGCACCGAGCAACAACAGTGCGGTGCCGATCACGTGCAAGGCTTTGAGGGTGTTGAGGTGTTCCATGTCACTCGTCCTGGGCCGGTGGCGTTACAAGGGCTGCGAGCGGAAAAGCCCGCCAGGCTGCGCCGCCTGTTCATTGCAAAGCGGCGCGCCCCCTGGGCAAGAGCTTAGCCGTTCAGCCAAGGAACAGCGTGTAGGCCGGGTTTTGGGTTTCATCCCAGTAGGGGTAGCCAATCTGGGCCAGCGCGGCCGGCACCAGGTGGCGCTCGTCCTCAGGCACCTGCAACCCCGCCACCACACGGCCATCTGCCGCACCATGGTTACGGTAGTGGAACATCGAGATGTTCCAGCGCCCGCCCAGTTTGTCGAGGAAGTTGAACAGGGCCCCTGGCCGCTCGGGGAATTCGAAGCGCAGCACCATTTCATCGCTCGCCCCGGCCGAGTGCCCACCCACCATGTGGCGAATGTGCAATTTGGCCAGCTCATTGTCGGTCAGGTCCGTGACCGGGAAGCCCTGGTCGATCAACTGTTGCACCAGTGCCGCGCGGGGGTCGTTTTCCGGATGGGTCTGCACGCCCACGAAGATGTGCGCCTCATCGGAGGTGTGCTTGCGGTAGTTGAATTCGGTGATCTGGCGCTTGCCCACCGCCTCGCAGAAGGCCTTGAAGCTACCGGGACGCTCCGGGATGGTGACCGCGATGATGGCTTCGCGCTTTTCACCCAGTTCTGCCCGCTCCGCGACATGGCGCAGGCGGTCGAAATTGACGTTCGCCCCGGAATCGATGGCGACCAGTGTCTGGCCGCTGACCCCGTACATCTCCACGTATCGCTTGATGCCCGCCACGCCCAGTGCCCCCGCAGGCTCGGTGATCGAACGGGTATCGTCGTAGATGTCCTTGATCGCCGCGCAGATTTCGTCGGTGCTGACGGTGATGACTTCGTCCACGTGATGGCGGCAGATGTCGAAGGTGTGCTGGCCAATCTGAGCCACCGCCACGCCATCGGCAAACAACCCTACCTGCGGCAGCACCACCCGCTCACCAGCGGCCATGGCGGCCTGCAGGCAGTTGGAGTCGTCCGGCTCAACGCCAATGACCTTGATTTCCGGGCGCAGGTACTTCACGTAGGCGGCGATGCCGGCGATCAGGCCGCCGCCGCCGACCGGCACGAAAATCGCGTCCAGCCGACCGGGGTGCTGGCGCAGGATTTCCATGGCCACGGTGCCCTGGCCAGCAATGGTATGAGGATCATCGTAGGGGTGGATGTAGACGAAGCCTTTTTCATCGACCAGTTTCAGCGAATAGGCCAATGCCTCGGGGAACGAATCACCGTGAAGGACCACTTTGCCGCCGCGCGAGCGCACGCCTTCGATCTTGATTTCAGGCGTGGTCTTGGGCATCACGATGGTGGCCTTGATGCCCATTTCCCGTGCGGCGAGGGCCAGCCCCTGGGCATGGTTGCCAGCCGAGGCGGTGACCACGCCGCGAGCCAGCTCTTCTGCGGTCAACTGCGCCAGCTTGTTGTAGGCCCCGCGGATCTTGAACGAGAACACCGGCTGCAGGTCTTCGCGCTTGAGCAGGATCTGGTTGCCCAGGCGTTTGCTCAACTGCCCGGCGCTGTGCAAGGGGGTTTCGACGGCAACGTCATAGACGCGCGAGGTGAGGATCTTCTTGACGTACTGTTCGAGCATCGGGAAAGCATCACTGGCCGCGGGACAAGGGCTCGGAGTCTACCCCAGCGTTACGTCGGACGACCACAGCCAAGCCGCGCTTGCCGTTATACTGGTCGCCTTTACATCCGCCCTGCCCCATCTCGGAGCCCGCATGACCCAGGACCAACTCAAACAGGCCGTTGCCCAGGCTGCCGTCGACTTCATTCTGCCCAAGCTCGATGACAAAAGCGTCGTTGGCGTGGGCACCGGTTCGACCGCCAATTTCTTCATCGACGCCCTGGCGCAGCACAAGACGGCCTTCGACGGCGCGGTCGCCAGCTCCGAAGCCACGGCCCAGCGCCTCAAGGGCCATGGCATCCCGGTTTACGAGCTCAACAGCGTCAGCGAGCTGGAGTTCTATGTGGACGGCGCCGATGAAAGCGACGAACACCTGAACCTGATCAAAGGCGGTGGCGCGGCCCTGACCCGGGAAAAGATCGTTGCTGCCGTGGCCAAGACGTTCATCTGCATCGCCGATGGCAGCAAGCTGGTACCGGTTCTGGGCAACTTCCCGCTGCCGGTGGAGGTCATCCCGATGGCCCGCAGCCATGTTGCTCGTCAGCTGGTGAAGCTTGGCGGCGACCCGGTTTACCGTGAAGGCGTGATCACGGACAACGGCAACGTGATCCTCGACGTGTACAACCTGCAGATCACCGACCCGGTAGCGCTGGAAGCCCAGATCAATGCCATCGTGGGCGTGGTTACCAATGGCCTGTTCGCCGCACGGCCTGCCGACCTGCTGCTGCTGGGCACTGCCGAGGGCGTGAAGAGCCTGAAGGCCGAGTAACCATGCAAGCCGGCAAGCCCGGGTACGGTTGCGCCGACCGGGGCTTGCCGAACGCCGACAAGGTCACGGCGCCGGCTGCTTGAATACGTAGAACAGGTTCGGCTCACTGACCATATAGATTGTCCCGGCCTCGTCCATCGCAATGCCCTCCGCCTGCGGGACTGTCGCTTTGAGCCCCTGGAACCCTTTGCGCAATGACAAGGTGCTCAGTGGCAGCCCCTGCACATCAAGCTCCAGCACCAGGCGCGATTCATCCGACAGCGCCAGCAGGTGCCCACTGCGCTCGTCGAACTGCAGGCTCGACAGATCGCGCACGAACAGGCGCGAATCGCGCTTGCGGTCCTGGACCACGTTCACGGCATAGGGTTGTTGCGGATCGTCATGAGGAAACCCGTGCACTTCGTAGATGAGCATCGGGTCGCGCTCCTTGGCCACGAACAGCCGCTTGCCCACCGAATCGAAGGCCAGCCCTTCGAAACCCTTGTTACCGTTAAGGCCGATGCCCAAGGTCAATTGCTCTGCCTGGGCAGCGTCCAGTGACAAGGTGTCGTCGGTGAGCCGCACACGGATCAGCCGCTGTTGGCGCTCGTCGGTGATCACGTAGCTATTCGGACCGATGTACTCCACCGCCTCGGGGTCACCGAAACCGTGCAGCGCGATGCGTCGCAGGATTCGCCCATCCAGCGACAGCTCGATCAGCTCAGAGCGGGCGTTGGTCACGGTGAACAGGCTCTTGCGGTCAGGGTCGTAGGTCAGCGCCGAGACATCGTCATCCAGCCCTTCGATTGGCCGCCCCTCGACCACCACCTGGTAGCGATTCAGGCCAATGCTTTGCTCGGCCGGTTGCCACCACGTGGTGAGGTTGAACCAGGCACGTTCGAACAGACGAAATTCCTGCCCGATCCAGCCCAGCAACAGCAGGCATAGGACGACAGGGACCAGTGACAGACGCAAATAACGGTGCATGAAGGCAGACTCGACGGAGGATGGCGAATCTAACCACAAACAACTGAAATAAAGCTTAATGCCATCATGCAAATAGCAGGAAAAACCTACCCTTTGGTGAAGCGATAGAACAATGCCGGTTCGCTGACCATGTACAGGGTGCCCTGGTCATCCATTGCCACGCCTTCGGCCCTAGGAATGGTGTGCTGCAGACCATTAAAGCCCCCCAGCAAGGTCATGAAGCTGACCTGTTCACCCTGCTCATCTAGTTCCAGCAGCATGTTGGAATCGGCAGACAGCGCCAGCAGGTGCCCCGTTCGCGGATCAATGCCCAATGCCGACAGGTTTCGCAGGTCGAGTGAATCACTGGGCAGCGGTGTTTTTTCGCCCGTCAGTTGGCCTTGCCCATTGGACTTCCATTCATACAGGCGCGGCGGCCGTTCCTCGCCGATGACCAGCCGCTGTTTCGACGCGTCCCAGACCACGGCTTCGTAGCCCTTGTTGCCATTTTGCGACGCCCCCAGGTCGTGGCTGGGGAAGTCCGCATGGTTGAGCGCGGTGGTGGTGGCATCGACTTTCACCACGGTCAGGTCATGCAGCCGCTCGTCCGTGATTGCTAGGTAGCCGTCATCCATGACGGTGACGCCTTCCGGGTTTGCCCAGCCATTGAGGGGAATATTGCGCAGCACGTCGCCGTCCAGGTTCAGCTCGGTGAGGAAGGGTTGCTTGCCCATGACGGCGAATAGCGTGCGGGTACTGGGGTTGTACGTGAGGTCCGATGCTTCGTAGTCGGCCATTTCCGGCAAGGGCTTGGCGTCGATATCCACCGTGTAGTCCGGCAGCCACACGCTTTCACTGCGCTCGGCCGTGCTTTCGAAGCCTTCCTTGACCCACAGCGCTGCCCGATCGTCCCAATGCATGGCGAAGGCCACGCCATAGGCAATCATCACTGCCACGGCCAGGCCGAACGGCCAGCGCAGGTAGAACGGGCGCTTGAAGGAGGCAGGGGCGTTTGATTGCATCGAGACGTCCTGGGGAGAAAGGCGAAGGTCTGCGCATTATCCAGAAGACGTGTGAAAAAACAGTCAACCCGCTAGGGCCATTCGCAGATGACGCGGGGATGGGCCGCCTGACCGGAGCCTTGGCCAAGGCGGATCATCTGCGAAAAATCAGGTGGGTACTGGTTTAGAGCACCCGGCTCTCGAACCGGCTAACCCCTGGCAGCTCCAGGACCACGTCATCGCCCACGTTGAAGGGGCCTACGCCTGCTGGTGTGCCGGTCAGGATGACGTCGCCGGCCTGCAGCGAAAACTGCGCAGCCATGTGCTGGATCATCGGCACGATCGGGTTGAGCATCATTGCACTGGAGCCGTCCTGGCGGACTTCGCCGTTGACCGTCAGGCGCACCGGGATGGCCGTGATGTCTTCGAAGCTGGCGGCAGACACAAAGGGCGGCAACACGCAGGCGCCGTCGAAACACTTGGCCAACTCCCAAGGCAAGCCCTTTTCCTTGAGCTTGGCCTGCACGTCCCGCAGGGTCAGGTCCAAGGCCGGCGCAAACCCGGAAATGGCATCGAGCACCTCCTCCTGGCTCGGCCGCGTGGACAGCGACTTGCCCAGCAACACCGCGATTTCCACCTCGTAATGCACCGACCCACGTTCGGCAGGAATCTTGAAACCGCCCTCGGCCGGCACCACGCAACTGCCCGGTTTGATGAACAGGAGGGGTTCGGTCGGTATGGGATTATCCAGCTCCTTGGCATGTTCGGCGTAGTTACGCCCGATGCATACCACCTTGCCCAGTGGAAAATGAATGCGCGTGCCGTCTGCATACTGGTGCTGGTAGTTCATGGCCACTCCTCTGGATACCGCTTTTTATTCAGGTGCGAAGATCTTACCCGGATTCATGATGCCCGCAGGGTCGAACACGGCCTTGATTGCTTTCATGCAGGCGATTTCTTCACGGGACCTGCTGTAGCCCAGGTAATCGCGCTTGGTCATGCCCACACCGTGCTCGGCGGAGATCGAACCCTCGTAGCGCTGGACGATCTCGAACACCCACTGGTTGACCTCGGTGCAGGACGCGAAGAAGTCATCCTTGCTCATGTGCTCGGGCTTGAGGATGTTCAGGTGCAGGTTGCCGTCGCCGATGTGCCCGTACCAGATCACCTCATAGTGGGGGTAATGCGCCTGGACGACGGCATCGATGTCGCGCAGGAATGCCGGCACTTTCGAGACGGTCACGGAGATGTCGTTCTTGTACGGTGTCCAGTGCGAAATGGTTTCGGACAGGTATTCGCGCAGCTTCCACAAATTCTTCAGCTGCGTCTGGCTCTGGCTCATCACGCCATCGAGCACCCAACCTTGCTCGACACAGTGTTCGAAGGTAGCCAAGGCTTCGTTGGCCACCGCATCGGTGCCGGCCTCGAACTCCAGCAAGGCGTAGAACGGGCATGGCGTTTCGAAGGGCGCAGGCACATCACCACGTGCCAGGATCTTGGCCAGGCCCTTGTCGGAGAAAAACTCGAACGCCGTCAGGTCCAACCTGCCCTGAAAAGCGTGCAGTACAGGCATGATCGAGTCGAAATCAGGCGTGCCCAACACCATGGCGGTGAGGTTGCGCGGTGCGCGGTCCAGGCGCAGGGTGGCCTCGACCACGAAACCCAGCGTACCTTCGGCGCCAATGAACAGCTGGCGCAGGTCGTAGCCGGTGGCGTTCTTGATCAGGCCCTTGTTCAATTCCAGCAACTCGCCGCTGCCGGTGACCACCTTGAGGCCCGCGACCCAGTTGCGGGTCATGCCGTAGCGGATCACCTTGATGCCACCGGCATTGGTGCCGATGTTGCCGCCTATCTGGCTGGAGCCACTGGAGGCGAAGTCCACCGGGTAATACAGGCCCTGCTCCTCGGCGAACGCCTGCACCTGCTGGGTAATGACCCCTGGCTGGCAGACCACGGTACGGTCGAAGGCGTTGAAATCCAGGATGCGATTCATGTAATCGAAGGCGACCACCACCTCCCCGTTGGCGGCCACGGCGCCCGCGGACAACCCGGTACGCCCGCCGGAAGGCACGAGCGCCACACGATGGGCATTGGCCCAGCGCACGATGGCCTGCACCTGCTCGATTGTCCGGGGCAGGACGATGGCGCTGGGCGCAGGCGGGTAATGGCGTGTCCAGTCCTTGCCATAGGCTTGCAGGGATTCGGGGTCGGTCAACACCTTGCCGGGGTCGACCAGGGTCTTCAACTCATCCAATACAGCGGGCTGGGTCATCGCCTGAACTCTCGCTTTATTCATGGTCACCCTGAGCACGCTTCACCTGTCGGGATAAGCTCAGATTGTGTCGCGTATGCTAGCATAGCGCCCCCGCTGTTCATGCTAGAGCTGCCCACGGGCACCTGGCATCACCCTCGCCACTTTTCTCCGGGATACAGGTTTACGCAGATGAGCAAGACTTCTCTCGACAAGAGCAAGATCCGGTTCCTTCTTCTTGAAGGTGTACACCAGAACGCAGTCGATACCCTGACGGCTGCCGGCTACACCAACATCGAATACCTCACTGGTTCGTTGCCCGAAGCAGAGTTGAAGGAAAAGATCGCCGACGCGCACTTCATCGGCATCCGCTCACGTACCCAATTGACCGAAGAAATCTTCGACTGCGCCAAGAAACTGGTCGCCGTCGGTTGCTTCTGCATCGGTACCAACCAGGTCGACCTGGAAGCTGCCCGTCAGCGCGGTATCGCAGTGTTCAACGCACCGTACTCCAACACCCGTTCGGTAGCCGAACTGGTGCTGGCCGAGGCCATCCTGCTGCTGCGCGGCATTCCGGAAAAGAACGCCTCGTGCCATCGTGGCGGCTGGATCAAGAGCGCAGCCAACTCCTTCGAGATTCGCGGCAAGAAGCTGGGCATCGTCGGTTACGGCTCCATTGGTACCCAACTGTCTGTACTGGCCGAAAGCCTGGGCATGCAGGTGTACTTCTTCGATCCGCTGACCAAGCTGCCGCTGGGCAATGCTGTCCAGGTGACCAGCCTGCACGAATTGCTCGGCCTGGCCGATATCGTCTCGCTGCACGTGCCTGAGCTGCCCTCCACCCAGTGGATGATCGGCGAGAAGGAAATCCGCGCGATGAAAAAAGGCGCCATCCTGATCAACGCTGCCCGCGGCACCGTGGTCGAACTCGATCACCTGGCCGCGGCCATCAAGGACAAGCACCTGATCGGCGCTGCCATCGACGTGTTCCCGGTCGAGCCACGTTCCAACGAAGAAGAGTTCGAAAGCCCGCTGCGTGGCCTGGATAACGTGATCCTCACGCCGCACATCGGCGGCTCCACTGCCGAGGCCCAGGCCAATATCGGCCTGGAAGTGGCCGAGAAGCTGGTCAAGTACAGCGACAACGGCACCTCGGTATCGTCGGTCAACTTCCCGGAAGTGGCCCTGCCTGCTCACCCTGGCAAGCACCGCCTGCTGCACATCCACGAAAACATCCCGGGTGTGCTCAGCGAAATCAACAAGGTGTTTGCCGAAAACGGCATCAACATCTCGGGTCAGTTCCTGCAGACCAACGAGAAAGTGGGCTATGTGGTGATCGACGTCGACGCCGAATACTCGGACCTGGCGCAGGAGAAGCTGCAACAGGTCAAGGGCACCATCCGCTCGCGCGTACTGTTCTAATACGCAGCAAGCGTGGATCGAGGGAGGCCCAGGTGGCCTCCCTTTTCGTTATGGCCCACCACGGCGGCGGGCGGCGAGCACGAAAAAATCCAGGCTGCACATCAAACAATGCCGCGACTTCAGGGTCATAGGCTGCGCTCGACCATGGCGAGGAAGAAAGCCATGGCGACGGTTATTCATGGGTAAACGAAAAGGGGCATTCATGCGTTCGACCATAGGGGTACTGCTGGCGGTACTGATCAGCCCATTGGCTCAGGCAGAGCTGCTGGACGAAATCGCCGATCGCGGTGAACTGCGTATCGCCGTCCAGGGCGACAACGCGCCATACGCTTTCAAGCAGGATGATCACCTGACAGGGTTCGATGTGGAGTTCGGCCAGGCCCTGGCCTCAGAGCTCGACCTGCGCGTGGAATTCGTCGAAACACCCGAGGCGCAAACCCTGCCCGGCGTCGAAAGTGGCAAATACGACATCGCGTTGCTGCCTGTCACGGCAATAGCGCAAGGTGATAGCCCGCTCGACACCAGCCTGCCCTTTGGCAAGCACCAGCTTGTGGTGCCGTTCCAAAAGGACAACCCCGCCTTCGAAAGCGCCGTGAACAATGCGCTGCAACGCCTGAAGGACAGCGGTCGTACGGCCGAACTGGAACACAAGTGGCTTGCCGACGAGCAGCAGGCCGCAGCGACTCAGTAGCGTGCCGCAGTCAAACGAGGCACGCGCTGATCAGCACGCACGGCCGTTCAGAACGGGTCATTGCCG
This sequence comes from Pseudomonas sp. DE0157, assembly GCF_007678615.1. NCBI lineage: Bacteria > Pseudomonadati > Pseudomonadota > Gammaproteobacteria > Pseudomonadales > Pseudomonadaceae > Pseudomonas > Pseudomonas sp. DE0157. Next base: position 257,275 of record NZ_VEJN01000002.1, read on the forward strand.
CGGCGTCTGAACCAGCCAGTCAAGGACAGGCGTTCACGACCGGCCGGCAGCACCTCGTGAGGGACTTCGCCGGACAGGAAGACCACCAGGCACCCTGCGACGGGCTGAACATCGTGCTCCACCCCATCGGCCAGGAACATGCGCAACTGCCCACCGTCTGCGGGCGTCCAGTCTTCGTTCAGGTAGAACACGGCCGACACCATGCGCCGGTCGTCATCGCGAAAACGGTCCAGATGCCGTTTGTAGAAAGCGCCGGGTGGATAAAGGGCAAAGTGGCATTCGAAGTCTTCCAGGCCCAGGAAAAGCCCTTGGTTGATTGCCAGGCGCAGTTGATCCATGGCTGCCAGGTACTGGTCGCAGGCGTGTGCCTGGCCTGGATCGATCCACTGAATCTGATCCCCACGGATGGCCTCGCGCACCTCTTGGGACGGCCCCCGTCCAATACCTGCGGGGTTAAGCTCCCCTTGGGCATAACGGCGTCGGCATTCGTTCGCCAGCGCGCCGACCAGGTCCGCCGGCAGGAACAGTGCCTGTTGGGACCAGCCATGGGTTGCCAGATCGTCGACGACGGCCGCAAGCATCGGGTGTGGGGGGGAAATGTGCATGGCGCATCATATCCATTCGCCCTCTCGGCGCCCAGCGCCACTTGGCTGAGAAGCGCGTGGATATCTCGACAAACCGACGCCGCCCCACAGACAATAGCCATCTGCCGACAGGAGTCCTGAATGCGCCGTCTGTTTTCCCTGATTCTGCTGATGAGCTGTACGTTGCCTGTCTGGGCAGACAACCTGGATCAGCTGTACAAGACCGCTGGCTGGCCCGAGCAACGCGCTCATTTCACCGACGCCTTGAACGCCGCCCAGCAGCGCTACCGCAACAGCTTGCCGCCTGCCGTCTACCAGGCACTGGTGAGCAACAGCAACCAGCGTTTTCAGGCTCAGGCCGTGGACCGTCGTGCGCTTGCACAACTGCGCGCCGCATTACCCAACCCATCGCCGGCGCTGGCCTTTTTCCAGTCGCCATTAGGCCGCAAGATCGTCGCGGCCGAACTGCGGGCGACCCGCAAGGATGAATTGGCCAAAAATGCCGATGGCCTGCCCAAGATTCAGGCCAGCGACGATCGCGTGTTGATCATTGGCCACCTGGCCCAGGCCCTGCCTGCCCGGGAAGCGGGGGCGGAGGTAAGCCTGGCCATTGCCGGTATGGCCGCCGACAGCCTGAGCGCCATGATTCCGGGGCTGTTGGGCGGTGGCCAGGCGCAAGGCCTGCTCGACGGCCAGCGCCAACGCCTGATGAACCAGATAGGCCAGGACCTGAACAACACCTTGCTGTACGTGTACCGTGACCTCACGGACGCAGAACTCGAAGAATTCGCGACCTTTGCCGAATCCAACGACGGCAAAGCCTACTACCGCGCAGCGCTGGCGGCCATTCGCGCCGGCCTGGCGGTCGGCCAGAGCACGGGCGAGCTGAAGTGATCAGCCCAGGTGCTGGTCGATGAAGTCGAAATAGCGCTGTCGAATGGCAGGCAGTTCGTTGGCCAGGTGATGACGGGCCCCTGGTAGCATGAGCACCTGCGGTTCGGCGAACTTGGCCTTCAACACGCGAAGGTTGTAAGGCCAGTCGACCGTGCCATCCGCCTCTCCCTGCACGATCACTGGACGCCGAGTGCTGACAGGCGCCTCCTCGATGCGTCTGATCCAGTCGATCAGCGCCCCGACCCATGCCGTGGGGAGCCGCCGCGGCTGAAGCGGGTCAGCTTCAAGAAACGGCAGAAATGCAGGGTCCGTGCTGTTTTCAGTGAACCGCCGCTCGATGCCGTTCACGAAATGGCGCAACACGTGATAGCTGAGCTTCGACCAGTGCCAGGCACAAGGCCGCACCAGCGGGGCGAGCAGCAGTACCTGCCCATCGACGGGGCTGGTCCCTTCACTGTGCAGCAAGTGGTCCACGGCAATCGCCCCGCCCGTACTCTGCCCGCACAGGTGCCAAGGGTGCGGCAGTTGCAGGCTGTGCGCCTGTTCGAACAAGCCTTGGAGCACCTGCTGGTACACGGCGAAGTCATCAATGCTGGCACGCTCACCGCTGGACAGGCCGTGACCCGGCAAATCGCAGCTGACAACGGCGTAACCGCGCTTCAAAGCCCAGGCCACCAGGTGCCTGTACAGCCCCATGTGGTCGTAGTAGCCGTGCAGCAGGAGCAAAGTCGCCGTAGGCTGTAGCGGAGCCCACACCTGCGCGACCACCTCGAACCCGGCGACGGCAAACCGTCCAAGCCAGCTGTGGACCGGGAGGTCGAGGCCATAGAAGCGTTGATAAGCCTGCGCGTGGGTGGATAGGCGTTCGCGCGCGCTCAACGGGGCCAGGCTGGTGCGCAGGAGGTCTGGATGAAAGCTTGCGGGCATTGGCTGGATCCGGCGTGAAGCAAGTATTGACTTGGGATATTCAGCTGATCGACGCGCCGTGGCAAGCTGGCCGCATCAGCCACCACCTTCGAACTGCTTACGGGAGCTGCCATCGGCCCTTCATGAACCTGCCAACCCTCAAATTATTGGGCACCCTACTCGGCCTGGTGGCCGGAGCGGTCTTTAGCTGGCAGGCCTACACAACCTTCCAGGCTCGCTATGTGCGCCCGTTCGACAACCAGGCGACATTCTTCGACGGTGCCCGGTTACAGCTACCCCGCGAACTGGCCGGCCCTGGGCCGGTCCGGGTCGTGCACTTCTGGGACCCGGCCTGCCCGTGCAACGTCGGCAACCAGCAGCACCTGGCTGACCTGATGCAGCGCTTCAAAGACCGGGGTGTCACCTTCCACGTCCTGCAAAAACGCGGAACGCGCGGCTACCTGCCCGATGACCTCGCCGGGCTCAAGCCACTGGGCAACCTACCGGGCAGCGAGCACCTGCCCGCCTCGCCTGCGGTAGCCATCTGGGATCGCCAGGGGCAGCTGGCGTATTTCGGCCCCTACAGCGAAGGTGCGGTGTGCAACGCCGCCAACAGTTTCATCGAACCGATACTCAACGCGCTACTCGAAGGCCGCCCAGTCAGCGCCTCCAACACCCTGGCAGTCGGCTGTTATTGCCCCTGGGCAGGTTGACGTATGCGGGCCGGGTTGCCCACCACCGTCGCGCCAGGTGGCACATCGCGGGTGACGACACTGCCCGCGCCAACCACGGCGTCATCACCGATACGCACCCCCGGCAGGATGATGGCCCCGCCCCCGATCCACACGTTATTGCCGATGCTGACCGGTCGCCCGCTTTCCAGGCCCGTACGCCGCACCTGTGGATCGAGCGGGTGATCGGCCGTGTAGATCTGCACGTTCGGGCCGATCTGGCAGTCCTCGCCGATCTGCACAGGCAGCACATCCAGGATCACGCAATTGAAGTTCATGAAGGTATTGCGGCCCACATGGATGTTGTAGCCGTAGTCGCAATAGAAAGGCGCACGCAGCGTGACACCTTCGCCTGCATGGCCAAAGTGCTCGGCCAGCAACGCATGCCGCGCCTCGGCCGTCAGCTCGACGCTGTTGTTATAGCGGTGCATCCACCGTTTGTTGGCGGCCTGTTCGGCTTGTAATTCAGGGCAGGTGGCGAGGTAGAGCTCGCCTGCGAGCATCTTCTGTTTTTCGCTCAGGGACATGGCAACTCCTCATGAGAACTATGCGCGTAGCGGGGATAGGCTGATCATCGGACCACACACAGGGCTCAATCTCTCAGCCGCAGGCAGCATTGTCTTGGGGTATACCTGAAACGAAAACGCCGACACACAAGGCGTCGGCGTTTGGGCAGCGGTGCGCTGGTCAGAATGCAGGCAGCACGGCACCCTGATACTTCTTGGCGATGAATGCCTTCACTTCCGGGCTGGTCAGCGCCTTGGCCAGCTTCTGGATGGCATCGCTGTCCTTGTTGTCAGGACGTGCGACGAGGAAGTTGACGTAAGGCGAGTCGCTGCCTTCGATGACCAGGGCGTCCTTGGCAGGGTTCAGGCCCGCTTCCAGCGCATAGTTGGTGTTGATCATGTCCAGGTCGACCTGATCCAGCACGCGGGGCAACATTGCCGATTCCAGCTCGCGGAACTTCAGCTTCTTAGGGTTCTCGGCGATGTCCTTCGGCGTGGCCAGGGCATTTTTCGGATCCTTCAGGGTAATCAGCCCTGCCTTCTGCAACAGCAGCAGAGCACGCCCGCTGTTGCTGCCCTCGTTAGGGATGGCGACGGTCGCGCCTTCCTTGAGCTCATCCAGGCTCTTGACCTTCTTCGAGTAGCCACCGAAGGGCTCGACGTGGACGCCGACAACGGTCTCCAGGTGGGTGCCTTTGCCCTCGTTGAAGCTCTGCAGGTACGGGAGGGTCTGGAAGTAGTTGGCATCCAGACGCTTCTGGTCAACCTGCACGTTGGGTTGCACGTAGTCGGTGAACACTTTGATCTGCAGATCGACACCTTCCTTGGCCAGGGTCGGCTTGATCAGCTCGAGGATCTCGGCGTGCGGGATGGGCGTTGCGGCAACCAACAGCTTCTCGGCGGCGCCGGCCAGGCCAGCGAAGGACAGGGCAGCAGCCAGGGCGGTGGTCAGCAGGGTCTTCTTCATGGTGATCCTTGTTCTGCATCTGAGCCATCGACGATGGCGAACGGGGTGGCCGAGGCACTGCGGTCCTGGGCGTGGAGCGGACAATACCGATAATTTTTATGCCGGAACAATATCTTTTATTTCGCTGCTTATTCCAAAAGCAAAATGCCACCAGCGCGTTTGCTTATGAGCGCCTCTACTGTGGAGTATTGGGCAGGTCCAGGTCTTCGGGCAGGAGTTCGGGCCCGTCATTGACCAGCAAGGCGAAGTGGATGACGTTTTCCAGCTCGCGGGTATTGCCGGTCCAAGGGTGGTGCTCGAGCAGGCGCTGTGCAGCCTCGCTTATCAACGGCACGGGCCGCTGCAAACGCCCGCTGTAGATGCCAACGAAGTATTCCGCCAATGCCAGGATGTCCCCCGGGCGCTCGCGCAGCGGCGGCAGTTCAAGGGCGCCCTCGCGCAAGTATTGATACAACCGCTCGCTGAAGCGTCCTGCCTTCACCACCCGCCCCAGGTCAATGCTCGTGGCTGCCACCAGTCGCACATCCACCGGCTGCGCCTGGTGTGCGCCTACGCGGGTGACTTCGCGGTTTTCCAGTGCCGCCAGCAGCTTGGCCTGAATGGCCGAGGGCAAGTCGGCGATTTCGTCCAGATAAAGCGTGCCGCCGTTGGCCGATCCGAACCAGCCAGCGCGGCTGCTGGCGGTGCCGCCATGGCTACCGGCGCTATAGCCGAACAGCTCTGCATCGGCATAGGTTGGGCTGATGGCGGCGCAATTGACCGACACGAACAGGCCGGGGCGGTCGCTGGCGCGGTGAATCTGGCGGGCCAGCAACTCCTTGCCGGTGCCGGTTTCACCGCGGATCAGCACCGGCAGCGGCAGCGGCGCCAAGTGCTCCAGCTCCGTGCGCAATCGCTGGGAGCGCGGATCGATGAAGACCAGCGCCTTGGCGCGAATGCTCAGCGGGCTCTTGTCGAGTTCGGGGAATGTCAGCAATGGCTGGCCGAAGGGATTCTGATACGTCATGACGAGCTCCCGCCCCTGGCCTGCGGCGGCTGGGCGTGTGACGGATGGAAACGGACGCCGTTCAGGCGCGGCGCAGCGCGCGTTGTTCGATGCGGCCTTGCAGGCGATACAGGTAGGCGAATCCCTGCTCCCAGCACTCATGCCCGGATTTCACGTTGATGTGACCGGCGCCGGTCAAGAGCCCTGCTTCTGCTCCCCACTGCTGGGCCATGTGCAAAGCGCGCGGGACGCTGACAGCGGGATCGTTGTCCGAGCTGACCACCTGGCTTGGAAAGGGAAGCGCCGACTGCGGGATGGGCGAAAAATTGCGCAGCGCCGGCGCACACCCTGGTCGCTCGACATCCGCTGGCGCTACCAACAAGGCGCCGCGCACGCGACCGAGCAGACCGGCTGCGGCCTGTTCGGCCCAATGCGCCACCGTGATGCAGCCCAGGCTATGGGCAATGAGGATAACCGGGTCGGGCTCGGCAGCAATGGCAGTATCCAGCGCCTTTACCCAGTCCTGGCAGAGCGGTGTCAGCCAATCGCGCTGCTCCACGCGTGCGCTGTTGGGCAGGGTGCGCTGCCAGTGGCTTTGCCAATGATTGTCCGGCGATCCCTGCCAGCCTGGGATGATCAGGTAGCGAACTGATTCGTTACGCATGAAGTGGGTCTCCAGTAGCTTGCGTGCTTGGAAACCCAGTATAAAGCGGCCTATATATACTTAAAGGAATAAAAAGAAATTTGTTTATAACCTTTAAGCAGCTAACCGGCGGATGTTTCCTGGCGACACCGCTTTATCCGCCCCAAACCCATCGCCTTAAATGGCTGGCAGTTTCTGCCAGACCTTCGGTCGGAAGAACAACGTCTCGCCCCGGGCCAGCCCTGTCAGGCTGTCGTGGTCCTTGACCACCTCGGCTTCGATCAGCTCACTTTGGCCCTCGACTTTCAAAGTCACCCGCGTGGTGGCCCCCAGCGGGCGAATGTCCCGGACTTCGGCGGCATGGTGGCCCTCGGTTTCGTGACGTGACAACGATACTTCGTGGGGACGGAACAGCACATGCTGACCCTCGCTCAAGGCCAGGCGGTTGGAATCACCCAGGAAGTGGTAGACGAAATCGTTGGCGGGTTGTTCGTACACTTCGCCCGGCGAGCCAATCTGCTCGATCACGCCCTTGTTCATGACCACGATACGGTCAGCCACTTCCATGGCCTCTTCCTGGTCATGGGTCACGAATACCGAGGTCAGGTTGATATCTTCGTGCAAGCGGGCCAGCCAGCGGCGCAGCTCTTTGCGCACCTTGGCGTCCAGCGCACCGAAGGGCTCGTCCAGCAGCAACACCTTGGGCTCTACTGCCAGGGCGCGGGCCAGGGCGATACGCTGGCGCTGACCGCCGGACAACTGCTCCGGATAACGATCGGACAGCCAATCGAGCTGCACCATGTTCAGCAGCTCGTGCACTTTCTGGGCAATGCTGCTTTCGCTCGGGCGTTCACCCTTGGGCTTCATGCGCAAGCCGAAGGCGACGTTGTCGAATACGGTCATGTGCCTGAACAGCGCATAGTGCTGAAACACGAACCCGACGTTGCGATCGCGTACATCGTGCCCGGAGACGTCCTCGCCATGAAAAACGATGTTGCCCTGATCCGGCGTCTCCAGGCCGGCGATGATCCGCAGCAGTGTGGTCTTGCCGCAGCCCGACGGGCCCAGCAGCGCCACCAGCTCACCACTGTTGATGTCCAGGTTGATACCATCGAGCGCCTGGAAACTGTTGAAACGCTTGCTGACGTTACGAACTTCGATCGACATGAATCATTCCTCCGCAGCGCTATGGCGCAGACGGTTAATACGGTTCTCGCTCCACTGCTTGAGCAGCAGGATGAAGAGCGCCAGGATCAGCAACAGGCTGGCCACGCTGAAGGCCGCCACGTGGTTGTACTCGTTGTAGAGAATTTCCACATGCAGCGGCAAGGTATTGGTCACACCGCGAATATGCCCGGAAACGACCGACACTGCGCCAAACTCCCCCATCGCCCGTGCCGTGCACAACACCACGCCATAGATCAGGCCCCACTTGATGTTGGGCAGCGTCACATGCCAGAACATCTGCCAGCCATTGGCACCAAGCAGTCGGGCGGCTTCTTCTTCCTGGGTGCCTTGCTCCTGCATCAGCGGAATCAGCTCGCGGGCCACGAACGGCACCGTCACGAAGATGGTGGCCAGGACGATGCCCGGCAGGGCGAAGACGATCTGGATGTCGTGATCCTGCAGCCACGGCCCGAACAGGCCCTGGGCGCCGAACATGAGCACGTAGACCAGGCCGGCGATCACGGGCGACACTGAAAACGGCAGGTCGATCAGGGTGACCAGAATACTTTTGCCGCGGAAGTTGTACTTGCTCACGCACCATGCCGCGCTGACGCCGAACACCAGGTTCAGCGGCACCGAAATGGCAACGGCAAGCAGGGTGAGCTTCAGGGCCGACAACGCGTCGGGTTCGAAGATGGCTTCGAAGAAGGTACCGAACCCATTCTTCAGGGCCTGGGAAACCACGATGACCAACGGCAACAGCAGAAACAGTGCAAACACCAGCCAGCCAAGGCCGATAAGCAGCCGCCGCGATGTGGCGCTGCCGCGACGGGCGGCGTTGGCGGCGGCGGTTGCATTCAGGGAAGAACTGGACATGCCGACCTCCTTCAAGGGGTTTCGATGCGGCGCTGCAACAAGTTGATCAGCAGCAGCAGGATGAAGGAAACCACCAGCATCAACACGCCGATGGCGGTAGCGCCGGTGTAGTCGTACTGGTCGAGCTTGACCATGATCAGCAAGGGCAGGATCTCGGTTTTCATCGGCATGTTGCCGGCGATGAAAATGACCGATCCGTATTCACCCACCCCACGGGCGAACGCCAGGGCAAAGCCGGTGAGCCAGGCCGGCAGCAGGGCCGGGGCCAGCACATGGCGAAACACCTGCAGCGGTCTGGCGCCCAGGCAGGCAGCGGCTTCTTCGACCTCGCGTGGGATGTCTGCCAGCACTGGCTGTACCGTGCGCACTACGAACGGCAGGGTGACGAACGTCAATGCCAGGGTAATGCCCAGAGGGGTATAGGCGATCTTGAAGCCCAGGTCGGTCGCGAACTGGCCGACCCAGCCCGCCGGCGCGTACAGCGCAGTGAGCGCAATGCCGGCCACTGCCGTTGGAAGGGCGAAGGGCAAATCGATCATCGCGTCGATGATCTTGCGTCCGGGGAAGGTGTAGCGCACCAGCACCCAGGCCAGCAGCGTCCCGATCACACCATTGATGATCGCGGCAAACAGGGCGGTGCCAAAGCTCAGCTTCAGCGCGGCGATGACCCGCGGCGCGCTGATGATGGTCCAGAACTGTTCGAAGGTCAGCTGTGAGGCATGGATGAACATGGCCGCCAGCGGTATCAGCACAATCAGGCTGAGGTACACCAAGGTGTATCCCAGCGTCAGCCCGAAGCCGGGTATGACGGGGGAAATGCGACGTGACATAGAGATCCCTGGTTGAATGCACGTGGCCCGGGAACCATCCCGGGCCGTGATAGGCGTCCGAATTTCGGGTTATTCCTTGGCCCTTACTGTGCCTGATAGATCTGGTCGAACACACCGCCGTCGTTGAAGAATTTTGGCTGTGCGCTCTTCCAGCCGCCGAAGTCCTTGTCGATGGTCACCAGGTCCAGCTTGGGGAACTGCTTGCCAAATTCAGCCGCCACCTTCTCGTCACGCGGGCGGTAGAAGTTCTCGGCAGCAATCTTCTGCCCAGCCGGGCTGTAAAGGTGTTTCAGGTACTCGGTAGCGATTTCGGTATTGCCCTTTTTCTCGGCATTCTTGTCGACTACCGCCACAGGCGGCTCGGCCAGAATCGACAGCGATGGCACGACGATGTCGAACTTGTCAGCCCCACCGTCCTCCTTCAACGCCAGGAAGGCTTCGTTTTCCCAGGCCAGCAGCACATCGCCCTGACCGTTGTTGACGAAGGTGATGGTCGAGCCGCGGGCGCCGGTGTCCAGTACTGGCACGTGCTTGAACAGCTCCTGCACGTAGGCTTTTGCCTTGTCCTCGCTACCGCCGGTTTTCAGGCCATAGGCCCAAGCGGCGAGGAAGTTCCAGCGCGCGCCCCCGGAAGTCTTGGGGTTTGGGGTAATGACCGAGACGTCCTTCTTGATCAGGTCGCCCCAGTCCTTGATGCCCTTGGGGTTGCCCTTGCGTACCAGGAATACGATGGTCGAGGTGTAGGGGGTGCTGGCGTCCGGCAGGCGAGTCTGCCAGTTTTCCGGCAGAGTCTTGCCGAGCTTGGCGATTTCGTCGATGTCCCCGGCCAAGGCCAGGGTCACCACGTCGGCGCGCAGACCGTCAATCACCGCACGGCCCTGTTTGCCCGAGCCGCCATGGGACTGCTGGATCTTCACCTTGTCGCCCGGATGGGCCTGCTGCCAGTGCTTGATGAACTCGGCGTTGTATTGCTGGTACAGCTCGCGGGTCGGGTCGTAGGACACGTTCAGCAGTTCGTAATCCTTGGCGATGGCGGAACCGGCAAAAACAGCACTGGCCAGAGCGGCAAGCGCATAACGGCGGATGGACATGGTGAAGCTCCCGATGGCATTTTTTAGTTCTGGAAGGTGGGGCGTGTTCAGCCGGGCTTGTTGCCAGGCTGCTGCAGACGGAACTTCTCCTTGCGCTCGATCTGTACCACCTGGGCGTTGTGCACGGTGATTTCCACGGCGCCAAAGCGCAGATCGCGCAGCGCGCTCTGGATCTCACGCAAGATGGTGGCTTCGTCCTGACCGTCGATACTGCGCAGCGATGCACTCATGCTCGTTCTCCTTGGAGTGAGATTGCCGGGCAGAGGTTTGAATGAGAGTTTGCGCCTGGCGTGAGGGCAATAGTAGTGGGGGCGAATTATTCTTAAAAATACTATTTAAGAATGCTTATATAACTTTTTTTAAGATTATTTGATGCCCTTTCTGCATGGATTCATTAGCGCTGCGCACGCGCTCAGTGGCGTACTCGCGTCTAGCAACCCCTCGCCTGAAAGCGGGCTATGACACGGAGAGTCGCTGGCCTCGGGATCGTGGCTCACGGCAGCGACCTGCCAAAGCCTACAGCTGCGGGTGCAGGTCCCCATTGTAGATACAAGGAGCGACCTCTCCGGGTCGCCAGACCGGCGAGGCCGCACACATGGGGGATCGGCTAGCCTTCCAGGGGCGGTGCAAGGCAGTTGCTTCGGCATGGCCCCCAGGCACGGTAATTCAGTCATCACACGGTCAAGGTAGGAGCAACTATCTTTCACCGCATCTAAGGGCCAGCATCTCTGGGGCTGCTGCGCAGCCCATCGCGGCACTAGGCCGCTCCTACCGTGATCGTGGGATGGCTGAAGTAGTGCGATTGCGGAAGCAACTGCCTTTCACCGCATCTAGGGTCCAGCGCCCCCCCGTGTGGGAGCGGCCTTGCGCCGCGATGGGCTGCGCAGCAGCCCCAGGGTTTCAGCTTCGTAGCGCGCAATATCGGGGCCGCTTTGCGGCCCAGCTGGCAAGCGACGCGTATCGCGCCTCAACCTTCCTGACGAGGCTCCCGAATCTTGTAGGACGCTACATACAGCGCCGGCAAGAACAGCAGCGTGAGCAAGGTCGCCACGATGATGCCGCCGATCATGGCGTAGGCCATCGGGCCCCAGAACACCTCGCGGGCAATCGGGATCATGCCCAGGCTGGCGGCGGCAGCAGTCAGCAGAATCGGCCGGCGACGATGGTTGGTCGCCTCGACCACGGCGTCCCAAGGCGAGTATCCCTGGGCTTCGAACTCATCGATTTGGGTCACCAGAATCACCGAGTTGCGAATGATGATGCCGGCCAGCGCCAAAATACCCAGAATCGCCACGAAGCCCATTGGCGTGCCGGTCGGCACCAGCGCCAACACCACGCCGATGAGCCCCAATGGCGCCACGCTGATCACCAGGAACAGCTTCTTCACACTGTGCAATTGGATCATCAGGAACGTGGCCATGAGGAACAGCATCAGCGGGATCACCTTAGCGATGGGCCCCTGGGCCTTGCCGCTCTCTTCCACCGTACCGCCGGTTGCAATCTCATAGCCGGTGGGCAACTGGCTAGCGAATTTGTCGATATCCGGCTTGAGCTGGGCCACCAGGTCCGTGGGTTGGATATCGCCGTTGACCGAGGCCTTGAGTGTGATCGTCGGCTTGCGATCGCGGCGCCAGACCAGGGGCTGCTCCTGTTCGTAGCGCACGGTGGCAAACGCCAGCAGCGGGATCGAGGTGCCATTGGGCGTTAGGATCTGCAGGTTTTGCAGCGTATCGGGGGAGCCCCGCTCGCTGTCCACGGCGCGGGCCACCACATCGATCAGATAGATATCGTCGTTGACTTGGGTGACGGGTACGCCGGTGACGATGCTGTTCATCACATTGGCCACGTCTTCCGACGACAACCCCAGCTGACGGGCCTTGTCCTGGGCGATATCGATGCGCAGCACTTTGCCCGGCTCGTTCCAGTCGTAGATCATTTCGCCGATGTTGGGGTTCTTGTCCAGCAGCGTCGCCAGCTCGATGGCATGCTTGCGCACCTGGTCGATGTCCTTGCCGCTGACCCGGTACTGGATCGGCCGCCCCACCGGAGGCCCCATTTCCAGCGACTGGACGTTCGAGCCGATACCCACAAAATCCTCGCGCAGGCGCTTCTGCAGGCGGGCGATGAGTTCACCGCGCTCCTCCAGGCCTTTGCTCACGATGACCAACTGCGCGTAGTAGGGGTTCTGCAACTGCTGGTCCAATGGCAGGTAGAAGCGCACCGCACCCTGGCCGATGTAGGTGCTCCAGTGGTCGATGCTCTCATCGTCCTTGAGCGTTGCCTCCAGCTGGTCGACCACCTTGCGGGTTTCCTGGATCGACGCATTCTGTGGCAGGTTCAGATCGACCAGGATTTCCGGACGGTCCGATGCAGGGAAGAACTGGTTCTGTACGAAGCGCATGCAGAACACTGCCAGGGCGAACAGCACCACGGTGCCGATGATGGTCAACCAGCGGTGGCGCATGCTCCACAACAAACCCTGTTCGAACGCCCGGGCCACCTTGCCCGGCTTGTCATCATGGGACTTCACCTTCCGGGCGTTGAGAATGTGCACACCCAGCACGGGGGCGAAGAACACGGCGACCACCCACGACACCAACAGCGCCACGGCAATGACTGCGAACAGCGTAAAGGTGTATTCGCCGGCCGAACTGGCGTTCAGGCCGATCGGCACGAAACCGGCCACGGTCACCAGCGTACCGGTGAGCATGGGAAAGGCCGTGGAGGTATAGGCGAACGTCGCGGCATCCTGCTTGCTCTCGCCCATCTCAAGGCGTGTGACCATGACCTCCACCGTGATCATGGCGTCATCGACCAGCAGCCCCAGCGCAATGATCAACGCACCCAGCGAGATACGCTGCATGGTGATGCCGCTGTATTCCATGAACACGAACACCATGGCCAGCACCAGCGGGATCGAGCACGCCACCACCAGGCCTGCACGTACGCCAAGGCTGACGAAGCTGACGGCCAATACGATGATCACCGCCTCGAACAGCGCGCTAGTGAAGCCACCGACGGCCTTCTCCACCACTGTGGCCTGGTTGGACACCGTGTGCACATCGACGCCTACCGGAAGCTCGTTGGTAATGCGCTGCATGGTCTGCTTCAGGGCCTTGCCAAACTCCTGGATGTTGCCGCCCTTCTGCATGCCGATGGCAAGGCCCAGGGCCGTCTTGCCGTTGTAGCGGAACATTGGCGCAGGCGGATCGGCATAGCCGCGCTCGACCTGAGCAACATCTGCCAGGCGGTAGAAGCGGTTGTTGATGCGCAGGTTGACGTTCTCAAGGTCCTTTTCCGAGGCGAACTGCCCGCTGGTCCGTACGGAGATACGCTCCGGCCCGGCCTCGATCACGCCCGCTGGCGTCACGCTGTTCTGCGTCTGCAAAGCCTGCATCACCTGACGCTGGTCGATACCCAAGGCAGCGAGCTTGCGGGTGGAGAAGTTCAGGTAGAGCACTTCGTCCTGGATACCGACCATTTCGATTTTGCCGATATTGGGCACTTCACGGACCTCGGCCCGCACCCGCTCCACATAATCACGCAACTGACGCAGGCTCAGCCCGTCGGCGGTGAAAGCGTAGATGGAACCGAATACGTCGCCGAATTCATCGTTGAAGCCAGGGCCCTGCAAGCCCTCGGGGAAATCGCCGCGAATGTCCTGGATCTTCTTGCGTACCTGGTACCAGATCTGCGGTATTTCGTCTGCCTTGGTGGTGTCGCGCAGGTAGACGAACACCGTTGATTCACCTGGCCGGGTATAGCTCTTGGTGTAGTCGAGCGAATCGAGCTCCTCGAGCTTCTTCTCGATCCGGTCGGTGACCTGCAGCAGCGTCTCCTCCTGGGTAGCGCCAGGCCAGCGAGTCTGGATCACCATGGTCTTGATGGTGAAGGACGGGTCTTCTTCGCGGCCGAGGTTGAAGTACGAAAAGATGCCCATGAGCAGGCCGACGAACATCAGGTACCACACGAACGACTGATGCTTGAGCGCCCATTCGGACAGGTTGAAGCTTCCTTTCATTGCGCATCCTCGTCGAAGGTGACCTGCTGGCCAGGCTTGAGGCTATTGACGCCGGCGATCACCACCCGCTCCCCAGGCTGTACGCCTGATGAGACGACGATGCGGTCTTCGTTTCGGTCGATCAGGGTCACGTCGCGCAAAGCGACAGTTTTCTGTTGAGGTTCGACGACCCACACCTGGGTCTTGCCATCGCGCTCGAGCAGAGCGCTAGCCGGCAGTTCGCTGCGCGGAGAAACCTGCGAGCTGAGGGTGACGCTGACGGCAGTCCCCAGATGGAAGGTTTCAGGGGTACTGGCCAAGGTCAGCCGCGCACGCCGGGTGCGGGTGGTGGCATCGGCCTTGGGCTCGAGCTCGCGCAAGGTGGCGGTGGTGTTGACGGCAGGGTTGAGCTGCGAGGCAACGGTGAAGGTCAGGTCCGGGGCCAACTGCTCGGCAATGCCAATGGGCAGGTCGATCACGGCTTCCTTCACGTCTGGCCTGGCCAGCTTGACCACCGCCTGCCCAGCGGTGACGGTTTGCCCAGCCTCGGCCTGCCAAGCGGTGATCACCGCCGCATGATCGCTGCGCAGCGTGGTGTAGCCGAGCTGATCACGGGCCTGACTGACCGAGGACCTGGCCTGCTCCAACGTGGCGCCGGCGGTTTTCAGGTTGGTCTGGGCAATGTCCAGCTGGGCCTGAGCACCCACGCCGCGGTCGTACAACTGTTGTTGCCGGCGGGCGTCGGACTGCGCGTTGATCCACTGCGCCTGCACCCTGGCTAGGTCGCCTTCAGCTGCACGCAGTTGGTTTTGCTGGTCGGTCGGATCCAGCGTGGCCAGCGTATCGCCCGCTTTGACCTGGGCACCGACGTCCAGCCAACGGCGTGCGATGCGACCGCCTACGCGAAAGCCCAAGGTACTTTCGTAGCGCGCTTCGATGACGCCTGCAAAGCGGCCCAGGCGGGCCTGCAACTGAGGTTGCACCACTACCGACAGCACGGGGCGAACCGGCTCTGGCGGCTGCTCTTGCTTGCCGCACCCGACAAGCAACACACCGGCACACATCAGTGTTAGCCAAGGCTTCATAGCGGGCTCTCCGGCGCTTTGGCGGGGACTTTTTCAACTTTCATGCCGGGGTGCAGCAGCTGCCCGCCGGTCACCACGACGACTTCGCCACCGTCGAGGCCCTTACCGATGACCACGGTGCCGGTCAGGTAGCGGCTCACTTCGACTTCCCGCAACTGCACCTTGTCGCCCTCACCCACGATCCATACGGCGGGTTTCTTCAGGCCTTTGGTCAGTGCCGACCAAGGCAGCTCGACACTCGGCTTGCCCCGCCCCTGCGTGGTCACGGTGACGGGCGCGCCCAACTGCATGGCAGGCGGAACGTCCTGCAGACCGACCTTGACCTGTACCGTACCGCTCTGGGCCGAGACGGTGGGCGTGATTTCCCTCACCGCCCCACGGGCTTGTACCTTGGGATCGTCCAGCAGGCTGACCACCACGCTGGCATCGCTCGGGGTGCCTGCCAACAGGGACTCATAGACGTTGAACACCGCATCACGCTCGCCATCCCGGGCCAGGCTGAAGATCGGCATGGTCGCTTGCACCACTTGGCCTACCTCGGCCTGGCGCTCGGTGATCACACCATCGGCCTCTGATACCAGCGCGGTATAGCTCAACTGCTCGTTGGCGTTCGCCAGCTGAGCCTGTGCGGCCTTCAGGGCGCTCTGGTTGCTGCGCAGCGAGGCCTGGGCAGCATCGTATTCGCTTTGGCTGGTATAGCCCTTGGGCAGCAGTTTCTGCTGGCGGACGAAGGCGGCTTGGGTCTGGGTTACACGCGCCTGGGCGGCGAACACCTCGGCCTTGGCCGAGGCGACGTTGTTCTGCAGGTCCTTGGGGTCAAGCCGCGCCAGCACCTGCTTGGCCTTGACGTGATCGCCCACATCCACCGCGCGCGAGATGATCTTGCCGCCTACGCGGAAAGAAAGGTCGGTTTGCACACGCGCCTGGATATCACCGGTCAGGGTCACCCTGGCAGCGAAATCAGCAGATTGGACAGTCTGCACCCCCACGCGAGGCAGGGTTCCTTCGGGCTCACTCTTGCTGCAGCCCGTGAGCAAGCCCAGCACCCCCAAGCCGGTGACCAGCAGCACACGCGACAACGTCATGGAGGCTCCTTTCTTGCGCGCAAAAGATTCATGCATGCGATTCGCCAGGTAAGCCGGGGTTCCATAATTCTTATTGGAGTACTAGAGGCCCTGCCTACTTCAGGCCCCTGGGCGGCTTTGTTAGGTCAGGTATAGCGAGCTCCAGCAATTGTGTCAGTACCGCATTCTCTCAAGATCACGGGCGCTGGGTCGGGCGTAGCTGATCGTCTGCAAGCGAGCAGCTACGCCTCAATCAGATCGGCGCCACCGGCGCCGGGCGCCGTACCTGTGGCTGCGAGGCGTTGGCCGCCGCGCCCTCTTCGATGGCTTGCTGTATGGCCTTGCGGCGGCGCTCCTCGGCACGGCGGCTGAAGTACCAGACGAAGAACGTAACCAACGAGACGGACAGCAGAATCAGGCTGGCCACGGCGTTGATCTCCGGCTTCACGCCCAGGCGCACCGCCGAGAACACTTCCATGGGCAACGTGGTCGAGCCTGGCCCGGACACGAAGCTTGCCAGCACCAGGTCATCGAGCGACAGCGCGAACGACATCATGCCGCCGGCCGCCAGCGATGGCGCAATCATGGGGATGGTGATCAGGAAGAACACCTTCCACGGCTTGGCTCCCAGGTCCATGGCCGCTTCCTCGATCGACAGGTCCAGTTCACGCAACCGCGCCGACACGACAACCGCCACATAGGCTGCACAGAAGGTGGTGTGGGCGATCCAGATGGTGACCACGCCACGCTCCTGCGGCCAACCGATCAATTGCGCCATGGCCACGAACAGCAGCAACAGCGACAGACCGGTGATGACTTCAGGCATCACCAGCGGCGCAGTGACCAGGCCGCCGAACAAGGTGCGCCCGCGGAAGCGGGTGACCCGGGTCAGCACGAAAGCGGCCATGGTGCCCAACGCAACCGCTGCCACCGCCGTGTAGCAGGCAATTTCCAGCGAGCGCATCACCGAGCCGATCAGCTGGGTGTTGTCCAGCAGGCCGACGTACCACTTCACCGACCACCCACCCCACACCGTCACCAACTTGGAGGCGTTGAACGAGTAGATGACCAGAATCACCATCGGCAAGTAAATGAACAGCAAGCCGAACACCAGCATCAGCTTGGAAAAACCGAAGCGCTTCATGCCCTGCCCTCCATTTCCTTGGCCTGGCTGCGGTTGAACAGCAGAATCGGCACGATCAGGATCGCCAGCATCACCACCGCCAGCGCGGAGGCCACCGGCCAGTCACGGTTGTTGAAGAACTCCTGCCACAACACCTTGCCGATCATCAGGGTTTCCGGACCGCCGAGCAGCTCGGGGATCACGAATTCGCCCACCACGGGGATGAATACCAGCATACAACCGGCGATGATGCCGTTTTTCGACAGCGGCACGGTGATTTTCCAGAAACTGTTGAAGGTGCTCGAGCCCAGGTCAGATGCCGCTTCGAGCAGGCTTGGGTCATGCTTCACCAGGTTGGCGAACAAGGGCAGGATCATGAACGGCAGGTAGGAATAGACCACGCCGATATACACCGCCAGGTTGGTGTTCAGGATCTGCAGCGGCTGGTCGATCAGCCCGGTCCACATCAGAAAGCCGTTGAGCAAACCGTTGTTGCTGAGAATGCCCATCCAGGCATACACGCGGATCAGGATCGCGGTCCAGGTCGGCATCATGATCAGCAGCAGCAGGACGGTCTGGGTTTCCTTCTTGGCATTGGCGATGGCGTAGGCCATCGGGTAGCCGATCAGCAGGCAAAGCAGCGTGCTGATGAACGCCATCTTAAGCGAACCCAGGTAGGCCGAGATATACAGGTCGTCCTCGGTCAGCAAACCGTAGTTGGCCAGGTTGAGCACCAACTGGATCTTGTCCTCGACGTAGCTGTAGATCTCGGTATAAGGCGGGATCGCCACGTCAGCTTCGGCGAAGCTGATCTTCAGGACGATGAAGAACGGCAGCATGAAGAACAGGAACAGCCACACGAAAGGAACACCGATCACCAGGTGCCGCCCCTCAGGGGTGATGCGCCGGAACGCTCGCTTGAGCTTGCGCAGCTTCATGACCGCAGTACCACGCCGCTGTCGTCTTCCCACCATACGTAGACTTCATCGTCCCACGTAGGGCGCGCGCCTTGGCGCTCGGCGTTGGCGACGAACGACTGCACCACCTTGCCACTGGGTAGCTTGACGTAGAACACCGAATGACCGCCCAGGTAGGCGATGTCATGGATCTTGCCGCGCGACCAGTTGTACTCGAAGTCAGGCTGGACAGTGGTGACCAGCATCTTTTCCGGGCGCAGCGCATAGGTGATGTGCTTGTCTTCCACGGAGGTGGAAACACCATGCCCGACGTAGATCTTGCGCTCAAGTTCAGGCGAGGCGATCAGGGCATGACCTTCGGCATCGTCGATCACCTCGGCATCGAACAGGTTGACGTTGCCGATGAATTCGCAGACCAGGCGGCTGGTCGGGGTTTCGTAGATATCCACCGGCGAGCCGATCTGAGCGATCCAGCCCAGGTGCATGATGGCAATGCGCTGGGCCATGGTCATGGCCTCTTCCTGGTCGTGGGTCACCATCACGCAGGTCACACCGACGCGCTCGATGATTTCCACCAGCTCCAGTTGCATCTGCGAACGCAGCTTCTTGTCCAGGGCGCCCATCGGCTCGTCCAGCAGCAACAGCTTGGGGCGCTTGGCCAGGGAGCGAGCCAAGGCCACGCGCTGGCGCTGGCCACCGGAGAGCTGATGCGGTTTGCGCTTGGCGTACTGGGTCATGTGCACCAGCTTGAGCATCTCGGCCACGCGGGCGTCGACCTCGGCCTTGGGCAAGCGGTCCTGCTGCAGGCCGAAGGCGATGTTCTGCGCCACGGTCATGTGCGGGAACAGGGCGTAGGACTGGAACATCATGTTGATCGGCCGCTCGTAGGGCGGCATGTCGGTGATGTCCACACCGTCCAGGAAGATGCGCCCTTCGGTGGGGCGTTCGAAGCCTGCCAGCATGCGCAGCAAGGTCGACTTACCGGAGCCGGAACCGCCGAGCAAGGCGAAGATTTCGCCCTTGCGGATTTCCAGGGACACATCGTCCACCGCTACCGTTTCGTCGAATTTTTTCGTGACCCGGTCGATCTTGACCAGCACCTGCTTGGGTTGCTGGCCACCCTCGAGGGCTTTCTTATAGGCGCCGGAGGCAACTGCCATGAGTGAAACTCCCAACAAGATTTTTGTGCCCGCGCGGCCTGCCAGGCAGGTCGCGGGGTGAGGTGGATTACTTGCCCGACTTGACCTTGGTCCAGCTGCGGGTCATCAGGCGCTGCACCTTGGGCGGCAGCTCTGAGTTCACGAACATCTTGTCCAGCACATCCTGCGGTGGATAGACCGCAGCGTCAGTCCTCACGGCCTGGTCCATCAGGTCGCCAGCCTTCGAGTTAGGGTTGGCATAACCGACGTAATCACTGACCTGGGCGATAACCTCAGGTTTCAGCAAATAGTTGATCAAGGCATGCGCCTGCTCCACGTTCCTGGCGTCCTTGGGGATCGCCAGCACGTCGAACCAGAGGTTGCCGCCTTCTTTAGGAATGGCATAAGCCAGGTTCACGCCCTTCTTCGCCTCTTCGGCGCGGGCCTTGGCCTGGAACACATCACCCGAGAAACCCGCCGCGACACAGATGTTGCCGTTGGCAAGGTCGGTGATGTACTTGGACGAATGGAAGTAGGTCACGTAGGGACGCACCGCCAGCAGCTTCTGCTCGGCCTTGGCGTAATCCTTGGGGTTGGTGCTGTTGGGATCCAGGCCCATGTAGTTGAGGACGGCCGGTAGCATTTCGTCCGCCGAGTCGAGGAAGGCCACACCGCACTTGGACAACTTCTTCATGTTCTCGGGTTCGAACAGCACCGCCCAGGAATCGATGGTATCGACGCCAAGCGCCTCCTTGACCTTGTCGACGTTATACCCGATACCATTGGTGCCCCACAGGTAAGGCACGGCATACAGGTTGCCCGGATCGTTCTTCTCCAGACGCTTCATCAGCGCAGGATCAAGGTTCGCGTAATTGGGTAGCAGTGTCTTGTCGAGCTTCTGGAAAGCGCCCGCCTTGATCTGCTTGCCCAGGAAATGGTTGGAAGGCACGACCACGTCATAGCCGGTCCTGCCGGCCAGCAGCTTACCTTCCAGGGTCTCGTTGGAATCGAAGACATCCTGCACCGGCTTGATGCCCGTGGCTTTCTCGAAGCCCGCGAGGGTATCAGGGCCGATATAGTCGGACCAGTTGTAGAAATGCACCGTAGGCGCCGCTTGGACGCTGCATGCCAGCGTCAGGCTCGCTGCAGCCATCATGGCCTTGCGTAATACAGAATTGGACAAGTGGGTGGTCCTCACAATCAGTGTCTGGGTAGCGACAATGCTGCCGCACACGCAAAACCGGCGCGCAACTTACCTTCGCAGCTTCGATGCCGCAATGTTCAATTGCCTTTCACTGGTTTCGGACCGGGAATACCCGGCCCGAAAATGCTACATCAGGCTTATTTGCCCGATTTGATCTTGGTCCAGCTGCGGGTAATCACCCGTTGCACTGCTGCCTCAGGGGCGGCAATGGCGTACAGCTGCTTTTTCACTTCAGCGGACGGATAGATGCTTGGGTCGCTGGTGATTTCCTTGTCCACGAAGGCGGTCGCGGCCTTGTTGCCGTTGGGGAAGCGCACGGCATTGGTGATTTCGGCCATGACTTGCGGCTGCATCAGGAAGTCCATGAACTTGTAGGCCGCTTCCTTGTGCTCGGCATCCTTGGGCATGGCAACCATGTCATAGAAGGTGCCGGCGCCTTCTTTCGGAATCACGTAGTCCAGCTTGACCTTGTCCCCCGCCTCGTGGGCGCGGGTCTTGGACTGTTCCAGGTCACCCGAGTAGCCGACTGCCAGGCAGATGTTGCCGTTGGCCAGGTCGCCAATGTACTTGGAGGAATGGAAGTAGGTGATCGAAGGACGGATCTTGAGGAACAGGTCCTCGGCAGCCTTGAGGTCTTCCTTCTTGGTGCTGTTGGTCGGCAGGCCCAGGTAATGCAGGGCAGCTGGCAGCATTTCGGTTGGGGCATCAAGGAAGCTCACGCCACAGCTCTTGAGCTTGGCGATGTTCTCTGGCTTGAAGACCACGTCCCAGGAGTCGATCTTGTCCACGCCCAGCGCGGCCTTGACCTTCTCGGGGTTGTAGCCGATGCCGATCGAGCCCCACATGTAGGGGAAGGCGTATTTGTTGCCCGGGTCACTGGCATCGCCCACGGCCTTGAGCAGGTCCTCGTCGAGGTTCTTCCAGTTGGGCAGCTTGGTGCGATCGAGTTCCTGGTAGACGCCAGCTTTGATCTGCTTGGCCAGGAAGTTGTTGGAAGGCACCACGATGTCATAGCCGGACTTGCCGGCCAGCAACTTGGCCTCCAGGGTTTCGTTGCTGTCGAACACGTCGTACTTGACCTTTATGCCCGACTCTTTCTCGAACTTGGCGATGGTGTCCGGAGCGATGTAGTCCGACCAGTTGTAGACGTTCAGTACCTTGTCTTCAGCCTGTACAGCCCCGACCACTGCGCCCATCAGCGCGGCGGCCAACAACGTCTTGCCCATATTCTTCATGCGTCATGCTCCAGAGTGTTCGATTAGCTATCCGTTCAGAAGCCGGGTCCCGCAGTACACGCGTGTGGGCGACTGAAGCAGCCGCTAGTCTGGCAAGTTACAAGGCCCGGTTTCAAGGAAACCTGGCCCTTGTAACGACTTAATGTCACATCGCTAGCTGTCAGCGAATCGCTTCGAGCGTCAGGTCCAGGCATTTACGTGCCTTTTCCACCAGTTCGTCGATCTCGGCCGGGCTGATGACCAGAGGTGGCGCGATGATCATCGTGTCGCCAACAGCCCGCATGATCAGACCATTGTCGAAGCAGAAATTACGGCAGATCATGCCCGCGCCCTTGCCTTCGAAACGGCTGCGGGTCGCCTTGTCCTTGACCAGCTCGATCGCGCCGAGCAGGCCAACACCGCGCACCTCGCCCACCAGCGGGTGGTCCTGCAACTCACGCAGACGCTTTTGCAAATACGGTGCCGCTTCGGTGCGCGCTTTCTCGACGATTTGTTCGTCGCGCAGGATGCGCAGGTTTTCCAGGCCCACTGCGGCAGCCACAGGATGCCCCGAATAGGTGAAGCCGTGATTGAAATCCCCACCTTCGCTGAGCACCTTGGCCACCTTGTCACGCACGATCACACCGCCCATGGGGATGTAACCGGAGGTAAGGCCTTTGGCGATGGTCATCAGATCGGGCTTGAGGTCATAGAAATCCGAGCCGAACCACTGCCCTGTTCGCCCGAAGCCGCAAATGACTTCGTCGGCCACAAAGAGGATGTCGTAACGGGCCAGAATTTCCTTGATCTTCGGCCAGTAGGTGTCTGGCGGGATGATCACGCCACCTGCGCCCTGGATGGGCTCGGCGATGAACGCTGCGACGTTGTCCTCGCCGACTTCGAGAATTTTCTTTTCCAGTTGCTCCGCAGCCCAGACCCCGAACGCCTCCGGTGTCATGTCACCGCCCTCGCCATACCAGTACGGCTGGGGGATGTGCACCACGCCCGGGATGGGCAGGCCGCCTTGCTCGTGCATGCCACTCATGCCGCCCAGGCTGGCGCCGGCCACGGTGGAGCCGTGATAACCGTTGACCCGGCCGATCAGGGTCTGCTTGCTCGGTTTGCCCTTGAGTGCCCAGTAATGGCGAACCATGCGCAGCACCGTGTCGTTGCCTTCGGAGCCTGAACTGGTGAAGAACACATGGCTCATGCCCTCGGGCGCCACTTGGGTGATCGCCTTGGCCAACTCCAGCGCCGGAGGATGGGCGGTCTGGAAGAACAGGTTGTAGTAGGGCAGCTCACGCATCTGCCGCTCTGCCGCCTGAACCAGCTCCTCACGCCCATACCCCACGGCCACGCACCACAGGCCAGCCATGCCGTCGAGAATCTTGTGCCCCTCGCTGTCCCACAAATGCACGCCCTGCGCCTTGGTGATAATGCGCGGCCCCTTGTCCTTGAGCTGCTTGTAGTCGCTGAAAGGCGCGAGGTGATGCTCGCCACTGAGGGCTTGCCATTCACGGGTTTGCGGGTTGTTCAGGCTCATGTGCTTCTCCGTTGACGGACGGCCGCGCGCCTGCGGGGCCGAGGTTGATCAAACTGCGAACAGCAGGAATTCACGCTCCCAGGAACTGATGACGCGCTTGAAGTTCTCGTGCTCGGCACGCTTGGTGGCCACGTAGCCGGCGATGAATTTCTTGCCCAGGTACTGCTCCAGGGCGCGGCTGTTTTCCATGCGCTCCAGGGCGTCCTCGATGGTCAGCGGCAGGCGCAGGTTGCGGCGCTCGTAACCCCGCCCTTGGACCGGGGCGCTGGCCTCGATACCTTCGACCATGCCGATGTAGCCACACAGCAGGCTCGCGGCGATGGCCAAGTACGGGTTGGCATCCGCACCCGGCAGGCGGTTTTCGACGCGCCGGCTTTGCGGGCCGGCGTCAGGCACGCGCAGGCCTACCGTACGATTTTCCTCGCCCCACTCCACGTTCACCGGTGCCGAGGTATCCGGAAGGAAGCGGCGGAACGAGTTCACGTTCGGCGCGAACAGCGGCAGCGCTTCGGGAATGAATTTCTGCAGGCCGCCAATGTGGTTCAGAAACAGCGTGCTCATGCTGCCGTCTTCATTGCTGAAGATATTCTTGCCGGTGGTTACGTCGACCACGCTCTGGTGCAGGTGCATCGCGCTGCCAGGCTCGCCGGTCATGGGCTTGGCCATGAAGGTGGCTGCCACGTTGTGCTTGAGCGCCGCTTCGCGCATGGTGCGCTTGAACACCAGGATCTGGTCGGCCAGGTGCAGGGCATCGCCGTGACGGAAGTTGATTTCCATCTGCGCCGTGCCGTCTTCGTGGATCAGCGTGTCGAGGTCCAACTGCTGCAATTCGCACCAGTCATAGACATCCTCGAACAGCGGGTCGAATTCGTTCGCAGCTTCGATGGAGAAGGACTGGCGCCCGGTTTCGGGCCGCCCCGAACGGCCCACCGGCGGTTGCAGCGGGAAGTCAGGGTCTTCGCTGCGCTTGGTCAGGTAGAACTCCATCTCGGGCGCGACGATGGGCTGCCAACCCTTGTCAGCGTACAGCTTGAGCACCTTCTTGAGCACGTTGCGCGGCGACAGCTCTACGGGGTTGCCCTTCTTGTCGTATGTATCGTGGATGACCTGTGCGGTCGGCTCGATGGCCCATGGCACCAGGAACACGGCATTCTCGTCAGGCCGGCAGATCATGTCGATGTCTGCAGGGTCCAGCAGCTCGTAATAGATGTCGTCGTCGACATAGTCGCCGGTCACTGTCTGCAGCAACACGCTCTCGGGCAGGCGCATGCCCTTCTCGGCGATGAACTTGTTGGTAGGCGAAATCTTGCCGCGCGTGATGCCGGTCAAGTCGCTGATCAGGCATTCGACTTCGGTGATCTTGTGCTCTTTCAACCAATCGGTGAGCTGGTCGAGGTTGTTACTCATAAATACCTCAGGAGGTAAGGTGGTCCGCGCCTTGATTCTGGATGCAGTGGATGGCTAAAGCAAAACCCCCGCGCAGGCGTACGGTGGATACACTGAAACCACGTGTGCCCGAGGCGATTTGTAACGGCAGAAAGAAGCGAAGCGTAGAGATGGGGTGCCATGAAGGCGGGGCCGGGCATGCCAGACGTCAATTATTGCGAGCACTGCCCCCACGCGGTTGGCAGGCCTGGCAAACATGACTGAACAGCCTGACTGCACTGCATTGGCAGCGCTTCCAGGTCGCGGCAGGCGGACCATGAGACCCTCGTATTATTCTGTTTTGGGTTGAATCGGAGCTTAGCGCCGTTCATTTTTTTACACAACACCTGCGTAAAAAATAAACGACGCAGTGCTCGCGATAGCGCTTTTCCAGAAAAATAGCGGATAATGCCGTGCCCCGATATGCAGCAAATCTGCCGTAGATGTGCCATTTCAGGGCATCATGGGGTTGGCTTGACATCAGTATGGCTTTTCGATTGACTGGTCCTGCAAGCCCCCCTTGATTGATATTTTTAACAACAAAGGTGTTGCATCATGTCGGTACCCCCGCGTGCCGTTCAGCTTAACGAAGCGAACGCGTTCCTTAAGGAACATCCTGAGGTTCTCTACGTTGACCTTCTGATTGCAGATATGAATGGTGTGGTGCGCGGCAAGCGCATAGAGCGCACCAGCCTCCACAAGGTTTACGAGAAAGGCATCAACCTGCCGGCCTCCCTGTTTGCACTGGATATCAATGGCTCCACCGTCGAAAGCACCGGGCTGGGCCTGGACATCGGCGATGCAGACCGCATCTGCTATCCGATCCCTGACACTCTCTCCAACGAGCCGTGGCAAAAACGCCCTACTGCCCAGCTGCTGATGACCATGCACGAGCTCGAAGGCGAACCTTTCTTCGCTGACCCGCGTGAAGTGCTGCGCCAGGTGGTGAGCAAGTTCGACGACATGGGTCTGACCATCTGCGCCGCGTTCGAGCTGGAGTTCTACCTGATCGACCAGGAGAACGTGAACGGCCGTCCGCAGCCGCCGCGCTCGCCCATTTCCGGCAAGCGTCCGCAATCGACCCAGGTCTACCTGATCGATGACCTGGACGAGTATGCCGACTGCCTGCAGGACATCCTCGAAGGGGCCAAGGAACAGGGTATTCCTGCCGATGCCATCGTCAAGGAAAGCGCCCCGGCTCAGTTCGAAGTCAACCTGCACCATGTGCCGGACCCGCTCAAGGCGTGCGACTACGCCGTGCTGCTCAAGCGCCTGATCAAGAACATCGCCTACGACCATGAAATGGACACCACCTTCATGGCCAAGCCCTACCCAGGGCAGGCAGGCAATGGTCTGCATGTACACATTTCCGTGCTGGACAAAGATGGCAACAACATCTTCACCAGCGAGGATCCCGAGCAGAACGCCGCGCTACGTCACGCTGTCGGCGGTGTGCTCGAGACCCTGCCTGCGTCCATGGCGTTCCTGTGCCCGAACGTCAACTCCTATCGCCGCTTTGGCGCGCAGTTCTACGTGCCCAATGCGCCAAGCTGGGGTCTGGACAACCGCACCGTGGCGCTGCGCGTACCGACCGGCTCGCCCGATGCTGTGCGCCTTGAGCACCGCGTGGCTGGCGCCGATGCCAACCCGTACCTGATGATGGCGGCCGTGCTGGCAGGCGTTCACCATGGCCTGACCAACAAGGTCGAGCCTGGGGAGCCTATCGAAGGCAACTCGTACGAGCAGCTGGAACAGAGCCTGCCGAACAACCTGCGTGATGCGCTGCGCGAGTTGGATGACAGCGAAATCCTGAACAAGTACATCGATCCGAAGTACATCGATATCTTCGTCGCGTGCAAGGAAAGCGAGCTGGAGGAGTTCGAACATTCGATCTCCGACCTCGAGTACAACTGGTATCTGCACACCGTGTAAACCAGAACGCCGCCCATCAAGGCGGCGTTTTCATTTAAGGCACGCAGGCGCAGAGCGCCTCAGCCCAGCGGCTTTTCGAAGATCTTCGAATTGCGCTGGAAGTTGTACAGCGAAGCCCGTGCCGCCGGCAGCCGCTCGACGCCACTGGGCGAGAAGCCGCGTTCGCGGAACCAATGCGCCGTGCGTGTTGTGAGCACGAACAGGGTGCTCAACCCCATCTCCCGTGCCCGGCTTTCGATACGCGCCAGCAGCTCATCCCCGCGCCCGCCATGGCGGTACTCCGGATTCACCGCCAGGCATGCCAGCTCACCCGCATCGGACTCTGCAATCGGATACAACGCTGCGCACGCGATGATCATGCCTTCGCGCTCCACCACGCTGAACTGCTCGATTTCCCGCTCCAGCACTTCACGTGAACGGCGAACCAGGATGCCTTGTTCTTCCAGCGGGCTGATCAGGTCGAGCAGGCCGCCGACGTCTTCGATGGTGGCCTCTCGTACGATCTCGAACTGCTCCTGGGACACCAGCGTACCGCCACCGCCCCGGGTGAACAGTTCGGTCAGCAGCGCGCCGTCCTCGGCATAGCTGACGATGTGGCTGCGTGCCACGCCGCCCTTGCACGCCTGGGCAGCGGCATCGAGCAGCTCGGCCTGGTAGTCGCTGCCCAGGCGCTGCAAGTGCGGCGCAACCTGTTGGGGGCGCAGTTCGCGCACCAGGCGGCCATGTTCATCCAACAGGCCAGGTTCTGCGCCGAACAGCACCAACTTCTCAGCGCCCAGTTCGATGGCCGCACGGGTGGCTACGTCTTCGCAGGCAAGGTTGAAGATCTCGCCGGTTGGCGAATAGCCCAGCGGCGAGAGCAACACGATGGAGCGCTCGTCGAGCAGGCGGCTGATGCCCTTGCGGTCTACCCGACGCACTTCGCCGGTGTGATGAAAATCCACGCCTTCGAGCACGCCGATCGGCCGCGCGGTGACTAGGTTGCCGGAGGCCACCCGCAGGCGCGAGCCCTGCATGGGCGAGGCGGCAATGTCCATTGACAACCGCGCCTCGATAGCCAGGCGCAGCGCACCTACCGCGTCGATCACGCAATCCAGGGTAGCGGCATCGGTGATACGCAAGCCGTGGTGGTAGTGCGCTGCCAGGCCACGTTCAGCCAGGCGGGTCTCGATCTGAGGGCGAGAGCCGTGTACCAGGACCAGACGCACCCCAAGGCTGTGCAGCAGCACCAGGTCGTGGACGATATTGCCGAAGTTGGGGTGTTCAACCCCATCGCCGGGAAGCATCACCACAAAGGTGCAGTCGCGGTGGGCGTTGATGTAAGGAGAAGCGTGGCGTAGCCAGTTGACGTAATCGTGCATGACAGGGCCTGTGGATAAGTGGACGGAGAACGGCGTTACAGGGGCGTTCAGGATCATCGTCGGAACAGGCTTGCGGTCACGCGCGGTCTCCTCTAGGCAGAAACGAATGAAAGGGGTGGACGTTTAATGCAGGCAATAGTGCCCGATCAGGTCACGCAATAGACGCACGGTCGGCTCGATACGTGACATGTCCAGGTATTCGCCAGGCTGGTGTGCGCAGGCGATGTCACCAGGGCCGAGCACGATGGTCTGGCAGCCAAGCTGCTGAAGATAAGGTGCTTCGGTGCCGAATGCCACCGCTTCGGCGCGGTGGCCGGTGAGCCGCTCTGCCACCTGGACGAGTTCACTGTCGGCCGCCTGTTCGAACGGCGGCACTTCGGGGAACAGCGGCGCATAGTCGATACGCACGTCATGGCGCTCGGCCACCGGAACCAGTTTTTCACGGATGGCGGCGCGCAGCTGGTCCACGTCCATGCCCGGCAATGGGCGCAGGTCGAACTCAAGCGCGCACTGGCCGCAGATCCGGTTGGGGTTGTCGCCACCGTGAATGCAACCGAAGTTCATGGTCGGCGCAGGCACCGTGAATTGTGGATTGTTGTAGACCTTCTGCCATTGCTGGCGCAGGCCCATCAGTTCGCCCATTACCGCATGCATGGCATCCATGGCGCTGCGGCCAAGGCTTGGGTCCGATGAATGACCACTGCGCCCGAGGATGTCGATCCGATCCATGAGGATGCCTTTGTGCATGCGGATCGGCCGCAGCCCGGTCGGCTCGCCGATGATCGCCGCGCGGCCCAGCGGCTGGCCAGCATCGGCCAGGGCACGGGCGCCAGACATGGAGCTTTCCTCGTCGCAGGTGGCCAGAATCAGCAGCGGCTGCTTGAAGTCGTGCTGCAGCAAGGGAATGACGGCCTCGATCACCAGTGCGAAAAAACCCTTCATGTCGCAACTGCCGAGCCCCACCCAGCGACCCTCGACTTCGGTCAGCTTCAAGGGGTCGCTGCTCCAGAGCTGCTCGTCGTAGGGCACGGTGTCGCTGTGGCCGGCCAGCACCAGGCCGCCAGGGCCGCTGCCGCGGCTGGCCAGCAGGTTGAACTTGCCGGGAGTCACCTGCTGAATGTCGCAGGAAAAACCCAGATCACCCAGCCAGGTAGCCAGCAGGTCGATGACCTGACGATTGGACTGGTCGAGCGAGGGCTGGGTGCAACTGACCGAAGGCGCGGCGATCAAGGCGGCAAATTGGTCTTTCAGCGTCGGCAACGGCATGCGTGTACTCCTCGGAAGCATTGCCCATCATAGGACCATCCGCCGTCTGGAATAAACCGTTGACGGCCTACTGCTGTAGACTCTGCATCGACCACGCCCCCTTTCGAGCCTGTAATGCCCAAAGAAACCGAACTCAAGCTGCGCGCCAGCCCCGAGACCCTCGCCGCCCTGCGCGAGCACCCGCTGCTGAAAAAGCGCAACAAGTCTGGCTGGCAGACCCGCGAACTGCTGAACCAGTATTTCGACACGCCTGAGCGCGCGCTGGCCGAGGCACGCGTTGCCCTTCGCCTGCGCCGTGACGGCGATACCGTCATTCAGACCCTCAAGTGTCGCGGCACCAGCGTGGCTGGCCTGTCCGAGCGCAACGAGCACGAATGGCAACTGGACAAGGTGAAGCTGGACCTCAAGAAGCTGGATGACAGCTGCTGGCCCGTGCAACTGGCCGACCTGGACAAGAAGACCATCAAGCCGTTGTTCACCACCGACTTCACCCGCGAATACGCCGAAATCGCCTGGGGCCGTGGCAAGGCCAAGGTGGTGATCGAGGCTGCGCTGGACCAGGGCTTCGTGATTGCCGGCAAGCGCAAGGAAGCGATTTGCGAGTTGGAACTGGAGCTGCGTGAAGGTGAGCCTGCGGCGCTGCTGGAGCTGGCCGCCGAGCTGGCCGCAAGCGTTGCGCTGATGCCCTGCGATATCAGCAAGGCTGAGCGCGGCTACCGCCTGCTGGAGCCCGAGCGTTTCGAGCTGGATCTGAGCGTCGCCGACCTCGAAGCGGACATGGCCTTGGACGATGCCTACGCTGCGTTGGCGTGGCAACTGCTGGGCAACAGCCAGCGCCTGGCCGAGCAATACCGCCACAGCGGCCACTGGCGGTCGCTGCAGGACTGGGTGCAGAACCTCATCGAGCTGCGCGCCATCACTGCCAGCCTGGGCCAGGCCGCCCCCCGCGCTGCCACCCGTGACCTGCGCGCGCGCCTGGATGCCCTGCTCGAAGACTGGCGTCCACTGGTGCAAGCCGGCAACGGTGACGAAGACATCCGCCGCGCTGCGCCCGAGCAGTTCGCAGAAGAGCTGGATGATCCTCGCTGGGGCCAGTTCTCCCTGGAAACCTCGCGTTGGCTGCTGTCGCGTGCCTGGGCTGCCGAGCGCAAGGGCCGTGGCGAGCGCCAGGGCAAGGCGCTTCTGGCAAGCTGGCTGGCACACCTGATTGCCGAGGAAGGCCGCGCTCTGAAGTTGTCGCTATACACCCAGCGCCCCGAAGACCTGGCAGAGCAACTGCCGCGCATCGAGCAAGTGATGGCCTGGCTGCACCATGCCCGCCATGTGCTGGATGCACCACAAATGGACCGCCTGTACGGCGACATGAAGAAACTGCACGAGCTGGCTGAGCACCCGATCAGCGATGAGGTGCTCGAAGCCCGCATCGAGCAGGCGCGTGCCGTCGATCAGAGCCGTGGCTGGAAGCATCTGCTCAAAGCGTGATGCCTTCAGCCC
This sequence comes from Pseudomonas sp. DE0157, assembly GCF_007678615.1. Taxonomy (NCBI): domain Bacteria; kingdom Pseudomonadati; phylum Pseudomonadota; class Gammaproteobacteria; order Pseudomonadales; family Pseudomonadaceae; genus Pseudomonas; species Pseudomonas sp. DE0157. The sequence continues at coordinate 288,222 of NZ_VEJN01000002.1, forward strand.
GACAGCGGCAGGCTGGTGGTGGACTTGATCTCCGAAAGGGCCACGATCGAGTTCACCTCCTGAATACCGGGCACGTTCGAGAGCTTTTCGAAGAAGAACCGTTCGTACGCCTCGATATCCGGGGTGACGATACGCAGCAGGAAGTCCACCGAGCCCATCAGCACGTAGCACTCGAGCACCTCTGAAAACCCGCGGATCGCCTCTGTGAACTCGGTGAAATTCGAGCGGCCATGGGCATTCAATTTCACTTCGGCGAATATCTGGGTGTTCAGCCCGATTTTCTTGCGGTCCAGCAAGGTGACTTGCCCGCGAATCACCCCTTCCTCTTTGAGCCGTTGAATCCGTCGCCAGCATGGCGACTGTGACAAGCCAATGCGTTCGGCGATCTGAGCGCTGGACAGCGAAGCGTCTTCTTGTAGCAACTCGAGGATACGACGGTCGTAGGCATCCAATGCGCTGTGCATGAAAAATTCTCCAGATCGAACTGCTTCGATCATAGTTATGCAAGAACAGGCTGATTGGGTCGAATCTTAGCGAAAAAATACCGGTTCAGGCGTGCAAAACTTCCTTCACTCAAAGAGGATGACGCATGAACTCACTGCCGCGTGTCGATGTATGGGCCAACAGCAATGCTCACACCACTGTGCTGTATCGCTTGCAGGCCGAAGCCGAGCCCGACAGCTTGTGCCGGGTGCTCAATCAGTTCGCCTTGCAAATGCTCACACCGCATAGCGTCCAGGTCACTCAACAGGATGACTGGTTGGCCATCGATATCGGCATTGGCGGCTTGAGCTGGCACCGCGCCGAAGTGATCGCTCAGAAATTACGCAACATGGTGTGTGTGGCTGACGTGCACTTGGCCCCGCAACACCGTGTAGAGCTGTCGGTAGTGCACGCCTAGCGGCGCACCGGCCAGCGCTTTGACATGAGCATGAATAGCCCTCAGGCAAAACCCTGACATCCTTTCGATTCGGCTTTGGCGGAGGCTGAACTAGCCTTGATCGGGTCTTCTTGATCAGGCACGGACGCCTTTATGCACAACCCCGATACCCTGGCACTCGATCTGCATCGGGTGCTCGAAGCCTTGCTCATTGACCAGCGCCTGCACGCCAGCGATAGCGTGCGTGTACTTGAACATGCCGTCGATCACCCTGCCGATCATCCGCTGGAGCAAGTGGCCGCCTGCAACCTTGCCGACCGCCTCCATCCGGGGCAAGTACTGGACCTGGATCGGCTTTGCCAATGGCTGGCTGCCAAGACGGGCCTGCCCTATCTGCGTATCGATCCGCTGCAAATCGACCTGCAGCAGGTGGCTGAGCTGGTGTCCCCAGCCTTTGCGCAGAGCCACGGCATTCTCATCGTGGCAGCTGACGCGGCGAGCGTCACCGTGGCCAGCGCACAGCCCTATCAGTGCCGTTGGCAGGCCGATCTGGCCCTGAGCCTTGGACGAACCGTGCGGCGAGTGCTCGCAAGCCCTGTGCAGATGCGTCAGGCCGGTGAACCCTTCCAGCGCCTGGCGCAGTCGGTCAAGGGCGCGCACCACCAGCAATCGAACCGCTTCGGCGAACTCGAGCAGTGGCTGGAGCTGGGCAAGCGTCACTCGCAGGCCAACGCGGATGACGCGCATATCGTGCATATCGTCGACTGGCTGCTGCACTACGCGATCGACCAGCGCGCCAGCGACATCCATCTGGAGCCGCGCCGCGACCAGGGCCACTTGCGCTATCGCATCGATGGCCTGTTGCACACCGTCTATGTTTTCCCCGCCGCAGTCGCAGTGGCCTTGATCAGCCGCCTGAAGCACCTTGGGCGCATGGACGTCGCGGAAAAACGCAGGCCTCAGGATGGCCGACTGCAAAGCCGCCTGCCAAACGGGAGCGAGGTGGAGCTGCGTTTGTCGACCCTGCCCACTGCCTTTGGTGAAAAACTGGTATTGCGCCTGTTCGACCCGCAGCAGCTGCACGAGAGCTTTGATCGGCTCGGTCTTCAGGGGCAGCAATTGGGTCAATGGCAAGGCCTGCTGCAACGGCGCCAGGGCATCATCCTGGTCACAGGGCCTACGGGCTCAGGCAAGACCAGCACGCTGTACGCCAGCCTCAAGCTATTGGCCACCCCGCAGGTCAACCTGTGCACCATCGAGGACCCCATCGAACGGCTCGAACCCGGGTTCAACCAGTTTCAGGTGCAGCCGGCCCTGGACCTGGGCTTTGCCAACGGCGTGCGCGCTATGCTGCGCCAGGATCCGGACATCATCATGATCGGCGAAATACGGGACCCCGACACCGCACGGGTGGCCGTGCAGGCCGCCCTTACCGGGCACCTGGTGCTGTCTACCCTGCACACCAACGACGCCTGTGCCGCGATCATCCGCCTGCAAGAACTGGGTGTGGCTGACTACTTGATCAAAGCGACATTGATTGCCGTGATGGCCCAGCGCCTTGTGCGCACGCTGTGCAGCCAGTGCCAGGGGCGCGACGCAGCCAGCTGCAGAACGTGCCGCGGCACGGGTTTTCATGGGCGTACCGGCTTGTTCGAATTACTCGAACCCAGCGACAACCTGCGTGCCCTGATCGGCCCTCATACGGACCTTGCGCAATTGCGACGCCAGGCCCAGGCAGATGGCCTTGTGGACCTGCGCCGCTGCGGCGAGGCCAAGGTTGCGTGTGGGCAAACCCTGGCTGACGAAGTACTGCGTGCATGCAGCTGATCAGAAGCGGCAGGCCCAGGAACTTGGCAGGTTCGCGAGCATCCAACCGCACATCTTCAACCCTCACCTTCGAGGTGTCTCATCATGCGTCTCAACACTGCCATCGCTGCCGCAGCCCTGCTCGCGCTGCCTGTGGGCTCGGCCATGGCCGATTCCTTCTGGCGTAATGTGATCTCTTCCGGTGCAACCACCGGCTCGACCTACCTGACCTCGCGTGACCACAAGTTGGTAATGGCGGCGCAGGATGATGCTGGCAGCTTCGTAGCCAGTGAAGGCGCCATCCGTGGGCCATTCCTGGAGTCGGCAATCAAGCAGGTGCGTGCGGAACATCCAGGGCTTCACGCGTCTGACATGGAGCTGGCCAATGCCATTCTGGCCAAGCATGCAATAGCCGACTGATCGGTACAGCGCCGGCCTCAACGCCGGCTAACTCGCGCCGGGAGGTCTTCAACCCCTGGCTGCGAGTGCTTTCTGCCGGTGACGCAAGGACGGCTTACTCGCCAATGGCGGCCTTGTAGCCAGCCGCATCCAGCAGTTTCTCCAGATCGGCCTGGCTGCTCGGCTTGAGCTTGAAGATCCATGCGTCGTAGGGCTGCTCGTTTAGTTGTTCAGGGCTGTCGGCCAACGCCTCGTTGACCGCGATCACTTCGCCACCGACCGGGGCGTAGATGTCGGACGCGGCCTTGACCGACTCCACGACACCGGCCGCGTCGCCTGCGGCAAACACCTTGCCCACTTCGGCCAGCTCGACGAATACCACGTCACCTAGCGCTTCCTGCGCATGGTCACTGATGCCTACCGTGACGGTACCGTCGGCTTCCAGGCGGGCCCATTCATGGCTTTGGGCAAAACGAAGTTCGGCGGGGATAGTGCTCATGTCTTGAATTCCTCGATTGGCTCAGCGGTACGCCCGCCGTTTGATGATGGATCAGATCAGGATCTTGCCGTGGCGCACGAAAGTCGGCCTGACCACGCGCACCGGGTACCACTTGCCACGAATTTCCACTTCGGCCCGGTCGCCCGTGGCCATGGGCACGCGTGCCAGGGCAATGGACTTGCTCAGCGTAGGTGAGAAACTACCACTGGTGATCTCTCCTTCGCCAATTCCCGCCACACGGACCACCTGGTGGGCGCGCAGGACACCACGCTCCTCCAGTACCAAACCCACGAGCTTTTCCTGTACGCCCCGCTCGATTTCCGCCAACAGTGCCGCGCGGCCGATGAAGTTTCGGCTTGCCGGCTCCCAGGCGATGCTCCAGCCCAGGTTGCACGATAACGGCGTATGCTGCTCGTCGATGTCCTGCCCGTAAAGGTGCATGCCGGCTTCGAGCCGCAACGTGTCGCGAGCCCCCAAGCCGCTGGGCGCGATACCGGCGCCGACCAGGTCGTTGAAAAAGGCCACGGCCTGGTCACCCGGAAAGATCAACTCCAGGCCATCTTCGCCGGTATAGCCGGTGCGCGCGATGAACCAGTCCCCGTCCATCACCCCTTCGAAGGGGCGTAGCGTGCGTATCAGAGCGGCCCGCGAGGCACTGACCAAAGCAGCTACCTTCTCGCGCGCGTTCGGGCCCTGAACGGCAAGAATGGCGAGGTCCGGACGAACCTGAACGTCGACGGCAAGCCCATCACGCTGCTGGTCCAGCCACTCCAGCACCCGGGCTCGGGTGGCAGCGTTGGTGACCAGGCGGTAACCGGTCGCCGTGCGGTAGGCGATCAAGTCATCGATCACCCCGCCCTGCTCATGCAGCATCGGGCTGTAGAGTGCCTTGCCAACCTGATCGAGCCGGGCGACATCATTGGCCAGCAGCCGCTGCAACCAAGCCGTGGCCGCATCGCCCCGGATATCAATGACGGTCATGTGGGACACGTCGAAGACCCCACAGTCACTGCGCACCTGGTGGTGCTCATCGACCTGCGAGCCATAGTGCAGCGGCATGTCCCAGCCACCGAAATCGACCGTCTTGGCACCAAGCGCCAGATGCAGGTCGTACAAAAGCGTGCGCTGTCCCATGGGTTTCTCCTTCCGGGCGTGGCGAAGCGGCAGCAGTGGAAGGCTCATGGCCTTCAGCTGTGTGAACAGCGTTGTTTTGATTGCCTGCTGCGCGAGTGCCGCGCATTGTAGCGGCAAGGGCGCAAGCTGACACCCTTAGCAGGAATGGCCTGGCCTGCGCGCCGAGCGGCGTATCAGGCCAATGACCGGCAGCAGCCCGACCACCACCAGCGTCAATGCCGGCAGCGACGCCCGCGCCCATTCACCCTCGCTGGTCATCTCGAACACCCGTACCGCCAGCGTATCCCAGCCAAAAGGACGCATCAGCAGGGTAGCCGGCATCTCCTTGAGCACATCGACGAACACCAGCAACGCCGCGCTCAGTGCGCCTGGCAGCAGCAGCGGCAAGTACACCTTGATGAACAGCCGCACCCCGCCCACACCCAGGCTGCGCGATGCCTGCGCCAACGAGGGACGAATCCGTTCCAGGCTGCTCTCCAGCGGGCCGTAGGCCACGGCGATGAAACGAATCACATAGGCCAGCAGCAATGCTGCAAGGCTGCCCAGCAGCAATGGCCTGCCCGCGCCTCCCAGCCAGCTGGACAGCGGCGCGACGACCTGGCTGTCCAGGTAGCTGAAGGCCAGCATGATCGACACCGCCAGTACCGAGCCGGGCAAGGCGTAGCCCATGTTGGCGAGCCCTACACCGACGCGAATGCCCGGCATGGGCGCCTGGCGCCGGGCAAAGGCCAGTAGCAGCGCCACGCAGACCGTCACCAGCGCTGCAACGCCGCCCAGGTATAGGGTATGAAGCACCAGGCCGATGTAGCGCTCATCCAGATCGTGGCGCCCGCGCTGCCAGAACCACACCAGCAGTTGCAGCAAAGGGATGACGAATGCGCAGGCGAAGACCAACAGGCACCAGCCGCTGGCCAGCACGGCCTTGCCACCCTGCAGGCGGTACAGCGCCTGGCCTCTGGGGCGTTCACTGGCGCTGTGGTTGGCGCCCCGCGCACGGCGCTCGCCGTACAGCACCAGCATGACGGCCAGCAACAGCAAACTGGCCAATTGCGCAGCGCTGGACAGGCTGAAGAAGCCATACCAGGTCTTGTAGATGGCGGTCGTGAACGTGTCGAAGTTGAAGACCGCCACGGCGCCGAAGTCGGCGAGGGTTTCCATCAGGGCCAAGGCGATGCCCGCCCCGATGGCAGGTCGGGCCATGGGCAGGGCCACCCGCCAGAATGCCTGCCAGGGCGAGAGCCCCAACACCCGGGCGGCCTCCATCAACCCTTTGCCCTGGGCAAGAAACGCTGTGCGTGCCAGCAGGTAGACATACGGATAGAACACCAGCACCAGCACGATGATCACGCCGCCGGTAGAGCGCACCCGCGGCAGGCGCATGGGCCCGAAAGCCTCGCGCAGGGCACTCTGCACCGGGCCGGCGAAGTCCAGCAAACCTACGAAGACGAAGGCCAGGACGTACGCCGGAATGGCGAACGGCAACATCAGCGCCCAATCCAGCCAGCGACGGCCCGGAAACTCGCACAGGCTGGTGAGCCAGGCCAGGCTGACACCGAGCAAGGTGACACCCAGACCGACCCCCACCACCAAGGTAACGGTGTTGCCCAGCAAGCGCCCCATCTGCGTGTCGAGCAGGTGTGACCAGATCTGCAGGTCGATCGACTGCCACGACAACAGCAGCACGCTCAGGGGCAGCAGCACGAGGCCGGCGATCAGAGTGACGGGGAGGTACCAGCGACGACGGTGGGTGTAGGGCACGTTATGTCTCGATGACGGGTCGCTGCAGGACCCACGAAGAGGCCTCGGCAGGCCTCTCGGGCAGGGAGCGCCGCTCAGTTCCAGCCAGCACGGTCCATCAGGCGGATGGCTTCGGCCTGCCGCTTGCCGGCCACTTCCACCGCAATGCTGTCGGCCTTGAAGTCGCCCCACGCGGCGACTTCGTCAGAGGGCTTGACCTGGGGGTTGGCCGGAAATTCCTGATTGAGGTCGGCGAACAACTTCTGCGCCTGTTCACCGGTCATCCATTCGACCAGCTTTGTTGCGGCCTCAGGATGAGGCGCGTGCTTGGTCAGGCCGATGCCGGAGAGGTTTACGTGCACGCCACGGTCTTGCTGGTTGGGCCAGAAGATCTTCACCGGCAGGTTGGGGTTCTGCTTGTGCAGCCGGCCGTAATAATAGGTGTTCACCACGCCCACGTCGCACTGACCCGCCTCGACGGCCTGGATCACGGCGTTGTCATCCGAGAACACGTCGGTGGAGAGGTTATTGACCCAGCCCTTGACGATCTGCTCGGCCTTCGCCTCACCATGGCTTTCGATCAGGGTGGCGGTCAGGGACTGGTTGTACACCTTCTTCGCCGTGCGCAGGCACAGCCGACCTTCCCACTGCTTGTCGGCCAGGGCTTCATAGGTGCTGAGCTCGGCCGGCTTGACCCGTTCGGTGGAGTAGATGATGGTGCGCGCCCTCAGGCTCAGGCCGGTCCAGTCGTGGGACGAGGCACGGTATTGAGGCGGGATGTTGCGCTCGATGATCTCGGATCGGATCGGCTGCAGGATGCCCATCTGCTCAGCCTGCCACAGGTTGCCTGCGTCGACGGTGAGCAGAAGATCCGCCACACCGTGCTCGCCCTCGGCCTTGATGCGCTGCATCAGGGGGGCTTCCTTGTCGGTGATGAACTTGACCTTGACCCCGGTCTCGGCCGTGTAGGCGTCGAACACTGGCTTGATCAGCTCGTCGATACGCGAGGAATAGACCACGACCTCGTCAGCTGCCTGCACGGTACCACCGACAACGCTCAGGGCCAGGGCGGCCAGTAGGGACTTGCGTGGCAACATGGAAGGCGCTCCTCGATCGATTAGAGAGGCGCAGATGGTAGTGAATCCCATTTGAACCCTCACCCCCATTGCCGTTACTGGATGTTGCTATGTGCCAGGGTCCGCCACGTATCCATACTCGACAGTAGGCCCTGAGCAGCCTTCACGCCTTGGCAAGATCCGGCAAGTCGCCACTCAAGCCGAGCGCCTGGCGCACGAATACGGCTTTTGCCTCCGGCAACTGCTCGACCAGCTTCAAGCCACTGTTGCGCAGCCAGCGCAGCGGCAACTTGTCGGCCTGGAACAGCCGCTCGAATCCTTCCATGGCTGCCATCAGCGCCAGGTTGTGCGGCATGCGTCGACGCTCATAGCGGCTCAGCACCTTGACATCGGCCAGCCTTTCCCCCCGCTTGCAGGCGTCCATCAGGACTTCGGCCAGTACCGCCGCGTCAAGGAACCCCAGGTTCACCCCTTGCCCTGCCAGCGGATGAATGGTGTGGGCCGCATCACCGATCAACGCAAGGCCGGCTTCCACGTATCGCTTGGCATGCCGCTGGCGCAGGGGTACGCACAGCCGCGGGTCAGCTTGCAGCACCGTTCCGAGGCGGCCCTCGAATGCACGCTCCAGCGCCCTGAGGAAGGCTGGCTCATCCAGCGCCATCAGCCGCTCGGCCTCGACCGGCGTGGTTGACCACACGATCGAGCACCAGTCCTGCTTGCCGTCTCGGGTCAAAGGGAGGAAGGCGAGCGGGCCATCGTCGGTGAAGCGTTGCCAGGCGGTGGCTTGGTGATTTTGGGCACAACGCACGCTGGTGACGATGGCGTGGTGCAAGTAATCCCACTCGCGCGTTTCACACCCAGCCAGGCGGCGAACCGCAGAATGAGCACCGTCGGCAGCCACGACCAGCGGTGCGCGCAGCTGCCGGCCGTCGTGCAGCGTCATCAGCCAGTCATCGCCGGAATGGCGCAGCTGTTCCATGCGCGCATTGGGCAGCAGGCCGATGTCGCTGTCATGCAGGCGTTCGAGCAAGGCATCCTGCACCACTTTGTTCTCGACGATATGGCCCAGCACCTGCGCATGCACGCTGGTGGCGGAAAAGTGAATCTGCCCAGTGCCACTGCCATCCCAAACCTGCATATTGGAATAGGGCGTCGCGCGCCGCCGTGCAATGCCCTCCCAAGCGCCCAGGCGGTCGAGAATACGCTGGCTAGCCGCGGACAACGCACTGACCCTGGGCTCGAACGGCGCCTTGGCGTCGAACGGCCTGACTGCCAGGGGGCCGCCATCGAGCAGCAGCACCTGCAGACCGCTATGGCGCAATGCGAGCGCCAGCGCGCTGCCGACCATACCAGCACCTACGATCAGAACATCTGCGCGTGTTTCCATGCCTTACGCCAGCCTCGCTTGCGGCTTGAGCCGCACGTATAGGGTTTTATCGACCCGCGCCACCAGTTCACCAGCGCCGTCGCGGATATCGACCTGCAAACGGGGCAGGCATTTCTTGCCAGTGGCGGTCTGCTGGCGGATATCGTCCAGCAGCGCGTCATCGACATGGAACTCGGCATACACAGGGCCCTTGCCAGGGGTGATGAAATCGATGCTGGCGGCCTTGTCCCAGACGATGTAGTCGCGCCCCAGCCGTTCGATGAGCAAGAGCATGTAGAACGGGTCGACCATGGCGTAGAGGCTGCCACCGAACTGGGTGCCCACGTAGTTGCGGTTCCAGCGGGTAAGCTTCATCGCCACCCGGATGCTGCGCATGTCAGGGCTAATGTGCTGCACACGGATACCTGCGCCCAGGTAAGGCGGATACAGGTTCAGCATCCAGCGCAGGACGCGCGCACGCCGGGCCAGTTTGCGTGGGTTGTTCATGCCTTGCCCCGTACATCGGAACGCGTACCCAGGCCCATGGCCTGACGGGCGAACCAGCTTTTGGCCGGTGGCAGCAGGTCAAGGCCCAGCAAACCCAGGTTACGGCCTGCGGCGAGCAAAGGCTGGCCGCTGCCGAACAGCCGCGTCACCTGATCGGAAAACCCGATGGTCAGCGTTTGATCCAGGCGCTGGCGCTTGCCATAAGCCTGCAAGGTCGCAAGGTCACCTGGCCGTTGCGGCCCTGCAAGCAGCGCCTCGGCAAGGGACTGCACATCCCGCAGTGACAGGTTGAATCCCTGCCCCGCGATGGGGTGCAGGCTGTGCGCAGCGTTACCTAGCACGACCAGGTGGGGACGGATCTGCTCCTGCGCCTCGATTAGCGACAGCGGGTACAGATGCCGTACGCCTACCTGCCGAAGGGTGCCCAGGCGGTAACCGAAGACGCCCTGCAATTCACGCAGGAAACTGCGCTCATCCATGTCAGCCAGGCGCTGCGCATCCATGCCCTGCCGTGTCCAGACCAGCGCGCAGCGGTTTTCCGGTAACGGCAGCAAGGCCATGGGACCGGCTTCGGTGAAGCGCTCGAAGGCCTGCCCGCGGTGAGGCTCGCCGGGGGTGATGTTGGCGATCAATGCGCTTTGTTCGTAAGGGGTATGGCAGACGTGAATACCCAGTTGCTCACGCAGGCCCGAGCGGCCACCATCGGCCAGCACCGCCAGGTCGCAGTCAATGTGCGTGTCGTCATTGAGGCGCAGACGGTAACCGCCCTCGATAGCCTGCATCGACGTCACTTCCGCCGGGCAGCGCCAACTGACCACATCGCTGTCCAGGCCCTGCCACAGGCATTGCCCGAGCCAGGCATTCTCGACCACGTAGCCCAAGGCCGGAACGCCTTCTTCCCTCGCATCCAGGCGGGTGGCACCAAAGCGCCCCCGGTCCGAGACATGAATTTGGGCGATCGGTTCGGCACGCCGCTCGATGGCAGGCCACAAGCCCAGTCGATCGTAGATCTGGCGGGTACCGAACGACAGCGCCGAAGAACGCGCATCGTAGCTAGGCTGGAAGCTGTCGCCGGGGGCGAAGGGCTCAATGAGAAGGATTTTCCAACCACGCGCCTTGGCCCCTGCCTGCAGGGTCAGCGCCAAGCTGGCCCCAACCAGCCCGCCGCCGATGATCGCGAGATTCACCTGGGTCATAGGCTGGCCTGACGCGCGTCGTGCATCAACGCCTCGATCTCGGCGACGGTGCGGGGAACGCCCGATGTCAGGATTTCACAGCCTTGCCTGGTGACCACCACATCATCCTCGATCCGAATGCCGATGCCGCGCCATTTCTTGGCCACGCTTTCATTGTCGGCTGCTATGTAGATGCCGGGCTCGACGGTCAAGGCCATGCCTGGCTCGAGCACCCGCCACTCACCGCCCACCTTGTAATCGCCCACGTCATGCACATCCATGCCCAGCCAATGGCCGGCACGGTGCATGTAGAACGCCCGGTACGCCTCGCTCTCGATCAACGCCTGCACGTCGCCCTTGAGCAGACCCAGCTCAACCAGCCCTTCGGTGATCACCCGCACGGTGGCTTCATGGGCATGGTTCCAGTGCTTGCCCGGGGCGATTTCGGCAAACGCCGCTGCCTGGGCGCTGAGAACCAGCTCATAGATCGCCTTCTGCTCCGGTGAAAACCGCCCGCTGACGGGGAAGGTGCGGGTGATGTCACTGGCATAGCAATCGATTTCGCAGCCCGCGTCGATCAGGACCAGGTCGCCCTCTTTGAGCGGCGCGTCGTTCTGCTGGTAGTGCAGGATGCAACCATTGCGCCCTGCGGCGACGATCGACCCGTACGCCGGCATTTTTGCCCCGCCCTGGCGGAAGGCGTAATCGAGTTCGGCTTCCAGGCTGTACTCATGAAGGCCCGGGCGGCAAGCCTGCATCGCCCGTACATGGGCTTTGGCAGATATCTCGGCGGCCGTGCGCATCACTTTCACTTCCGCCGCCGATTTATACAGGCGCATGTCGTGCAGCAGGTGATCCAGGGCAACGAATTCGTTCGGGGGCTGTGCACCGAGGCGGGCCTTGGAGCGGATCACGTTGATCCAGTCCATCAGCCGGCGATCGAACTCGGGATTGCTGCCCATGGCGCTGTAGACGCGTTCGCGGCCTTCAATCAGGCCCGGCAGGATCTCGTCAATGTCGGCGATGGGAAACGCGTCGTCAGCACCGAAGTCGCGCACCGCACCTTCCTGACCGGCCCGCAAGCCGTCCCACAGCTCGCGCTCAGGATTGCGCTCGCGGCAGAACATCACGTATTCGCCATGCTCACGGCCAGGTATCAACGCAATGACCGCCTCGGGCTCGGGAAAACCACTGAGGTATTGAAAGTCGCTGTCCTGGCGATACACGTGCTCCACATCACGGTTGCGGATGGCAACGGCGGCGGCAGGCAGGATGGCAATGCTGTTGGGAACCATCTGCGCCATCAGCGCCTTGCGCCGGCGGGCATATTCGGCCTTGGGAATGCGGCTCATGGGCAGACTACCCCGTCGTTCAGTGCAGAGAAGGCTTGGGCGCAGGCGCTGCGGGCTTGGCCAGTTCGGAAAACAGCAGCAACGGCGCGACGCGCAGGTATTCCATCACTTCCATGTAATCGCTTTCGCCGTCCTCGGATTCTTCCAGCGCTTCCTGCACCTGGGAGATGGCCACCAGGTCCTGGAGCACTTCCTTGGCCTCGATGGACAGGTCTTTGCCACCGGCGTTCAGGCCGAAGCCTGTGATAAAGCCTTGGCACCACTGCCCCAGGGCGGTGGCGCGATCGGTCAGCGCAGCATCATCGGACGGCAGCAGCAGCACGATCGCCATGTCGTCGCTGGTAAGCTCGCCCTTGACCATTTCCTGCAGGCCGATCAGGGCATTGCGCACAGCGTCTTGCGGTTCGGTTTCCAGCAACTGGGCCGCATCGGCCAGCCAGCCGTCGGCATCGAAGCCGGCACCCGCACAGCTGCGGCCGATGAGCAGGCCGTGCAGTTCGGCGGGTGTGACGGGGTGGCCATTGCTGGAAAGCAGCATGGCGAAAGCAACGTAGGGCGATTGAGTATTGGGCATGGGCTGCTAGGCGCCGGAGGGCGCAATGACTAGAATGAAGGCCTTGTATCCTAGCACCGGCAGGCGCGCCAAGACCATCGGCACTGGCAGTCACGGCCCAGGGAGAGGCATCATCGCAAGATGAGTCAATGACGGAGCGAATCGAGTGCAACCCACGCAAGAGAACGACCTGCAGGCCCTGATGAGCCGATTCGAGCTGCTGATCGAGCGTGTCGAGCAACTTAAACGGCAAAATGCACTCCTAGTAGCTCAGGAAAAGTCCTGGCGCGAAGAGCGCGCCCACCTCATCGAAAAGAACGAGATCGCCAGGCGCAAGGTCGAGTCGATGATCTTGCGTCTCAAGGCCCTGGAGCAAGACTCATGAGTTCAAGCAATAGCGTCACCGTGCAGATCCTCGACAAGGAATACTCGATCATCTGCCCGCCCGAAGAGCGCAACAACCTGGTCAGTGCAGCTCACTACCTGGACAGCAAGATGCGCGAGATTCGCAGCAGCGGCAAGGTGATCGGTGCCGACCGCATCGCGGTCATGGCGGCGTTGAACATTACCCACGAGATGCTCCATCGCCAGGAAGACCGCAGCGCGGCTCCGGCCGGCGGGGCCACGCGCGAGCAGGTGCGCGATTTGCTGGACCGGGTCGACCAGGCGCTGTCCGACGAGACGGGTACCAAAAAAAACTGAGGTTGTTATACTGGCGCCACTCCCTGGTGGATGCGCCAGTCGGTTATGTCCCTGAGCCGATACGCACAACCACGGGGGTTGCACGCTGGGGCAGGTGTGCATGTCCGCTCGACGGAAAGCCTTAATGTCCCCTGCAATCTCCACCTTGAACTTTCGGGTTCAAGGGCTACACCGATAGCGGTCTTATCGGGGAGCCCGAATTCCTTTGCCCGCCACTCGGCGGGCAAGTCGTTTTGGCCGACAGCAATGGCCAGCACTTCTCGGATCGCCCGTGCCATGACCGACACCGCGACGCTCACCCGCCCTCAACTTCGCAGGCACCTGCGCAACGCGCGCCGGGCGCTCACGCCCGCCCAGCAGCGTCAGGCCGCTGCAGGCCTGTACCGTCTGCTGGCACAGCATCCACTCTTTCGCAAGGCCAGGCATATCGCCTTGTACCTGCCCAACGACGGCGAAATCGACCCTGCATTGTTGCTGCGCGAGGCGCAGCGTCGCGGCAAGCGCACGTACTTGCCGGTGCTGCATGCATGGCCACGCACCCGCATGGTGTTTCAGCGATTCGAGAAGGGCGAGAAGCTCACGCCCAACCGTTTCCGAATCCCTGAGCCGGCCACTGACCGCAGGCGTCAACGCCCGGTGTGGGCACTGGACCTGATTCTGCTGCCCCTGGTGGGCTTCGACGACGCGGGAGGGCGACTGGGCATGGGCGGTGGCTTCTATGATCGCAGCCTGGCTTACCTGGCCCGTCGGCAGACCTGGAAAAAACCACGGCTGCTAGGCTTGGCGCATGAGTGCCAGAAGGTCGAGCGGCTAGCACAAGCCAGTTGGGACGTGCCTTTGCAGGGAACGGTCTCGGATCGTCACTGGTACGTGGCACCGCGCTAAGCGGTGCCGGGAAGGGTCAGCGTTGCGCCTGACCAGCTTCGTATGGCATCTGGTAGGCGTTATCCAGCTTGCGCTCCCAGATCCCCTGCGCATAACCGGTGGTAACCACACCCAAGCCAAAGATGAACACCAGGACCCACAGCAGGTCCGGCTTTTTACGTTGATTCATCGACGATTGCCCCCCAGGCAAACTGTTCAGTGCTCGGCGACTTCTGGGTAGTACCTGAGCATCGCACCTCAAACGGGGCGCATTCTCCGACAACCTGAGCCACCACGCAAACGTTGACGTCAACCGGCCGTCGGTTTGATGGAACGAGTTATTTCAAAGCATTTCTGGAGCAAACAACATGGCCTATTGGCTGATGAAGTCCGAGCCCGACGAACTGTCGATTGAAGGCCTGGCTCACCTTGGCGAAGCTCGTTGGGACGGTGTACGCAATTACCAGGCGCGCAACTTTATGCGTGCGATGAGCGAGGGGGACACGTTCTTCTTCTACCATTCCAGCTGCCCTCAACCCGGCATCGCCGGCATTGCCAAGGTCATCCGCGCAGCCTATCCGGACCCCACTGCGCTGGACCCGCAGAGCCCTTACCACGATGCCAAGGCCACGCCCGACAAGAACCCGTGGAGTGCGGTAGACGTGGCCCACGTGCGGACCCTGCCGCGCGTGCTTGAGCTGGGCTGGTTGAAACAACAGCCAGCCCTGGCCGAGCTGGCGCTGGTACAAAAAGGCAGTCGCCTGTCGGTCATGCCGGTCACGGCCGAGCAGTGGACGGCCATCCTGGCGATGGTTTGAGGCACCTGCCCCGCTCCGGCATTCCCTTGAACCCCAGCCTTGAGTGGCTGACCGAAAACCGGGTCAGCCGCTCACTGGACGATCAGGTTGTTGAACAGCAGGTCCTCGACGATCGGCTTGCCCTCTTCGGTCTCCATCACCTGCTGAACCTGCTTTAGGGCCTCCTGACGTAAATGCTCCTTGGCCTCCACATTGCTCATGCTGTCCACGGTCTGTTGAGTGAACAGTGCGACGAGCTGGTTGCGGATCAGTGGTTCATGATGCTGTACCGCCTTGGCGGCCTCATCCCCGGTCACTCGCAATGCGACGTCCGCCTTGAACACCCGCAAGCGCGGACCACCATCGAGCGCATAGTTGCCCACGAACGGCGGCGTCAGCGTGATATAGGCCACCTTGGGCGCACCCTCCTTGCCCTCCTCGGCCACGGCTGCGGCGGGTAACACCAGTGCCAACACCATCAATATCCACGCTTTCACGAAATCGCTCCTCTATTCAGGTGGCGCCAGCTTAACCAGCACATCGTTCAAACCCAAGCCTGGGCTTATGCCGGCCCATCAGGACAAGCCATGCTCGTTGACCCAACTGGCGGCCCTCCTACACTTATCGGCCATTACCCGCAAAGGAATAGGCCACGATGAAAGCGCTGCTATGCAAGCACCTGGGCCCGGCCCGCGAACTGGTCCTGGAAGACGTGCCCAGCCCAACGCCCAAGCCCAACGAAGTGCTGTTGAACGTGCAGGCGGCTGGGGTCAACTTTCCCGATACCTTGATCATAGAAGGTAAATACCAGTTTCAGCCGCCCTTGCCCTTCTCACCGGGTGGAGAGGCCGCGGGCACGGTCGCAGCCGTCGGCGCCAAGGTGGGCGCCTTCAAGGTGGGTGACCGGGTCATGGCACTGACCGGCTGGGGTGCTTTTGCCGAGCAAGTGGCAGTGCCCGCCTCCAACGTAATGCCCGTGCCAGCCAGCATGGACTTCATCACCGCCGCCGCATTCGGCATGACCTACGGCACCTCGATGCACGCCTTGCA
The DNA here is from genome assembly GCF_007678615.1 of Pseudomonas sp. DE0157. NCBI lineage: Bacteria > Pseudomonadati > Pseudomonadota > Gammaproteobacteria > Pseudomonadales > Pseudomonadaceae > Pseudomonas > Pseudomonas sp. DE0157. Next base: position 304,119 of record NZ_VEJN01000002.1, read on the forward strand.
CCAGCGCGGTCGATTGCAAACCGGCGAGACCTTGCTGGTATTGGGCGCGTCCGGCGGGGTGGGCCTGGCGGCGGTCGAGATCGGCAAAGCCATGGGGGCGCGGGTCATCGCGGCTGCCAGCAGTGCGCAAAAGCTCGCGGTGGCCCGTGCCGCTGGGGCCGATGACCTGATCGACTACAGCCAGGACAATCTGCGCGAGGCCATCAAGCGTCTGACCGATGGCAAAGGTGTGGATGTGATTTACGATCCGGTAGGCGGCGAACTGTTCGAGCACGCCGTGAGGGGCCTGGCGTGGAACGGTAGGTTGTTGGTAGTGGGTTTTGCCAGCGGCACCATTCCCCAATTGGCAGCCAACCTTGTGCTGCTCAAGGGGGCGGCGGTACTGGGCGTCTTCTGGGGCGCGTTTGCCCAGCGCCAACCCGAGGATAACGCGGCCAACTTCAAGCAGCTGTTTGCCTGGCACGCGCAGGGCAAATTGAAGCCTCTCGTTTCACAGACATACGCCCTGGCCGACGCGGGTGCGGCCATCGAAACGCTGGGCCAGCGCCAGGCGGTCGGCAAGCTGGTGGTGGTGCCGCCGCGTGCGTGATCACCGTTCGCGCAGATCGTGACAGCGCCTGAAGCGCGCTTCCAGGTTGCGATCAGGCATATGGTGGCTGCGCAGGGCATGAAGGGTCTGCTCGACGTAATCGCGCGTGGTGCCATAACGCCCTTTGGCGCTGGCCAGTATGTGGCTGAGCACGTTATCCGGCAGATTGCCCGCGTAGCAAGGCAGGTGCCGCTCCAACACGAACCCCAGGGCCTGCACCCTGCTGCCATCGTCGAGTCGACAGTTGAGCCAGTGGGGGCGGTAGGCGGGGTAAGGCATTTCGCGTTGCCACAGGGCTCGCAGCGATGCATCGAGTGTCGCGTCATCCAGCCTGTAGGCAAAGCCGCTGCACGAGCCGCCTCGATCCAGGCCAAACACCAAACCTGGGGTTTCGGGCGTGCCACGGTGCTCGTGCGACCACAGGTACAAGCCCCGGTGGTAACCGTGCACCCGCGCACGTCGACGCTCCACCGCGCTGCACTCGGGCCGCCAGATCAAAGAGCCATAGGCAAACAGCCACACCGGCCCGCCCTGGTGACGGGACATGGCGGCTTGCATGGAGTGATGCAATTGCTCGTGGGTCAGTTGCTGACCAAAATCGAGCGAAGGGGGGTATGTGACTTGCCAGGATGACCGTTCGAGCGCCGACATAAGCTGCCGCTATGATTCCCTGTTAACAAAGCATGTAACGTGACCGAGCCTGATGCGTTGTCACTGCGTCGTTGACCAGAACCCTCAGGCAAGTCATTCACGGCAGTCGCGCCAGGCGGTGTATAAGCTAAGTCAGGGCAAGGGGCTGAACAAGTGCATGCAGTGATTTTCACGTCAGGCGCCGACGACCGGCCGTGCAGCGCGTTACCTGCTTACGGGGTGGCGCGGGCAGCCACAGGGGCGCCACGCACCGCGATGGAATTCCTCAGCCGCGAGGCGCGTAGGCGAACACGTCCGCACGCATGCGGTGCGCATCCATGCCAGCGTCCACCAGTGCATCGAGCGTTGCGTAGATCATGTTCGGCGAGCCACTGGCGTACACATGAACGCTGTTGAGGTCGGGGATGTCCTCGCAAACCGCTTCGTGCAGCATCCCGCAACGGCCTTCCCAGCCGCACAGGTCGCTAACCACCTGGTGCAGGTACAGGTTAGGCAAACTCAGCCACTGATCCCAATGCTCGATCTGGTAGAAGTCTTCCGGGCGTCGTACGCCCCAGTACAAGTGAACAGGGTGCTTGAAGCCCTGAGCGCGGCAGTGCTCCACAAGGCTGTGCATCTGGCCCATGCCGGTACCGGCGGCGATAAGCACCAATGGCCCGTCCGGCAGTTCGGCCAGGTGGGTATCGCCAAAGGGCATTTCGATGCGAGCCAGGCGATCGCGCTGCAATTGCTCGATCAACTGCACGGCACTGGGCTCGCGCGCCAGTACATGCAATTCAAGCTCGCGTCCGGAATGGGGAGCGCAAGCCAGCGAAAAAGCGGCCGGCTTACCCGCTTCGCGTTCGATCATCAAATACTGCCCAGCATGGTAGCGCGGCGGCTTGCCCGCAGGGGCCAACAGCCGCACGCGCCAGACGTCGCCACCCACTTCACGGCATTCACTGACCGTGCAGGTCAGCTTGCGCACCGGCAGCTCGCCCAGGGCGAGCACGCCGTCCCACAGCAGGATGCAATCCTCGAGCGGCTCGGCGATGCAGGTGAACAATTCGCCATGGTCCCGGACTTCTCCGTTCTGGCGCACGCTGCCTTCGACCAGCAATGCAGCGCAGACATGGCAGTTGCCATTACGGCAGCTGTTGGGGCAGTCATAACCCAGCCGACGCGCACCTTCCAGGATCCGTTCCCCGGGCTCTAGCGTCAGCACTGCTCCGGACGGCTGCAACGTTACCTGCATCAATCTATTCCCAACTGATCCCACAGCTCATCGATACGCCGGGTGACGGCTTCGTCCTTGACGATGACTCGCCCCCACTCGCGTGTAGTTTCGCCCGGCCACTTGTGCGTGGCATCCAGGCCCATTTTCGATCCCAGGCCCGACACCGGAGAGGCAAAATCCAGGTAGTCGATCGGCGTGTTGTCGATCATCACCGTATCACGCTTGGGGTCCATGCGTGTGGTGATGGCCCAGATCACGTCGTTCCAGTCGCGGGCGTTGATGTCGTCGTCGGTCACGATAACGAACTTGGTGTACATGAACTGTCGCAGGAACGACCACACACCCAGCATCACGCGCTTGGCATGCCCTGGGTACTGCTTCTTCATGGTCACCACCGCCATGCGGTAGGAGCACCCCTCTGGCGGCAGGTAGAAATCGACGATTTCCGGGAACTGCTTCTGCAGGATCGGCACGAACACTTCGTTCAGCGCCACCCCGAGAATGGCCGGCTCATCCGGCGGCCGGCCGGTGTAGGTGCTGTGATAGATCGGCTTTTGCCGATGGGTGATGCGCTCGACGGTGAACACCGGGAAACTGTCCACTTCGTTGTAGTACCCGGTATGGTCCCCATACGGGCCTTCAGGCGCCATCTCGCCCGGGTGAATGACCCCTTCGAGGATGATCTCGGCCGTGGCCGGCACCTGCAGATTGCTGCCGCGGCACTTGACCAGCTCGGTGCGATTACCCCGCAACAGGCCCGCGAAGGCGTATTCGGAAAGCGTATCGGGAACCGGGGTCACTGCACCCAGGATAGTGGCAGGGTCTGCCCCCAACGCCACGGCCACTGGGAACGGCTGGCCAGGGTTTTTTTCACACCACTCACGGTAGTCCAGGGCGCCACCACGGTGGCTGAGCCATCGCATGATCACTTTGTTGCGACCAATCACCTGCTGCCGGTAGATACCCAGGTTCTGGCGGTCCTTGTTCGGACCGCGCGTTACGGTCAGGCCCCAGGTGATCAGCGGTGCCACATCGCCCGGCCAGCAATGCTGGATCGGCAATGCGCCAAGGTCCACGTCCTCTCCTTCGAGCACCACTTCCTGGCAAACGGCGTCCTTGACCACCTTGGGCGCCATCGACACCACTTTCTTGAAGATCGGCAGCTTGGACCAGGCGTCCTTGAGCCCTTTGGGAGGCTCAGGCTCTTTGAGAAAAGCCAGCAGCTTGCCGATCTCGCGCAGCTCATCGACCGACTCGGCACCCATGCCCATGGCCACCCGTTCAGGCGTACCGAACAGGTTGCCCAGTACGGGAATGTCGAAGCCGGTCGGCTTTTCGAACAACAGCGCAGGGCCTTTGGCACGCAGGGTGCGATCGCAGACCTCGGTCATTTCCAGCACTGGGGAGATCGGGACCTGGATGCGCTTGAGCTCGCCGCGCTGTTCCAGGCCACGAATGAAGTCGCGCAAGTCGCGATACTGCATGCATGAGCCTCGTGTTGGCCGTATCGATCGGGGGTTCAGAGTGTAGCGCCGTTCAGCGTGCAATGGTCAAAACTGATCAGGGCCGCTTCGCGTCCCATCGCAGCCGGTCCGGGGCACCGGACCGACTGCGATGGGCTGCGAAGCGGCCCCGTTCGATTCAGACCTGAAACGCTTACTTGCGCTTCATCGACAGGAAGAACTCGTCGTTGGTCTTGGTCTGCTTGAGCTTGTCGACCAGGAACTCGATGGCAGCGATCTCGTCCATCGGGTGCAACAGCTTGCGCAGGATCCACATGCGTTGCAGTTCGTCGTCAGCGGTCAGCAGCTCTTCGCGGCGAGTACCCGAACGGTTGATGTTGATGGCGGGGAACACACGCTTTTCAGCGATACGACGGTCCAGGGGCAGCTCCATGTTACCGGTGCCCTTGAATTCCTCGTAGATCACCTCGTCCATCTTCGAACCGGTTTCGACCAGCGCGGTGGCGATGATGGTCAGCGAGCCGCCTTCCTCGATGTTACGGGCGGCCCCGAAGAAGCGCTTGGGCTTTTCCAGGGCGTGGGCGTCGACACCACCGGTCAGCACTTTGCCCGAGCTTGGAATGACCGTGTTGTAGGCGCGTGCCAAGCGGGTGATGGAGTCGAGCAGGATGACCACGTCCTTCTTGTGCTCGACCAGGCGCTTGGCCTTCTCGATGACCATTTCGGCCACTTGCACGTGACGGGTTGGCGGCTCGTCGAAGGTAGAGGCAACCACTTCGCCGCGTACGGTACGCTGCATCTCGGTCACTTCTTCCGGGCGCTCGTCGATCAGCAGAACGATCAGGTGGCACTCAGGGTTGTTACGGGTGATGTTGGCTGCGATGTTCTGCAGCATGATGGTCTTGCCCGCCTTGGGCGGGGCGACGATCAGGCCACGCTGGCCCTTGCCGATCGGGGCGCACAGGTCGATGACACGGCCGGTCAGGTCTTCGGTGGAGCCGTTGCCAGCCTCCATCTTCAGGCGCTTGTTGGGGAACAGCGGCGTCAGGTTTTCGAACAGGATCTTGTTCTTGGCGTTTTCCGGCCGGTCGAAGTTGATGGTATCGACCTTCAACAGGGCGAAGTAACGCTCCCCTTCCTTCGGCGGGCGGATCTTGCCAACGATGGTATCGCCGGTACGCAGGTTGAAGCGGCGGATCTGGCTAGGCGAAACGTAGATATCGTCAGGGCCGGCCAGGTAGGACGCATCAGCAGAACGCAGGAAACCGAAGCCATCCTGGAGAATCTCCAGCACGCCGTCACCCGAGATCTCTTCGCCGCTTTTCGCATGCTTTTTCAGCAGGGAGAAAATCACGTCCTGTTTGCGCGAACGGGCCATGTTCTCGATGCCCATTTGTTCGGCCATTTCCAAAAGATCGGTAATCGGCTTTTGCTTGAGTTCAGTCAGGTTCATAAGGGGAATGACGTAATCATGTAAGAAGGGAGAATTAAGCTTCTGGCTTAATGAAGCCGCGCCGCTAGATGGCGAAAGGATCGCGTACTGATTCGAATTGGGGATGCTTCGGCGACGGCATGTAGAGGGCACTGAAGAAGCAGTGCGAGGCCGAATGTAACACTTGCTTTTTTGTGCGTCTAGTGCTCTGGAAAAGAAAAGCCCCGCATTTGCGGGGCTTTTTCATCACAGGTGGGCGTCGAGAAACGCTGCCAGCTGCGATTTGGACAAGGCGCCGACCTTGGTGGCTTCGACGTTGCCGTTCTTGAACAGCATCAGCGTCGGGATACCACGCACGCCGTGCTTGGCTGGGGTTTCCTGGTTTTCGTCGATGTTCAGCTTGGCAACGACCAGCTTGCCTTCGTACGTAGTGGCGATGTCGTCCAGAACCGGAGCGATCATCTTGCACGGGCCGCACCATTCAGCCCAGTAGTCGACCAACACCGGGCCTTGAGCCTGAAGCACTTCGGCATCGAAGGTGGCGTCGGTGACGTGTTTGATTTTGTCGCTCATGGAAATCTCCAAGGTCGTAAGCACGGAAAACGTTGCCCATCATAGCCGCCCCCGCGGTCGACAGGAAGCCGCAGACGATTGAGTGTAACTATAGTTGTGCAAGAGCACTCGAATCGAAACTGTCACATCGCCGTCATCCAATCGAATGGCATATTGCCGTATATCAAGCTCACCGCGCAGGCCAGGTGCCACGCGTTGGCGACCAGCCTGCTATCGTGGCACGATTGCCAGGTTAATGACCGAGAACTTCCAGATCATGCCGCATACAACCGCGAAGAACCTGTCCCTGATAGCCGCCATCGACCTTGGCTCCAACAGCTTCCACATGGTCGTGGCCAAGGCCCACCACACCGAAATCCGCATTCTCGAGCGGCAGGGCGAGAAGGTACAGCTGGCCGCCGGCATCGATGAGGAGCGCAAGCTCAGTGAAGAAGCCATGGAGCGCGGCCTTGAGTGCCTCAAGCGCTTCGCTCAGCTGATCAACGGCATGCCCGCAGGCTCGGTGCGCATCGTCGGCACAAACGCCTTGCGTGAAGCGCGCAACCGCAACATCTTCATCCAGCGTGCCGAAGCCATCCTTGGCCACCCGGTGGAAGTCATTTCAGGCCGCGAAGAGGCCCGCCTGATCTACCTGGGCGTTTCCCACACGCTGGCCGATACCCCAGGCAAGCGCCTGGTGGCGGACATCGGCGGCGGCAGCACCGAATTCATCATTGGCCAGCGCTTCGAGCCCCTGTTGCGCGAGAGCTTGCAGATGGGCTGCGTCAGCTTCACCCAGCGCTATTTCCGTGACGGCAAGATTACCCCGGCGCGATATGCACAGGCGTATACGGCCGCCCGGCTTGAGCTGATGAGCATCGAGCATGCCCTGCACCGCCTGACCTGGGATGAAGCCATCGGCTCGTCCGGCACTATTCGTGCCATCGGCGCCGCCATTAGGTCCGCAGGCCTGGGCAATGGTGAGGTGAATGCCGACGGGCTGGCCTGGGTCAAGCGCAAGCTGTTCAAGCTGGGCGAAGTCGACAGGATCGACTTCGATGGGGTCAAGCCGGATCGGCGCACCATCTTCCCGGCGGGCCTGGCCATCCTCGAAGCGATCTTCGATGCCCTGGAGCTGCAGCGCATGGACCACTGCGACGGTGCGCTGCGTGAAGGTGTGCTGTTCGATCTGCTTGGACGGCATCATCATGAGGACGTACGCGAGCGTACCCTCAACTCGCTGATGGAGCGCTACCACGTCGACCAAGGCCAGGCCGCCAGGGTCGAGCGCAAGGCACTGCATGCCTTCGACCAGGTGGCCGAGGCATGGGACCTGCAGGACGGCAACTGGCGCGACCTGCTGGGTTGGGCAGCCAAGGTCCACGAGATCGGCCTGGACATCGCCCACTATCATTACCACAAGCACGGCGCGTACCTGATCGAGCACTCCGACCTGGCAGGCTTCTCGCGCGAGGATCAGCAGATGATGGCCTTGCTGGTGCGCGGCCACCGCCGCAACATTCCCAAGGACCGTTATGCCGAACTGGGGGATGAAGGGGTCAAGCTGCTGCGCCTGTGCGTGCTGCTGCGCTTCGCCATCCTGTTCCACCATATCCGGGGCACGCAGCAGATGCCCAAAGTCGAGCTCAAGGCGGCCGACAACCGCCTGGAAGTGGTATTCCCGGAAGGTTGGCTCGAACAGAACCAGCTGACCCAGGCCGACTTCGCCAACGAGGCGGAGTGGCTGGCCCGGGTCGGCTTCGTCCTCAGCGTACGTTAAGGACCGGGTTGCTCAGGCGCTCCAGCAGGGTCGCCTGGGCACTGCGCGGGTTCTGGTTACCCGTTGGACTGCTGCGCACATAGCGCCCGTCTGGCTGAAGGGTCCAGGCGTGGGTGTTGTCGGTCAGGTACGCCTCCAGTTCCTTCTTCACCCGCAACAGCAGCTTCTTGCCCTCGACCGGGAAGCAGGTCTCGACCCGCTTGTCGAGGTTGCGCTCCATCCAGTCGGCACTGGAGAGGTAGATCTGCTCTTCACCGCCATTGAGGAAATAGAACACACGGGTGTGTTCCAGGAAGCGGCCGATGATCGAGCGCACCTGGATGTTATGTGAAACCCCTGGAATCCCTGGACGCAGGCAGCACATGCCACGCACGATCAGGTCGATCTTCACCCCCGATTGACTGGCCTTGTACAAGGCCTTGATGACCTTCGCATCGGTCAGCGAGTTGAATTTGGCGATGATGTGCGCCGGCTTGCCGTCCAAGGCGAACTGGGTTTCGCGGGCGATCATGTCCAGCATGCCCTTTTTCAAGGTGAACGGCGCATGCATCAGTTTCTTCATGCGCAGGGTCTTGCCCATGCCGATCAACTGGCTGAACAGCTTGCCGACGTCCTCGGTGAGCGCATCGTCGGAGGTGAGCAGGCTGTAGTCGGTGTACAAACGGGCGTTGCCAGCGTGGTAGTTGCCGGTCCCCAGGTGCGCATAACGTACGATCTCGCCCTGCTCGCGGCGCAGGATCAACATCATCTTGGCGTGCGTCTTGAAACCGACCACGCCATAGATCACCACCGCGCCTGCCGCTTGCAGGCGGCTTGCCATCTGCAGGTTGGACTCCTCGTCAAAGCGTGCACGCAGTTCGATCACTGCGGTGACTTCCTTGCCGTTGCGCGCTGCATCGACCAGCGCATCGACGATTTCCGAGTTGGCGCCGGAGCGGTACAGCGTCTGGCGTACGGCCAGGACGTGCGGGTCCTTGGCTGCTTGGCGCAACAAGTCGATGACCGGCGTGAACGACTCGAAGGGGTGCATGAGCAGGATGTCCTGCTTGCTGATCACGCTGAAAATATTGTCGGCGTTCTGCAGCAACTTCGGGATGGCCGGGGTGAACGGCACGTATTGAAGCTCGGGGTGGCTGTCCAGCCCGGTAATGCTGAACAACCGCGTCAGGTTGACCGGCCCGTTGACCTGGTACAGCTCGCTTTCGCTCAGGCTGAACTGCTTGAGCAGGTAGTCCGACAGGTGCTTGGGGCACGTATCGGCGACTTCCAGGCGCACGGCATCGCCATAGCGGCGCGAGAACAGCTCGCCACGAAGCGCCCGGGCCAGGTCGTCGACTTCCTCGGAATCCAACGCCAGGTCGGCGTTGCGGGTCAGGCGGAACTGGTAGCACCCCTTGACCTTCATGCCCTGGAACAGGTCGTCTGCGTGGGCGTGGATCATCGACGAAAGGAAGACATAGTTGGCACCGGTGCCACCCACTTCCTCAGGCACGCGAATGACCCGTGGCAGCAGCCGCGGTGCCGGAATGATGGCCAGGCCTGAATCGCGGCCGAAGGCATCGACGCCTTCGAGCTCGACGATGAAGTTCAGGCTCTTGTTCACCAGCAACGGGAATGGGTGGGTAGGGTCCAGGCCGATCGGGGTGATGATGGGCGCGATCTCGTCGCGGAAGTAGCGACGCACCCATGTCTTGAGCTTGGGTGTCCAGTGACGACGACGAATGAATCGAATCTGGTGTTTTTCCAGCTCCGGCAGCAATACATCGTTGAGAATCGCGTATTGGCGATCGACCTCGATATGCACCAGTTCGCTGATGCGCGTGAGGGCCTGGTGCGGCTGCAAGCCGTCGGCGCCGGCCTGCTCGCGAGCGAAATTGATCTGTTTCTTAAGCCCAGCCACACGAATCTCGAAAAACTCGTCCAGGTTGCTCGAGAAAATCAGCAGGAACTTCAGGCGTTCGAGCAGCGGGTAGCTTTCATCCAGCGCCTGCTCCAGTACCCGGATGTTGAACTGCAGTTGGGACAGTTCGCGATGAATGTACAGGCTGGTATCGTCCAGGCCGGGCACGGCGATGGGCGGTGCCGGGGCCGGCGTGGGCGTCGCTGGCTCCGCTGCAGGCTCTACAGCGACCTGGGACCCGGGTGGCAGATCAGGCGGGGTCTGCACCAGCTCCTCTGGAAGCTCCTTGGCATCCTTGATCAAGACAGGGGGAAGCACTTCGTTATTCATCTGGCGGTCCTGAGGACGTTAACGCCCTATCATCAATTGAGCGGCAAGATAAGCGCCCATTATGACGCCTGTGTTACACGCCAGGGCAAGCCATGGCACACGGTTGCAGACATTGTGGTGGCGGGCACTGTTCACGTCGAGACACATTTGGACACTTTCCCGAACGCACGCGAAGGGGTAGGCTGCGCGTTCATTTCGCCAGCACCTCAGAAAATGCTCCAACAATTCCTGCAGGATTTCGGCTACTTTGCCCTTTTTCTAGGCACCTTCTTCGAAGGCGAGACCATTCTGGTCCTTGCAGGCTTTCTTGCGTTCCGCGATTACATGGACATCAAGCTGGTATGCCTGGTGGCATTCATGGGCAGCTATGCCGGTGATCAGCTGTGGTATTTCATGGGTCGTCGCCATGGGCGCAAGATTCTGGCGCGCAAGCCCCGCTGGCAGGCAATGGGCGACCGCGCCCTGGGCCACATCCGTCGCCATCCCGATATCTGGGTGCTCAGCTTCCGCTTCGTTTACGGGCTTCGCACGGTAATGCCGGTCGCAATCGGCCTCTCGGGCTATCCGCCGCGGCGCTACCTGCTGCTCAACGGCATCGGGGCCGCGATCTGGGCCATCGCCCTGGGTGCTGCGGCCTATCATTTCGGCGCAATCCTCGAAGGCCTGCTGGGCAATATCAAGCGCTACGAACTGTGGGTACTCGGTGCCTTGCTGGTGCTTGGCGTAGGCCTGTGGCTGCACCGGCGCTTTCGTACGCTGCGGGCAGAGCGCCGGGCTGCGCGCGAGTCCCAGGACTGAACACCTGCACCGCGGCACACTCCAACAGACATGGACCATCCCGCACTGCGCCGCGCTGCCAGCCTGACGGGTATCAAGCGCTTCGACCTGGAGTAATGAGCATGACAAAAAAAGTGGCGGTGATTCTTTCTGGCTGTGGCGTTTATGACGGTGCAGAAATTCACGAAAGCGTGATCACCCTGCTGCGCCTGGACCAACGCGGCGCGCAGGTGCAGTGCTTTGCACCGAACATCGCGCAGATGCATGTCATCGACCACCTGACCGGCAACGAGATGCCCGAGTCGCGCAACGTGCTGGTGGAATCTGCCCGTATTGCGCGTGGCGATGTGAAAGACATCCGTGAGGCGCGCGTCGAGGACTTCGACGCGTTGATCGTTCCGGGCGGCTTTGGCGCAGCCAAGAACCTCTCGGACTTTGCCGTAAAAGGCGCAGACTGCACTGTCAATCCGGATGTCCTGGCGTTGGCCGAGGCGTTCGCCGCTGCCTGCAAGCCAGTTGGCCTGATCTGTATCTCGCCTGCACTGGCTGCCAAGATCTATGGCCCTGGCGTGGTCTGCACCATCGGTAACGACGCCGATACCGCTGAGGCCGTCGTCAAGATGGGCGGCACCCACGAAGAATGCGACGTGCACGACATCGTCGAGGACCCGCAGCGCAAACTGGTGACCACTCCCGCCTACATGTCGGCAAAGACCATCAGCGAAGCCGCTAGCGGGATCTACAAGCTGGTTGATCGCGTGCTGGAGCTGACCCACGAGTAAGCTCCGCTTGCCCGGCTGGAGCGCCTGACCGGGTGGTTGACGCTCTACTGGATATCAACGCACCGATAGCCGAGTGATAATCCGGTCCAGCGCATTGGCAAACGCCTGTTTTTCGCGATCCCCATAGGGCCCCTGCCCGCCGCCCGACTGGCCCTGTTCACGCAGTTCGGTGAACAGGTTGCGCGTAGCCAGGCGCTCGCCCATGTTGCGCTCGTCGAACTCGCGCCCGCGCGGGTCCAGCGCCGCTACGCCTTTCTTCACAAGCCGGTCGGCCAGCGGTACGTCGCTGCAGACGACCAACTCACCCGGCACGGCATGCTCGACGAGATAATCGTCGGCCGCATCCATGCCGCTGGGTACCACGATCAGTTGTACGATGCCGAAGGCTGGCTTGGCCACCGCCTGACCCGCGACCATGACCACTTCGAACTTGCGCTTGAGGGCGAACTTGACGATCAGGTCCCTGGCGGCCTTTGGACACGCGTCGGCATCGATCCAAACACGCATGATTTACCTCACGTTGTCATTTAGCCAGCCATGATGCACTACCCCACAGGTTGCAGGAACTCGCGCAAATGGCCTCAGTACTCAATGAGCCTGCGTGGGCCGTATCGTTCAGGCTACACTCGCCCCAGCTTCAGCGGACTGATGAGCGCAAAATGAATTGTCCCGACGAGATCCAACTGGACCTGGACAACGGGATCGACCGTAAGCAGCTGGCCACCTTGCGCGGGCGCTATCTACAGATCAACGCAGGCCGCCTGCAGCGGGCAATGGCCGGTTTGCCCTCCCGCCAGCAGCAGGTGCTGACCGTGCTGCCAGTGCTGTTCCATGTGAACCATCCGTTATTGCCCGGCTATGTTTCGTCGATGACGCCGGCAGGGATCTGCGACTTCGAGCCAAGCGGCGACCAGGTATTCGAAGCCCAGCGCCTGGCACGTGCCTTCAGCTACAAAGCCCGCGACAACACCTCTGCACGGTCCATCGACGGGCTGTTTCTAATCGGCAGCCTGGGCACGCTTGCCCAGGCTGAGGACAGCGACATCGATGTGTGGGTATGCCATACCAGCGACCTGGAGCACGAAGCGTTGGAGTCACTGCAGCGTAAATGCCAGTTGCTGGAGACCTGGGCCGCGAGCCAGGGCGCCGATACGCATTTCTTCCTGATTGACACCCAGGCGTTCGCTCAAGGCCAGCGCACAGGCCAACTCGGCACCGACGATTGCGGCACCACGCAGCATTATCTTCTGCTGGACGAGTTCTACCGCACGGCCCTCTGGTTGGCAGGTCGGACGCCACTGTGGTGGTTGGTGCCGCCCGATCAGGAGTGCGCTTACCCGGCCTACGCCCAGGCCCTGCTGGCAAAGCGTTTCGTACGCCCTGGGGAAGCGCTCGATCTGGGCCACCTGGCGCAGATCCCAGGCCACGAATTCATTGGCGCCGGGCTTTGGCAGCTGTTCAAAGGTATCGATGCCCCTCACAAGTCCTTGCTCAAACTGCTGCTGGCCGAAGCCTATGCCAGCGAATACCCCACCGTGCGGTGCCTGAGCCTTGACTACAAGCAAGCGGTGTTCGCCAATCAGCTCGACCTTGACCGTCTCGATCCTTACGTCATGGTCTACCGACGGATCGAGCGCTACCTGATACAGCGCGGTGAGCTGGCTCGGTTGGAGCTGGTGCGGCGCAGCTTGTACCTGAAAGTGAACGGCAAGCTCAGCGAACAGGGGCGCGCCGAGGGCTGGCAACGCCGCCTGCTGCGCAGCCTGACCGACGCATGGGGATGGGGAGGCGCGCAGCTGGCCATGCTCGATGGACGCCCTGGCTGGGGGGTGCACCAGGTTACCCTGGAGCGCCGCGAACGGGTGGCCGAGCTCAGCCGCAGCTACCGGTTTCTGGTGCAGTTCGCACGCGCTCACGACGCGACCAGCCGCGCTGACCTGCGCGAGCTCAGCTTGTTGGGGCGGCGCCTGCAAGCGGCATTCGAACGCCGTGCAGACAAGGTGGAAATCCTCCAGGGCGACCGTGCTTGCGACCTGGCCGAACAAACCGTGACGTTGGCCCAATCACCCAGCCGCAGAGCGCCAGGCAGCCACCCCTGGGCACTCTACAGCGGTAACCTGCATGGCCATGAGATGGAACTCGCCAACCCGATCAAGCGCTGCTGGCACCTTGTGGAACTGTTGGTCTGGGCCCATTGCAATGGCGTGATAGACAGCCACACACGACTGGCGCTTCATCCGGGCATCAGCGATCTGAAAGAGCCTGAATTGCAGGGCCTGCTCGCGAGCCTGCAGCAACTCATCGTGTTGCCGCTGCTGGCCGTCAGCGAGATGAGGCTATTGCAGCCAAGCGCTGCCGACGATGTGCTGCTGCTGATCAACGTGGGCATCGACCCCCTGCCCCACCACCGTGAACTGGATATCCTGCTGACCACTGAACGTACCGACTCGCTCAGCTACGGTGGCCTGCGGGAAAACCTGGTATTGACGGTGGACCAGGTCACGATCAGCTCCTGGAACGAGGTGCTGGTACACCGCTACGACGGCGAGCACGCGCTGATGCGATGCCTGCGCGACTTCATCAACCTGCCGAAACAGGCAAGCGGCTGGCCCAACGTGCGGGCGCACTGCTTTGCCCAGCACCGGGCGCAGGCCATCAGTCAGCGTGTCGCCGAGCTCTTCCAGACCGCGCGGCAGTTGCACGAACAGGAGGCCCCTGGCCGTTACCTGGTGCAAGTGGCGCACCAGGTTCATGTGCTGGAGTGGCTTGGGGGCAAGGTCGTCCTCACAAGCCTGGACGATCATGATGCGCTACTCGCGTTCCTGGGCCAGGCGCGCAGCACCTACAGCCCTGTGTATCTGGACGCCAATGCCCTGGCGGACACCGATGTGGGCCTTGTGCTCGAGCAAGCCCGCCGCGACTGCGTTCAGGTCTTCTATCGACTATTCGACAACTGGGCCGAGCTCTACGTGCTGGATGAATGCAACGCCTTGTGGCACGAGCGCGTGCCGTTGCAGGACGAACCTCATCTTCTGCTGCCGCTGCAACGCTTTCTGGCATCGGTCTTGCGACGACGCGAGGCGCAGGTGCCTTATGGTGCAAGGCAAGCAGCACGCCTGGACATCGCGTACGCGCAGCTGCTCGGGTCTGGATCAGGCAGGGCACGGGGCCTGGAGCAGCGGGTGGCACCGGATGCGGGGAACGCGCAGCCCTACTACGACGTCCAGGCCATGCTTCACGCCGACACCGACGGTGCCACGCACGTGACCTTGTTCTGCGAAGAGCAGGAGTTCTCCGAGCTCGACCATGGGCCGAGCCTGTATGGCGTGGTGGCCCGGAAAATCATCGCCCAACGGCGAAACGCGGGCCAGTATCGGTGCTACATCACCGATCTGGATGTTTCCGGGTTGCTCGATGGCCACCATGCCACGACGCAGGTCCACCTGAACTACAAACGGACGCTTGAGCAGGCCTTGAATGAGGGGCTACGGCAGGTGCTGGCGAGCCAGGCTTAGGCACTGGCCGCGCCAGCGGTGCGTTGCAAGCACTAAAGGTCGAAATCGCCCGCCGCTTCCGGCTGGTACTCGACTTCCAGCAACTCCAGCTTGAGGGTCTTGCCCCCTGGCGCCGGCCAGTCGATCTGCTCACCCACCGACAACCCGAGCAAGGCACAGCCGATGGGCGCCAGGACCGAGACCTTGCCGTCTGGCCCGGCATCCTTGGGGTAGACCAAGGTCAGGTGGTAGTCCTTGCCACTGGCTTGCTCGCGGCAATGCACGCGCGAATTCATGGTCACCACACCTGCCGGTACCTCATCATGACCTACCACCTGCTCGGCACGGTCGAGCTCGCCGCTGAGCGCGAGCACGCCAGGGGTACTTTCGTCGAGGCTATCGAGCAGACGCTCCAGACGTTGTACATCCAAACGGGTGAGGATAAGGGAAGGCTTGGTGCTCATGATCCAGTCAGACTCCTTTGAACAGGCAGTTTTTCGATGCACAGATAAAGCGAAACCCCGCCCTGAGCGCGTAGTGCTGTTCACTTGAGATTGTTGGGGCTGCTGTGCAGCCCTAAGTGACCAGCATTACGCCCAAAGGCGGGGTTTTCGAATGCTTTGGCGTCATCGACGCAAGCCCCGACACTACCACAGCGGGGCAAATACTCAAGCCCTTGCTATCAGTGTGCCTTACGGTCGCGAAGCGCAGTGGCTTCACGGCAGATCTGCCGACGGCGCTCGTCATCGGCAGAGCGCCATTCGCGGATATGTTCCACATGCCGATGACAGCCGGTGCACACGCGCTGCTCGTCAAGGCGGCAGATGCTGATGCACGGCGATGGCACCGCTGGGCTGACGTTGCTGTAAAGCGGTTTGGGGGGCCGAACGGGTGCATTGCTCATGTCAGATGTCGTCGAAATCCAGCTTTTCGCCGGCTCGCTCCCACACGATGCGCTCGAGCATTTCACCTAGCAGCTCTTCGCTCTTCTCGCACACCCACTTGCCGCTCTCTTCGTCATAGTCAAAGTGGAAGCCGCCTGACCGATCGGCCAGCCACAGCTGGCGCAAAGGCTCCTGGCGGCTGAAGATCAGCTGGGCTCCACCTTCGAACTTGACGGTAAGCACCCCAGCGGAGTTCTCCATGTCCAGGTCCAGCCCGCTTTCGTCGAACAGGTCTTCCAGCGCCTGCTGGGTAGCGTCGACCAGATCATGGAAACGCGCTTCACTCAAACTCATTGCAGGAACCTCGAAATTGGCGGCGTGACAGGCAAGCCGGGCACGATACGGGCGCTGGCCGATGAATGCAAAGGTTTAGCCAGGGTCCTTGCAGGCCACTTCGCTCGCAATGCAGCCCTGACGGCAAACAGGTGCAGGTCGGCACCAAGGATAGCCTGCCCGGCGGGCCGGTACTTGCATAGGCAAGCCGCCGGTCGCTCGGTATACTCGGGCTCAATACTGCATTTTTCTAAGGATTTCATCCATGAAGCGCCTGATTTCCTCCCTCGCGGCGCTGGTCGCTGTTGCCTGCCTCGTTTCTGCATGCGGCCAGAAAGGCCCGCTGTACCTGCCCGATGACGGCAAGGACCGCAAAGACGCCCACTCGGCGCACCAGCACCAGACCAAAGCCAAGTCAGCACAGACCGAGGAGCAGCAAGACACGCTGCAGTCCGAGCCTGAGCAGTCGCCTGAGCAATAAGGGAATCGGATGAACGTCTTCAATTACCGCGACGGTGAACTGTTCGCGGAAGGGGTGTCCCTGTCGGCGATCGCCGAGCGGCACGGTACCCCCACCTACGTGTATTCGCGCGCCCACATCGAGGCCCAGTACCGCAGCTACACCGATGCCTTGCAAGGGTGTGAACACCTGGTCTGCTTCGCCGTCAAAGCCAACTCGAACCTGGGCGTGCTCAATGTACTGGCGCGCATGGGTGCAGGCTTCGACATCGTTTCAGGTGGCGAACTCGAGCGCGTGTTGGCTGCTGGCGGGCGCGCCGACCGCGTGGTGTTTTCCGGCGTGGGCAAAACCCGCGAAGACATGCGTCGTGCGCTTGAAGTGGGCGTGCATTGCTTCAACGTCGAGTCCACCGACGAGCTGGAGCGCTTGCAGCAGGTGGCCGCCGAAATGGGCAAGGTCGCGCCCGTCTCGCTGCGGGTCAACCCGGACGTGGATGCAGGTACCCACCCGTACATTTCCACCGGGCTCAAGGAAAACAAGTTCGGCATCGCCATCGCCGATGCAGAGGCCATCTACGTGCGGGCCGCTCAGTTGCCCAACCTGGACGTAGTCGGGGTCGATTGCCATATCGGTTCGCAGCTGACCACCGTGGAGCCCTTCCTCGATGCGCTGGACCGCTTGCTGGTACTGGTCGACCGCCTGGCAGAATGCGGTATCCACCTGCGCCACCTGGACCTGGGCGGCGGGGTCGGCGTGCGCTACCGCGACGAAGAACCACCGCTGGTAGCCGATTACATCCAGGCCATTCGCACGCGCCTGGGCGATCGAGACCTGGCACTGGTGTTCGAGCCGGGGCGCTATATCGTGGCCAACGCTGGCGTGCTGCTGACCCGTGTGGAGTACCTCAAGCACACCGAACACAAGGACTTCGCCATCATCGATGCGGCCATGAACGACTTGATTCGCCCAGCCCTGTACCAGGCCTGGATGGGCATCTGTGCAGTCAAGCCGCGTGAGGGCGAAGGTCGTCCGTATGACCTGGTCGGTCCGATCTGCGAAACCGGCGATTTCCTGGGCAAGGACCGAGTCCTGAACCTTGCCGAAGGTGACCTGCTGGCCGTTCAGTCAGCAGGCGCCTATGGTTTCGTGATGAGCTCCAACTACAACACCCGTGGCCGTTGCGCGGAAATACTGGTCGACGGCGACCAGGCTTTCGAAGTACGCCGCCGGGAAACCATCGCCGAATTGTACGCTGGCGAAAGCCTGCTGCCGGAGTAAGCCCATGCTGCTGCGTTTTACCAAGATGCATGGGCTGGGCAACGACTTCATGGTCCTGGACCTGGTAAGCCAGCATGCCCACATCCAGCCCAAGCACGCCAAGCAGTGGGGCGATCGCCACACGGGCATCGGCTTTGACCAGTTGCTGATCGTCGAGGCGCCAAACAACCCGGAAGTCGATTTCCGCTACCGTATCTTCAATGCCGACGGCTCCGAAGTTGAACAGTGTGGCAATGGTGCACGCTGCTTTGCGCGGTTCGTGCTCGACAAGCGCCTGACCGCCAAGAAGCGCATACGTGTGGAAACCAAGGGCGGCATCATCGTGCTGGACGTGCAGAACGACGGCCAGGTCAGTGTCGACATGGGCCCGCCACGCTTCGTCCCTGCCGACATCCCGTTCGTCGCCGACGCGCAGTCGGTGAGCTACCCGCTGGAGGTGGACGGTAAGGTGCATTCGATTGCAGCGGTGTCCATGGGCAACCCTCACGCCGTACTGCGCGTGGACGATGTGGTCAGTGCCCCTGTGCATCAGCTGGGGCCGAAGATCGAAAACCACCCGCGCTTCCCCCAGCGCGTCAATGCCGGCTTCCTGCAGGTCATTGACCGCCACCGCGCCAACTTGCGCGTGTGGGAGCGCGGTGCTGGGGAAACCCAGGCGTGTGGTACCGGGGCCTGTGCAGCTGCCGTGGCTGCCATCAGCCAGGGCTGGATGGACTCGCCCGTCTCCCTTGACCTGCCGGGCGGGCGCTTGCATATCGAGTGGGCCGGGCCAGGCAAGCCGGTGGTGATGACCGGCCCAGCCGTACGCGTCTACGAAGGACAGGTTCGATTTTAAGCGAGTAACCGTCATGACCGATCACCCCAAGGATATACCCCAGCAGGCCGCTGAGCTCGATGCCCAAGCGGTGGTCGCTTACCTGCGTGCTCATCCGACCTTCTTCACCGAGCATGATGAACTGCTGGTCGAGCAGCACATTCCACACCAGCGCGGTGACAGTGTTTCCTTGGTCGAGCGCCAGCTCAAGTTGCTGCGCGACCGCAACATCGAGATGCGCCACCGCCTTTCGCAGTTGATGGACGTGGCCCGTGACAACGATCGGTTGTTCGACAAGACCAGACGCCTGATCCTGGACTTGCTCGACGCCACCACGTTGGAAGACGTGGTGATGGTCGTCGAGGACAGCCTGCGTCAGGAGTTCCAGGTGCCTTTCGTCAGCCTGATCCTGTTTGGCGACAACGTGGCGCCCGTGGGGCGCTGGGTCAGCAACGCCGAAGCCCAGCAAGCGATCGGCCCGCTGCTCGGTAGCGGCAAGACCGTCAGCGGCAGCCTGCGTGATCATGAGCTGGCGTTTTTGTTCGGTGAGGAGCAACGCCGCGACGTAGGCTCCAGCGCAGTGGCGACCCTGGAGCACCAGGGGCTGCATGGTGTGCTGGCCATTGGTAGCCGCGACCCGCAGCATTACAAGAGCAGTGTCGGCACGCTGTTCCTGAGCTATATCGCCGAGGTGCTGGGCCGTGTGGTCCCCCGCGTCAGCCAAAGCCTGCGCCCGGTGCGCTGATGGAGCGCCAGCTGGAGGCTTACTGCGCACACCTGCGCAATGAGCGCCAGGTTTCCGAGCACACGCTTGTGGGCTACCGTCGGGACCTGGAGAAGGTCATGGCCTACTGCAGCGAGCAGGCTATCGGGGGCTGGCAAGCCTTGCAGATTCAGCACCTGCGCCAGTTGATCGCGCGCCAGCATCACCAGGGCCAGTCTTCGCGCAGTCTGTCCAGGCTGCTATCGGCGGTGCGAGGGCTGTACCGTTACCTCAACCGCGAAAAGATCTGCCAGCACGATCCTGCCAATGGCCTGAGCGCCCCCAAGGGGGAGCGTCGATTGCCCAAGGTGCTCGACACCGACCGTGCCTTGCAACTGCTCGATGGCGGCGTGGACGATGATTTCATTGCCCTGCGCGATCAAGCCATCCTCGAATTGTTCTACTCCTCAGGCCTGCGCCTTTCGGAGCTGACCAACCTTGATCTCGACCATGTCGACCTGGCCGGTGGCCTGGTACAGGTGCTGGGCAAAGGCGGCAAAGCCCGCGTGCTGCCGGTAGGGCGCAAGGCGCGGGAGGCGCTGCAGGCGTGGTACCGCGTGCGTGGCGCCGGCAACCCCAGGGATCGCGCCGTATTCATCACTCGGCAAGGCAATCGCATCAGCCCACGCGCCGTGCAACAGCGGGTCAGGGTGGCCGGAGAACGCGAGCTGGGCCAGCATTTGCATCCGCACATGCTTCGCCATTCCTTCGCCAGCCACGTGCTGGAATCGTCCCAGGACTTGCGCGCTGTACAGGAAATGCTCGGACACGCCGACATCGGCACGACGCAAATCTATACGCACCTGGATTTCCAGCACCTGGCAACGGTGTACGACAGCGCCCATCCCAGGGCCAAACGCAGCAAAGGCACCGACTGATGAACATCAAGCTGATCACCTTCGACCTCGACGATACTCTGTGGGACACAGCGCCGGTCATTGCCAGTGCCGAGGTTGTGCTGCGCGACTGGCTTCAAGCCAATGCCCCGTTGCTGGGCGACGTGCCTGTCGAACATCTGTTCGCCATCCGTGAACGGATCGTCCTGGCAGAACCCGAGCTCAAGCACCGCATAAGCGCCTTACGCCGCCGCGTGCTGACCTGCGCCCTCGAAGATGTCGGCTACGGCCAGACGCAGGCGCAACAATTGGCCGAACAGGGGTTCGAGGTGTTCTTGCAGGCCAGGCACAAGGTCGAGATTTTCCCGGAAGTCCAGCCGATGCTGGAATTGCTGAGCCAGCATTACGCCCTGGGCGTCATCACCAATGGCAATGCCGATGTCAGCCGGCTGGGGCTGGCCGACTATTTCCGCTTCGCCTTGTGCGCGGAGGACCTGGGTATCGGCAAGCCCGACCCTGCCCCGTTTGAAGAGGCCCTGCGGCGCAGCGGCGTGCCTGCCAGCGAAGCGGTGCACGTCGGCGATCATCCTCGCGATGACATTGCCGGTGCTCAGCGCGCCGGGCTGCGCGCTGTCTGGTTCAACCCCCAGGCCAAGGCATGGGTCGGTGAACAAGCGCCCGATGCCGAAATTCAGCGCCTGTCGCACCTGCACGAGGTGCTTGCTCGCTGGCAATGACCTCGCCGACAGCACCTCGCCGCGCAAACCAGGCATAAAAAAACCCGCAGCGACGGCGGGTTTTTCGAGGGCATCGCTTATATAGGGCGACTGCCGTATTTGTTGTCCGGCTTCTTGGGTGGGTCGGCGACCACGTTGGCCTCGACTTCCTGAACCTTGCCACCACGCGACAGGAACTCTTCCATGGCCTTGGCCAGGGCATCGCGCTCCTTTTGCTTGGCTTCCAGGCTGGGCATCTCGTCTACCGAGACAGCCGCCTTGGATTTGCCCTTGGCAGCGGGTGCAGGACTGCTGTCGTCGTCGCCAGCGTCTTCTGCAACATCATCGGCAGCCGCTTCCAGGCCGTCGTCAGCCTCGTCTTCATCACCGACCTCGAGGTCATCATTTTCCAGATCGTCGTCGCTCATGTTCTACCTCATGACGTGCAAAAGCAGGTTAGTTAGAGACCAGTGCAGCCGTAGACCGGCAGCTCTTCGTGAAAATTCAACTGGCCGTGGGTCCGACCTCGGCCTTTGGGGCAACACATCTGACGGACGGCTGTACCCTGGTGGGCCTGCACGTGGCAGTGCCGCACAAAACCTGTGGCCCCTGCTGGGCCACGCGCTTTTTAGCAAGCCCGGCAAAGGCTGGCAGGGGTGATGAATGCATGATCCAACACCCTTCGGCGCGCATTCTAGCGCGCTCGCAGAAAAAGCAAAGCGCCATGAATGCCCCAACTTTTGTAAGTTTTGTACCCGTGTCACAAACAGGCGGGATAAACCGTTTGCGCGCCTGAAAATACTGGGCAAATGATTAAAAAAGGCAGCAGGTGAGCCACATGCCAGCCCATGCCCCGGACGCCTGCCCAGGCCGACCCCAACCACAAGACGAAAAAATGCCCGGCAAGCCGGGCACATTTCTGCAGCTTCGTTGTTACAGGTTGTAGCCGCGTTCGTTGTGCTGCGCCAGATCCAGACCAACGGCTTCTTCTTCTTCGTTGACCCGAAGCCCCATCACCAGGTCCAGGACCTTGAGGATGATGTAGGTGACGATGGCGGTGTAGGCCACGGTGAAAATCACGCCCTTGGCCTGCACCCAGACCTGCATGCCGATATCGGTGACCGCGCCGAAGCCGCCCAGCGCCGGGGCTGCGAACACACCGGTCAGAATGGCGCCGACAATACCGCCGATGCCGTGTACGCCAAATGCGTCCAGGGAGTCGTCGTAGCCGAGCTTGCGCTTGAGGCTGGTGGCGCAGAAGTAGCAGATCACGCCCGATGCCAGGCCGATGACCAGAGCGCCCATCGGCCCCACCGTGCCCGCTGCCGGCGTAATGGCGACCAGGCCGGCGACCACGCCCGATGCGATACCCAGCGCACTGGGCTTACCGTGACCGATCCATTCGGCGAACATCCAGCCCAACGCCGCAGCAGCCGTGGCGATCTGGGTGACCAGCATGGCCATGCCTGCAGTGCCGTTGGCCGCAGCCGCCGAACCCGCGTTGAAACCGAACCAGCCGATCCACAGCATGGCCGCGCCCATCAGCGTGTAGCCCAGGTTGTGCGGTGCCATGGGTGTGGTCGGGTAGCCTTTGCGCTTGCCCAGCACCAGGCAGCAGACCAGGCCTGCGATACCGGCATTGATGTGCACGACGGTGCCACCCGCGAAGTCCAGCACGCCCCAGTCCCACATCAGGGCACCGTCACCGCTCCACACCATATGGGCGATCGGCGCATAGACGAGGGTGAACCAGATGCCCATGAACACCAGCATGGCCGAAAACTTCATGCGCTCGGCGAAGGCGCCCACGATCAAGGCCGGTGTGATGATGGCGAATGTCATCTGGAAGGTGATGAACACCGCTTCGGGGAACAGCGCCGTGGCCGAGGTCAGGCTGTCAGGCGTCACGCCGCTGAGAAATGCCTTGGAGAAGCCGCCGACGAAGGAATTGAAGTTGAGAACGCCCTTCTCCATACCGGTGGTATCGAAGGCCATGCTGTACCCGTAGACGACCCAGAGAATGCTCATCAAGCCAGTGATGGCGAAGCACTGCATCATCACCGACAACACGTTTTTCGAGCGCACCATGCCGCCATAGAACAGCGCCAGGCCTGGGATGGTCATGAACAGCACGAGCGCCGTGGCGGTGAGCATCCAGGCGGTGTCGCCGGAGTTGAGTGCTGGCGCGGCCTCCTCTGCTAGGGCAAGCCCTGGCATGACGAAGGACAATAGGGCTCCTAGCCCTGCGATCTTACGCAGAGTCATATTGTTTTCTCCTGGGGCGTTGGGTTTGGTGAGGCTTGTGTTGCTGCTTAGATCGCGTCGGTATCGGTCTCGCCGGTACGGATGCGGATCGCCTGCTCCAGATTCACCACGAAGATCTTGCCGTCACCGATCTTGCCGGTGTTGGCAGCCTTGGTGATGGCCTCGATTACCCGATCCAGGTCTTTGTCATCGATGGCAACATCGATCTTCACCTTGGGCAGGAAATCGACCACGTATTCGGCACCGCGATACAGTTCGGTGTGACCCTTTTGACGCCCGAAGCCTTTGACTTCGGTGACGGTGATGCCCTGCACGCCGATTTCCGACAGTGACTCGCGCACGTCGTCCAGCTTGAACGGCTTGATGATGGCTGTGACTAGCTTCATGAAACTCTCTCCCGATTTGGTGGACTTGCCCCAGGAAAACAAACCCGTCTCAAGTCTAAGCGCAGCGGTTGCCTTTTGTAACGCGTCGTCGGCATGCGCACTGCCTGGTCACAAGGAACTGCATCAGTGCATGGCTCGCTTAGCACTTTGCAGAAACCTTGCCAGGTCTGTGAAAGCCAGCAAAATCAGACCTTTGGTCACATTGCACGGCTTTGGCCCATCGCCACTACGCAGCCTGTGCACTCATACGGTGCGAAGCCGACACTGCCGTTGCGCGAAAAATGTGCAACGCCGCCTTGTCATTGGAGGCATCGGGGTGCGTGGTACACTGGCCGCCATTTCCCGACACCGGTGGACACCTTCATGCTC
The DNA here is from genome assembly GCF_007678615.1 of Pseudomonas sp. DE0157. NCBI lineage: Bacteria > Pseudomonadati > Pseudomonadota > Gammaproteobacteria > Pseudomonadales > Pseudomonadaceae > Pseudomonas > Pseudomonas sp. DE0157. The sequence continues at coordinate 328,189 of NZ_VEJN01000002.1, forward strand.
GCGCCCAAAGCCCTTCTCGATGCCCTGAGCGACCAGGCCTCGCGCCTGTTCAGCAGCGACAACACCCAGCCTCGGGCCGAGCTGGAAAGCCAGTTCAAGGCCCTGATGCAGGGCGCTTTGAGCAAGCTCGACGTGGTCAGCCGCGAGGAATTCGATAGTCAGATGGTTGTGCTGGCACGCACCCGGACTCGCCTGGAGGCGCTGGAAAAACAAGTCGCCGAACTCGAAGCGCGCCTGGAAGCTAAACGCTGACGCCTAGGCTGAGTGAATCAGCCTCTTATCAGGTTTCAGCGCGCTTCAAGCCTGCGGGCCGGTCGATCCAGGCCAGGTTTGGGCGGCAGTTCGCTGGGGCGTAGGGTGCCCCGGAACAATGCAGCACCGTATTGCGTGAACAGGGTGCGTACCCTGTTATGCGAATTGAGGACTTCGGCGTGAATGTCTTCGATGGCAGTGTCGCCAGGTCGCAGACTCGCCGCGTGGGTCACCCACTCGATGGCTGCGTAGCGGCTTTGCCTGCGTGTACCTTGCCCCTGCATCCAGGCAAGCCCCAGCTCGGCACTGGCACGCGCCGCAATAGCGCTGTCCGGGTGTTCCACCAGGCTGAGCAAGTAGGCGACCGCCTCGGCTCGCTCACGCGGCTGGCCAAACTGGCGCAGCAATATGCCCAGGTGCAACCGTGCGCAGGCATTGGTCTGAGCATTGCCCAGGGCGTCTATCAACAGGCACCTGACCTCAAGCACCTTGTCTCGATCACCAAAGTTCGTCCCCCCTTGCATCTGCAGGCAGGCCAACCGGTATTTGGCTTGGCGACTGCCCGTCTGAACGGCGCGCAGCAACCATTGCTCAGCCACTTCACGGTCCAGATATCGCCCAGGGGTATCGTTCCACTCACCCTGGTGCAGTTCGAACAGGCTCAACGCCGCACCTGACAGGGCTTGCTCGGCGCCGCCCTGAAGCAAAAAGTAGGCGACCTCATGCCGACCGTAGGACCAGAGCAAGCGGGACAGTTCCAGGATTTTCAGGCCCGGCGCCTGGCCCGCCCGCTGGCGCTTGATCGCAATCGCCAGCCAGCGCTTGGCTTGATCGCCGCTGCGCGCCAGGCCCCACAAGCCAAAGTGATGACCCGCGGCCCGCAGCGCACAGGCAGCGGCGTGAGAGCGGCCATCGCTCAGGCGAAGGATCGCGGTATTGAGCAATGCCTGTTCGCGCGCGGGCGTGCTCGTCAAAGCCGTGATGACCAAATGCCGAAGCGGCGGCCCCAGCGCCTGGATGCCGCCCAGGTCGGCAGGGCATGCAAGGCTCTGGGTAAAATCGGCCAGTGCCTTGTCGTGATCGCGCAAAACGCTCGCCTGCAAGGCACCGCGCCATGCCAGCATCACGGCAGTATCCCTGGGCCGCAGTGGTCGCACAGCCCAGTCTTCGAACAACTGCTGGTACTTGGCCACGGCGCTTGGGCGCTCGGCACTCGGAAGTTTCAAGCGTGCCTCGACGGCCATCCATCGCAGTGCATTGCGCAACGGCTCGCTCCAGCCCCGGCAGGGCGGCGTGTTGACCAACCGCTCGACGGACTCGACTTGCCCACGCCGGTCCTGCAACAGATACAACGCATGGGCCTTGATGGCCTCGAAGCAGCCCGGCCGTGCGGCCAATGCCTGGCTCAGCCAATAGGCCTGCGGTTCCTGGCGCTCGGTGCGCGGCGCGAGCCCATCGGGCAACATCCGAGGCAGCTCGGCCAAGGGCATCACCCCATGCCTGACCAAATACGGCGCCGCAGCCTCCTGCACCTCTACATCCGCACGTGCACTGGGCCTGAAGCGGGCAGGCTGTTCATTGAACAGCTCCATCAGCCAGCCCGGCTCGCGGAACCTGGCACTGAGCAACTGCAAGCCTATGGAGGCCGCAACCGGTCGCTCCGAACGGGCCAGGGCTTTGAGTAAATGGGCAGTGGCGGTTTCGCACATTTGCTCTATCGCCAGCCAGCGTGCCGGTGTGCGGGCGCCGCCCTGGTCCACCTGGCAGGCACGGTTGAGGCAATAAAAGCCCATGACGACCTGCGGGTGATAGGCCCTGGGGCAGGCATCGATCCAGGCACGAAGGACCTGGCTCAGCGCCCTGTCCCCCTGGTCCGGGTCGATCAGCAGATGGCGCTCGACAGCTGAGAGGTAAGCTGGGAACTCACCCGGAGGGGCTTGGTGCCAGCGGGCCTCCAGGGAATCGAAATAGCGGTTGAGCTCGACGAACGCATTGGTCTGAACCAGTTCGCGAATAACCTCACGGGTGTGGGTGAGCGTTTGCACAGCGCAATACCTCAAGTCCATTTCAAGGTCGAAGCGGTGCCATCCCATGGCATCGGTGGTTTGCTTGAACAACACTAAGCCAAAGAAGGTCGCTGCGCAAAGCTATTGGATCCATTTCCAGGCGCTACTTAGGCGGAAATGATCAGAAGCACACTGGTAACCCCACCGCCATCCTGGCTCGCTATGCTTGGTCCATCCGCAGGAAGCGGTCTTGGCAGCGAATGGAGCGCCCATGTCTTTAGCCCTTGTCCACAGCCGCGCCCAGGTAGGCGTACAGGCCCCGGCCGTCAGCGTCGAAACCCATTTGGCCAATGGCTTGCCTCATCTCACATTAGTCGGCTTGCCCGAAACCACGGTCAAGGAAAGCAAGGACCGCGTGCGCAGTGCCATCGTCAACAGTGGCCTGAATTACCCTGCGCGGCGCATCACGCAAAACCTCGCACCCGCCGACCTGCCCAAGGACGGTGGCCGCTATGACCTGGCCATCGCCTTGGGCATCCTGGCGGCCGACGCCCAGGTGCCCGTTGGTGCCCTGACCGAGCTCGAATGCCTGGGCGAGCTGGCGCTGTCGGGCACGTTGCGGCCGGTGCAGGGCGTCTTGCCCGCAGCACTCGCCGCACGCGAGGCTGGCCGAGCGCTGGTAGTACCCCGTGAAAATGCCGAGGAAGCCAGCCTTGCCAGCGGTTTGGTGGTGTATGCCGTCGGCCATCTATTGGAGCTGGTGGCCCATCTGAACGGGCAGGTACCGCTACCTGCCTATGCCGCCAATGGCTTGCTCCTGGACCCTCGCCCCTATCCCGACCTGAGCGAGGTGCAGGGCAACTGGCCGCCAAACGCGCGCTGCTACTGGCCGCTGCCGGGGCGCACAACCTGCTCTTCACCGGGCCGCCGGGCACTGGCAAAACCTTGTTGGCCAGCCGCCTGCCGGGCCTGCTGCCACCGCTGGATGAGCATGAAGCCCTGGAAGTCGCCGCCATCCAGTCGGTCAGCGGCCACACCCCGCTGAGCAGCTGGCCACAGCGACCGTTTCGCCATCCTCACCATTCCGCCTCCGGGCCTGCGCTGGTGGGTGGTGGAAGCCGGCCGCAGCCCGGGGAAATCACCTTGGCCCACCACGGGGTGCTGTTTCTGGACGAGTTGCCCGAATTCGAGCGCCGGGTACTTGAAGTGCTGCGTGAACCCTTGGAATCTGGCGAGATCGTGATCGCCAGGGCGCGGGATAAAGTGCGCTTCCCTGCCCGCTTTCAGTTAGTCGCCGCCATGAACCCCTGCCCCTGCGGCTACCTGGGCGACCCCACAGGGCGATGCCGTTGCAGCACCGAACAAATCTCCCGTTATCGCAATAAACTGTCAGGCCCGCTGCTGGACCGGATCGACTTGCACCTGACCGTGGCGCGCGAGAGCACCACACTCAACAATCGGCCCTGCGGGCAAAGCAGTGCCGACGTCGCCCTCCAGGTCGCGCACGCCCGGGACGTGCAACAGCGTCGGCAAGGGTGCGCCAATGCATTCCTCGACCTGGACGGGCTGCGCCAGCACTGTAGCTTGGCAGCACCTGATCAGGCTTGGCTGGAAGGCGCCTGTGAACGGCTGACGCTGTCGCTGCGAGCAGCACACCGATTGCTCAAGGTCGCCAGGACACTGGCAGACCTTGAGGGATGCACGGCGATTGGCCGGGCGCATCTGGCCGAGGCCCTGCAGTACCGTCCTGGGGGTGGCTGAAAGGAAACCTGGATGCCCACCCCGCAGAAACAATGCTGCCCAGTGCCCGCAGCGCCTGAATGAACTTCCCCAGCCGCTTCGCTTTCCATCTATAAAGCGAACGATTTCAGGTGCTCGATGCTCCCACACAGCCAGCAAGGCCGCGGTCCCGTTACCTTCGTGTTGATGCATTTTCTGGGCGGCTCGCACCGAACATGGTCCGCCACCCTCCCTTACCTGGACCGAGCGCATGCTTGCGTCGCCCTGAACACACCCGGGTACGGCGATGCCAATGCCGTCACCGGTTATACCGTCGACGAAATGGCCGACCAGGTCGATGCCAGCATTCGTGAGCTTGGGCTCAAGCACTGCATCCTTGTTGGCCACTCGATGACCGGAAAAGTCGCGGTCGTGCTGGCCGCTCGCCGCCTGGACTACCTTCAGGGCCTGATCCTGGTCGCCCCATCACCCCCTGGCCCCCAGCCGATGAGCGATGAAGACCGCGACCAGCAACGGGCCTACACCGCCAGCCGGGAGCAAGCCGAAGCCTTCGTCGATGACTCGAGCTACCACAGGCTGCCCGATGCCCTGCGCGAAGTCGCCATCGCCGACGCCCAGGCCGTCAACCTCGACGCCTGGCGTGCCTGGGTCGATCACGGCAGCCGCGAAGACTGGAGCGATCGCATCGGCCTGCTGCCCTATCCGGCCCTGCTGATCTGCGGCGCCGATGACCAGCAGGTGCCCGACGCCCAAGAGCAGCAACGGACGACCTTGTCGCACTTCCCTAACAGCACTGTGCTTACCCTGCCTGGTGCGGGGCACCTGATGCCTTACCAGACCCCTCAGGCATTGGCCGAGCCGATGCTTGATTTCGCAAGACCTATCGCTGCTAAACTTTCCCTGGGAGATCGTTGATGGATTTAGGTTTGAAAAACCGTGTGGCCTTGATCAGCGGCGCAGCTGGCGGCATTGGCCTGGCCACCGCTCGCCTCCTCGCCGAGGAAGGTGTGAAGCTGGTATTGACTGACATCGACCAAGGTAAACTCGAAGATGCCGCCAAGGCGTTGGGTGGCGCGCCCTTGCTCATAGCGGCGAACATGACCCGCCAGGACGAGGTGAACAACTTGGTCCGGCAAGCCGAAGAGCGTTTTGGCCAAGTGGACATCGTGGTGCACACTGCGGGTGTGACAGGCGCCAAGGGTGACCCGCTGGAAATGAAGGACGAGGACTACCAGGAAGCCTGGGATACCGACTTCTTCACCGCCGTGCGGGTGGCGCGGGCCACCCTTCCGGCGATGCGCAAGCGAGGTTGGGGACGGTTGGTGTGCATCACCTCCGAGAATGCCGTGCAGCCTTACTGGGAAGAGGCTGTGTACAACGTCGCCAAGGCCGCACTGGCTGCGTTCATCAAGAACCTGTCCTACAAAGAGGCGGCGCATGGGGTGCTGTGCAACACGGTGTCGCCTGCCTTCATCGAGACCAACATGACCGATGGCATGATGAAACAGCGCGCCGAAGAGAAAGGCGTGAGCTTCGAGGAGGCTATCGAAAGCTTCCTCGAAGAGGAGCGGCCCGGCATCGTGCAGAAGCGTCGAGGCAAGCCTGAAGAGGTCGCGGCCGCGATCGCGCTGCTGGTTTCGGAGCGGGCTTCGTTCATCAATGGCAGCAACCTGCGGGTCGATGGCGGCTCGGTGCAAAGCGTCCAGAACTGAACCAGCACGGGTGCTCGGGCCGGGGCGGGCCCGAGCGCGCTCCGCGCCCCAAGCGCCAGATCCACCATCCAGCCGCCAGGAACGTTAAACTGCGCAGGCCGCCCTTGGCGGGTTCTGTGGAGACGCATTCTTGGAAGACCTCAACTCACTCTACTACTTCACCCAAGTGGTCGAGCACGGTGGCTTCGCCCCGGCGGGTCGGGCGCTGAACATGCCCAAGTCGAAACTCAGCCGACGCATTGCCGACCTCGAAGAGCGTCTGGGCGTGCGCTTGCTGCAGCGCACCAGCCGCCACTTCGCGCTGACCGAGATCGGCCAGGCCTATTACAACCGTTGCCTTGCCATGCGCGTCGAAGCCGAGGGTGCTGCCGAGATCATCGAGCGCAACCGCAGCGAGCCCCGAGGGCTGGTGCGTATCAGTTGCCCGACCACTCTGCTCAACGCCTGGGTCGGGCCGATGTTGACGCGCTACATGCTTAAGTACCCGCAGGTGGAGCTGTTCATCGAAAGCACCAACCGACGCGTCGATCTCTTGCATGAAGGCTTCGACATCGCCCTGCGTGTTCGTTTTCCGCCGCTGGAAAACACGGATATGGTGATGAAGGTGCTGAGCGACAGCATCCAGTGTCTGGTGGGCCATCCTCGCTACCTGACGCAATTGCCAGACGGTTTCGATCCTCAGTTGCTGGGCGCGCTGCCCAGCCTGCATTGGGGCAGCGCCCAGCGGGAGTATCACTGGGAGCTGTCCCAGGGCGGTGACAACAACCAGAGCATCGTCATACCGCACACGCCGCGCATGGTCACCGACGACCTGTTTGCCCTGCGCCACTTCGTGGTTGCGGGTATCGGCATTGCGCACCTGCCACGCGTGGCTGTGCGTGACGACCTGGCAGCGGGCCGCCTGGTGGAGTTGCTGCCAGGCTGGTACCCGCGCAGTGGCATCGTGCATGCGATCTTCCCCTCACGACGCGGCTTGCTGCCCTCGGTGCGTGCATTGATCGATCACCTGGCGGACGAATTTGCGCTTTGCGACATGGCTTGAGGTTCGAACCGGTAAGGTTCATGGCGGGCGCGCGACATTGTCCCGCCGCTTCAGTTACAAGGCAGTGAACGGCTGCGGGTAACCGGATGCTTTGGCCCACAACCTGTCTATCGGAATGTCGCCTGGGACGCTAAGCCGTTCAAAACCTTGCGCGTTGTATCTGAAATGCTGGGGCTGCTGCACAGCCCTCAGAATCGGGCCTAGAACGCAAAGCACGAGCAACCCAGCGCGCCCCAGAACCCCTGGAAGTCATTGACCGGCACGCTGGAATGCCGGGCCTTTTCATGGCTGTGGGCGTGGACACCGCACGGGCCCGAGCACTGGTGTGCCATGCCGACCAGCGAGGGGGTGCCCACGCGCCAGTGGCCAGGCACCTTGGCGACCGGTGACCACTCAGGCAACACCGGCACCTGGGGTGGCCCTAACGTGTCGAACTCGGCGGCGCCGTACACGACCTTGCCGTCCACCACGGTGAGCACCGACTCGATACCCTTGATCGCCTCTTCCTCCACCGAGAAGAAATCCAGCGACAGCGCCGCCAGGTCGGCGAGCTGACCGACCTTGATCTGCCCCTTCTTGCCCTGCTCACTGGAGAACCAGGCACTGCCCTGGGTGAACAGCTGCAAGGCCGTGTCCCGGCTCAGTCCTTCGGGATACAGCGCCATGCCGCCAACGGTCTTGCCGCTGACCAGCCAGTACAGCGAAGTCCACGGGTTGTAGCTGGACACGCGGGTCGCATCGGTACCCGCCCCTACTGGCACACCCATCTCCAGCATGCGCTTGATCGGCGGCGTCTGCTGCGCCGCTTGGGCGCCATAGCGGTCGACGAAATACTCGCCCTGGAAGGCCATGCGGTCCTGAATGGCAATGCCGCCACCCAAGGCGCGTACCCGCTCGATGTTGCGGGGCGTGATGGTTTCGGCATGGTCGAAGAACCACGGCAAGCCATTGAACGGTACGTCGCGGTTGACCTTCTCGAACACATCGAGCATGCGCGTGATCGACTCGTCATAGGTCGCATGCAGGCGGAACGGCCAGCGTTGCTCGACCAGGTGTCGCACCACCGGCTCCAGTTCCTGCTCCATGGTCTGCGGCAGGTCCGGGCGCGGTTCCAGGAAGTCTTCGAAGTCGGCAGCCGAGAACACCAGCATTTCGCCTGCACCGTTGTGACGCAGGAAATCGGTGCCGCTGTGCAACTTGACGCTGGCCGTCCATTTGCGGAAATCGTCCAGCTCTTCCTTGGGCTTCTGGGTGAACAAGTTGTAGGCGATGCGCACCGTCAGCTGACCGTTGTCGGCCAGCTCCTGGATCACCGAATAATCGTCCGGGAAATTCTGGTAGCCGCCACCGGCATCGATGGCACTGGTCAGCCCCAATCGATTCAGTTCGCGCATGAACTGGCGTGTGGAGTTGACCTGGTATTCGAGAGGCAGCTTGGGGCCTTTTGCCAGCGTGGCGTAGAGAATCATGGCATTTGGCCGCGCGATCAGCATGCCCGTCGGGTTGCCGAATTTGTCACGCTGGATTTCCCCCCCAGGTGGATTGGGCGTGGTCTTGTCATAGCCCACAGCCTTGAGCGCTGCACGATTGAGTAATGCCCGGTCGTACAGGTGCAGCAGGAACACCGGGGTATCAGGCGCAGCCTGGTTGATTTCCTCAAGGGTGGGCATGCGTTTTTCGGCGAACTGGAACTCATTCCAGCCACCCACGACCCTGACCCATTGCGGGGTCGGCGTACGTGCGGCCTGATCCTTGAGCATGCGCAGGGCATCGGCCACCGACGGAACCCCTTCCCAACGCAGCTCCAGGTTGTAGTTGAGGCCCCCGCGGATCAGGTGCAGGTGCGAGTCGTTGAGCCCGGGAATGACGGTGCGCTGGCGCAGGTCCACAAGCTGGGTGGCCGTTGCTTTGTGGGCCATGGCCTCGGCATCGCTGCCCACGGCGATGAAACGACCGTCCTTGATGGCTACGGCGGTGGCGTTGGGGTTCTCGCGGTCGACGGTGTGCAGCTTGCCGTTGAACAGAATCAGATCAGCGCCCATGGGGCCTCCTTGGAATGGGTAGCAAATTCATACGTCAGGCGCAGCGGCGGCGTGGCGACGCCGCCTGCCCGTCTGGCTCAACGCTGGAGAAACGCCAGCAGGTCTTCGTTCAGTTGTTGCGCATGGGTCACAGCAAACCCATGCGGCGCACCGGCATACACTTTCAGCTCGGCGCCGGCGATCAGCTGCGCCGCGCGCTTGCCGGTGGTCTCGAAAGGCACGACCTGGTCGGCATCGCCGTGAATCACCAAGGTCGGCACATCGACCTGGGTCAGGTCCTGACGGAAATCGGTTTGCGAAAATGCCGTCACGCAGTCCAACGTCGCCTTGAGCGAGGCCAGCAGCGCGATGTTCAAGGTCTGCGTCTGTACGCCTTGGGACACCTGCTGGCCCTGGTTAAGCCCGTAAAACGGGGCAGCGAAGTCGGCGATGAACTGAGCGCGGTCGGCCCGCAACCCGGCCTCGATCCCTTCGAACACCGACAGATCCACCCCGTCCGGATTATCTGGGCGCTTGCCGAACACAGGCGTCACGGCTCCCAGCAGCACCAGACCGGCCACCCGCCCGGTACCGTGGCGACCGATATAGCGGCTGACATCACCGCCTCCCATCGAAAAGCCCACCAGGGTGACCTCATGCAGGTCCAGGTGCTCGATCAGTTGCGCGATGTCATCGGCGAAGGTGTCATAGTCGTAGCCGGTCCACGGCTGGCTCGACCGACCAAAGCCACGGCGGTCGAAGGCGATGGCCCGGTAGCCGCGGCTGGCCAGGTACTCCATCTGCGTGTCCCACATGTCGGCATCCAGCGGCCAGCCATGGCTGAACAGCACCGGCTTGCCAGTACCCCAGTCCTTGAAATAGATCGAGGTGCCATCACGCGTTTGGAACGTGCTCATATCGGTATCTCCTAGCGGTACGTGGAAAAGGGCTTGTTCAGCCGCGCAGCCAATGGGCGCAACGGCGGGTGACCCAGGGCATGATGTAGAACACCACAGGCAGGATGACGAACAGGTTACCGATCAGGGTGCCTCTGACCGGCCCAGCCAGCTGTGGAAAACGTTCGAAGAGCGGGACCAGCAGGTGCGGGACCACCAACGTCATCGGGCAGATCACCAGGTACGTCAGCACCGCCTGTTTCCAACGCGGCGGTGGTACGGCGCCGGTGCCGGGTGGGGTGAACCAGAACTCCGGGTCCTCATGGACCTGTGGGCTGTCACCACCGTCGAGCAGCGGCAGCACGTCCCGGATCATCGCCTGGCGTTCTGCTGAATTGACCCACGCCTGCAACAATTCGGCATTGGCGAACCGGACCACGGTGGTGAAGTGTAGACCGCCCTGGTCGGGTCGAATGACGTTGACGTCCAGGTGCCCCGCCTGGCGGCGGGCGGTGCCGACCGCGTGCTTGAGCCACACTTCGTAGTCGCTCAGTGACGCGGCGCGGACCTTGTGCTGGATCACCAGGGTAACCACATTGCGGTTGTCTTGGGCGGCGGTGTTCATCTGCATTCCTTGGGCTGAGCCTGCCCGCATCCGCTGGGCAACAGGGGACGGGCTGAACGTTATCGAGGTGTGCGGCCCTGCGGGCACCGGCCGGGGTGCCCGCGGCGGTGGGGTTACTTGCTGGCGTTGAAGGCGTTGTAGCTGGTCATCAAGTTGCGGTAGTCAGGGATATGGTTGGAGCACAGCGCGGCCAAGCCCTCGACGTCGTTGCGCCAGTCGCGGTGCAGTTCGCAGGCTACGCCGAACCAGGTCATCAGCTGGGCGCCAGCACGGCTCATGCGGTCGTGGGCGGCATCGCGGGTCATGGCATTGAAAGTGCCGGACGCGTCGGTCACCACGAACACCTCGAACGCCTCTTCCAGGGCGGCCAGGGCCGGGAAGGCCACGCACACTTCGGTGACCACACCTGCGATGATCAGTTGCTTCTTGCCAGTGGCCTTGACCGCCTTGACGAAGTCTTCGTTGTCCCAGGCGTTGATCTGGCCAGGACGTGCGATGTAAGGCGCGTCCGGGAACAGGGCCTTGAGCTCCGGCACCAATGGGCCGTTAGGGCCTTGCTCGAAGCTGGTGGTGAGGATGGTCGGCAGGTTGAAGAACTTGGCCAGGTCCGCCAGGGCCAGCACATTGTTCTTGAAGGTGTCGGGCTCGATATCGCGCACCAGCGACAGCAGCCCAGCCTGGTGATCGACCAGCAGAACGGCAGCGTCGTCTTTGTTCAGGCGGTTGTATTTGAATTGAGTCATGGCGGTTGCTCCAGTAGTCGTGATTTGCAGTAGGTGGGGTGTTTCGCGTTGATGGGAGAAGATTAAAACCATCCAGTTTTAGGCGGTAGATAGTGTTTTTTGGCTTTAGCGTTCTATTTTGTGAACGATGGTTCAGCGCCATTAACTGCAGCGCCGTGCCCATTGCCTCCTGCATGAACCTGCTCTATTACTACCCGCAGCCCATCCCCGCCCCGAGACCACCATGCTGGCGTTCATCCAGTCGTCCCCACTGCTGCTCGGTACCACCCTGTTGCTGCTTGACCTGATCGTTTGGCACCTGATTCCGGCCCAGCGCCATGCCTGGCGAATAGCCACGCGGCTGACCCTGTTCCTGCTTTTCAGCCTGGTGCTGGTGGCTGCGGGTATGAGCCCGCTGCAGCCCGCCCCTTGGGTCGCCGACGTTGCCCGCAACTTGCTGGCCACCGTGCTTGCCATCGCCTGGTGGCTGTTTGGCGCGCGCACCGTCACGGTGGTTTTCGGCCTGTTGTTGGTGGCGCGCGGCAGCCACGGTGGACGCTTGCTGCAGGATGTGCTCGGCGCATTGATCTTCATCGCTGCCGTGGTGGCGGCGGCCGGCTATGTACTGCAATTGCCCGTCAAGGGGCTGCTGGCCACATCGGGGGTGATGGCCATCGTTATCGGCCTGGCCTTGCAGAGCACCCTGGCGGACGTGTTCAGCGGCATCGTGCTCAACACCACGCGGCCCTATCAGATTGGTGACGCCATTTCCATCGATGGCACGGAGGGCAAGGTGCTGGACATCGACTGGCGCGCTACCCGCCTGCTCACCAGCAGCGGCAGCCTGGCGGTCATCCCGAACTCCGTGGCTGCCAAGGCCCGCTTACTCAACCATAGCCGTCCGGCTGATGTGCATGGGGTGTCGATCAGCGTGGTCGTGCCTGCCAGCGTGCGCCCTGGCAAGGTGTTCGATGCGCTGGAAAAGGCGCTGCGCGGTACCCGTGCGATTCTTTCCGCACCCGCCTCCAAGGTGGCCGTGAAAACCTCGACGCTCGATTCGGTGGAATACGAAGCCAGCGGTTTCATCGCCGACATGAGTGGCAAGAACGCTACGCGCAACCAGTTGTTCGACCTGGCCCACCGGCACCTGGAAGCGAACGGGGTGCTCTGGAACCAGGACCTGACGATGCCGCCGCGCAGTCGTCAACGGGAGGTGCTGGACGAGGTACGGGTGTTCCGCGCCCTGAGTGATGAAGAGCGTGACACACTGAGCCAGCACATGACCGCCGTCGAGTACCTGGCTGATACGACGATTCTGGAGGTGGGCAAGCAGTCCGAGCACGTGCTGATCATAGGGCGAGGCGTCGTATCGGCGGCGGTGCTGGAGGATGGCAAGCGCCTGGAGGCCGGACGCATGGGCCCAGGTGAAGTACTGGGCATCGACGGGCTCGTTGACGAAGACGACTCGCTGGTGGAGTTCAGAACCTTGACCAGTTGCCTGCTGTATCGCATCGACAAGCAACGGGTCAAAGCGTATCTGCAGCAACATGGCGATGTGCAGACCGCCTTGAGCAAACTGCAACGCGTCCGGCGTCAGGGTCGCGAATCGCTACTCTTGCACAAGCCTGTTTCCATCAGGAAAGGCGGTTTCTTGAGCTGGCTGCACAAATGACGCGTCACCTGCCGGTGTGGGGCGTTGCCTCACAGCACCACACGCAGGCACTGGCCGGCGTGATACAGCGAGAATCCGGACTCATAGAACGCCGTGCGCAGTGACGTCGCGCTCACGCCTTTCATGGTCGAGAACGGTATCGGCAGGCTGGCTGCTTCCCCTTTTGACAGAAACTCTGCGAACGCCCGGCCAATGACGGTGCCGGTGGTATTGCCACGCCCGTTGTAGCCGGTGACCGCCACCAACCCAGGGGCGGGTTCGAACAAACGCATCAGGTGGTCGGGCGTAAAGTCGATGCAGCCGGTCCAGTGCATGTCCCATTCGACCTTGCCAAGCGCAGGATAGTAGTGACGCTGGATACGGTCGGCCCAACTGCGCACGAACCACGCGGGCTTGTTGTCGACCCGGCCCAGGCTGCCGAGCAGCAAACGGCCCTGGTCATCGCGGCGAATACTGCTGAGCACGGTGCGGGTATCCCAGGAGCCTTGGCCGTGAGGGAGTATCTTGTCGGCCTGCGCGCCCTGCAATGGCTTGGAGGCGACCTGGTAGTAGTAGCCTTTGAAGAACTGCTTTTGCAGGTTGCTCCAGTCCCCTTCGGTGTAGGCGCCCGTGGAGATCACCACCTTCTCGGCGCGAACCGAACCGCGTGCGGTCTGCACACGCCAGCCGTCACCCTCGCGCGTCAGGCCCTGAACTGCGGACTGTTGGAACAGCTTGCCGCCCAGGCGCACCACGGCAGCTGCCAGGCCCTGGGTGTAGCCCATCGGGTTGATGGTGCCGGCACGGCGGTCGAGCAAGGCGGCGGCGATCTTGTCGGTACCGCAATATTCCTGGCACTGTGCGCCGGTCAGCAGCTCGACATCGGCACCGCGCCGTCGCCACTGCTCGTGGCGGGCCTGCAGATCGGCGATGCCGGTGGCGTTATGTGCCATGTGCAGGGTGCCCTGGTGCCGTGCCTGACAGTCGATGCCCAGGCGTTCGATCATGGCGAACACATCGGCCGGGGCCTGCCCCAGCACCGTATTCAACCGGCTGCCTTGCTTCTGGCCCAGGGTGGCTTCAACGTCGTCCGGGCGAATCCACGTACCGGCATTGACCAGCCCGACGTTGCGGCCAGAGCCGCCGTGGCCCACCTTCCAGGCCTCCAGCACGATCACCGACTTACCCTGCTCGAGCAGGTGAATGGCCGCTGACAACCCGGTAATGCCGCCGCCGATCACGCAGACATCGGCGTGGTGTTCCCCCGCCAGGGCCTGGACGGTCACGCTTGGCACGGTGACGCATTCCCACAAGCATTCTTGACGCAGTTCGGACATGGCCCGGCTCCCGCAATTTATTCTTGTTCGAGACCGCCGTGCGGCCTTTCGCAGCCAAGCCCGCGTCCCCAGGCATCGAGGCATATGCACCGATCCCGATGGAGGCGGGCTTGGTCGCCCACCAAGGGGCGTGCCCCTGGTTCTACACAATCACGCTAGTCAGTCGAACACGATGCCCTGCGCCAGTGGCAACTCACGGGAGTAGTTCACGGTATTGGTCTGACGGCGCATGTAGCCTTTCCAGGCATCGGAACCGGATTCACGGCCACCACCGGTCTCCTTCTCACCCCCGAACGCCCCGCCGATTTCAGCACCGCTGGTGCCAATGTTGACGTTGGCGATACCGCAATCACTGCCAGCCGCGCTCTGGAAACGCTCAGCCTCGCGCAGGTCGGTGGTGAAGATGCAGGACGATAAGCCCTGGGGGACCTCGTTGTTCAGGCGCAAGGCTTCGTCGAAGTCATCGTAGGCCAGCACATAGAGAATCGGCGCGAACGTTTCATGGCGCACCACCTCGCTTTGCCCAGGCATTTCGGCAATGGCAGGCGATACGTAATAGGCATTGGGATATTGGTCGGCCAACTGGCGCTCACCCCCGAACACTTGGCCGCCTTCGTCGCGAGCCTTGGCCAGGGCGCCTTGCATGGCATCGAACGAGGCCTTGTCGATCAGGGGCCCAACCAGGTTGTCCTTGCGCGGGTCACCAATGCGCACCTTGCCGTAGGCGGCTTTGACCCGAGCCAGTACTTCATCCTTGATCGAACGGTGCACGATGAGGCGGCGCAGCGTGGTACAGCGCTGCCCGGCAGTGCCGACTGCCGAGAAGAGAATACCCCGCACGGCCAGGTCCAGGTCGGCGCTAGGTGCCAGGATCATTGCATTGTTGCCGCCAAGTTCCAGGATGCTGCGGCCAAAGCGTGCCGCTACACGCGGCCCGACTTCACGGCCCATGCGCGTGCTGCCGGTGGCACTCACCAGGGCCACGCGGGGGTCATCGACCAGGGCTTCGCCTGCTTCACGGCCGCCGATGACCAGCTGCGCAAGACCTGCCGGCGCATCACCGAAGGCTTTCAACGCCTTGTCGAACAACGCCTGGCACGCCAGGGCGGTCAATGGCGTTTTCTCGGAGGGCTTCCACACCACCGAATTGCCGGCCACCAGAGCCAGGGCGGTGTTCCAGGACCAGACCGCCACCGGGAAGTTAAACGCGCTGATCACACCGACCACACCCAGCGGGTGCCAGCTTTCGCGCATGTGGTGGCCAGGGCGCTCGGAAGCGATGGTCAGGCCGTACAACTGACGTGACAGCCCCACTGCAAAGTCGCAGATGTCGATCATTTCCTGCACTTCGCCCAGGCCTTCCTGGGTGATCTTGCCTGCTTCGATCGAAACCAGTTCACCCAGGTCTGCCTTGTGCTCGCGCAACACTTCGCCGAACAGGCGCACCAGCTCACCCCGGCGTGGGGCAGGCACGCTGCGCCACGCCTCGAACGCCTGCTGGGCCTGCTCGATACGCGCGGTGGTCTCGGCTTGACCGAGCAGCGTCACTGAAGCGATCTGGCTGCCGTCGATTGGCGTGTGTACAGCGTAATCGCCTTGGGTGTAAGCCTGGGCAGCAACGCCCAGACGCTCGAGCAATCCAGCAACCATTGGTGTTCTCCTACATGGCTAGACAGGTTGGATATGATGTGGATCAGTATTAATCCGATCAGTTAAGCGCAACAAACGACCTTTATTCCGCATATCATTCCGTCAGGTAATGATTTGAGCCCGTGAGAACGCTATGTCAAAACGTCTGGTGCCGTCCATGACCGCCCTGCAGTGCTTTGAAGCTGCAGCCCGCCACTTGAGCTTCACCCGAGCCGCCGAAGAGCTGCATTTGACCCAAAGTGCGGTCAGCAAGCAGGTGGCGCAGCTCGAAGACCTGTTGCGTCACCACCTTTTCCTGCGCATTCGCCGACGTTTACAGCTCACGCCAGCCGGCAGCCTCTATCTGGCCGAGGTGAACAAGATCCTCACGCAGGTCGATATGTCCAGCCGCTACGTGCTGACGTACGGGGAGCAGACCGAGATCCTGAAGGTCGCGACGCAGCCAAGCTTCGGCGTGCGCTGGCTGATCCCCCACCTCAAGGGCTTCGGCCGGCGGCACAGCAACATTCACTTGGACATCCGCAACGAAATGGAGCCCTTTTCACTGTTGCAGGGCTCGGCTGACGTCGTGTTCTTCTACGGCCAGGGCACCTGGCCGGGGGCCAGCTGCATCGAGCTGTTCGGTGAAGAAGTCGTGCCGGTGTGTTCGCCAGAGCTGCTGGCAGGCCGTGACCTGCCGAGTGCCGAGGCATTGACCGACCTGGTGTTGCTGCAAAGCACTTCACGGCCAGAAGCCTGGCACGAATGGTTCCTGGAGCAGGGCCTGCAAAGCGTCAGCGCGTACCACGGCCCGCGCTTCGACACGTTCTACATGGCCCTGAGCGCTGCCCAGGCCGGTTGCGGGGTGGCGCTGGTGCCGCGTTACCTGGTGGCGAAGGAGCTGGCCGAGGGCAGCCTGGTCGTGCCCTGGAATCATGCAATGCGCAGTGCCGGCGCGCACTACCTGGCGTATGCCGAACATGCCGCGGAAGTGCCCAAGGTGCGGGCGCTGGTGGATTGGATCGGTGAGCAGCTGCAGGCATGAAGCCCTCGACAGGAGGAGCACCCTACGCCTGTCTAGGTCGATCAAAAAAGGAATGACACGCCT
Organism: Pseudomonas sp. DE0157; assembly: GCF_007678615.1. Taxonomy (NCBI): domain Bacteria; kingdom Pseudomonadati; phylum Pseudomonadota; class Gammaproteobacteria; order Pseudomonadales; family Pseudomonadaceae; genus Pseudomonas; species Pseudomonas sp. DE0157. Next base: position 344,930 of record NZ_VEJN01000002.1, read on the forward strand.
ACTTTTTTTCGCTTGTGGCCCGGGTGCATTCCCCGCTTTCATGTAAGGGTCAGCCATTAACCAGGAATCCAGCGATGCCCGCCCATGATTTCGTCAGCCCCGACAGCATCCGTGCGCAGTTTTCTGCCGCCATGTCGCTCATGTACAAACAGGAAGTGCCGTTGTACGGCAAGCTGCTGGCGCTGGTGAGCGAAATCAACCAGCAGGTGATGGCCGAGCAACCAGAAGTGGCGCAGGCGCTGCGCTGGACAGGGGAACTCGAGCGGCTGGGCCATGAACGCCATGGTGCCATCCGCGTGGGTACGGCCGAGGAGCTGGCGACCATCGCGCGACTTTTTGCGGTCATGGGCATGCAGCCAGTGGGCTACTACGACCTCAGCAGTGCTGGGGTCCCGGTGCACTCCACCGCGTTCCGTGCCGTGCATGAGCAGTCGCTGCACGTCAGCCCGTTCCGTGTCTTCACCTCGCTGTTGCGCTTGGAGCTGATCGACAACCTGCAGTTGCGGGAAATGGCCAAGGATATCCTGGCCAAACGCCAGATCTTCACCCCTCGCGTACTCCATCTGATCGAGCAGCGCGAACGCGATGGCGGCTTGAATACCGCAGATGCCCAGACTTTCGTACAGGAAGCCCTGCACACCTTCCGCTGGCACCGCGACGCTACCGTCACCGCCGAGCAGTACCAGCAGCTGCACGACCAGCACCGCCTGCTTGCCGATGTTGTCGCGTTCAAGGGCCCGCACATCAATCACCTCACTCCGCGCACCCTGGACATTGATGCCATCCAGCTCGGTATGCCGGCCAAGGGCATCACGCCCAAGGCCGTGGTCGAAGGCCCCCCTCCCCGCCGCCACCCCATTCTACTGCGCCAGACCAGCTTCAAGGCCTTGCAGGAAAAGGTCGTATTCTGCGGTCAGCACGGTAGCGAAGGTAGCCACACCGCGCGCTTTGGGGAAATCGAGCAACGTGGCGCGGCGTTGACGCCGAAGGGGCGCCAGCTCTATGACAAGCTGCTCGACAGGACTCGCGTCGCATTGGGTGGTGCACCCGCCGAAGCCAATGCCGCACAGTACATGGCGATGCTCACAGACACCTTCGCCGCCTTCCCGGACGACCTGGTGCAGATGCGTGAGCAGGGCCTGGCGTATTTTCGCTACTTCGCGACCGAGAAAGGCTTGGCCGCGCGCGGTGAACAAGGCAGGCCAACTACCCTGCAGGGGCTAATCGACGCAGACCACGTGCATTTCGAGGCACTGGTGTACGAAGATTTCTTGCCGGTAAGCGCCGCAGGGATCTTCCAGTCCAACCTGGGCGACGATGCCCGGGCCGAGTACGGCAGCAACGCCAACCGCGCGGCCTTCGAAGCGGCGCTGGGGCTGCAGGTGCAGGATGAACTGGCGCTCTATGCGCAAAGCGAGCGCCGCTCGCTGCAGGCGTGCGCGCAGGCACTGAACCTGATATCGCTGTAAAGCGACACGTTGAAGGGGCACTTGGGTGCCCCACCGTGTCAGCGGAAACGGTCCACTTCCTGACGCAACTGCGCGGCCAACCGTTCCAGCTCCCGCGCTGTTAATGCCAGCTCGTTGGCCACCTCGCGCTGCTCACCGTTGGCCTGGGCGATGCTCTGCAAATTGCGGCTCAGCACGGTCGCTGTGCTGCTCTGCTCCTGGGTCGCCATACTGATCACGGCAAACTGCTCACCCGCCGCACGGCTTTGTTCGTCGATGCGGGCAAGTGCCTGCGCGACCTTGCCATTGCGCTCCAGGCCGTCCTGCATCAGCTGGTTACTCTGCTCCAGCGTGGTGATGGCATGCCCGGTCTGCTGCTGGATGCTGGTGATCATGCCGGATATCTCATCGGTGGCCTGTCGGGTTCGCGCTGCCAGCCCACGCACCTCGTCAGCCACCACTGCAAAGCCACGCCCCTGCTCACCGGCACGGGCCGCTTCGATGGCAGCATTCAAAGCCAACAGATTGGTCTGCTCAGCGATGGCGGTGATGACACTTATGATGCTGCCGATCTCTTGCGAACGTGCACCCAGGCTGTTCACGACCGTGGCTGTGTCACCCAGGGCATCGGCAATCTGCTTGAGCGAGTGCGATGCTTCGTCCATGGCGCCGCGGCCCACGCGGGTCTGCTGCGCATTGTCGCGGGCCATGCGCTCGGTGCCAGCCATGTTGTCGGCGATGTTCATGGACGTGGCGCTGAACTCTTCCACCGCGCCCGCCATGCTGGTGATTTCGCCTGATTGCTGGTCCATGCCCACACAGGCGCCAGCCGACAGGCCTGACAGCGAGCGGGCGCGGGTACTGACCTGTTCGGAGGCACTGCGGATGTGCTCGACCATGTTCGAGAGGGCTTCACCCATCGTGTTGAAGCTGCGCGCCAACTGTCCGATTTCATCGTGGCTGGTCACGTTCAGCCGTGCGTTCAGGTCACCCGCTCCGAGCGCTTGTGCTTGCCGTACCAGATCATCCAGCGGGCGCAGCTTACGCCTGAGCAACCAGAGCGTGGCAGCCACGGCCATGAGCATGGCCAGCACGCTGCCGACGGCAAGGCGCAGCCCCACGCTCCAGGTTACCTCGCGGATCTCCGCCAGGGGCATGCTCGCTACCACCGTCCAAGGCCCTTCGGCGAAGGGCGCCGTCGCGCTGTACAGCGGCTGCTCGGCATTGGCCGGCGGCACCAGCCACTGGCCCTTTTCATCCTGCAGTGCCAACGAACCGGTTTGGCCAATGCGGAAGCGTTTGAGGTTGGCGAACTGCGCGTTCTGCGCATCGGTGTAATCGAAACCCACGAACAGCACCGCGATCACCCGGCCATTACCGTCGGTCATCGGCACATAGCGCGTCATGTAGTTGCGGTCGAACAACACGGCACGGCCAACGTACATCTGCCCGGCCAGTAACTTGGCGTAAGCGGGGTGCTGGCGGTCGAGCTGGGTACCGATGGCGCGGCTGCCGTCCTGTTTTTTCAAATTGGTGCTGATGCGCACGAAATCGTCACCACTGCGCACGAATACCGTGGCGATACCGGCAGTCATCTGTTGGAAGTCGTCCACTTGCTGGAAGTCGTTGTTCAATAGCTGATCGCCCAGGTACAGGGCCGGCGTTGCCTGCCCTGCTACCTGCACGGTCTGCCCTGCATGCAGCGACAGCCCTGATGCGAAGCGTCGCTCGAACAAGCCGCTCAAGCGCTGGGTATTGTCCTTGAGCGAGCCGTGGAACGTGTCAAGCTGGTCGCCCAGCAAGCGCGCCTCACTGGCCAGGTGGGCCTGGCGCGTAGCGAGGTTGGCATCGTCCAGTGAACGCAGGGCAAAAAGGGTACTGCCGGAAATCACCAGCGCCAGCACGATGGCGAGGGCGATACCGAGTTGCGAGGCAATCCGGGCACGCGGTTGAGGCATGGGCAAGCTCCTGGCAAGAGGCCGGGATCATCCTGATCACGCTGACCGCCCGCTTTTATTTGACGGAAAGCGCGCCCTCTTCCGGGACGCTGGTGCCATCTGATCGGCGTCGGCGCTGAATACTTGAGTGCCGGACCGGGATATAGCGCTCGCAATCAAAGGGCTGGCAGGATCACCACCTCGGGTAGCGCCATGGCATTCACCTCGGCTTGCAGGAAGGCACTGAGGCGGCGCAGGCGCTCGCCGCCCGGCCGGGTCCGCGGCCATACCAGGTAGTAGTCCATGCCGCTGGGGACTGCTGTCGGCCATGGCAGGCTCATGCGCCCCTGCGCCACATCTTCGGCCACCATCATCAGGTCACCAATTGAAACACCGTAGCCTCGGGCCGCTGCAATCATGCCCAGTTCCAACGTGTCGAACACCTGCCCGCCCTTGAGCGAAACCCTGCTACTCAGGCCCAGGCGCTCCAGCCATACCCGCCAGTCACGCTTGTCCATTGTAGGGTGCAGCAGTTCGCTACTCGCAAGGCGCGCCGCGGTCCAGGGCCCGTCATCCAACAGCCCTGGTGCACCCACCGGCACCAGCAGTTCGGGGAACAGCTTGCGTACCTCCCACTCCGCCGGGAACACCCCATCGCCCAGCAGCACCGCGCAATCGAAAGGTTCCTGGTTGAAGTCCACATGGTCGACGTCCATCCAGGCACTGGTCAGTTGCACTTCATTGCCAGGTTGCAGCCGACGGAAGCGGCTCAGCCGGGCCAGCAACCAACGCATGGTCAGGGTGGACGGCGCCTTCATGCGCAGCATCTCGTCTTCACCGCGCAACGTGTCACAAGCACGCTCAAGCGCGGCAAAGCCTTCGCGCACACCCGGTAGCAGTACCCGTGCAGCTTCGGTCAGTTGCAGGCTGCGGCCACTGCGCACGAACAGTCGGCAGGCAAAGTGATCCTCCAGCGTGCGAATGTGCCGGCTGACCGCGCTTTGGGTAATGGACAACGCTTCGCCAGCACGGGTGAATGAGTTCAACCTCGCCGTAGCTTCGAATGCACGCAACGCATAAAGGGGCGGTAGCTTGCGGGTCATGAGGTTCCTTGTTCAGTGGAGAAACGGCGAACTGCGCATCATATCGCCATGATTAAAACTCATGCCAATGATCGCATTTATCCTTTTGTTAAAAGCTGACCCAGGCCTCAGAATCGCCCTTCGTCCGCCACCGTCTTCGCCAAGGATCACATCCATGCACGTCGCACCTACCCACGAGCTCAAGGCATTACTGCGCTTGGCAGGCCCGCTGATCGCCTCGCAGCTGGCGCACATGCTCATGGTACTGACCGACACCCTGATGATGGCACGCATCAGCCCGCAGGCCTTGGCCGGTGGCGGGTTGGGCGCGGCGGGCTATTCGTTCGTGTCCATCTTCTGCCTGGGCGTCATCGCGGCGGTCGGCACCCTTGTAGCCTTCCGCCGAGGCGCCAATGACATCGAGGGCGCCACACGGCTGGCGCAAAGCGGCCTGTGGCTGGCCTGGGGCCTGGCCTTGTTCGCGGCGCTGGTGCTGTGGAACCTCGAACCTGTGCTGCTGCTTTTCGGGCAGCAGCCTGACAACGTCGCCTCGGCGGCCGAGTTTCTCACCCTGCTGCCGCTGGCGTTGCCGGGCTACCTGACCTTCATGGCCTTGCGTGGCTTCACTAGCGCCCTGGGCCGCTCTACGCCGGTGATGGTCATCAGCCTGGTAGGCACCGTACTCAACTACTTGCTGAACGTTGCGCTGATCGAAGGCATGTTCGGCCTGCCCAAGCTTGGTCTGATGGGCATCGGCCTGGTCACTGCGGTGGTCTCGATGGGCATGGCCATTGCCCTGGCGCTGTACATCCGCTGGCACCCGGCTTATGCCGCCTACCCGCTGCGCAAGGGCCTGTCGCGGCCATCGCTGCCAGCGTTGGGCGAGCTGTGGCGGCTGGGCCTGCCGATCGGCGGCACCTACATGGTGGAAGTAGGGCTGTTCGCTTTTGCGGCGCTGTGCATGGGCGTACTGGGCAGTACCGAGTTGGGCGCGCACCAAATCGCCCTGCAGATCGTGTCGACCGCCTTCATGGTGCCCACTGGCCTGTCCTATGCCGTGACCATGCGCGTAGGCCATTACTACGGTGCGGGCAACTTGCTCGCCGCGCGCAGCGCTGGCCGGGTGGGGATCGGCTTCGGGGCCATGCTGATGTTCGCCTTCGCTGCGCTGTTCTGGTTGCTGCCAGACGCATTGGTAGGGCTGTTTATCGACAGGGCCGACCCGGCATTTGCCGCCATCTTCCAGCTGGCGGTCCAGCTGCTGATGGTAGCCGCCTGGTTCGAGCTGTTCGATGGCGTGCAGACCATCGCCATGGGCTCTATTCGTGGACTGAAAGACGCCAAGACTACGTTCCTGATCGGGCTGGTGTGCTACTGGCTCATCGGGGCACCCAGCGCCTGGTTGTTCACTTTCGTCTTTGGCGGGGGCGCGCTGGGCGTCTGGTGGGGGCTGGCCTTGGGGCTGGCGTGCGCCTCGGTGGCGCTGACCTTCGGCTTCGAATGGCGGATGCGGCGGCTGTTGCGCCACGCCGGAACACGCGCCGCAACGGCCACATCTGCCTGATTTCAACCCATTGAGGTGGCTTTGCGCATTGGCCAGAGGGGGCGGACAGCTAGCCTGCAACCCCCACTTGGCGGTGTGACGACTGCAGCAGGAACGGGATCAGCGCGTCTACCGGCAGGGGCTTGCTGACCAGGAAACCCTGTACCTGGTTGCAGCCAAACCCGCGCAGCAAGGCCAATTGCGCTTCGCTTTCGACGCCCTCGGCCACCACTTCGAGGTTGAGGTTGTGGGCCAGGTTGATCATGGCATGCACCAGCTTGCGGTTCTCTTCGCGCATATCCATCTTCGCAACGAAACTGCGGTCCACCTTGAGCAAGGTGATCGGCAGGCTGTTGAGGTGCACGAACGAAGAGAACCCTGTGCCAAAGTCGTCCAGCGAGAAGCGCACGCCCAGGCGGCCCAGTGCATCCATGGTCTGCCGCACCCGCTCATTGCGCCGCATCACGGCCGTTTCGGTCAGCTCGAATTCCAGCCAGTGGGCATCGACACCGTACTCGGCGATCAGCCGGCTCAAGGTTGCCAGCAACTGGCTGTCCTGAAACTGCCGGAAACTGAGATTGACCGCCATGTGCAACGGCGCAAGCCCCTGTGTGTTCAGGGCCTGCATGTCGCGCAGGGCACGGGCGATGACCCAGTAATCCAGCGGCACGATCAACCCGCTTTGCTCGGCCAATGGCACGAACTCACTGGGCGGCAGCAAGCCCCGTTCGGCGTGGCGCCAGCGCACCAGCGCTTCGAGACCGACGATCCGCCCATCAGCCAGGTTCAAGCGCGGCTGATAGTGAAGCTCCAGCTCGTCACGGCGCAAGGCCCGGCGCAGCTCGCTTTCGAGATCGGCCAGGCTGCGTGCGTGGCGATTGATGCGCTCGTTGAAGACATGGAAGGTACAGCCCTGGGTGGCCTTGGCCTGACGCATGGCGATGTGCGCATGCCACATCAGCGGGTCGGCGCCACTCTGGGCGCGGGCGTGGGCCAGGCCCAGGCTGCAACCGAGCAGCAGGCTTTCGCCATCGACCCAGTAGGGCTCGGCCAATGCCTCGACGATGCGCTCGGCCATCCACTCGGCACGCCCTGGGTCGCGGCGGGTGTCGATCAGCAAGGCGAACTCGTCACTGCCCAGGCGTGCCAGCTGGTCGCCTGCTTCGAGTTGATGCTTCAGACGTAGTACAACCTGCAGGATAAGGCGATCCCCACTCTGGTGCCCCAGGGCGTCATTGACATGGCGAAAGTTGTCCAGGTCCAGATGCCCTAGGGCGACGCCGCGCCCGTCATGGTCGGCCAGGCGCGTGGCCAGCAAGGCCTGGAAGCCCTGGCGGTTGGCGATGCCGGTCAAAGGGTCTTGCTCGGCCAAGCGTTGCAGGGTGGCTACCAGTACACCTCGCTCGCGCACGTGGCGCAGGCAGCGACGCAGGCTGTCGACATTGACTTGGTCGCTCACTAGCCAGTCGCTGACGCCGCTGGGCGCCGCCTCTGGCTCGCTGTGCAACAGCAGGATGGTCGGCAGTTCACAACGACCGGGTGCTGGCTGCAACGCTGGCGTGGTCAGCACCACGGCCTGCCGGTCGCGGCTGAACAGACTGTCGACGGCATCCCAGTCGGGTGCCGTGAGCAGTACGGCCGCGCCCTTCAAGGCAGGCATGCACGCGTGCAGCAAGGCCGCCCACTCGGGCTCACTGGCCAACAGCAGCAAACGCATAGGTTCGACAGGCGCGGACAAGACGGCTCCTTAAGGCTCGACGATGCAACGTAGACCGATGAACAAACCGGCGCATCTAATGGAAATGATTTTCACTTGTGAGCGCGCCTTTTAACAGCCTGGTCCGACGTATTTTGTCGTGCATCCTGCGCGAAAGCAGACAGACCAGCAAATACGATTTTTTCAGGCGCAAGCATTAGCGGCGCTAATGATCGTTTCGAAAGTCTGACTCGAACGTCAGACGGTCACGCCATGAACACGCATGCCTGTTAGAATGCGCGGCTATTTTCTGGCGACCCCCGGTTTCTAGCATGTCCCGACTCAATCCCCGGCAGCAGGAAGCCCGTGACTATGTCGGCGGCCCTCTTTTGGTGCTCGCCGGTGCAGGTTCGGGCAAGACCAGCGTCATTACGCGCAAAATTGCCCACCTCATCCAGAACTGCGGTATTCGCGCCCAGTACATCGTGGCCATGACCTTCACCAACAAGGCCGCCCGCGAGATGAAGGAGCGGGTTGCCAGCCTGCTGCGTCCGGGCGAAGGCCGAGGGCTGACGGTCTGCACGTTCCACAACCTGGGCCTGAACATCATCCGCAAGGAGCACGAACGCCTGGGCTACAAGCCTGGTTTTTCGATCTTCGACGAGTCGGATATCAAAGCCCTACTGTCGGACATCATGCAGAAGGAGTACTCCGGCGACGACGGCATCGACGAAATCAAGAACATGATCGGTGCCTGGAAGAACGACCTGATCCTGCCTCCCGAGGCCCTGGAGAAAGCACGCAACCCGCGCGAGCAGACCGCTGCGGTCGTTTACACCCACTATCAGCGCACGCTCAAGGCGTTCAACGCCGTGGACTTCGACGACCTGATCCTGCAACCGGTCAAGTTGTTCCAGGAACACCCCGAGGTGCTCGAGCGCTGGCAGAATCGCGTGCGTTATCTGTTGGTGGACGAATACCAGGACACCAACGCCAGCCAGTATCTGCTGGTGAAGATGCTGATCGGCATGCGCAACCAGTTCACCGTGGTGGGCGACGACGACCAGTCGATCTATGCCTGGCGCGGCGCGCGCCCCGAGAACCTGATGCTGCTCAAGGAGGACTATCCCTCACTGAAAGTGGTTATGCTGGAGCAGAACTACCGTTCCACCAGCCGCATCCTGCGCTGCGCCAACGTGCTGATCGCCAACAACCCGCACGCGTTCGAGAAACAGCTGTGGAGCGAGATGGGCGTGGGCGATGAGATCCGGGTGATACGTTGCAAGAACGAGGATGCCGAGGCCGAGCGCGTGGCGATGGAAATCCTCACGCTGCACCTGCGTACCAACCGTCCCTACAGCGATTTCGCCATCCTGTACCGCGGCAACTACCAGGCCAAGCTGATCGAGCTGAAGTTGCAGCACCACCAGGTGCCTTACCGTCTTTCCGGCGGCAACAGCTTCTTTGGCCGTCAGGAAGTCAAGGACCTCATGGCCTACCTGCGCCTGCTGGTGAACCCTGACGACGACAACGCCTACCTACGTGTCATCAACGTGCCGCGCCGGGAAATCGGCTCGACCACCTTGGAAAAGCTCGGCAACTATGCCACCGGCCGGGGCATTTCGATGTATGCCGCCAGTGAGGAACTGGGCCTGGGCGAGCACCTGGATGCGCGCTACACCGAGCGCTTGCAGCGCTTCAAGCACTGGCTGGACGGTGTGCGCCACAAGGTGGCGCTGGACGACCCCATAGCCGCCCTGCATGAAATGATCCGCGACATCGACTACGAAAACTGGATCCGCCAGCAGACCGCCAGCGACAAGGCCGCGGAGTTTCGCATCAGCAATGTCTGGTTCCTGGTCGAAGCGCTGAAGAACACCCTCGAGAAGGACGAAGAGGGTGACATGACCATTGAGGACGCCATCGGCAAGTTGGTGCTGCGCGACATGCTCGAGCGCCAGCAGGAAGAGGAAGAAAACGCCGACGGTGTGCAGATGATGACCCTGCACGCGTCCAAGGGCCTGGAATTTCCCTACGTGTTCATCATGGGCATGGAGGAGGAGATCCTGCCTCACCGCTCCAGCATCGAGGCCGACACCATCGAGGAAGAGCGCCGCCTGGCTTATGTGGGTATTACCCGCGCACGCCAGACGCTGGCGTTCACGTTCGCCGCCAAACGCAAGCAATACGGGGAAATCATCGACTGCACGCCCAGTCGCTTCCTCGACGAACTGCCCCCCGAAGACCTGTCCTGGGAAGGGCTGGACGATGCACCGGTCGAGGTCAAGGCCGCACGCGGCAACAATGCCCTGGCCGACATCCGGGCGATGCTCAAACGCTGATCAACCATTACTCTTAAACACTGCCGCTGTTTGCGGCCATTTCTGTTCCGAGGAATACCATAGTGGAAGCACTGCATCAGAAGATTCGCGAAGAAGGCATCGTGCTTTCCGACCAGGTTCTCAAAGTCGATGCGTTTCTCAACCATCAGATCGACCCGGCGCTGATGCAGCTGATCGGTGACGAGTTCGCCCGCTTGTTCGCCGATGCCGGCGTGACCAAGATCGTCACCATCGAGGCGTCGGGCATCGCGCCTGCGGTGATGACCGGGTTGAAGCTGGGCGTGCCGGTGATCTTCGCGCGCAAGCACCAGTCGCTGACCCTCACCGAAAACCTGCTGACGGCTTCTGTGTATTCGTTCACCAAGCAGACCGAGAACACCGTGGCCATTTCGCCGCGCCACCTGAGCAGCAGCGATCGGGTGCTGGTGATGGATGACTTCCTGGCCAACGGCAAGGCGTCCCAGGCGCTGATATCGATCATCAAGCAGGCCGGGGCGACCGTGGTAGGCCTGGGGATCGTGATCGAGAAATCGTTCCAGGGCGGGCGCGCTGAGCTGGATCGCCAAGGCTATCGCGTGGAGTCGCTGGCGCGAGTGAAATCGCTGGAAGGCGGTGTGGTCAGCTTCATCGAGTGATGCGGCACCGGCTCGCTCGCATCCGGGCACAGGGGGCTGCGTGGCAGCCCCCTGCCGGTTTCAAGTCGCCGCCAGGCCCGCCAACAGCAACCGTTGGTACAGCGCTTCTTTTAGCCCCTGAGGCTGGTCAAGTTGCATCCGTGCCAGATGCCGCTCATACCCTTGCGGCTCTGGCGCCTCCAGCGTGGCCTTGCCCAGTTCGAGCGCCTCGCTGAGCTTGAACTTGCTTTTCAACCAGTTCAGTGCCCGTAGCAAGTCCTGCTCTTCAACCGTGAAATCGGTCCCCATGGGGTATTCCGGGAACAGCTGTGGGTGCTGTGCCTGGACCGCGGCCAGGCGCTGCGGCGTGTTATCGGCAAAACGCCTGTCGAGCTGAAAATCTTCCGCCAATTTGCCAGCGTTTTTGGCCTGCACGATCAGGCTCTGCTGGAACCGGGCGTCACACACCGCAAGCAATCGCGCAATGACCTCGCTGTCGGTCTGCCCCCTGAGGTCGGCGATGCCATATTCGGTCACCACGATATCGCGCAGGTGGCGGGGAATGGTGCAATGGCCGTAGTTCCAGAAGATGTTCGACGACACCTCGCCGCCCGCTTCGCGCCAACTGCGCAGCAGCAGTATCGAGCGGCCACCTTCCAGCGCGTGCCCTTGGGCGACGAAGTTGTACTGCCCACCTACCCCGCTCAACACTCGCCCGTCTTCGAGCTGATCGGCCACACCCGCACCGAGCAGGGTCATGCCGAACACCGTATTGATAAAGCGTGCGTCTTGTCGCTGGCGACGCTTGAGCTGTTCGTCACCGTAGAGCTCGTTGACGAAATTGATCCCGGTCATGGCAAACCGTGCGCGCTGCTCAAGGGGCATGTCGCGCAAGCGCTGGTAGAACGCTTGCGGGCCGAGGAAGAACCCCCCGTGCAGGATCACTCCCCGGTCATCCACAGCACGCCGCAGCACGCCCGCCTCGGCCAGCGCCAACAGCCCGTTGACGAACATCTCGCTACAGCCATACAGCCCCTGTTCGAAGGGCGCGAGCCCCCCTTCCCGCTCGATCAGTGCCTGCGTGGTGCCCGCGCCAAGGCCGTCGAGCGCTGCACGGTAGGCAACGTTATCGCTCTGGCGGGCGAGCAGCGCGGCGGCAACCGCGTCGCCCATGGCACCAATCCCGATCTGCAGGGTGCCGCCGTCGCGCACCAGGCTGCTGGCATGCAGGCCGATGCAGTGGTCCTGTATGGTGACCGGCATGTTGGGCGTTGAAAACAGTTGGCGCTGCTCGGCTTCGTCCAGCAACAGGTCGAACGCATCCATTGGCAGTTCGGCATCACCGGGCATGTAGGGCAGCTGCGCATGCACCTGACCCAGCATGAGAATGGTCTCGCCGGCGGCACGGCGGCGTTCGACCATGGGTAACAGGTCCAGGGTGATGTCCGGGTTGCAGGCCAGGCTCAGATGGACAGGCCGCTCCGGCGTAGCCGCCACCAGCTGGGCGATGAGGTTCAGACCCTTGGCATTGATGTCTCGCGCGGCATGGCTGTAGTTGCTGCTGACGTAATCCTGTTGAGCCGACTCACTGGCAAGCAGGCTGCCGGGCTGCATGAAGAATTGTTCTACGCGAATGTTCGGCGGCAGGCTGTCATTGCGCAGGTCGGCCAGATAGTGAAGCTCTTCGTAGTCGCCGAACACGCGCTCGACGAAGGGCTCGAGCAAGCGTTGCTGCAAGCCATCACCCAGCGCTGGTCGCCCCAGGGAGAGGGCTGTATAGATGGTCAGACGGCGTTCGGGCAACTCACGGATGCGGGCATAAAGTGCGTTGACGAACGCATTGGGTTTGCCCAGGCCCAGCGGCAGGCCCATGTGGATATGGGTTGGCAGGCGGGACAGGACCTGTTCGACGGCCTGGTCGATGGAACTGAGGTGCATCGAGGCCTCCTGGTTCGTGCTTGGGTTCAGGAGGTTCGACAGGCAGGTGGAATGGTTGGTTGCCTGGGCGGGAAGCGGAAGGCGCAGACAATTGGACAAGCACTGGCAGCCACTCGACAATTCGGTGGCCTTCAGGCTCAGCGAAGGTATAAGCGTACGCGGTGCCTGTAGGAGCGGCCCCGGCAATTAGCGATAGTGCTCACATCTCCGGGGCTGCTGCGCAGCCCATCGCGGCACGAGGCCGCTCCTGTGATCGTGGGATGGCTGAAGTAGCGCGATTGCAGGAGCAACTGCCTTTCACCGCCTCTAAGGGCCAGCGCCCCCCGTGTGGGAGCGGCCTCGCGCCGCGATGGGCCGCGAAGCGGCCCCGGCAAGGCAAGATGCGAAGCTAGAATACTGGGACTGCTACGCAGCACATTGCAGTAACTTACAGGCCAGACATCTTCTCAATAGCGGCCTTTAGCTCATCATCCGAACAATCCGCGCAGGTGCCCTTGGGCGGCATGGCGTTGATGCCCGTGATGGCCTTGGCCAGGATGCCATCCAACCCACCCTGGTGGTCGGCACGCTCCTTCCAGGCTGCGCTGTCGCCCACTTTCGGCGCGCCGAGCAGGCCCGTGCCATGGCAGGCCGTGCAATGCTTGGCGATGATGTCGTCGGGCGTTCTGGCAGACCCGGCGCCAGCGCTGGCGGTCACGGCCATGCCCTTGCATTCCTGGCCCTGGATACACACCTTACCGACCGGTTCCAGGCGCTTGGCGATATCGTCATTGGTCGCAGCGGTAGCGGTAATTGCCCACAGGGCCAGTACGGCGGCCGGGATGGCCAGCATCTTCTTGACTTGATTCACGCGAACACCCTCATGGTGGCTAATCATGCTCGCGGCCACGGATCCTCGAGCGCCGAAAAGTATAACGGCAAGCCCGAAGCCGGGAAACGACCCTACACAGGAAAGGGGTATTGACGCGTCAATGCACTGCGCTGGATCAAAAGTTCGAGGGGGTGGCGGCGCTGATCAAGCGTGCTGGCTGTTCGAACGGGTTGCGAAAACGGTGCGGGCGGGTACTTTCGAAGTAATAGCTGTCGCCTGCTTCGAGAATGAACAGCTCGGTACCGACCACCAATTCCAGGCGGCCTTCAAGCAGAATGCCAGTCTCTTCGCCATCATGGGTCAGCATTTCGGCACCGGTGTCGGCGCCGGGCGGGTACACCTCGGTCAGAAAAGCGATGGCACGGTTGCGGTGCGATTTGCCAACCAGCTTCATGGTCACCGCACCATCGGAGATGTCGATCAGTTCGTGGGCTTTGTAGACGATCTGCGCAGGGCTCTCGGGTTCGAGCTCCACGGAAAAGAACTCGACCATGGACATGGGAATGCCGCTCAGTACCTTGCGCAGCGAACTGATCGACGGGCTCACACTGTTTTTCTCGATCATCGAGATGGTGCTGTTGGTAACCCCTGCGCGCTTGGCGAGTTCACGCTGAGACAGGCCCTTGAGCGTGCGGATGGCTTGCAGTCGTTCGCCGACGTCCAAAGCTGGAGCCTCCTGAGACGGGTTATGCGGGTGGATGTGAACGATATCATGGCAACGCCGTTCAGTATTTACAACACACCACCCGCCTGACGCCCTAGTCCCCAATGTATTCCCGGGGCACCCGCTTGAGATTGCAGAAGATCTGGTAAGGAATGGTACCGGCCTGGCTCGCCACCTCAGCGGCATGGACCTGCTTGCCCCATAGTTCGACTGGGCTGCCGACGGTCGCCTGCGGCACGTCGGTCAGGTCGATGCTCAGCATGTCCATCGACACGCGACCGATGAGCGGGGCCCGGCTGCCAGCAACGATGACCGGCGTACCGTTGGGCGCCTGGCGAGGGTAACCGTCGGCGTAGCCCATGGCGACCACGCCTACACGGGTGGGCCGCGTGCTGACGAACGTGGCGCCGTAACCCACCGGCTCGCCGGCCGGCAGCTCCCGCACACTGATGACCCGCGACTGCAGTGTCATGACCGGCTGCAGGCGTTGGGCCTGAGCTTGGGGCATATCGAACGGCGTTGCGCCATAGAGCATCAGCCCTGGGCGCACCCAATCACCGGCTGCCTGGGGCCAACCCAGCACGGCTGGGGAGTTGCGCAGGCTGCATTCTGCTGCCAAGCCCTGGCGTGCGGTTTCGAAAACGGCAATCTGCTCGGCCGTGGCCTGCGCACCCAGCTCATCGGCACGGGCGAAATGGCTCATGAGCACAATGCGCCCTACCTTGCCGCAGGCCAGCAGGCGCTCATAGGCATCGCGATAGTCCTTGGGATGCAGCCCTACACGGTGCATGCCGGTATCGAGCTTGAGCCAGACGGTGAGCGGGCTGGCCAGCGGGCTTTTCTCGATGGCCTCCAATTGCCAGGCCGAATGCACGACGCACCACAGGTCATGTTCGACGATCAACGGCAGCTCACTTGCCTCGAAGAAGCCCTCCAGCAGCAGGACCGGGCCCCTGATGCCGGCCGCACGCAGCTCCAGCGCCTCCTCGATGCAGGCCACGGCAAACCCGTCCGCTTCGGGCTCGAGCGCCAACGCGCAGCGCACAGCACCATGGCCGTAGGCGTCGGCCTTGATCACGGCAAGCGCCTTGGCACCGGTCAGTTCGCGGGCGAGACGGTAATTGTGGCGCAGGGCCTGGAGGTCGATCAGGGCACGGGCGGGGCGCATGCGGCTGCCTTATAAGTCATACGGGTTGAAATCGAAGCTGGGGCATTCGCAGGTCACCGGCGAATATCCCAATGGATGGCTCACTGCTGATGAGCGGGCGAACCATGCCCGTGACGGGCCACTTCGCGGCTACTGCCATAGCGCGAGATGTCCAGCCCCTCTGCACTGATCTGCGGTTTCTTGCGCGCGATCAGGTCAGCCAGCAGACGACCCGAGCCACAGGCCATGGTCCAGCCCAGCGTGCCGTGACCTGTATTGAGGAACAGGTTACGGAAGGCGGTTGCACCCACGATGGGGGTACCGTCTGGCGTCGCGGGACGCAGCCCAGTCCAGAAACTGGCCTGGCTCAAATCACCGCCGCGAGGATAGAGGTCGTTGACGATCATCTCCAGCGTTTCGCGTCGGCGGGGGTTGAGCGACAGGTCGAAGCCGGCGATCTCAGCCATACCTCCAACACGGATACGGTTGTCGAAACGGGTGATGGCGACCTTGTATGTTTCGTCGAGGATGGTCGAGGCAGGCGCCATGTCACCGTTGGTGATGGGTACGGTCAGGGAGTAGCCCTTCAACGGATAGACCGGCGCCTTGATGCCCAGGGGCTTGAGCATCTGCGGCGAATAGCTGCCCAATGCCAGCACGTAGCGGTCGGCGGTTTCGAGCTTGCCATCGATCCAGACACCGTTGATGCGGTCACCTGCATGATCCAGGCGCTGGATGTCCTGCCCGAAGCGGAACTCCACGCCCAGGTTGCGGGCCATTTCTGCCAGTTTGGTGGTGAACAACTGGCAATCGCCGGTCTGGTCGTTGGGTAGGCGCAGGGCGCCGGCGAGAATGCCCTTCACACTGGCCAGGGCAGGTTCGACGCGGGCGATGCCATCGCGGTCGAGCAATTCATAAGGCACGCCTGATTGCTCAAGCACGGCGATATCCTTGGCAGCTGCATCGACCTGGGCCTGGGTGCGGAACAGCTGGGTGGTGCCCAGGCTACGATTCTCGTACGCAATGCCGGTTTCGGCGCGCAGTTCGTCGAGGCAGTCGCGGCTGTACTCGGACAACCGCACCATGCGCTCCTTGTTCACGGCATAGCGGTTGGCCGTGCAGTTGCGCAGCATCTGGGCCATCCACAGGTACTGGTCTACGTCACCGGTCAGCTTGATGGCAAGCGGAGCGTGGCGCTCGAGCAGCCATTTAACGGCTTTCAGAGGCACCCCCGGCGCCGCCCACGGCGAGGCATAGCCAGGCGAGATCTGGCCGGCGTTGGCAAAGCTGGTTTCCATGGCCACCGCTGGCTGGCGGTCCACCACCGTCACTTCGAACCCTTGCCGGGCCAGGTAATAGGCACTGGCGGTTCCGATCACGCCGCTACCAAGTACCAGAACTCGCATCGTTTCTTTCCCCTCGCGGCCTGCCGCGGTGTGTTGTTGGACTGCCATTGATGGGCGAAGTATAGGAATTCGAGAGCAGTGCAATTCACTATATAAAAGCCTATTATTGGCGAGAATTCTCGGCACAATGGCCTTTTACGGAGGGGCATCCCCTATGAGAACCCAGCATCAAAGTAAGCGTGAGCTGGACAAGATCGACCGGAACATCCTGCGCATCCTGCAGAGCGACGGGCGTATCTCCTTCACCGAACTGGGCGAGAAGGTCGGCCTCTCCACCACGCCGTGCACCGAGCGCGTGCGCCGGCTGGAACGTGAAGGCATCATCATGGGCTATAACGCCCGCCTGAACCCACAGCACCTCAAGGGCAGCCTGCTGGTCTTCGTGGAAATCAGCCTGGACTACAAGTCTGGCGATACCTTCGAGGAGTTTCGCCGGGCAGTCCTGAAGCTGCCGCACGTGCTCGAATGCCACTTGGTTTCCGGCGACTTCGACTACCTGGTCAAGGCGCGCATTTCGGAAATGGCTTCGTATCGCAAGCTGCTTGGCGACATCCTGCTCAAGCTGCCCCACGTGCGTGAGTCCAAAAGCTACATCGTGATGGAGGAGGTGAAGGAAAGTCTCTGCCTGCCGATCCCGGACTGACGCCGGGCCCTACCGCAAACGCCTAGACCAGCACTTGCCGGGTGGTGGCAATGAACTGGTGCACCAGTTGCTCGGCCGCAGGGTCGATCATGGGTTCGGGCCCACGACCACGCGGGCAGGCCAGTCGTGGGGTGGTACCGAACAGGCGACAGATCAGTGGCCGCTCTTCATATACCGTGCAGCCCTGGGGCCCCAGATGGACGCAGTCCAGGCGCTCCAGGGCAGCGTCCTGTTCGGCCTGGGATTTGCGCGGCAGCCGAGCCATCTCTTGCGCCGAGGTGGTAACCGGCCCGCAGCAGTCATGGCAGCCAGGCTCGCATTCGAAAGAAGGGATGAGTTCGCGCAGGAAGTGGATCTTGTGGCGGTCGCAGGACATGACGAGGCACAGGTTGAAAAGGTCCGCCCATTATAGGCCGGTTGCCCGCCCTGGGCCTGCGGCTTATTCTCCCGTTCCAGCCCACGCACCAGGACTCGTCCAATGATCCACAGCGCGCAGCATGCCGCTTCTTACTACGCCGCCAGCAGCGCGCCTCACCCTGATCATGCCTATCTGCAAGGCGAGCACACCGCCGATGTGTGCATCGTCGGTGGTGGCTACTCCGGTTTGAACACGGCCCTGGAGTTGGCCGAGCGTGGCTTCTCGGTGATCCTGCTCGAAGCGCGCAAGATCGGCTGGGGCGCCAGTGGGCGCAACGGTGGGCAGTTGATCCGCGGGGTCGGCCATGGTCTGGAGCAGTTCCTGCCGGTCATCGGCGAGCAGGGCGTTCGCGACTTGCAACTGATGGGGCTGGAGGCCGTGCAGATCGTGCGCGATCGTGTAGCGCGGCACGCCATCGCCTGCGACTTGACCTGGGGCTATTGCGACCTGGCCAACAAGCCGGCGCAAATGGCGGGCCTGGCCGAAGAGGCCGAACACTTACGCAGCCTGGGTTACGCCCACGAACTGCGGCTGGTCGCAAAGGATGACATTCACGATGTGGTGGGCTCGCAGCGCTATGCAGGCGGGCTGGTGGACATGGGCTCTGGCCACTTGCACCCCCTTAACCTGGCGTTGGGCGAAGCCGCGGCAGCCGCGCGCCTGGGTGTGAAACTCCACGAGCAGTCCGAGGTGACCCGCATCGACTATGGCCCGCAGGTGCAGGTACACACCGCCCAGGGCCGGGTCCGGGCGCAAACGCTGGTCCTGTGCTGTAACGCCTACCTCAATGGTTTGAACGGTGAGCTGGGCGGCAAGGTATTGCCCGCCGGCAGTTACCTCATCGCCACCGAGCCGCTGGGTGAAGCGCGTGCACGCTCGCTGTTGCCACAGAACATGGCCGTGTGCGACCAGCGCGTGGCGCTGGACTACTACCGCCTGAGCGCAGATCACCGGCTGCTGTTCGGCGGCGCTTGCCATTATTCCGGGCGCGATCCAAAGGATATCGCCGCCTACATGCGGCCCAAGATGCTGCGCGTGTTCCCTCAGCTGGCCGACGTACGCATCGATTACCAGTGGGGCGGCATGATCGGGATCGGCGCCAACCGCCTGCCCCAGGTGGGCCGCCTGCCTGATCAGCCGAACGTTTACTACGCCCAGGCCTACGCAGGCCACGGGCTGAACGCTACTCACCTGGCCGCCCGTCTGCTCGGGGAAGCCATCAGCGGCCAGCAAAGCGGGCGTTTCGACTTGTTTGCAAAGGTGCCACACATGACGTTCCCAGGGGGCAAGCACTTGCGCTCACCTTTACTGGCCTTGGGCATGCTGTGGCACAGGCTCAAGGAGCTGGTGTGAAAGCAGTCACGGCTTCCAGAAAGGCTTGCAGCCTTCTGAGCGCGCCTCTTGCCAGCTGAGACCCACATCGCGCAGTTCATGGTCGCTCAACTGTAACAGCGCCCTGCGGGTGTGCCAGCGGCGCAACATCAGCCGCCAGCGGCTCAACGCCTGGGGCGCAGCGTGGGTTTTGCTTCGCTGCAGGGCTTCTTTTTCGCCTACCGACTGTTCGATGCGCACATCGCTCAAGCTTCCCATCGCTGCTGTCTCCCTTTCGATGACAATGTGGGGACAGCATGCCGGGTGCACGGCCTGACAATACAGATCCAAAAAAGCGTTATTATTTGGATACAGATCGGGCTCGCAGGTAACTGAATGCTGCCTTTTCTGCCAATCTGTATGGTGCGTTGACCGGCGCAGCCCAGGAGTATGACGTGACGCTCTACCTGAACCTTGCCGAGGTACTCGGCGCGCGTATCGAACAGGGCCTCTATCGGCCCGGCCAGCGGCTGCCATCGGTGCGGGCACTGAGCGTGGAGCACGGGGTGAGCCTGAGCACCGTGCAGCAGGCCTACCGCATGCTCGAAGACAGTGGCATGGTCTCGCCACGGCCAAAGTCCGGCTACTTCGTGAGCGACCATCGCCACCTGCCGGCCTTGCCGGCGGTCAGCCGGCCCGCCCAGCGCCCGGTGGACATTTCCCAATGGGAGCAGGTTCTGGAGCTGGTGCGCAGTACCCCGCAACCGGGTGTGATACAGCTTGGACGGGGCATGCCGGACATCGAGAGCCCTACCCTCAAGCCGCTGTTGCGCAGCCTCGCCAGGCTCAGCCGTCGCCAGGACATGCCCGGGCTGTATTACGACAATATCCACGGCAACCTGGCCTTGCGTGAACAGGTGGCACGCCTGGCCCTGGACTCTGGGTGCAGGCTCTCGCCCTCTGAGTTGGTGGTGACGACAGGCTGCCACGAAGCTTTGTCGTGCAGCATCCGCGCCGTGTGCGAGCCTGGCGATATCGTTGCGGTGGACTCGCCCAGCTTCCATGGCGCCATGCAGACGCTCAAGGGCCTGGGCATGAAGGCGCTGGAGATCCCCACAGACCCGGTGACAGGCATCAGCCTCGAGGCGCTCGAACTGGCCCTTGAGCAGTGGCCGATCAAGCTCATCCAGATCACCCCAAGTTGCAACAACCCGCTGGGCTACATCATGCCTGAGGCTCGTAAAAAGGCCCTGTTGAACCTTGCACAGCGCTACGACGTAGCCATTCTCGAGGACGATGTCTACGGTGACCTGGCCTATACCTACCCTCGGCCACGGACGGTCAAGTCATTCGATACGCAAGGCCGCGTGCTGTTGTGCAGTTCATTTTCCAAGACGCTTGCCCCTGGCCTGCGTGTCGGTTGGGTAGCGCCTGGGCGCTACCTGGAGCGGGTCCTGCACATGAAGTACATCAGCACGGGCAGCACCGCCAGTCAGCCTCAATTGGCGGTGGCGGACTTCATCGCCAACGGGCATTACCAACCCCATGTGCGGCGCATGCGCAGCCAGTACCAACGCAGCCGTGAATTGATGAGCGACTGGGTGACCCGGTATTTTCCGCAAGGCACCCGCGTAAGCCGTCCGCAAGGCGGCTTCATGCTATGGGTGGAATTGCCGGAACATTTCGATACCTTGCAGCTCAATCACGCCTTGTTGGAGCAAGGCGTACAAGTGGCCGTGGGCAGCATCTTTTCCGCTTCCGGCAAGTTCCGTCACTGCCTGCGCATGAACTTCGCCGCCAGGCCCACTGCGCAAATCGAGGCGGCGGTGCGCAAGGTTGGTGAGACCGCCCAACGCTTGCTGGACGAGGACATCATCGCGACGTAACTTTGCGTTGCCCGCCACTGTCCAATCCCAAAGCCCTGCTGCACAGGACGATCCACCGTTGAAACTCCAGCGAGCCCTACCCTTGCTGCTGACGCTGCTGCTCGGCGTCTGCGGCTGCGCCAGCGTCGATACGCCGCGCCAAACCAGTCAAGCCCTGCCCGCCGATGGCTCATCGTTCGGCCGCTCGGTGCTGCGCCAGGCAGCCCCTTATGAAGGCCGTTCCGGCTTTCGCCTACTCCCCAACAGCAACGAGGCTTTCCGGGCGCGCGCCGAGTTGATACGCAATGCGCAGGCCAGCATCGACGTGCAGTACTACATCGTCCATGACGGACTCAGCACCCGCGCCCTGGTCCATGAGCTGTTGCGGGCGGCCGACCGGGGCGTGCGCGTGCGCATTCTGCTGGACGACACCACCAGTGACGGCCTGGATGCAATCATGGGCACCCTCGCCGCTCACTCGAACATCCAGATCCGTGTGTTCAACCCCCTGCACCTGGGGCGCGCCACTGGGGTCACACGCGCCATGGGCCGGTTGCTCAACCTGTCGCGTCAGCACCGGCGCATGCACAATAAGCTGTTCCTGGTGGACAACAGCATGGCCATCGTCGGCGGGCGAAACCTGGGTGACGAGTACTTCGATGCCGAGCCCAACCTGAACTTCACCGACATCGATCTGCTGGGTGTGGGCCCTATAGCAGAACAGTTGGGACACAGCTTCGATCAGTACTGGAACAGCGCCCTGAGCCGCCCGATCACCGATTTCCTCTGGCACCAGCCCAATGCCAGCGACCTGCGCACCAGCCGCCATCGGCTGGAAGTCTCGCTGGCCGAAGCCAGAACCCGGCGCAAGGTCTTGTACGACCGCTTGATGGCCTACCAATCCCAGCCGCGACTGGACACCTGGCGCAACGAACTCATCTGGGCTCATGCCCAGGCGCTGTGGGACGCCCCCAGCAAGGTGCTGGCCGATGACGAGCCTGATCCACAGCTACTGCTGACCCGACAACTCGGCCCTGACCTGCGCGATGTGCGTCACGAGCTGATTCTGGTCTCCGCTTATTTCGTACCCGGCGAACCGGGGCTGCTTTACCTCACCCAGAGTGCCGACGCGGGTATTTCGGTAAAGCTGTTGACCAACTCACTGGAGGCTACCGATGTGCCTGCCGTACACGGCGGTTATGCACCTTACCGCAAGGCGCTACTGGAGCACGGGGTGAAGCTGTATGAAATGCGCCGCCAGCCCGGAGATCCCAGCGCGGGCAAACTGAGTTTCCATGGCAGCTCCAACTCCAGCCTCCACAGCAAGGCGATCGTGTTCGACCGTCACAAGACGTTCATTGGCTCGTTCAATTTCGATCCACGCTCGGTGCTGTGGAACACCGAAGTCGGCGTATTGGTCGACAGCCCCGAACTTGCCGAATACACCCGTGCACTGGCGGTGCAGGGCATGGCACCGGCCCTGAGCTATCAGCCTGAGCTCGTGGCCGGCAAGCTGGTCTGGGTGACCGAGGAAGACGGACAGCGGCGGGTGCTCACGTCAGAGCCTGGTAGCCTGTGGCGACGATTCAATGCCTGGATCAGCAAGGCGGTGGGGCTGGAAAAGATGCTCTAGCGCTGCACCGTCACGCAGCCGCTGGCTCGAACGCTCCGCGCCGCCGGGTCAGCACCACAAGCCCAGCGGCGCCTGCTGCCATCAGCAGCGGCAAGGCATGCCCACTGATCCACTGGCTGCCTGCGCCGGCCAGTAACGGCCCAAGCAGGCAACCGATGCCCCACAGCTGGGCCACGTGGGCATTGGCCCGCACTAGAGCATCGTCTCGATAGCGCTCGCCGATCAACACCAGCGACAAGGTGAACAACCCCCCAGCGCTAGCGCCGAACAATACCCACACAGGCCAGATGGCCCAGGTGTGCAACAGCAGGGGGATGGCAAGGCTCGACCCCAACAATGCCAGCGCGCAACCGGTGAACAGCGCGCGCCGCGACATATGGTCCGCCAGTGCGCCAATGGGCAACTGCAGCACCGCATCGCCGACCACCACCGTACTGACCATGAACAACGCGATTTCCGTGCTCAGGCCCTGTTGCAGGCAGTACACCGGCAGCAGGGTCAGGATCATGGCTTCGAACGAAGCGAACAACGCAATGGCCCAGGCGATCACGGGCAGCCTTCTGCAGAAGGCGAACAGGTCGGCAAAGGTGACGTTGCAAGCCTCTGTAGAGGGCGCGCCCCCGCGGCCTAGCAACAGCAAGGGCGATACCAGCAGCAGGCCGGTCGCCGCCCAGAAGCCGAAGTCGTCATCCGACCCCAGCATGCCCAGCACCAGCGGACCCGCCAGTTGGCTCAGCGCATAGCTACTCCCGTACAGAGCCACCAGCCGTCCGCGCCACTGCTCGACCACCAGTTGGTTGATCCAGCTCTCACCCAGCACGAACACCACGGTCAACGCCATGCCGATCAACAGCCGCAGCACCAGCCAAAGCGGATAGCTTGGCAGCAGGGCCAACAGGCCAATGGACAATGCCCCGCCCCACAGGCACAGGCGCATGGCCGCAGGCACGCCCACCCACCCGGCAAGCCGGCTGGCCAGGCTGGCGCCGGCCAGCACGCCCAGGGCAGGCATGGCGGCCATGACGCCAATGGCGAAGCTGCCATAACCCCAGGCTTCCAGACGCAAGGACACCAACGGCATGCTCACACCCAATGCGAGCCCGACGCTCAGCACCGATGCCAGCACGGCAAAATAGGTTCCCCAACGCATGACGGCCTCCCAGGCAGCATTCTTGTACGGCAGAAACGACGAAGCCGGGACGGTATACGCCGCCCCGGCCAGTGTTGGAATGTCAGGCCCCGCGGGCAGTCGAGCTTGCTCAGTCCCGGCTCAGCTCGCGAAAGCGTGCCAGGGCCTTGGAAGCCGACCTGCCGAGGGGCCGCTGGACTTACAGCTTGATCCAGGTGGCCTTGAGCTCGGTGTACTTCTCCAGCGCGTGCAGCGACTTGTCACGGCCGTTACCCGACTGCTTGAAGCCACCGAATGGTGCAGTCATGTCGCCGCCATCATATTGGTTGACCCAGACACTGCCGGCGCGTACGGCACGGGCCGTCCTGTGCGCCTTGGAAATGTCCGAAGTCCAGATGCCCGCCGCCAACCCATAGGGTGTGTCGTTGGCGATGGCAACCGCCTCCTCGGCCGTGTCGAAGGCAATCACGGACAGTACCGGGCCGAAGATTTCTTCCTGGGCGATTTTCATGGCATTGGTCACGCCGTCGAAGATGGTCGGCTCGACGTAGGTGCCGCCGGTATCTTCCAGCGTCCGCTTGCCGCCGGTCAGCAGCTTGGCGCCGTCCTTGTGGCCCGCCTCGATGTACGACAACACGGTATTCATCTGCTGGGTATCGACCAGTGCACCCACGGTGGTCTGCGGGTCCAGCGGGTTGCCGGGCTTCCAGGCCTTGAGGGCCTCGACCACCATGGGCAGGAAGGTGTCCTTGATCGAGCGCTCCACCAGCAAGCGCGAACCTGCGGTGCACACTTCACCCTGGTTGAAGGCGATGGCGCTGGCAGCAGCCTGGGCGGCGGCCTCAAGGTCTGGCGCGTCGGCGAAGACGATGTTCGGGCTCTTGCCACCGGCTTCCAGCCAGATGCGCTTCATGTTCGACTCGCCTGCATACACCATCAGCTGCTTGGCGATCTTGGTCGAACCGGTGAATACCAGGGTGTCGACATCCATGTGCAGGGCCAGGGCCTTGCCCACGGTGTGGCCATAGCCAGGCAGCACGTTCAGCACACCTGCTGGGATACCGGCTTCCACTGCCAACTGAGCGATGCGAATAGCGGTCAGCGGCGACTTCTCGGAAGGTTTGAGCACGACCGAGTTGCCCGTAGCCAACGCTGGGCCCAACTTCCAGCTCGCCATCAGCAGCGGGAAGTTCCAGGGAACGATGGCACCCACCACGCCCACTGGCTCGCGTGTGACCAGGCCCAGTTGATCGTGCGGCGTCGGAGCGACTTCGTCGTACACCTTGTCGATGGCTTCGGCTGTCCAGTGAATGGCATTGGCAGCGCCTGGGATATCGATGCTGGAGGAGTCACCGATCGGTTTGCCCATGTCCAGTGTTTCGAGCAGCGCCAGCTCTTCGACGTTCTTGCGCAGCAAGTCGGCGAAGCGGATCAGGATGGCCTTGCGCTTGGCTGGGGCCAGCTGTGACCATACGCCCGAGTTGAAGGTCGCGCGGGCGTTTTCGACCGCGCGGTTGGCGTCGGCCAGGTCGCAGCTGGCAACCTTGGCCAGGAAGCGTCCGTCGACCGGGCTCAGGCACTCGAAGGTTTCACCGGATGCGGCATCGGTGTATTCGCCGTTGATGAAGGCGCGGCCTTCGATCTTCAGTTGCTGGGCACGTTGTTCCCAGTCTGCACGAGTCAGGGTGGTCATACGAAACTCCTCCTCTTGTTTAGGTGCAACGCTGCACTGAGGACTTGCAGGCGTTGTCGGGGTCCGGGCGTGCGGCAGGCGCACACAGGCATGCGATACCCTAAACCAGCGCTTTCAAACTATCAATATATTTGACACTATCAGCTCAAACGCCCAGTGATGTTAATTTTATTGAACATGCAGGAGCCTCTTTATGAGTATCGAAAGTATCATCGACTTCGCCCAGGCCATTACCGAGGCCGAGCGCTATCGCCCCGCAGCCGAAAAAGTGCTCAAAGGCGAGCCGGACCAGGCCGTGTACAACCACTATGCAAGCCCCTGCGGGCAGTTTGCCGCTGGCGTCTGGGAGGGGGAAGTGGGCCAGTGGGAGGTCAACTACACCGAGCATGAGTACTGCGAAATCGTGCAGGGCGTGTCGGTGCTGCGCGACGAACAGGGCGCCAGCAAGACGCTGCGTGCGGGTGATCGGTTCGTCATCCCCGCCGGATTCAAAGGGACATGGGAAGTGCTGGAGCCTTGCCGCAAGATCTATGCATTGTTCGAGCAGAAGTGATCCCTGGCCAGCTGACCCTTTCGGCCAGACATAAAAAAACCCGCCTCTCAGAGGCGGGTTTTTTTCAGGTCGCCGATCAATTACTTGATCTTGGCTTCCTTGTACACCACGTGCTTGCGAACAACGGGATCGTATTTCTTGATCTCGATTTTGTCCGGGGTGGTGCGCTTGTTCTTGTCGGTGGTGTAGAAGTGGCCGGTACCGGCACTCGAAACCAGACGGATCAATTCACGCATGATGCTCTCCCTTAAACCTTGGCGCCAGCTTTACGGATGTCAACCAGTACGGCATCGATGCCGCGCTTGTCGATGATGCGCATGCCTTTGGCGGAAACGCGCAGACGCACGAAACGCTTCTCGGATTCAACCCAGAAACGGTGGTGCTGCAGGTTTGGCAGGAAACGACGACGGGTTTTGTTGTTTGCGTGGGAAATGTTGTTCCCGGTTACTGGACCCTTACCAGTAACTTGACAGACTCTCGACATGACTCAGCCCTCTAAAACCACATGCCCAACCCGGCATGGGTTGGCCGCTTAATCTCTCAGTCTTTGGCGCCGAGGCGCCGTGATTCTGGAGGTCTTATCGACCGGATTCGCTGATGCGACAGGCCGAGCCCCTAGAAAAGAGCGCTGCTTTATACCAGAAAGACTCGATTGCAACAATACCTGATCAACATTCGAGCCGAGGCGAACCGCCGCGAGCAGCATGACCGAAGGCCCTATCAGGTGCCGACCGTTCGTCGCCAATATTGTAAAAAAGAGTGTGGTCATTTTCTGGCAGTCACACTAGGGTAGGCCTTTTCCAGACTGCACTGGCAGATGGGCCACTGACAGCCAAGGAGCCACCATGCGTGCCGCCGCCCTTTCCTTATTGTTCACCTCCCTGCTTGCCGTGGGTGCAGCCCAGGCAGCGCCACTGAGCGTTTGCAGCGAAGCCAGCCCCGAAGGCTTCGACGTGGTGCAGTACAACTCGCTGACCACCACCAATGCCACGGCCGATGTGCTGATGAACCGCCTGGTGGAATTCGACGCAGGCAAAGGCAAGGTGGTGCCGAGCCTGGCCGCCAGCTGGACGGTGTCGGCCGATGGCCTGGTGTACGATTTCACCCTGCGCGACAACGTGAAATTCCATACCACTGCCTATTTCAAGCCCAGCCGTACGCTCAATGCCGACGACGTATTGTTCAGCTTCCAGCGCATGCTCTACCCCGCTCACGCCTGGCACAAGACAGCGCCCGGCGGCTACCCCCATGCCCAGTCGCTGCAACTGGGCAGCCTGATCAAGACGATCGACGCGCCGGCGCCCAATACCGTGCGCTTTACCCTTACCCACCCGGATGCGACCTTCCTGGCCACCCTGAGCATGGGCTTTGCCTCGATCTATTCAGCCGAATATGCCGACAAGTTGCTCAAGGCAGGCACGCCCGAGAAACTCAACAGCCAACCCATCGGCACCGGGCCATTCGTCTTCCAGCGGTTCCAGAAGGACGCGGTGGTGCGCTATCGCGCCAACCCTGACTACTTTGCCGGCAAGCCAGCCGTCGACCCACTGATCTTCGCCATCACCACCGATGCAAACGTGCGCCTGCAGAAACTCAAGCGCAACGAGTGCCAGGTAGCCCTGTCGCCCAAGCCACTGGACATTGCCGAGGCCAGCCAGGACAGCAGCCTCAAGGTGGCCAGCACGCCAGCGTTCATGACGGCATTCATCGCGCTCAACAGCCAGCACCCACCACTGGACAAGCCAGAGGTGCGCCAGGCCATCAACCTGGCCTTCGACAAACAGGCCTACGTGAAAGCTGTTTTCGAAGACTCGGCGATTGCGGCCAATGGCCCGTATCCGCCCAATACCTGGAGCTATGCCAAGGACCTGCCCGGTTACCCACTGGATGTGAAGAAAGCCAAGGCCCTGCTGGCCAAGGCCGGTCTGGCGGACGGCTTCAGCACAACGATCTGGACACGCCCTTCCGGTAGCCTGCTCAACCCCAACCCTAGCCTGGGCGCGCAGATGCTGCAGGCTGATCTCGCCAAGGTGGGCATCAAGGCTGAAATTCGGGTGATCGAATGGGGCGAACTCATCCGCCGCGCCAAGGCCGGCGAGCATGACCTACTGTTCATGGGCTGGGCAGGCGACAACGGCGACCCGGATAACTTCCTCACCCCGCAGTTCTCCTGTGCAGCGGTCAAATCCGGGACCAACTTCGCGCGGTTCTGTGACAATCGCCTGGATCAGCTGATCAGTGCCGGTCGCACCACCAATGATCAGAGCGTGCGCAGCCGGCTGTACCAGCAGGCGCAGACCCTGATCCAGCAGCAGGCGCTGTGGGTGCCATTGGCGCATCCGACGGCGGCGGCCCTGCTGCGTCAGGGTGTCGAGGGTTATCAGGTCAACCCGTTCGGCCGGCTGGACTTCAGCAAGGTGAGCGTGACCAAGTAGGCCTTAGATACGCTTGAGCGTTGCGGTGATCGGGGAAGGCGCCACCCTTACCCCCGGTCATGACAGGTCATCCTGAACTGCGCCGCGCTCGCGGTGGCGTGCCCTAAGCTACGACCCACCCTTGCTCGGCCATGGACAGCGGCTCCCCGTCGCCAATGATGATGTGATCCAGCACGCGTACATCGATCAAGGCCAGCCCACGCTTGAGCGAAAGGGTCAGGTGCACATCCTCTTTGCTGGGTTCGCTGTTGCCCGAAGGGTGGTTGTGACAGAGGATCAGCGCCGCGGCGTTGTGCATCAATGCACGCCGCACCACTTCCCGCGGATAGACACTGGCTCGGTCGATGGTACCCTTGAACAGGATCTCGAACGCCAACGGTCGGTGTTTGGTGTCCAGAAACAGGCAACCGAACACCTCGCTGGGTTCATGGCGCAGCATGGCCTTGAGGTAGCGCCTTACGGCCTGGGGTTCCTCCAACGCCGCTGCGCGGGTGATCCCTTCATTGAGGTAGCGGCGACCGATTTCCAGCAATGCCTGCAGCTGTGCGTATTTGACCTCCCCTATGCCAGGCTCGCGCAAGACCGCCCGCCGATCGGCCTCGAGAAACGGCCGCAAGCCGCCAAAGCGCACCAGCAGGCCGCGCGCCAGGTCGAGCACATTGCGCCCTGCAACGCCTGACCCCAGCAGCACAGCCAGCAGCTCGGCGTCAGACAGCACCCCCGCCCCACGCTGCAGTAGCTTTTCCCTTGGCCGATCCTGAGCCGGCCATTCCCTGATGTTCATCGCTGCCCTGCCCTTGCTGCGGCCCATTTCGGCCCTGTGTTAATCTATTTGCCCTCGTACATGCGACGTTCTGCCGCACGCAGTTCCTGTCGCCGCCCGCTTTCACTGGAAAAAGGCAACCCTATGCAGCGGCTGTATCGCAAGCGCATCGTTCTTGGCGTCGGTGGTGGCATCGCCGCCTACAAGAGCGCCGAACTGATCCGCCGACTCCTGGAGCACGGCGCCCAGGTGCGTGTCGTCATGACCCGCGGTGGCGCTGAATTCATCACGCCGCTGACCTTGCAGGCGCTGTCCGGCCACCCGGTGCACCTGGACCTCCTCGACCCAGCAGCAGAGGCGGCCATGGGCCATATCGAGCTGGCCAAATGGGCTGACCTGGTACTGATCGCTCCGGCCACCGCCGACCTCATGGCACGCCTGGCCCAGGGCATGGCCGATGACCTGTTGACGACCCTGGTACTGGCCACCGATGCCACCGTTGCCGTCGCCCCGGCCATGAACCAGGCCATGTGGCGTGACGCTGCCACCCAGGCCAACCTGCAGGTGCTCAGGAGCCGCGGCATTCAGGTGTTCGGCCCTGCCTCGGGCAGCCAGGCCTGTGGCGACGTAGGCCTGGGCCGCATGCTCGAGGCCACCGACCTGGCCTGGTGCGCCGCCGAGAGCTTCAAGCGCCAGGCATTGACCGGCAAGCACGTGCTGATCACCGCCGGCCCCACCCAGGAGAACATCGATCCGGTGCGCTACATCACCAATCATAGCTCCGGGAAGATGGGCTTTGCCCTAGCCGAGGCGGCCGCCGAAGCCGGGGCTCGGGTGACCCTCGTGACCGGCCCTGTGCACCTGCCTACCCCCGACCGGGTCAGCCGTATCGACGTGGTCAGCGCGCGGGACATGCTGGCGGCCTGTGAGGCGGCCATGCCATGCGACCTGTTCATCGCGTCGGCGGCGGTGGCGGACTACCGCCCAGAGGTGATAGCGCCACAAAAACTGAAGAAAGATCCCACGACTGGCGATGGCATGCTGCTGCAGATGGTGCGCAATCCCGATATCCTTGCCACCCTGGCCGGTCGCACCGACCGCCCTTTCAGTGTCGGCTTCGCCGCCGAGACCGAACACTTGCTCGATTACGCCACGCGCAAGCTCAAGGATAAAAACCTCGACCTGATCGTCGCCAACGATGTGGCCAACCCCAGCATCGGCTTCAACAGTGAAGAGAACGCCTTGACCGTGATCGATCGCCAGCAGCACCAGACCCTCTTCGCGCAGACCAGCAAGGGCAAGATCGCCCGCCAGCTGGTTGCCTTCATCGCCGAACGGCTCAACCAGGTTCAATAAGTTACATGCACGCATTACAAGCCAAGATCCTCGACCCACGCCTGGGTACCGAATTTCCGTTGCCGCAATACGCCACGCCGGGCTCTGCCGGCCTGGACCTGCGCGCTCTGCTCGCGCAAGACACGGTGCTCGAACCCGGCCAGACGGTGCTGATTCCGACAGGCCTGTCCATCCATATCAGCGACCCGGGTCTTGCCGCACTGGTGCTGCCGCGCTCGGGCCTGGGCCACAAGCATGGCATCGTGCTGGGCAACCTGGTTGGGCTGATCGATTCGGATTACCAGGGCGAGCTGATGGTGTCGTGCTGGAACCGCGGCACCACCACCTTCACCATCGCAGTCGGTGAGCGTATCGCCCAGCTGGTGCTCGTGCCCGTGGTACAGGCGCAGTTCGAGATCGTCGAGTCGTTCGACCAGAGCCAGCGCGGCGCCGGTGGCTTTGGTCATTCCGGCACCCGTTGAACCGGACATGAGCGAAATCGCCACGGATGGCGAACTCCGGGCCGCAACCTTCGTCCAAGCGCTCTGCGTGCGCCTGCAACCGAGCGCTTCTGACTGATGGGGTTTTCCAGATGAACGACATGGCCCCGGCGGTTCACGCCCACTTGCCGCCAGGTATCTTTCGCGCTTACGACATCCGCGGCATCGTCGGCAAGACACTGCACGCCGATACCGCCTACTGGATAGGCCGCGCCGTCGGCGCACAGAGCCTGGCCATGGGCGAACCCCAGGTCAGCGTGGGCCGCGACGGTCGCCTGTCCGGCCCACTGCTCGTCGAGCCTCTGATCCGCGGCCTGGTCGAGGCAGGCTGCCATGTGAACGACCTCGGTCTGGTCCCCACGCCGGCGCTGTACTACGCCACCCACGTACTAGGCGGCAAGTCGGGCGTGATGCTCACCGGTAGTCACAACCCCCCGGACTACAACGGCTTCAAGATCGTCATTGCCGGCGACACCCTGGCCAACGAGCAGATCCAGGCGCTGCTCGGCCGGTTGCAGGCCAATGACCTGACCTTTGGCACAGGGCATGTGCAACAGGTAGCGATTCTGGAGCGCTATTTCCAGCGGATCGTCAGTGACGTGAGGCTGGCCAGAAAGCTCAAGGTGGTCGTGGACTGCGGCAATGGCGTCGCTGGCGTGATCACACCGCAACTGATAGAAGCGTTGGGCTGCGAGGTGATTGCGCTGTTCAGCGAAGTGGACGGCAACTTCCCGAACCACCACCCCGACCCCAGCAAGGCGCAGAACCTTCAGGTGCTGATCGACACGGTCAGGCGCACGGGGGCGGACCTCGGCCTGGCATTCGACGGCGACGCGGATCGCGTCGGTGTGGTAACCGAGGCCGGCAGCATCATCTACGCCGACCGCTTGCTGATGCTGTTTGCCCAGGATGTCCTGGCTCGCAACCCAGGCGCCGAAATCATCTTCGACGTCAAATGCACCCGACGCCTGATCCCCCTGATCGAACGATTGGGCGGTCGTACCCTGATGTGGAAGACCGGTCATTCGTTGATGAAGAAGAAGATGCAGCAGACCGGCGCCTTGCTCGCAGGCGAGATGAGCGGTCATATCTTCATCAAGGAGCGCTGGTACGGTTTCGACGACGGCATCTACAGCGCTGCGCGCCTGCTGGAAATCCTCAGCAAGACCGAGCAGAGCGCCGAAACCGTGTTCGCCGCGTTCCCCAACGATATTTCCACGCCGGAACTCAATATTGATGTGACCGACGAAGGTAAATTCAGCATCATTGATGCACTGCAACGCGACGCCGATTGGGGTGACGCGCGCCTGACCACCATCGACGGTGTGCGAGTGGACTATGCACAGGGCTGGGGCCTGGTGCGTGCCTCCAACACCACGCCGGTTCTGGTACTGCGTTTCGAGGCCGACAGCGAGGCCGAGTTGCAGCGTATCAAGGATGTTTTTCGCACGCAGTTGCTGCGGGTAGAGCCTGACCTGCAACTGCCGTTCTGACCGACTATCTGGCCCTCACAGGAGCCCTGCATGACCCTCGATCGCGATGCCGCCACCCACGTAGCCGAAGTGCTGTCCGAAGCCTTGCCCTACATTCGCCGCTTCGTCGGCAAGACGCTGGTGATCAAGTACGGCGGCAACGCGATGGAAAGCGAGGAGCTCAAGACGGGCTTCGCCCGCGACATCGTGCTGATGAAGGCCGTGGGCATCAACCCGGTGGTGGTGCACGGTGGCGGCCCGCAGATCGGTGATCTGCTCAAGCGTCTCTCCATCGAAAGCCATTTCATCGACGGCATGCGCGTGACCGATTCGGCGACCATGGACGTTGTGGAAATGGTACTGGGCGGCCAAGTCAACAAGGACATCGTCAACCTCATCAACCGGCATGGCGGCAGCGCCATCGGCCTGACCGGCAAGGACGCGGAGCTGATCCGTGCACGCAAGCTCACCGTCAGCCGCCAGACGCCGGAAATGACCACCGCCGAGATCATCGACATCGGCCATGTGGGTGAAGTGGTGAGCGTGAACACCGACCTGCTGAACATGCTGGTCAAGGGTGATTTCATTCCCGTGATCGCCCCCATCGGCGTCGGCATCAATGGCGAGTCCTACAACATCAATGCCGACCTGGTAGCAGGCAAGGTCGCCGAAGCGCTGCAGGCCGAGAAGCTGATGCTACTGACCAACATCGCCGGACTGATGGACAAGCAGGGCCAGGTCCTGACCGGGTTGACCACAGAGCAGGTCAACGAGCTGATCGCCGACGGCACCATCTACGGTGGCATGCTTCCGAAGATCAAATGCGCCCTGGATGCGGTGCAAGGCGGCGTGAACAGCTCACACATCATCGACGGCCGCGTGCCGAACGCGGTGCTGCTGGAAATCTTCACCGACAGCGGCGTAGGTACTTTGATCACCAACCACAAGTCGCTTTCCTGACCTGCATGGCCCTGTCGCCGGCAGCCGGTAACAGGGCCAAACTGGCGACACAAAAAAGGCGACCTCAAACCGAGGTCGCCTTTTTCGCTTCCAGGCCCTGGGTCAGATCCCGTACTGCGCCCGATAGGCCTCAACCGCCGGCAGGTGCTGCTTGAGTTGCGGGTCGTCAGCCAGGAACTCCAGTACCTGAGTCAGCGAGACGATACTGACCACCGGTATGCCGAAGTCGCGCTCTACCTCCTGGATGGCCGAGAGCTCACCATTGCCACGCTCTTCACGATTCAATGCGATCAGCACGCCAGCGGCGTTGGCCTGCTGCGCCTTGATGATCTGCATGACTTCGCGAATGGCGGTACCGGCAGTGATCACGTCGTCGATGATCAGCACATCGCCTGCCAGGGGCGCACCGACCAGGCTGCCGCCTTCGCCGTGGTCCTTGGCTTCCTTGCGGTTGAAGCACCAGGGCACGTCTTGCCGATGCTGGTCAGCCAGCGCGACGGCAGTGGTCGCGGCCAGGGGAATACCCTTGTAGGCCGGGCCGAACAGCACGTCGAACGAGATCTTGCTGTCAACGATGGCGGCGGCGTAGCAACGCCCCAGCTCGGCCAGCGCCGAACCTGTGTTGAACAGGCCGGCGTTGAAGAAGTACGGGCTGGTACGCCCGGACTTGAGAGTGAATTCACCGAAACGCAGGACCCCGCGATCGATGGCAAAACGGATGAAGTCGCGCTGATACGGCTGCATGGAAAGTCCCGGACACCACGGATTTAGCTAAATGGGTTGAGCTCGGGTATCATACACGCACGAGATTTATGGGGCCATTTATGCGGATCATCAGTGTGAACGTTAATGGCATTCAGGCTGCGGCCGAGCGTGGTTTGCTCAGCTGGCTACAGGCCCAGAATGCCGACGTCATCTGCCTTCAGGATACCCGCGCCTCGGCCTTTGAACTCGATGACCCAGCTTTCCAGCTCGATGGCTATTTCCTTTATGCCTGCGACGCGGAGGTGCCTGCCCAAGGTGGTGTGGCCCTTTATTCGCGCATGCAGCCCAAGGCAGTCATCACCGGCCTGGGCTTCGAGACAGCCGACCGTTACGGGCGTTACCTGCAAGCAGATTT
This sequence comes from Pseudomonas sp. DE0157, assembly GCF_007678615.1. NCBI lineage: Bacteria > Pseudomonadati > Pseudomonadota > Gammaproteobacteria > Pseudomonadales > Pseudomonadaceae > Pseudomonas > Pseudomonas sp. DE0157. Next base: position 379,448 of record NZ_VEJN01000002.1, read on the forward strand.
CGACAAAGTCAGTATTGCCAGCCTGCTCTTGCCTTCGGGCATGAACGGGGATGAAGACTTGAACCAGAAATTCAAGTTGATGGACGACTTCGCCAAGTACCTGGACAAGCAGCGTCGCAAGCGCCGCGAGTACATCTATTGCGGCTCGTTCTATGTGGCCCAGCAGAAGCTCGACATCAAGAACTGGCGTGACAGCCAGCAGTCGCCGGGCTTCCTGCCGCCAGAGCGTGCCTGGATGGATGCCATTACCGGCGAGATGGGTTACGTGGATGCCCTGCGAGAAGTCAGCCGTGAGGGTGACCAGTACAGCTGGTGGCCGGACAACGAGCAGGCCGAAATGCTGAACCTGGGCTACCGGTTCGACTACCAGATCCTTACCCCCGGCCTGCGCCGCTTCGTGCGCAACGCGCGCTTGCCACGCCAGCCGCGCTTCTCCCAGCATGCGCCGCTGATCGTCGACTACGACTGGACGCTGACCATCTGAGCAATCAGTGGGGCTGCCTTGCAGCCCCACCTGGCTATTTGATCGGTCGCCAGATCATGGGGTAGCGGTAAGGCTTGCCTTCGTTGGCCCGTACCGCAGCAATGACGATCAGAATCATCACCGCCACTGACAGCACGGCAAACAGCACCAGCCCGATCACCACGAATATCAGCAGGAGGCAGATGAACCCTGCCACGGTCACGCTGATCTGGAAATTCAGCGCTTCCTTGCCTTGCGCATCGATGAATGGGTCCTGCTCGCGCTTCAGATGCCACAGCACCAACGGCCCCAGCAGGTGCCCGAGCGGGATCACCAGGCCAAGGAGCGCGGAAAGGTGGCAGAGCATCGCCCACTGCCTGACCTCGGCACTGGGCGGGATGATCGAAAGATTCGGATCGGTCATGCCTGCACCCTCCTGATCAGGTTCAGTCTGCCAGCGCGGCTTGCTGCAGCTGGAAGATCTCGTCCATGCCCTTCTGCGCCAGGGCAAGCATGGCGTTGAAGTCTTCTGGCTGGAACGGCGCACCTTCTGCCGTACCTTGCACCTCGATGAACCCGCCAGCGCTGGTCATGACCACGTTCAGGTCGGTTTCGGCTGCCGAGTCCTCCAGGTAGTCCAGGTCGAGCACCGCTTCACCCTGATACATACCCACCGACACGGCGGCGATCATGTGCTTGAGCGGATTGCCCGCCTTCAGGCCACCACGCTTCTTGATCACGGCCAGGGCATCGCAGACGGCAACCATGGCACCGGTAATGGAGGCTGTACGGGTGCCGCCATCGGCCTGGATGACATCGCAATCGATGTAAAGCGTAATGTCACCGAGCTTGCTCATGTCCAGTGCCGCACGCAATGAACGGCCGATCAGGCGCTGGATCTCCAGCGTGCGACCACCTTGCTTGCCACGGCTGGCTTCGCGCTGGTTACGTTCACCCGTCGAGCGTGGCAGCATGCCATATTCGGCGGTCAACCAACCTTGGCCCTGGCCTTTGAGAAAGCGCGGCACGCCGTTTTCCACGCTGACCGTGCAGATGACTTTCGTGTCACCGAACTCGACCAGTACCGACCCTTCGGCGTGCTTGGTGTAGTTGCGGGTGATGCGGATCGAGCGGAGCTGATCGGCGGCGCGACCACTTGGACGTTTCATCTGGGATACCTGTACTGGGACATTGAATCTGGCAGGCATTATAGAGCCCGTAGCCTAGTGAGGACACGCCTATCGTCGCTGACGGTCCAGCGCGCCTGCATTTGCGGCGGTCCTGTCCGTCGCTCAGGCGCAGCGGCGCATTGGGCCGCAAGGCCCCAGTGCGCTACAATCCTGCGCCTCGCAGCCAGCAGGCTGCAATGTCCAACCTATACGCGAGGTACCCCCATGGTGCACAGCATGACCGCGTTCGCACGGGTCGAGCGCGCCGGCAGCCAAGGCACCCTGGTCTGGGAGCTGCGCTCGGTCAACCACCGTTACCTGGAGCCGCACCTGCGCCTGCCCGACGCCCTGCGCGACCTTGAAGGTGGCGTGCGTGAAGGCCTGCGCCAAGGCCTTTCCCGAGGCAAGGTGGAGTGCACCCTGCGCCTGAACGAGGACAGCAGCGGCAAGCCGTTGCAGGTCGACCGCGAGCGCGCTGCGCAGCTAGTGGCCGCCGCCGAGCAAGTGGCGGCGTTGATCCAGCAGCCGGCGCCGCTCAACCCCTTGGAAGTGCTGTCTTGGCCGGGCGTATTGGTCGCTGATGCCAGCGACCCACAGGCACTCAATGCCCAGGCCATGGCACTGTTCAACGACGCGCTTGCCGAACTCAAGGCCGGGCGTCAGCGCGAAGGCCAGGAACTGGCCCGTCTGATCAACGAGCGCCTGGACAGCATGGCCGAAGAGGTCACGACGCTGCGAGCGCTGGTGCCGCAGATGCTGGCCGCGCAACGTCAGAAGATCCTGGACCGCTTCAACGACCTTCAGGTTGAAATCGACCCGCAGCGCCTGGAACAGGAAATGGTCCTGCTGGCCCAGAAGAGCGACGTGGCCGAGGAGCTTGATCGCCTAGACACCCATGTAGCCGAAGTACGACGCGTACTCAAGGGTGCAGGTGCCGCCGGGCGTCGTCTGGATTTCCTGATGCAAGAACTCAATCGCGAAGCCAACACGCTCGGTTCCAAAGCCTTCGATCCCCGCAGCACGCAGGCGGCGGTCAATTTGAAGGTACTGATCGAACAGATGCGTGAACAAGTACAGAATATCGAGTAAGGCCACACCGACCATGAACCACACCAGCGGCACCCTCTATATCGTTTCCGCTCCGTCCGGCGCCGGCAAGACCAGCCTGGTCAACGCCCTGACCCAGGACGACAAGCAGATCCGTGTTTCCGTCTCGCACACTACCCGCGCCATGCGTCCTGGCGAGCAGCATGGTGTGAACTACCATTTCGTCGAGCATGATGCGTTCAGGGCACTGATCGAACAGGGCGATTTTCTGGAGCATGCCGAGGTGTTCGGCAACTTCTATGGCACCTCGCGCAGCGCCCTGCAGCAGACGCTGGACCAAGGCTTCGACCTGATCCTGGAAATCGACTGGCAAGGCGCGCAGCAGGTGCGCAAGCTGATGCCACAGGCGCTGTCGGTCTTCATCCTGCCGCCAAGCCAGGCCGCATTGCGCGAGCGCCTTGATGGTCGAGGCCAGGACAGTGACGCGATCATCGCCGGGCGCATGAAAGAGGCCGTCAGCGAGATGGTGCATTACAACGAGTACGACTACGTGATCATCAACGATGTTTTCGATACGGCACTGGCGGACTTGAAGGCCGTGTTCCGTGCCAATCGGCTGCTCCTGAAGAAGCAGCAACACCGTCATGGGGCACTGCTCGAGCAGTTGATCGGCTGATGTGCACGGGCCTCCTGGGAGGCCCTTGCATAACCTTCAGCACGTCTTAGGCAAGGCCCTGGCCCTGGTCAGTCCTGCAACGGCAAAGTGGCGTGCTGACGCAGCGTAGCCCCCAGGAAGTAGGCCGGGGCTCGCAGCCGGGACATCAGCATCAACACGATCCCCAGGACAGAGATGATCGCCGCGATCACGAACACCAGCCCGACCCCGCCCACGTGCGAGCCACTGCCGAAGTCCGGCGAGGCGCTGTCTATGGCCGTGCGCACGAAGATCACCGACAGAATCACCCCGCCCACCAAAGGGCACAGCCCGCGCATGAGTAAATGCCGAAGGCTGCCGAACAGGCTGCTGCGGAAATACCAGACGCAGGCGAAGGCCGTGAGTGAGTAATAGAAGCAGATCATCATGCCCAGGGCGGTGATGGTGTCGGCCAGTACGTTCTCGCTGAGCGTGCGCATGGTGACGTAGAAAAGTCCGGCGGCCACCCCGGCGCAGATCGTGGCGTAACGCGGCGTCTGTGAGCGCGGGCAGACCTTGGCAAACTTCTGCGGTACCGCCCCGTAGTAGCCCATGGCAAGCAGGGTGCGCGCAGGCGAGACGAAGGTCGATTGCAAGGAAGCGGCAGTGCTGGCCAGTACCGCGATGGACATCAGGATTGCCAGCGGCCCCATGACCGGGCCGGCCAGGTGAGCGAACACGTTTTCCTGGATGCGCGGGTTATTCAGGCCCAGCCCCGACTCGCTGATGCCGGCGAACTGCAAGGTGGCAATGGCCGTCAGCAGGTACAGGCCCAGAATCAACAGCACGGTCCAGGTGGCTGCCTTGCCCGGAACCTCTTCGCTGCCTACCGACTCTTCACTGACGGTCAGGCATACGTCCCAGCCCCAGAAAATGAAGATCGACAACGATAGGCCGGCGGCGAACGCCGAGAAGGATTCAACCCCGAACGGGTTGAACCAGGCGAAATCGAACGCCAGGGGCGGTGGTGCCGTTGTTTCGCCGAACGCTGCGAAGGCAAAGCCCACCAGTACCAGCAGTTGCAACGCCACCAGACCGTACTGCACGGTCATGGTCGTGGTCATGCCTCGGCAACAGATCCATACGGCCAAGGCAATGAACACGCAACAGGTCACGATGTTGATCAGCAAGTTGTCGGCAAGCGCCGCCAGTTCAGGGTTGCCCGTGATCTGGCCGAGGAACAGGTAGAAGAAATCCACCGCCACACCGGCCAGGTTCGACAGCACGATAGTAGTCGCCACCACCAGCCCCCAACCGCCGATCCACCCGATCATCGGGCCGAAGGCTCGCGCCGACCAGGTGAACGACGTACCGCTGTCCGGCTCGGCCGAATTCAGCTCGCGATAGCCCAGGGCGACCAGCAGCATAGGCAGGAACCCGACGATGAACACCGCTGGCAGGTGAGCCCCGACCTCGCGCACGGTCGGGCCCAAGGCGCCGGTAAGGGTGTAGACCGGCGCAATGGTGGAGATGCCCAGCACCACGCTGGCCAACAGCCCCAATCGGCCCTTGGCCAGGCCCTTGCTACCCTGTTGGATGCTTTCGCCAGCCGCCACATCGGGTGGGCGGCCGGCTTCTGTGTAATCGCTCATGAGTATCAGCCGTAGATGTTGGAATTGTTTTTAACAAGCCTCTCGCCAAGGCCTGCCCACTCAGAGCCCGCTGCGAAACCTTCCCCTGGCCTCATGCAGGCGCCTTGGCGCTACACCGTGTGCAGGTACCAGTTGTATTCGAGGTCGGAAATCGACGCCTCGAATTCGGCCAGCTCGCTGTCCTTGCAGGCCACGAAGACATCGATGTAGTGCGCACTGATGTATTGCCTGAGTACGTCACTGTCTTCCAGCGCACGCAACGCGTCGCGCAGGTTGTTCGCAAGGCTCTGCTCCAGTTGCTCGAAAGCATTGCCTTCAATGGGCGCCTGCGGCTCGATCTGGTGGGTCAGGCCATGGTGAACGCCAGCAAGAATCACAGCAAGCATTAGGTAGGGATTGGCGTCTGCACCTGCCACGCGATGTTCCAGACGCGTGCTTCGGCTGTTATCTGTCGGTACACGCAGGGCGACGGTACGGTTATCCAAGCCCCAGCCTGGGGCATTTGGCACATTGAACTGGGCGCCGAACCTGCGATACGAATTGATGTTCGGGCACAGGAAGGCCATGGACGCAGGGAGCGTCTGCAGCATGCCGCCGATAGCATGGCGCAGCGCGTCGCACCTCAGTGGGTCTTCGCTTGCAAAGAGGTTCCTGCCGCTGTGTTTTTCTACCAGCGACAGGTGAACATGTAGACCACTGCCCGCCTGGCCGGGATAGGGCTTGGCCATGAATGTCGTGTCCATTTCGTGGTCGTAGGCAACGTTCTTGATCAGGCGCTTGAGCAGGATCGCTTGATCACAAGCTTTCAGAGGGTCAGCCACGTGATGCAGATTGACCTTGAACTGCGCAGGTGCGCTTTCCTTAACGATGGCATCCACCGGCAAGCCTTGGGCCTTTGCCGCTTCGAGAATGTCCTGCAAACAGTCGGCGTACTCGTCCAGGTCGTCGATGAAGTAGGCCTGGGTCGAATGGGCACGCTTGCCGGATAACGGCGAGCGCGGCGGCTGCGGTCGCCCATTGAGGTTGTCCTGGTCGATCAGGTAGAACTCGAGCGCCAACGCAACGCACAGGGACAGGCCCAGCGCGTCGAACCGGCTCACGACCTGACGCAAGACCTCGCGCGGATCAGCGAAGAACGGCTGACCGTCCAGTTCGTGCATGGTCATGAGCAACTGGGCGGTGGGACGCTTCTGCCAGGGCTCGTGCGCAAGCGTATCGGCAATGGGGTAGCAGATGCGATCGGCATCGCCCATATCCAGGCCCAGCCCGGTGCTTTCTACGGTGGCGCCGTTGATGTCGAGCGCAAACAGCGATGCCGGCAGGTTGATGCCTCGCTCATACACCTTGTGCAAGCTGGCCCGCTCGATGCGCTTGCCGCGCACGACTCCATTCATATCGGCAATCAGCAAGTCGACGTACTGGGTGTCGGGGTGTGCCTGCAGGAAGTCATTCATCTCGCGTGAGGAACGGGCGCACGGGGCTACCGACGTCATGGCTGTACATCCTTTGCTGGGCTGCGGCGATGTGGAGAGACGGCTGGCGCCTGGTAGGCGACGATGGTTGCAGCTGTTGTTGTTTTCACTTTCCCATCGTGGGGATTGGTAACCGCAGCGGGCGCATTGATTCCCGGGGGTCGTTTCACTATAAAATGGCTCTGACGCAACAGACATTGGCAATTCGGCAACGAGAGCGTGCACCAATGCAATATCAAATTACCCATGCCGATCTTTCCCTGGTTCTGGCGTTGGAACGCGGGCGCTCTCTGGCCAAGGCGGCCGAGTTGCTCAAAGTGGACGTATCGACCGTTTTCCGGTCGATACGCCGCCTGGAGTCGGCGCTGGGCACGGCTCTGTTCGTCAAGAGCCGCAAAGGCTACTTGCCTACCGATACTGCACAGGCCCTCGCCGAGCAGGCCGAGCGCGCCGAGCAAGCACTCGAGGCGGCGCGCATTGCCATGACCAGCGGTGAACAGGTCGTCAGCGGCACCGTGCGCCTGACCTGCACTGAGGCCGTCATGCACAGCCTGCTGCTGCCTGCACTGGCCGACTTCATGCAGAATTACCCCGCGCTGTCGCTGGAGATGGGCACCTCAAACGTGTTCGCCAACCTCAGCCGGCGAGATGCAGACATCGCCCTGCGTTTGACCAACACGCCTCCCGAACACCTGGTGGGGCGCAACCTGGGGTCAACGTCCTACGTGATATGTGGCCAACCTCAGTGGCGCGACCGCCTCGGTGAAAGCGCCAGCGCGGTGCCATGGATCGCGCCGGATGACGCCATGCAGGACCATCCGACGGTAGTCTGGCGCAACCAGCAACACCCTGGCCTGAGCCCGCGCTACCAGTGCAGCAGCATGTCCACCATTGCCCAACTGGTCACCGCTGGCCTGGGCGTGGCAGCGCTGCCGGACTACATGGTGCATAGCCTGCCAGGGGTCGATGCACTCAGCGGGCCGCTGCCAGGTTGCGACACCCAGTTGTGGCTCTTGACCCGACCGGACTGCCGCGCGCTGCGCTCGGTCCAAACCCTTTTCGAGGAGCTCACCCCGCGGTTGCGCGACGCAATGCTCTGAGGTTATTGTCGGGGCCATTGCAAGGCGTCTATGGCGGTCCTTGCACTGCGTCCCAGAGGTATCGTCAGGCCTGGCAAACGCGGGCATGCACCGCAGTACCTGAATGACTCGCAGCGCACCGCACGGCGGCGCTCGACAAAACAGCGCTTCCCTATTGGCTGGTGAATTTTTATACTATCGAGTCCGCCTGCCCACTAATGGGCTGCACGCCTACCGCATTTGCTACTGAGGAAGACCATGGCCCGCGTAACTGTTGAAGACTGCCTGGAACACGTGGATAACCGTTTTGAGCTGGTCATGCTCTCGACCAAGCGCGCTCGCCAGCTGGCGACCGGCGGTAAAGAGCCACGCGTTGCGTGGGAAAACGACAAGCCCACCGTCGTTGCCCTGCGCGAAATCGCCGAAGGCATCGTGACCAACGAATTCATCGCCGCTGAAGAAATTGTCACCGAGGATCCGGTCTTTGCCGCGTTCGAGGACGAGTCGAACGAGGCTGTCTGATTGATGCCCGGTCGACGTCGCAAGGCGCAAGGCCCCCTATCTCGGCAGGAGGCTAAGCCATGCCGGGTATAGAGGCCTTGGCCGAACGGCTGTCGACTTACCTGGGCCCCGAACAGGTCAACCTGGTACGGCGTGCCTACTTCTACGCAGAACAAGCGCACGATGGGCAACGTCGCCGCAGTGGCGAGCCCTACGTAACGCACCCGTTGGCCGTGGCCAGCATCCTTGCCGACATGCACATGGACCATCAAAGCCTGATGGCAGCCATGCTCCATGACGTGATCGAAGATACCGGCATTGCCAAGGAAGCCCTCAGCCAGCAGTTTGGCGAGACGGTTGCCGAGCTGGTGGACGGCGTCAGCAAGCTGACCCAGATGAACTTCGAAACCAAGGCCGAGGCGCAAGCCGAGAACTTCCAGAAAATGGCCATGGCCATGGCACGCGACATTCGCGTGATCCTGGTCAAGCTGGCCGACCGCCTGCATAACATGCGCACCCTGGAAGTGCTGTCCGGCGAGAAACGACGCCGGATTGCCAAGGAAACCCTCGAGATCTACGCCCCCATCGCCAACCGCCTGGGGATGCACACGGTACGCGTCGAGTTCGAAGACCTTGGCTTCAAGGCCATGCACCCGATGCGCTCGTCGCTGATTCATCGCGCCGTCAAAAGTGCACGGGGCAACCGCAAGGAAATCGTCGCCAAGATCGAGCAGTCGCTGGCCAACTGCCTGGCTGCCGACGGTATCGAAGGCGAGATCAGTGGCCGGCAAAAACACCTCTATGGCATCTACAAGAAGATGCGCGGCAAGCGTCGCGCCTTCAACGAGATCATGGACGTGTATGCCTTCCGCATCATCGTCGACAAGGTCGATACCTGCTACCGCGTCCTCGGTGCCGTGCACAACCTGTACAAACCGCTGCCAGGGCGGTTCAAGGACTATATCGCCATTCCCAAGGCCAACGGCTATCAGTCGTTGCACACCACCTTGTTCGGCATGCACGGCGTGCCCATCGAAATCCAGATCCGTACGCGCGAAATGGAAGAGATGGCCAATAACGGTATCGCTGCGCACTGGCTGTACAAGGCCAATGGGGATGAGCAGCCCAAGGGCAACCATGCCCGTGCCAGGCAGTGGGTCAAAGGCATCCTTGAATTGCAGCAACGTGCAGGCAACTCGCTGGAGTTCATCGAGAGCGTCAAGATCGACCTGTTCCCGGACGAGGTGTACGTCTTCACGCCCAAAGGCCGCATCATGGAGCTGCCCAAGGGTTCCACTGCCGTGGACTTCGCCTACGCAGTGCACACCGACGTTGGCAACAGCTGCATCGCATGCCGTATCAACCGGCGCCTGGCACCGCTCTCCGAGCCGTTGCAGAGTGGCTCGACGGTAGAGATCGTCAGCGCACCGGGGGCTCGACCCAATCCGGCGTGGCTCAATTTCGTGGTCACCGGCAAGGCGCGCACACATATTCGCCATGCGCTCAAGCAGCAGCGCCGCTCCGAATCCATCAGCCTGGGCGAGCGGCTGCTCAACAAGGTACTGACTGGTTTCGACAGCGCGCTGGATCAGATTCCCCGCGAGCGCGTGCAGGCAATCCTCAGCGAATACCGCCTGGAATTGATCGAAGACCTGCTTGAAGATATCGGGCTGGGCAACCGCATGGCCTACGTGGTCGCGCGCCGTCTGCTGTCTGCAGAAGGCGAGCAACTGCCGGCCCCCGAAGGTCCGCTGGCGATTCGCGGTACCGAAGGCCTGGTGCTCAGCTATGCCAAGTGCTGCACGCCGATTCCGGGCGACCCGATCGTGGGTCACCTTTCGGCGGGCAAGGGCATGGTCGTGCACCTTGAGAACTGCCGAAACATCAGTGAAATTCGCCACAACCCCGAGAAATGCGTCCAGCTTTCCTGGGCCAAGGACATCACTGGCGAATTCAACGTCGAGTTGCGCGTAGAGCTGGAGCACCAGCGCGGCCTGATTGCCTTGCTGGCCAGCAGCGTCAACGCGGCCGATGGCAACATCGAGAAGATCAGCATGGACGAACGCGACGGCCGTATCAGCGTGGTCCAACTGGTGGTCAGCGTGCACGACCGCGTGCACCTGGCGCGTGTGATCAAGAAGCTGCGTACCCTGACCGGTGTGGTTCGCATCACCCGCATGCGTACGTAGTCCGCCAACCGCAAGGAGTCATCATGAGCAAGACCGTCATCAACAGCGACAAGGCCCCTGCCGCCATCGGCACCTATTCGCAGGCGATCAAGGCCGGTAACACCGTGTACATGTCTGGCCAGATCCCGCTGGATCCCAAGACCATGGAACTGGTCGAAGGCTTCGAGGCCCAGACCGTCCAGGTGTTCGAGAACCTCAAGGCTGTGGCGGAAGAAGCAGGCGGTTCGTTCAAGGACATCGTCAAGCTGAACATCTTCCTGACCGACCTGAGCCATTTCGCCAAGGTCAACGAGGTGATGGGTCGCTACTTCGAGCAGCCCTACCCCGCTCGCGCCGCCATCGGCGTGGCCGCGCTGCCAAAAGGCGCGCAGGTCGAGATGGACGCCATCCTCGTCATCGAGTGATGCCCCAGGCGGCGGGCATTGCACTCGCCGCCTTTCCCTCTCCTGGAAGGTTCCCGACATGCGCATAGCATTGCCTCTTACGCTGGCAGCCCTGGTCCTGGGCGGCTGCGCCAGCCACAAACCTGAAGACTTCAACGGCACCTGGATCAACCAGGACGCCATCACTGCGGCCGTCAAGCAAGGCAACCTTCGCCAGGCCCTGAATGAGCATGGCCCGGTCTTCGAGTGGAAGCTCGATGTTGCTACCCAGCGCGCCAGCTACAGCAACGGGTTCGAGGCCTCGGATGGTCAGCTCAGCGCCAATGACAAGCAGTGGCTGGCCACTTTCGAAGGCGGTGCCACCGAGCAACTGTCGCTGGACGGCGACGAACTGCAAACAGTCGACCAGCGAGGCGCGAAACAGCGCTTCGAGCGTGCCAAGACGCCCAGTGGCAACAATGCGCCACTGGGCAGCAGCTTCGAGCAGGCGCTGTACCAGGCTTATCTCGGCGGCGCCTGGACAATCATGGATGGCCCAGGCAAGGGCGCCAACGTAACGTTCAGCGACAGCGGCAACGTCACCGGCCTGCCCGGTCCGGATCGTTTCGCCCTGTGCCTGGCCGGTGATTGCGCAACGATGGGCGGCAGCAATGACAGCCTGTGGCTGGAGCGCAACCAGCGCGGGGCCCCGTTCATCATCAAGCGCAATGGCAATCAGCTGGAAATCTTCCAGGCGGTGAACCGCGCCCAGCCGGATGAAATGCCGATGCTCGCAGCCGGCAAGCGCCAGTGGCTGCTGCAACACAACTGACGATACCCCAGCCGGCGCGCAGGTAACGCAAGCTACCTGCGCGCCGGCCAGGGGATCATTGCCCGAGGATCGCTGCGTAGCCTTCCTTGTAACTGGGGTACTGCGGGGACCAGCCTAGCCCCCGTGCGCGGGCGTTGCTGCAGCGCTTGCTGCCCGTGCGACGCACACGCTCCTCATCGGACCACTGCGTAACCCCCAACTGTTCACGCAGCCAGGCCACGACTTCGGCCAGCGGTGCCGGGCTGTCGTCCACGCCGATGTAGCAATCGTCCAGCGCCTTGCCTTGGCTGTCGCATTGCAGCAGGAATGCCAGCAGGCTGGCAGCATCGTCCACGTGAATACGGTTGCCATACAACGGCGGTTGCTCGGCGACGCGATAACCCTGACGCACCTGACGCAACAGCCACTCTCGACCTGGCCCGTAGATGCCGGTCAGGCGAACCACGCTGGCTGGCGCAGCACCGGACAGCGCCAGCCTTTCAGCTTCGAGCATGATGCGCCCCGAGTACCCCTCAGGTTCGGTGGCCGATTGCTCATCAACCCACTCCCCACCCTTGTGCCCAAACACGCTGCTGCTGGACACGAACAAAAGGCGTCGGGGTTGTTGCCCACGCTCGGCCAGCCAGCGCTGCACGTGACGCAACCCCTGGACATACGCCGCCTGATACCCTGCCTCGTCATGCTGGCTGGCAGCCACGCAATAAACCACGTAGTCGGGTGCCCGCTCAGGCCAGGCAGCTGGGATGTTCGGGTTCGATAGATCAGCTGCAATCGGCGCTACGCCATCAGGCAACTGCGCCACCGAACGGCGCAGGCCGCTGACTTGCCAACCACGCGTCAGCATTTGCCGAGCCAGGCGACTGCCGACGTCCCCACATCCTACGATCAACACACTCAAGTCAGACATCTGAAGCCCTCTAGGGCCGATTGCTCAGCCCCTCTGCAGGAGAAAAAGCAACAATATTACTTTTGTTAACAAGAATTACTTGCAATAATGGCGACCAAATTGTTCTCGGCCTGCCTCGAGGCCTTGAAGAACGCTCACCCATCATCTTCATCAGGTCCGGCCAGCATGACACGTACCCAACCTTCCGCTTCGCCAACCCCATCGCGCGCCTGGCGTGCCACCGCTGCGCTGATTCTCAGCCTGGCGCTGGCCCCGGTCGCCATGGCCGATGAGCCCAATGCCGCTGCCCCAGTGACGGCCCCGGCGGCCAGCGCTGCTGCACCAGCTAGCGCTCCGGCCGGCGAAGCGGCACCGGGTACCGTTGCACAGGCTCCGGTTGCTGCAGACCCGGACGCCCAAGCCCTGGTGGAAGATACCTCGCTCGGCATGGCCCATGACCTGTCGCCTTGGGGCATGTACAAGAACGCCGATGTCGTGGTCAAGGCCGTCATGATCGGCCTGGCCATCGCCTCGATCATCACTTGGACCATCTGGATCGCCAAAGGCTTCGAGTTGATGGGGGCCAAGCGCCGCCTGCGCGGGGAAATCGCCCGCCTGAAGAAATCGACCAGCCTCAAGGAAGCCAGCGAAGTCTCCGACAAGCAAGGCACCCTGGCCCATACCCTGGTTCACGATGCGCTCGAGGAAATGCGCCTGTCGGCCAATGCCCGTGAAAAGGAAGGCATCAAGGAGCGCGTGAGCTTCCGCCTGGAACGACTGGTACACGCCAGCGGGCGAAATATGAGCAGCGGCACGGGCGTGCTGGCCACCATTGGTTCCACTGCGCCATTCGTGGGCCTGTTCGGCACCGTGTGGGGCATCATGAACAGCTTCATCGGCATCGCCAAGACTCAGACCACCAACCTCGCCGTGGTCGCCCCGGGTATTGCCGAAGCGCTGCTGGCCACCGCACTGGGCCTGGTTGCCGCCATCCCGGCCGTGGTCATCTACAACGTCTTCGCCCGCTCCATCGCCGGCTACAAGGCACAGGTGTCCGACGCTTCGGCCCAGGTGCTGCTGCTGGTCAGCCGCGACCTGGACCATCAGGGCAGCGATCGCGCCGCCCCGCACATGGTGAAAGTGGGGTAAGCCATGGGCCTGCATCTGAACGAAGGTGGCGACGACCTCGCCGAAAACCACGAAATCAACGTGACGCCGTTTATCGACGTGATGTTGGTGCTGCTGATCATCTTCATGGTCGCAGCGCCCCTTGCCACGGTCGACATCAAGGTCGACTTGCCTGCTTCGACGGCCAAGCCGGCGCCCAGGCCCGAGAAGCCTGTCTTCGTCAGCGTCAAGGCCGACCAGAAGCTCTATGTCGGCGATGACCCGGTCCCAACGCCCGAGCGCCTTGGCCCGATGCTGGACGCCAAGACCAAGGGTGACAAGGACACCACCATCTTCTTCCAGGCCGACAAAGGTGTGGACTACGGTGACCTGATGGAAGTGATGAACAACATGCGCGCGGCCGGCTACCTCAAAGTCGGTCTGGTAGGTCTTGAGACGGCAGCCAAGAAATGACGAAGACGCGGCACAATCTGGCGCGTTACAGCGGCAGCCTGGCGCTTGTGCTGGGTGTCCATGCCGTCGCTGTGCTGCTCATGCTTAACTGGTCGGTGCCCCAGGCCATCGAGCTGCCCCCGGCAGCCATGATGGTCGAGCTGGCACCGCTGCCGGAGCCAGCGCCACCACCCCCTCCCAAAGCAGTTCCCCAACCACCGGCGCCGGTCGAAGAACCCCCGCTGCCGAAGGTCGTGGAAGCCCCTAAACCCAAGATTGCCATTCCCAAGCCGCCCAAGCCGAAGGCCAAGCCACAGCCGCCCAAGCCTGAGAAAAAGCCTGAGCCGCCGAAGGAAGCGCCGCCGACCAAGGAAACGGTAGACGCACCACCGAGCAATACGCCGCCGCAGAAGTCCGCAGCGCCCGCACCGAGCGTCGCCTCCAACAGCACCGCACTGCCGACCTGGCAGAGTGACCTGTTGCGCCACCTGGCGAAGTACAAGCGGTACCCGGAAGACGCGCGGCGCAGAGGCTTGCAGGGCATCAATCGCCTGCGTTTCGTGGTCGATGCCGAGGGTAAGGTCGTGTCGTATTCACTGGCCGGTGGGTCGGGTAGTGCGTCCCTGGACCGGGCAACCATGGAAATGATTCGGCGAGCGGGCAAGGTACCCAAACCGCCAGCTGAGCTGCTGAACAACGGGACGATCGAAGTCGTCGCGCCGTTCGTGTACTCACTGGACCGCCGCTGACGTTTTGTTTCTGTCACAAGTCGGCAAGTCTGATAACGTGCGTCTATCGATTGCAGCCGCTATGCTGGGCTCGCAACTTCATGGACGCACGTTATGACCCTCACAGAACTCCGTTACATCGTCACACTCGCCCAGGAACAGCACTTCGGCCATGCAGCCGAGCGTTGCCATGTGAGCCAGCCTACCCTTTCGGTGGGTGTGAAGAAGCTCGAGGATGAGCTCGGCGTACTGATCTTCGAGCGCAGCAAGAGCGCGGTGCGCCTCACGCCGGTTGGCGAAGGCATCGTGGCCCAGGCCCAGAAAGTGCTCGAACAGGCTCAGGGCATCCGCGAACTGGCCCAGGCCGGCAAGAACCAATTGACCGCCCCGCTCAAGGTAGGCGCGATCTACACCGTCGGCCCCTACCTCTTTCCTCACCTGATCCCACAGCTGCACCGTGTGGCCCCGCAGATGCCGTTGTACATCGAGGAAAATTTCACCCATGTGCTGCGTGAGAAGCTGCGTAACGGTGAACTGGATGCGGTGATCGTCGCCTTGCCCTTCAACGAAGCCGACGTGCTGACCCTGCCGCTCTACGACGAGCCTTTCTGCGCACTGATGCCAGCCGACCACCCGTGGACGGCGAAGAAAACCATCGATGCGGCATCGCTCAACGACAAGAGCCTGTTGCTGCTGGGCGAAGGTCACTGCTTCCGTGACCAGGTGCTGGAGGCGTGCCCTACCCTGAACAAGGGCGGTGAAGGCGCACGCCACACCACGGTCGAATCCAGCTCGCTGGAAACCATCCGCCACATGGTGGCCTCTGGGCTGGGTGTCTCCATCCTGCCGCTGTCTGCCGTGCACAGTCATCACTACGCACCGGGCGTGATCGAAGTGCGTCCGCTGACAGCACCAGCGCCATTTCGTACCGTGGCGATCGCGTGGCGCGCCAGTTTCCCGCGGCCCAAGGCCATCGAGATTCTTGCCGACTCGATCCGCCTGTGCTCGGTCGCCAAAACGCCCACCGAGCAAACTGCCTGAGCCATGAGTGAGTTGTCGAAGGTACCGGTCACTGTGCTCAAGGGTGTCGGTGACGCCATGGCGCAGAAGCTTGCCAAGGTGGGCCTGGAAAACCTGCAGGACGTGTTGTTTCACCTGCCCTTGCGTTACCAGGACCGCACCCGCGTGGTGCCGATCGGGCAACTGCGGCCAGGGCAGGACGCGGTGATCGAGGGCGTGGTCAGCGGCGCGGACGTGACCATGGGCAAGCGACGTAGCCTCGTCGTTCGTCTGGGCGACGGGAGCGGCGTGCTGAGCCTGCGCTTCTACCATTTCAGCAACGCACAGAAGGAAGGGCTCAAGCGCGGCACTCACCTGCGTTGCTATGGCGAAGCCCGGCCGGGCGCATCGGGCCTGGAGATCTATCATCCGGAATACCGTGCACTGAACGGCGACGAACCCCCGCCGCCGGTCGAACAGACGCTTACCCCGATTTACCCGTCTACCGAGGGGCTCACCCAGCAACGGCTACGCCTGCTCTGCCAACAGAGCCTGGCCTTGCTCGGGCCGCGCAGCCTGCCGGACTGGCTGCCCGAGGAGCTTGCGCGCGATTATCAGCTGGCCCCGTTGGACGATGCCATACGGTACTTGCACAACCCGCCGGCTGACGCCGACCTCGATGAGCTTGCCGAAGGCCACCACTGGGCCCAGCACCGCCTGGCATTCGAAGAGCTGCTGACCCACCAGCTGTCGCAGCAGCGATTGCGCGAAAGCCTGCGCAGCCTGCGCGCACCGGTGCTGCCCAAGCCTTCACGCCTGCAGGACGAGTACCTGGCCAATCTCGGCTTCAAGCCTACGGGGGCGCAGCAGCGGGTCGCCAATGAAATTGCCTACGACCTCAGCCAGCACGAACCCATGCTGCGCCTGGTGCAAGGAGATGTGGGCGCCGGCAAGACCGTGGTCGCGGCACTGGCAGCCCTGCAGGCGTTGGAGGCGGGTTACCAGGTGGCGCTGATGGCACCTACCGAGATTCTTGCCGAGCAGCACTACATCACCTTCAAGCGCTGGCTGGAGCCACTGGGCATCGAAGTCGCCTGGCTGGCCGGCAAGCTCAAGGGCAAGGCCCGGGTCAGTGCACTGGAGCAGATCGCCGCCGGTGCGCCAATGGTGGTGGGTACCCACGCCCTGTTCCAGGAAGAGGTCAAGTTCAAGCACCTCGCCCTGGCCATCATCGACGAGCAGCACCGTTTTGGCGTCCAGCAGCGTCTGGCGTTGCGCAAAAAGGGTGTGAATGGCGAGTTGTGTCCTCATCAGCTGATCATGACGGCGACGCCCATTCCGCGTACGTTGGCCATGAGCGCCTATGCTGACCTGGATACTTCCGTGCTGGACGAATTGCCTCCCGGGCGTACACCGGTCAACACGGTGCTGGTGGCCGACAGCCGTCGCTTCGAAGTGGTCGAGCGGGTACGCGCCGCCTGTGCTGAAGGGCGTCAGGCCTACTGGGTCTGTACCCTTATCGAGGAGTCTGAAGAGCTGACCTGCCAGGCCGCCGAGAGCACCTACGAGGAACTTGGCAGCGCCCTGGGCGAATTGCGGGTCGGGCTGATTCACGGGCGTATGAAACCGGCAGAAAAAGCCGAGATCATGGCGCAATTCAAAGCCGGTGATCTGCAGCTGCTGGTTGCCACGACCGTGATCGAAGTTGGCGTCGATGTGCCCAACGCCAGCCTGATGATCATCGAAAACCCGGAGCGCCTGGGGTTGGCCCAGCTGCACCAGTTGCGTGGGCGGGTGGGCCGTGGCAGCGCTGCCAGCCACTGCGTTCTGCTGTATCACCCGCCCTTGTCACAGGTGGGCCGCGAGCGCCTGGGCATCATGCGCGAAACCAACGATGGCTTCATCATCGCGGAAAAGGACCTGGAGCTGCGCGGCCCGGGCGAGATGCTCGGCACGCGCCAGACGGGTCTGCTGCAGTTCAAGGTCGCTGACCTGATGCGCGATGCCGATCTGCTTCCGGCCGTTCGTGATGCAGCCCAGGCATTGGTGGCCCGCTGGCCGGAACATGTCAGCCCCTTGCTTGAACGCTGGCTGCGTCACGGGCAACAGTACGGCCAAGTCTGACCCAAGCGGTCAATGGATCCAGCCTCCCGGCGAGGCTGGTTATACTTCGCTTTTAGGAACCAGTGGACACGGACCATGACTCAAGCTGCCTTGGACACCGCAACCCCACAAACACCGTCGGTTATCCGGTTGCTGCTCGACAAGCTAGGCGTTGCCTACCGTGAAGTGTTGGCGCATCCCCCCCCGCCGGCTCAAGCCTGTGTACAGGCGGTGCTGCTGGACGACGAGGTGGGCGCACTGATGGTGCTGCTGCCGCAAAGCCAACTGCTGGACCTGAGCCGGCTCACCGAGCTGACTGGCCGGACACTTACCGCTGTGCCGGTGCCCCGCTTGCGCCAAATGCTGGAAAAACACCATCTCAAGGTTCTTCCAGGCATACCGGCGCTGACCAGCTCACCTTGCCAGTACGAAAAAAGCCTGCTCGAACCCGCGACCGTGTTCATTCAGTCAGGCCAGGAAGGCCTGCTGCTGGCCATCGACCGTGACCCGTTCAAACGCCTGCTGAGCAAAGCCAGCGCCAGCGCATTCGGGCAGGAGGTGCAGGCCATTGCCCTGAACCTGGACCGTCCGGACGATGACACCCGCGAGATCAGCCAGGCAGTTCAGGCCTTCACTGCACGACGCATTCAAAAGCGGCTC
This sequence comes from Pseudomonas sp. DE0157, assembly GCF_007678615.1. Lineage (NCBI taxonomy): Bacteria > Pseudomonadati > Pseudomonadota > Gammaproteobacteria > Pseudomonadales > Pseudomonadaceae > Pseudomonas > Pseudomonas sp. DE0157. The sequence goes on from NZ_VEJN01000002.1 coordinate 397,784, forward strand.
GAAGAAACCATCGAAATCCCGCCCCTGGCCGATACCGCGCAGAAGATCATGAAGCTGCGTGTCGACCCGAATGCCAGCATCGACGATATCACCGGGGTGGTGGAAACCGACCCGGCGCTGGCTGCGCAGGTCGTGAGCTGGGCGGCATCGCCCTATTACGCCTCGCCCGGCAAGGTACGCTCGGTCGAGGATGCGATTGTCAGGGTGCTGGGTTTCGATCTGGTGATCAACCTGGCTTTGGGCCTGGCCATGGGCAAGACGCTCAGCCTACCCAAGGACCAGCCTCAGCAAGCGACGCCTTACTGGCAGCACTCCATCTACACAGCGGCTGTCATCGAGGGCCTTACCCGTGCAATGCCCCGTGCCGAACGACCTGAGGCAGGCCTCACCTACCTTGCCGGTCTTCTGCACAATTTCGGGTACTTGCTGCTGGCACATGTGTTTCCACCGCATTTTTCGCTGATCTGTCGGCATCTGGAGGTCAACCCCCATCTGTGCCACACCTATGTGGAGCGCCACCTTCTAGGGATCAGCCGCGAGCAGATTGGTGCCTGGCTGATGAAGCTGTGGGACATGCCCGAGGAGTTGTCCACGGCGCTGCGCTTCCAGCATGACCCCAACTACGAGGGCGACTATGCAGCCTTTCCCAACCTCGTCTTCCTCGCGACTCGATTGCTTCGCTCACGGGGTATCGGCTCGGGCCCGAAAGAGGAGATTCCCGATGCATTGCTTGAGCGTCTTGGGCTTTCCCGCGACAAGGCCAATGATGTCGTGAACAAGGTACTCGAGGCTGAGACCTTGCTGCGCGAGCTTGCGTCCCAGTTCGCTGCGCCACACTGATTGACTGGGGCCGTCGCTCGGCCCCTGCGCGGTCAATGCTTCTTTTTAGGTTTCAGGTACTTCATCAGGCCCTGGAACCACATCACCAAGGCCGGGTTGCCCTTGATCTGGATCGCCTTGTCCTGGATGCCCTGCATGAATGCCAGCTGCTTGTTGCGCGCCTGCAGGGTAGTGAAGCCATAGGCAGCATCCTTGAAGGCGATGGCGAAGGCAGGCTGCGCGAACGCGCCCCCTTTGCTACGGATGCGTTCGTTGGCGACGATGAAGTGCCGAGCGATCTTGCCGTCGAGGGTTTGCATCTGGAACACCAGATCCTTGCCCTTGAGCTGCTGCTGGAAAGCCGGATTGTTTCGGCTTGCCCTGGCCATCAGCAGGCCCAGGACCCAGAGAAGTAAGCGGAACTTCATTTGAGCGTCTCGTCTAAGAAGTGACTGTGAGCGCCAGTTTATCCGCTTTATGTGCTTTTCAGGGAATCGAAGAATCTTTTTCGTATGCGAAGACAACGGGCGCTGTGGGCGCCCGATTGATCGTCATGCCGCTGACAGGCCTAGGTCATTTAGTCTTTTTAGCAGGCTTGGCGGGCACGTTGATACTGTCGCGCAAGTTCTTGCCTGGCTTGAAGGCTACCGTGTTGCTTGCCTTGATCTTGACGGGCTCACCCGTCTGCGGGTTTTTACCGGTTCGCGCCCCACGATGACGCTTCTCGAACGTGCCGAACCCCACCAGCGTCACTGTATCGTTGTTCACAGCCTGGGTAATGCTTTCGAGAATCGCGTTCAGCACCTCGTTGGCCTGGTCTTTGGTCAGGTCGGTCTTCTCGGCGATGACAGCGGCGAGTTCTGGTTTGCGCATGATGATGAAGCCTCTTTGACGGAATTCTTGTTGTTATGCCGTGCCGCCTCAAGGGCAGCGTTCAAGGCGCCACGGGCTCTAAGCCGCGGCAGACGAGTGTGAGAATGGCACGCGCTTGAGTACCGCGCCAGTATCGGTACGGCCAGAATGCACAAGCAAAAAAGGCATACCCGACAGTTCGTGCGCTATTTACGCCATGACGGGTGGAAGCTGGCGGTTGAGCATCAGTCTTTCCATCACGGTACTGCCGGTAAGGGCGTACCCGATCAGCTGGCCATCGGCGGCGTGGCAGAGCGCTTTGACGTCATTGCCCTCACCCTCTGCCTGCCACGTACCAATCTGCCCATTCGGCGGTGGCGACACCACCACAGGACAGGCAGGCGTCTTGACGGTGATGGGCATTGGTCCATAGCTGACGGCAGTGGGGGTGCCTGTCAGTGTCTGCGCCAGCGCTCGAACGCCACTCATCAACGGCATCACGTAGAGCAGGTTGATGCCGTCAACCTCGGCACAATCGCCCAAGGCGTGGATATTGGCATGGGAGGTACGCAGGAATCGGTCCACACAGATACCCCGCCCAGTCTGCAGGCCCGCTGCGGCAGCCAGGTCCGTTCGTGGGCGCAGGCCTACGGCCGACACGACCAGGTCGCACGCGATGACCTGGCCGTCGGACAGCTGTGCACGCACGCCATGCCCCTGGCGCTGCAAGCGCGTCAGCACGGGCCCGAGATGAAAGCGAATGCCGATACCCTGTAGCCCGCTCTGTACCGCCTGGGCCGCTGCCGGGTGCAACAGGGTGGGCATGATCTGCTCGCAGGGCGCGACCACATCAACCTCGAAACCACCAAGACGCATGTCGTTCGCAAACTCACAGCCGATAAGACCGGCGCCCAGGATCAATACCCGCTGCTTGCCGTCAGCCGCGGCGCGCAGGCGCGCGTAGTCTTCAAGGTCGTTGATCGGGAAGATCAGGTCGCTGGCGTCACCTTCCACAGGCACGCTGATGGTCTGTGCACCCAGCGCCAGGACGAGATCGCGATAGGGCACTGCCTCCTCGCCAATCCATAGGCGCTTGTGGCCTGGGTCGATACCCGTTATGCGCGTATGGGTGCGCACCTCGACGTTCAATTGCTCGGCCATGGCGCCGGGCTCGGCCATGCACAGCCCCTCGGCGTCCTTCTGCTTGGCGAAGCCGGTCGAGAGCATGGGCTTGGAGTAGGACCGCCCATCATCGGCAGTGATCATCAGCACGGGGGTGAGTGCATCGAACTTGCGTAATTCCCGGGCGAGGTTGTAGCCCGCAAGCCCGGTGCCAATGATGACTACAGGAGGCGTCATGGGGGGTTCCTCGATCAACCGATGGCGATCATTTCAAAGTCGCTCTTGCCAACCCCGCAGTCTGGGCAGAGCCAGTCTTCGGGTACGTCTTCCCAACGCGTGCCGGGCGCGATCCCATCATCCGGCCAGCCATCGGCTTCGTCATAGATCAGACCGCAGACAATACATTGCCACTTTTTCATCGGAACGGGTTTCCTCGGTTCAGGCTCGGCTTGGGTTTGGACGTGCGGCCTCTTCACGGGCCAAGGTGCAATCGAAAGGCTTTGTAGCGGCCCTGCCGGCAGTATGCAAGCAGTCGGGGCATTCATGCTAAGCTCGCGGCCTCTTTGGTTGTAACAAGCAGACCGACGTGTCGTACCCAACCCCGCACGCAGCCGCTGTCGCGTGGCTAGCGTATCCACAGGTGCAGGCCAGCCTCGCCCCCTCCATGCTGGACTGGTTGTTCGATGAGGGCTCGCTCACACGTCGGCTGACCCGACTGTCCGGCGACGATTTCTGCGTAACGCCCCTGTTCGAAGGCTGGCAGTCGCTGCGCGAGGATGAATGCCAAGCCCTTGGCATCGCGCTCGGCGCCCAGGGTTGGGTCAGGGAAGTGTTCCTGCGCGGGCATGGCCAGCCGTGGGTATTCGCCCGCAGCGTAGCCAGCCGTGCGACGCTCGAACGTGGCGGCCTGGACCTTGAATCGCTCGGTAGTCGCTCGCTGGGCGAGCTGCTGTTCTGCGATCAAGCGTTCACCCGCCATCCCCTGCAGGTATGCCACTACCCCGAAGCCTGGCTCCCTGCTGAAGTTGCAAGCCCAGGCTTGTGGGGACGTCGTTCACGCTTCTCCCGAGATGAACTCGACCTGCTTGTCGCCGAAGTGTTCCTGCCGGCGTTGTGGCAGGTGGCACGCGAGGATACCCGCTGATGTACCTGCAACTGCTCAAATCGCTGAACCGTCTTCATCCGCGCGCCTGGGACTTTGTCCAGCTAAGTCGCATGGACAGGCCCATCGGCATTTATCTGCTGCTCTGGCCAACCCTGTCGGCGGTGTGGATTGCAGGTCAGGGTTCACCCTCGTTGGCCAATGTGCTGATCTTCGGGTTGGGCGTGGTGCTCATGCGCGCGGCCGGGTGCTGCATCAATGATTTTGCCGATCGCAAGGTGGATGGATACGTCAAGCGCACCGCCGATCGACCCTTGGCCAGCGGGCGTGTACGCCCCCGCGAAGCGCTGACGCTGTTTGCCGTTTTGGTAAGCGTGAGCTTCCTGCTGGTGCTGTGCACCAACAGTCAAACCGTCTGGCTTTCGTTCGCGGCCGTCGCGCTCGCATTTTGCTACCCCTTCATGAAGCGCTACACCTACTACCCACAGGTGGTGCTGGGCGCCGCCTATTCGTGGGGTATCCCCATGGCCTTCACCGCTGCTGGCGGCGAGCTGCCGGCCGCTGCCTGGCTGCTGTACATCGCCAACCTGCTGTGGACGGTGGCTTACGACACCTACTACGCCATGGTCGATCGCGACGATGACCTGAAGATCGGCGTGAAGTCCACGGCCATTCTGTTCGGCGAGGCTGACCGGGTGATAATCCTGAGCTTGCAGGGCCTTTCGCTGGGCTGCCTGATGCTGGCCGGCAGCAGCTTCGCCCTCGGCGGCTGGTTCTACCTGGGCCTGCTGGGCGCCGCGTGCTGTTTCGCCTGGGAATTCTGGTCCACCCGCCGCCTGGATCGAGACGCATGCTTCAAGGCGTTCCTGCACAACCACTGGGCCGGGCTGATGGTGTTCATGGGCGTGGTACTGGATTACGCGCTACGTTGAGCGGTGGGTTGAGGCGCGGCACCACCTCAGCAAGGTCCACCTGGTGCACACCGCATGAGGATTCACCGTATCGAGGGGGTAAAGCGTCGGTTACAGGTGCAACCGCCGCCCCGGTCAAGCCTGGCCCAGTCATTGAATGTCGCGAGAACCGCCAACACCCTGTCACACAGCTGCAATAATTCCGTTATCTAATGCGGGGCCAAGACAGCGAATCCAGGAGAGGTTTTGAGCATGGCTGGCAGGAATATTCTGATCGTCGACGACGAGGCGCCCATCCGCGAGATGATTGCCGTGGCCCTGGAGATGGCAGGTTATGAGTGCCTGGAAGCAGAAAGCTCCCAACAGGCCCATGCCATCATCGTCGACCGTAAGCCGGACCTGATTCTGCTGGACTGGATGCTCCCCGGCACCTCGGGCATCGAACTGGCCCGGCGGCTCAAGCGCGACGAGCTGACCGGGGACATTCCGATCATCATGCTCACCGCCAAGGGCGAGGAAGACAACAAGATCCAAGGCCTGGAAGTGGGTGCGGACGACTACATCACCAAGCCGTTCTCGCCGCGTGAGCTGGTAGCCCGCCTCAAGGCCGTGCTACGACGTACCGGCCCCAGTGATGGCGAGACGCCGATCGAAGTGGGCGGGCTGCTGCTGGACCCTATCAGTCATCGCGTCACCATCGATGGCAAGCCGGCCGAGATGGGGCCCACCGAGTACCGCCTGCTGCAATTCTTCATGACCCATCAGGAACGCGCCTATACCCGCGGCCAGTTGCTGGATCAGGTATGGGGGGGCAATGTCTATGTCGAGGAACGCACGGTCGATGTCCACATTCGCCGCTTGCGCAAGGCGCTGGGTGAGGCGTATGAAAACCTGGTACAAACGGTTCGCGGCACAGGCTACCGCTTTTCGACCAAGGTCTGACCTGAAACGCAGCACTCGGCTCAAAGCCGTCGAATGGACGTGAACGCGCTACCGATCCGCTTCTGCATGCAGGTTCGTGCTTGCTGTTGATCGCTGGATTCGAAGGATCCCCAATTGAACCAGAACTGGCATGCGACCTTGATTCGCCACCTGCTGCTGTTGATCACCCTTTGCCTGATCGGTGGCCTGGTCAGTGGCTACTATGGCTGGAGCCTGGCCATTGGCCTGGCTCTCTACCTGGGCTGGACGCTCAAGCAACTGCTGCGCCTGCATGCCTGGCTGCGCAATCACCAACCGGACGAAGCACCGCCTGACGGCTACGGCCTATGGGGCGAGGTGTTCGACAGCATCTACCATCTGCAACGCCGCGACCAGCGTGTGCGTGGCAGGCTTCAAGCGGTGATCGACAGGGTGCAGGAATCCACCGCAGCGCTGCGCGACGCCGTGATCATGCTCGACAGCCACGGCAACCTGGAGTGGTGGAACCGCGCAGCCGAGACGCTCCTGGGCTTCAAGACACCCCAGGACGGCGGCCAGCAGGTGACCAACCTGGTGCGGCACCCGCGCTTCAAGGAATACTTCGAAACCGAAAACTATGTCGAGCCACTGGAGATTCCATCCCCCATCAACGATCGCATGCGGGTGCAACTGCACATCACACGCTACGGTAACAACGAACACCTGATGCTGGTTCGGGACGTCACCCGCATCCACCAGCTCGAACAGATGCGCAAGGACTTCGTGGCCAACGTGTCCCACGAACTGCGAACGCCGCTGACCGTGATTGCCGGCTACCTGGAAACCCTGCTGGATAACGTCGAGGACGTGAACCCCCGCTGGCGCCGAGCGTTGCAGCAGATGAGCCAACAGGGCTCGCGCATGCAAACGCTGCTCAACGACCTGCTGCTGCTGGCCAAGCTGGAGGCCACCGACTACCCGTCCGACAACCAGCCAGTGGCCGTGGACACCCTGCTCAGTGCGATCAAGCAAGACGCGCAAGCGTTGTCCGGGCCGCGCAACCAGCGCATTACCCTGGAGGCCGAGCCAGGCATCTGGCTCAAGGGCAGCGAGTCGGAATTGCGCAGCGCGTTCTCCAACCTGGTGTTCAATGCCGTCAAGTACACCCAGGACGAGGGCAGCATTCGCATTCGCTGGTGGGCCGATGCCCAAGGCGCCCATCTGTCGGTGCAGGACTCAGGGCCCGGCATCGATGCCAAGCACCTGCCACGGCTGACGGAGCGGTTCTATCGGGTGGATTCGAGCCGTGCATCTCATACCGGTGGCACGGGCCTTGGGCTGGCAATCGTCAAGCATGTGCTGATGCGCCACCGCGGGCGCCTGGAGATCAGCAGCGTGCCAGGCCATGGCAGCACCTTCACCTGCCATTTTGCAGTGGCGCAACAGGTCACAGGTAAGGTTTGAGGCCGTTCGGGCCACTTTGCAGCATCGATCAAGTGGTCGCCCTTTGCTTTTGCGGCCCTAGCCGCTACATTTGATCCCTTGCGCCGGCTGGAGCCGGCACTTTTCTCATCTTAAAGACGGATCCCGTAAAAACTCCATCATGGACCCTTCCCCTGGTATCAGCCTCACCTCCCTGTTCGCCGATTTCGGCATGATCATTTTTGCTTTGGTTCTGGTGCTGCTCAACGGCTTCTTCGTTGCCGCCGAGTTCGCCATGGTCAAGCTGCGCGCAACCCGCGTGGACGCCATCGCCGAGCAGCACGGCTGGCGCGGCAGCATCCTGCGCAAGGTTCACAACCAGCTTGATGCCTACCTCTCTGCCTGCCAGCTCGGCATCACCTTGGCCTCGCTGGGGCTGGGCTGGGTGGGCGAGCCGGCCTTCGCGCACTTGCTCGAACCGCTGCTGGCCTACTTTGGCGTCGATACCCCTGAGCTGATCAAGGCCGTCTCGTTCTTCGTCGCCTTCTTCGTGATCTCCTACCTGCACATCGTGGTGGGTGAGCTGGCGCCCAAATCGTGGGCCATTCGCAAGCCGGAACTGTTGTCGCTGTGGACCGCAGTACCGCTGTACCTGTTCTACTGGCTGATGTACCCGGCCATCTACCTGCTCAATGCCAGCGCCAACACAATCCTGCGCATTGCCGGCCAAGGCGAACCCGGCCCGCACCACGAGCACCACTACAGCCGGGAGGAGCTCAAGCTGATCCTGCACTCCAGCCGCGGCCAGGACCCAAGCGATCAAGGCATGCGCGTGCTGGCGTCAGCGGTGGAAATGGGTGAGCTGGAAGTGGTGGACTGGGCCAACTCTCGCGAAGACATGGTCATCATCGACGCCCATGCCCCGCTCAAGCAGATACTGGCCCTGATCCGCCGTCACAAGTTCAGCCGCTACCCGGTGTACGACACCGAGCGCGAGGAGTTCACGGGCCTGCTGCACATCAAGGACCTGCTACTCGAACTCGCCGAACTCGAACACCTGCCTGAAACCATTGACCTGGAAGACCTGGCTCGCCCACTGGAGCGCGTTTCCAGGCACATGCCGCTGTCCCAATTGCTCGAGCAGTTCCGCAAGGGCGGTGCGCACTTCGTGCTGGTCGAGGAGGCCGATGGCAAGGTCATCGGTTACCTGACCATGGAAGATGTGCTGGAAGTGCTGGTGGGCGACATCCAGGACGAACACCGCAAGACCGAGCGCGGCATCCTGGCCTATCAGCCAGGAAAGCTGCTGGTGCGCGGCGATACTCCGCTGTTCAAGGTCGAGCGCTTGCTGGGCGTGGACCTGGACCATATCGAGGCAGAGACACTGGCCGGCCTGGTCTACGAAACGCTCAAGCGCGTACCCGAAGAAGAAGAGGTGCTCGAGGTCGAAGGGCTGCGCATCATCGTCAAGAAAATGAAAGGCCCCAAGATCGTGCTGGCCAAAGTGCTCAAGCTGGACTGAGCACATCGACGCCCTGCCCCGATCAAGCCCTGATCAGGGGTTGCCTGCGGTGTAGTCGGGCAACCCACTGATCGGCCGGTCGAACCGATAGGGAATCGACTCAAGCGCCAGCCCCACATTGCGCTGAACCACGAAGTGCAGATGGGGCCCGGTGCTGTTGCCGGTGTTGCCCGACTTGGCCAACACCTGCCCTTGGCGCACACGCTGCCCGGACGCGACCACGATCGACCCGCGCATCAAGTGCAGGTACACCCCCATGGTGCCGTCAGGGTGCAGAATGCGGACAAAGTTGCCCGAGGGATTGTCCCCTCGCCCGCTCTGCTCGCTGCGCGTGCTCACCACTACCCCTTCGCGTGCCGCCACGATAGTGGTGCCCTCGGGCATGGCGATATCCATTGCATAGCGCCCCTTGGGCCCGAAGTGGCTGAACCTGCCATTGGGCCCTTGGCTCACACGAAACGGCCCACCTACCCATGGAAACGCATAGCGATAACCTTGTGGGCGCTTGCCGGGGTCGCCCATGGCCTGCAGCAGTGTGGAGCGGTAGTTGAGCAGCTTGCCTGGCTGGCCCCGGACGATGCTGAGCACTTGGGTCGAACGCGGCGGCAACAGACGCCGCACGGTCCGCGGCGCGTCACCACCCTGCGCGTTAACCAGGTTATCCAGGCGCAGTTCCACCTGCACGGCGACCGGCAGTTCGTTGCGGGCCGAGAAGCTCACGCCGCCCTGGAACAAGATCGCGTTGAGACGCACATCGTGTTCGTTGATCTCCACGGTGGACTCATCCACGACCGTGGGCTTGATGCCCGGGCCGGGTCGCTGCGCATAGGACACCCTTCCCGTTTCATCGGTGACTGGGTGCAGCGTCACGCCCAGGCTAGAGGCGCTGACCAGGGTTAACGCACATAGCAGCAGGCGTGAATGCATGATGGTGGCTTTTTGACAGTGAAGGACCTGTCCAAGCCTAGCAGCAGACACCCTGGTCACCATGGCAGTTGGTCGGATGCTGCTGGCCAGCTCAATGTTGCGGCGGCCCGTCAGGCCCCTGGCGTGAAATGCTTCTGGGCAGTGCCGCGGGCGATCAGGCGGGACAGGTAGTCCAGCTTCTGGGCGTCTTGATCGACGAACTTGAACGTCAATTGCAGCCAGTCGCTGTCAGGCTTGGGCTCGAAGGCCGCCACCGCGTGCAAGTAACCATTCAAACGCGCGATTTCCGCGTTCTCGCCCTGCTCCAGGTTCAGCACGGCGCCTTCGAGCACTTGCGGCAGTGTCTCACTGCGCCGTACGACCAGCAGGGCTTCCTTCAAGCTCAAGGCCTTGATCACGCAGGCTTGCATGCCGCTCGCCAAACGCAGCTGGCCCTGGCCGCGACCGCTGGGTGCGGGTGTCGCTGCGCTGGACTTGGCAGGGGTGGCGGCCGCCTTGGCAGGCACAGGTGCTGGCGCAGCTACCTTGACGGCTTCTGGCCGTCCAGCGGTCAGGGCGTTGAGCGAGTCGTTGGCGAACGCGGCATTAGCCCGCGCAGGCCCTGGGCTCATCAAGCTGTCGAGCTTGCCGATCTTGGCCAGGGCCTTCTTGACCTTGGTCAGCAACTGCTCGTTGGTGAACGGCTTGCCGACGAAGTCCGACACGCCGGCCTGAATCGCCTGGATGACATTTTCCTTGTCGCCACGGCTGGTCACCATGATGAACTGAAGGCCCTTGAGCTCAGGTTGCTGACGGCACCAGGTGAGCAGCTCCAAGCCCGACATTTCTGGCATTTCCCAGTCGCACAGCACCAGGTCGAACGCCTCTTTGCCCAACAGGGTCATGGCCTTGCGACCGTTTACGGCGTCATCCACGGTCATGCCCGGGAACGCGTTGCGCAGGCACTTACGGATCAGGTCACGGATAAATGGCGCGTCATCCACCACCAGCACATTCACTTTACTCATCGATACTCCTTCTGAACCCGACTAGCCTACTGCCATTTGCTGGCCACTTGCCACCGCCTGTGTCACGCCGGGTCGTCTACAGCCGGTCGATGGTCTCTGGCACCTCCAGGCGTACTAACGAAAACGCCCGGCACAAGCCGGGCGTCGATGCTCGGAGAGAACTTTATTTATCGCCCGCTTCGGCTGGAACATTAGGTATTTCACCCTCGGCATTGGCGCGACCCTGCACCTCCGCTGTCATGCGCTTGAGGCCCATGTGGCGTACATCGGTGCCGCGCACCAGGTAGATCACCAGTTCGGAGATGTTGCGTGCATGGTCGCCGATCCGCTCCAGCGAACGCAGGACCCAAATCACACTTAGCACACGGGAGATCGAACGGGGATCTTCCATCATGTAGGTCACCAGTTCACGCAAGGCTGTCTTGTACTCACGGTCGATGGTCTTGTCGTATTGAGCCACTGACAAGGCCAGGTCGGCATCGAAGCGGGCGAAGGCGTCGAGTGCATCGCGCACCATGTTGCGCACCTGATCGCCGATGTGCCGCACCTCCACATAGCCCCGCGGCGATTCACCCTCCTCGCAGAGCTGGATGGCCCGCCGGGCGATCTTGGTCGACTCGTCGCCGATACGCTCGAGGTCAATCACCGACTTGGAAATACTGATGATCAGCCGCAGGTCCGATGCTGCCGGCTGGCGACGCGCCAGAATACGCAGGCATTCCTCGTCGATGTTGCGCTCCATCTGGTTGATCTGCTCGTCGACCTCGCGCACCTGCTGAGCCAGGCCGGAATCGGCCTCGATCAGCGCAGTGACCGCATCGTTGACCTGTTTCTCGACCAGCCCGCCCATGGCCAGCAGGTGGCTGCGTACCTCTTCGAGCTCGGCGTTGAACTGCTGGGAAATATGATGCGTCAGGCTTTCTTTGTTGATCATGCTGTGGCTCCGCGAAGCTGCTGGCTGCGAGCTTCAAGTCGTTCGAGGCGTGCCCCTGCGCTGCGCCGAGTGCCTTCACGCGGCGAGCAGCAGTGCGCGGTGTTTCTTCAGCCGTACCGGCCAGTGATGTAGTCTTCTGTCTGCTTCTTGGCGGGGTTGGTGAACAGGGTATCGGTGTCACCGAATTCCACCAGTTTGCCCATGTACATGAAGGCGGTGTAGTCCGATACGCGGGCCGCCTGCTGCATGTTGTGGGTCACGATGACGATGGTGAACTTGGTTTTCAATTCGTAGATGAGCTCTTCGACCTTGAGCGTGGAAATCGGGTCCAGCGCCGAGCAAGGCTCGTCCAGCAACAGTACCTCGGGCTCGACCGCAATGGTGCGGGCGATGACCAGGCGCTGCTGCTGCCCACCGGACAGGCCCAGCGCCGACTCGTGCAGACGGTCCTTGACCTCGTCCCACAGCGCCGCACCCTTGAGGGCCCACTCGACGGCCTCGTCCAGGACACGTTTTTTGTTGATGCCCTGAATCCGCAGGCCATAGACCACGTTCTCGTAGATGGTCTTGGGGAAAGGGTTGGGTTTCTGGAACACCATGCCCACGCGGCGGCGCAGCTCGGCCACGTCCTCGCCCTTGCGGTAGATGTCATGCCCGTACAGGTTGACGGCGCCTTGCACACGACAGCCGTCGACCAGGTCGTTCATGCGGTTGAAGGTCCGCAGCAAGGTGGACTTGCCGCACCCGGAGGGGCCAATGAACGCCGTCACGCGCTGCTTGGGAATATTCATGCTGACATCGAACAGGGCCTGCTTGTCGCCGTAGAACAGGCTCAGCCCAGGCACTTCGATGGCGACCGTTTCCTCGGCCAGGCGCAGGCCCTGTTTGCTGCGGCCCAGCGCGGACATGTCGATGCCGTGGGTAGGCGGTTGTTGCTGCATGGTCTCACTCCATTGGGTGCTGCCGGCGTATGGCCGCCAGTGGCACGTTGGGACGAAGCGGCCGCTTCGCGTCGGCGACGCCGCTTGAACGTTCGACACCTGGCTCAGCTGTCGAGCGCCTTGTATTTCTCACGAAGGTGGTTACGGATCCACACGGCCGACAGGTTCAGTGTCGCGATGACCATCACCAGCAGCAATGCAGTGGCGTACACCAGTGGCCGTGCCGCCTCCACGTTCGGGCTCTGGAAGCCTACGTCGTAGATGTGAAAGCCCAGGTGCATGATCTTCTGATCCAGGTGCAGGTAGGGGTAATTGCCATCCACCGGCAGCGATGGCGCGAGCTTGACCACCCCCACCAGCATCAGCGGTGCGACTTCACCCGCAGCCCGGGCCACGGCCAGGATCATGCCGGTCATCATGGCCGGGCTGGCCATGGGCAGAACAATCTTCCACAGCGTTTCGGCCTTGGTGGCACCCAATGCCAGCGAGCCTTCGCGCAGGGTGCGCGGAATGCGCGCCAACCCCTCCTCGGTGGCCACGATCACTACCGGCACCGCCAACAATGCAAGGGTCAGTGACGCCCACAACAGGCCCGGCGTGCCCAGGGTGGGCGCCGGCAAGGCTTCGGCAAAGAACAGGCGGTCAATCGAGCCGCCCAGCACGTACACGAAGAAGCCCAAGCCGAAAACGCCGTAGACGATGGCCGGTACACCGGCAAGGTTGTTGACCGCGATGCGAATCAGGCGCGTCACCGGCCCCTGCCGGGCATACTCGCGCAAATAGACCGCTGCCAGCACGCCAAAGGGCGTGACGATCACGGCCATGATCAGGGTCATCATCACAGTGCCGAAGATAGCCGGGAATATACCGCCCTCTGTGTTGGCCTCACGCGGGTCGTCGCTGAGAAACTCCCACACCTTGGCAAAGTAAGCCCCCAGCTTGGCCAGGGTCGACATGCCGTTGGGCTGGAAGGCATGGACCACCTTGCTGAGGTTGATCTCGACTTCACGGCCATTGCCATCGCGCGCGACCAGCGTGTCGCGGGCAAAATCCCGGTGAAGCGTGGACAGGCGATCTTCGATGGCCGTGTAGCGGCTGTTGAGCTCGGCACGGTCAGCCTCGATATCAGCCTGGGCCGCAGCGTCCAGCTTGCCTTCGAGCTCGAGCTTGCGCGCCTGCAGGCGCAACCGCTCCAGGCCATGGTTGATGGCACCGATGTCTTTCTTCTCCAGCGCCTGCAGCGTCTTGTTGAGCTCGCTGGCCCGGGCCAGCCGCGCTTGCAGCTCACCCCAGGCCGCTGCTCCTTCTGCCACCACCCGGCCTTGTTCCTTGACGCTCACCAGGTAGCCATAGAAGTTGCCCCACTCGCGCCGTTCCAGGGCCATCAGCTGCTCGGGGCGCTGCTGATCGACGAGCCAGTCGCCCACGACCCAGGTGAAGTCGCTGCCATTGAGGTCCCGGTTTCCGACCTTGATCAATTCGCGTGTCATGAACTCCGGGCCCTGGTCGGGCACTGGCAAACCGGCGCCCTTGAGGCGCGCACGCGGCACTTCTTCCTGCTGTACCACTTCGCCGATGACCGTCTGCTGGGCCTGGCCCGGCACGGCGTAGCTGGCCTGAATCAAATCGGCCGGCCAGAAATGCCCCAGGCCGCGTACTGCGATCACAGCCAGCAGGCCAACGGTCATGATCACCGCCATGGCCACGGCGCCGCCGCTCATCCAGACACCGGGGGCACCGCTCTTGAACCAGCCTTTGAGGGAATCCTTTTTCACGGATCGCTACCTTTCTATCAAAGCGACGAGTATTTCTTGCGCAGACGCTGGCGAATCAGCTCGGCCAAGGTGTTCATGACGAAGGTGAACATCAGCAGCACCAACGCGGCGAGGAACAGCACCCGGTAGTGGCTGCCCCCAACTTCGGATTCCGGCATTTCCACCGCCACGTTGGCAGCCAGCGTGCGCATGCCTTCGAACAGGTTCATCTCCATCACCGGTGTGTTGCCGGTGGCCATCAGCACGATCATGGTTTCACCGACGGCCCGGCCCATGCCGATCATCAGCGCCGAGAAGATGCCGGGGCTGGCGGTCAGGATCACCACCCGGGTGAGGGTCTGCCAAGGTGTTGCCCCCAGCGCCAGGGAACCCAGCGTCAGGCTGCGCGGCACGCTGAAGACGGCGTCCTCGGCTATCGAGTAGATGTTGGGAATGACGGCAAAGCCCATCGCGATCCCGACCACCAGTGCATTGCGCTGGTCATAGGTGATACCCAGGTCATTGGTGATCCACAGGCGCATGTCGCCGCCAAAGAACCAGCTTTCAAGGTGTGGGCTCATGCCAAGGGCAAGCCAGCCGGTGAGCAGAATGACCGGGATCAGGATCGCCGCCTCCCAGCCATCCGGTACCCGCAGACGAATGGATTCAGGCAGCCGGCTCCAGGTGAACCCTGCCAGCAGGATGCCGACCGGCATGAGCAGGAAAAGGCTGAAGACCCCTGGCAGATGGCCTTCCAGGTACGGCGCCAGGAACAGCCCCGCGAAGAACCCCAGAATGACCGTGGGCATCGCCTCCATCAGTTCGATTACTGGCTTGACCTTGCGGCGCATGCCAGGGGCCATGAAGTAGGCCGTATAGATCGCGGCGGCAATGGCCAGCGGCGCGGCCAGGATCATGGCGTAGAAGGCCGCCTTGAGGGTACCGAACGTGAGGGGCGAAAGGCTCAGCTTGGGCTCGAAATCGGTATTGGACGCGGTCGACTGCCACACGTACTTGGGCGCGTCATAATTCTCGTACCACACCTTGCCCCACAGCGCGCTGAAGGACACTTCCGGATGGGGGTTGTGCAGCTTCAATGGCAACAACCTGCCGGGCTCTTCGATCATGATGCGGTTGGCGCGCGGTGACAGGGCAAGGATACCCGGGCCCTGGGCCACGGACTCGACCAGGAGGGTACGGTGCGCCGTGCTGTGGAAAACACCCAGCTTGCCTTCTGCGTCCAGGGCGATGAAGCCCTTGCGACGCTCCTCGGCGTCGATCTGCACGATGGGCGACGTGCCCAACTGGAAGGTACGAATCTGCTTGAAACGAGACTCCCCGTCCGGGTCACGGGCCATGAACCACTGGGCCAGCCCACCGTGCGAGTCACCGATGATCAGTGAAATGCCGCCTACCAGCTGGGCAGTGGCCGTCACTTCGGTATCGGCGCTCTGCGCCAGGGAATAGCGCCCGTTGAGGCTCTTGTCGCGCAGGCTGAACACGTCGGCAGTGGCGCGACCGTTGATCACGTACAGCCACTGCTGGCGCGGATCGATGAAGATGTTCTTCACCGTTTCGGTCATTTGCGGCAACTCGATACGGGTCTGCTCGGTGGTGACTTCGGCGGTCAGCATGTTTTCGCTGCGCGTCAACGCGAGGACCTGCAGGTGCGCGCCCGTAGAGCCTGCCAGCAACAACGTGTCGCCATTGACACTGGCGCTGACGTGCTCCAGCGCCCGCGCCTGCTCATCCAGCACGAAAGGCTGTTCGCCATAGGGGTAGTCGATGGCCGGCGTAATGGTTTTCTTGTTGCCGGGGTAGGTGATCTTGTAGGTATGGGTGAACACCAACGCCTGGCCATTGGACAACCCCAGCATCACCATCGGGCTGCCTGGCTGATCGATACCGATCGAAGACACCTGTACGCCGGCAGGGATGGGCAAGTCGACGCGTTCGAGCGCTGCGCCGGTCTTGGTATCGAAGAACAGCACCTGGCCCTTGTCCGAAACCCGCATGCCAACCAGGTTCTGCTCCTCGAGGGCGATCATCAACGGCTTGCCCGCCTCCTCTTTGAGCCAGGCAGGCTGCAATGCCTGCCTGCTGGTCAGCTCGGCGCCCTGGAACAACGGCAGTACCACGTACGCCAGGTAAAAGAAGATCAAGGTGATCGCAGCCAGCACTGCCAGCCCGCCTACCAGCACGTACCAGCGCGTCAGGCGGTCCTTGAGCGCACGCAGGCGGCGCTTGCGCTGCAACTGCGGGGTATTGAAATCGATGCGTGCAGGCTGGGAATCTTGGGTCATTGTGGAGTTGGCCAGATCATTCATGGGGCACACCCTAGCGGTCCCGTATGACAAAAACATGACAATGCAGTGACGCACGAAAGCCCGAAGCACAGTAAGGCTGGCCCCGGGCTGGGAGTGCTGAAGAGGCTAGCTCAACGGCTTGCCCCTGCAGGGTTCGATTACTGCTTGGCGACGTTGCCGGCGTGGGACAGGCCCAGGTCGGCCAGGGTCTTGTCGACGACTTTGGCAGGCAGCGGGATGTAGCCATCCTTGACGACCACCTGCTGGCCGGCCTGCGACAGTACCAGCTTCACGAATTCGGCCTCCAGCGGGGCCAGCGGCTTGTTCGGTGCCTTGTTGACGTAAACGTACAGGAAGCGCGAAAGCGGGTAGCTGCCGTTCAGGGCGTTGGTCTCGTTGTCCTCGACGAACTCGCCGCCGTCTTTCTTGGCCAGCGGCACGGTCCTGACGCTGGCCGTCTTGTAGCCGATGCCCGAGTAGCCAATGCCATTGAGCGACGAGCTGATGGACTGCACCACGGAGGCGGAACCGGGTTGCTCATTGACGTTGGGCTTGAAGTCCCCTTTGCACAGGGCTTCTTCCTTGAAGTACCCATAAGTGCCGGACACCGAGTTGCGGCCGAACAGCTGGATCGGCTTGTTGGCGAGGTCGCCGGTTACTCCGGCATCGCCCCAAGTCTTGATCTCGGCCTTGCCACCACACAAACGAGTCGAGGAGAAGATGGCATCGACCTGGGCCATGGTCAGGCCCTTGATCGGGTTGTCCTTGTGCACGAACACCGCCAGGGCGTCGACCGCAACCGGGATGGCGGTCGGTTTATAGCCGTACTTCTGCTCGAACGCCTGCAATTCGACGTCCTTCATCTTGCGGCTCATGGGGCCGAGGTTGGCGGTGCCTTCGGTCAGCGCCGGTGGCGCCGTGGAAGAGCCCGCTGCCTGAATCTGGATGTTGACGTTCGGGTATTCCTTTTTGTAAGCCTCGGCCCACAGGGTCATCAGGTTCGCGAGGGTATCGGAGCCGACGCTGGAGAGGTTGCCCGAAACACCCGTGGTCTTGGTGTAGGTCGGGATAGCAGGATCGACAGCGGCCACTGCGTTGGCGGTTGCAACGCCAGCGGCGGCAAAGGTAAGGGCCGCCATCAAACGCTTCAATTTCATGCCTTGCTCCTAGCTGGAATGGGGGTGCTGAGAGGGAACGGGGGCCAGTATCTGCAGCGCGCATGAACACGATATGACTTGATTGTGACAATTGGATGAAATGCCATCATCGTGTCGAAGCGCTGGCTGCAGGGAGCAAGTGTCAGTGGGCAAGGCGATTCAACGCTTTTTGGCGAGCAAGTACAGACCTACCGAAAAGCCGACCACGCACAGTACAGCCACATAGTAAGCAGGCGCCATGGGGCTGACTTTCAGAAGCCCGGTTACCGCCATCGGCGTCAGGCCGCCGAAGATGGCATAGGCGACGTTGTAGGAAAACGACAAGCCGCTGAAGCGCACCGCAGCCGGGAATGCCTTTACCATCACATAGGGCACTGCGCCGATCACACCCACGCACAAGCCGGTCACCGCATACAACGGGAACAACAGCTCCGGCCGCGTTGGCAAGCTGTGGTAGAACGCCCAGGAACTGACCAGCAACATCAGGCTACCGATGACGAACACACGGCCTGCACCGAAGCGATCGGCCAGGCTACCGGCGCCAATGCAACCCAGGCTCAACAGCACGATCGCCAGGCTGTTGGCCTTGAGCGAGTCGGTAGGGCTGATGTGATAGATGCTCTGCAGCAAGGCTGGTGTCATGAGGATCACCACCACGATGCCTGCCGACAACACCCAGGTCAGCAACATGGACAGCACGATGGGCCCGCGATGATCGCGCAGCACGGCCCGAAGCGGCAGCCCTTCGGCCAGGGCCTTGCGTTGCTGCATTTCTGCGAATACCGGGGTTTCATGCAGCCAACGGCGCAGGTAAACCGAAAACAGACCGAACACGCCGCCCAGCAGGAACGGGATTCGCCAGGCATAGCTGGCCACTTCTTCAGCGCTGTAGACGCTGTTGATCAAGGTCGCGACCAGCGAGCCCAGCAAAATACCGGCAGTCAAACCGGCAGTGAGCGTGCCGCAGGCATAACCGGTATTGCGCGCCGGCACATGCTCCGAGACGAATACCCAGGCGCCTGGCACTTCCCCGCCGATGGCCGCCCCCTGGATCACCCGCATCAACAGCAACAGGATCGGCGCCCACAGGCCAATCTGCGCGTAGGTCGGCAACAGGCCCATGATCAAGGTGGGCAGGGCCATCATGAAGATGCTCAGGGTGAACATCTTCTTGCGGCCCAGCAGGTCGCCAAAATGCGCCATGATGATGCCGCCCAGGGGCCGTGCCAGATAGCCTGCGGCGAAAATGCCGAACGTCTGCATCAACCGCAGCCACTCGGGCATGTCGGCCGGAAAGAACAGCTTGCCAACCACGGTGGCGAAGAACACAAAAATGATGAAGTCGTAGAACTCCAGCGCACCGCCCAGTGCAGATAGTGAAAGGGTCTTGTAGTCACTGCGGGTCAGCGGCCGCGGGGCCTGCTCGATACTGCTCGGCGCGGAAGTCATCACGGTTATTCTCTTTATAGGGCAAGGCCACACGGGATGCGGCTTGTTCAAGGCGAAGGCGAAGATAGCAAATTGCCGGACACGGCTGAAAGCGACACGCAATCCTTACCGACCTGCAAGAACGCATGGTCGTCGCTCGCGTAGATGCTCTATATACTGGCGTTTCGTACGAAATGTGTCCTGCTAGCGTGGGATATTGTGCGAAAACACCGGTCACTATACTCAGACGGTTTCGAAGCATTTCCCACGGCCGTCCCGTCATACGAATCGGCGTAGTATGTTGTCAGCTGAATCGTTTACCGGCCTAAGCGCCGCATCCAAGAAAAGCGTCACGGGTCAGAGGCCCCCACCGCATGATTGAGCTCGAACAAGAAGATCCAATTCCGCAGGGCGACCTTGCTCTGCAGATCACCGCACTGCCACGGGAAACAAACGGCTTTGGCGATATCTTCGGCGGCTGGCTGGTCGCCCAGATGGACCTGGCAGGTACCGCCATGGCCAGCCGTGTTGCCGGTGGCCGCGTTGCCACCGTGGCGATAGATCGCATGGCGTTTCTGGTACCGGTGGCCGTGGGCGCACAGTTGTCTTTCTATACGCAGACGCTGGAGATCGGACGCAGCTCCATCCAGATGATGGTCGAAGTATGGAGCGACGATCCACTGTCCAGCGAATGGCGCAAGGTGACCGAAGCCGTCTTCGTCTTCGTCGCCATCGATGGCAGCGGCCGTACCCGTTCCGTCCCTCGTCGCTGAGGCCTGCCGGCGGTAAACTCATTGCCTGCGACCGGGTCCAAGGCCCACTGGCAACTAATGAGATGACGCAATGGCCACCTTCCAGGTATCGACCGAGCAACATGGCGAGCTTCACTGCTGGCGTATCCGCAGCAGCTTCGCCGAACTACTGATCGCCCGCCAGGGTGCGCAGGTCCTCAGCTATCAGCGCACTGGCGAGCCGCCATTGCTCTGGTTGAGCGACGAGGCCATTTTCCGCCAGGGGAAGTCGGTTCGGGCAGGGGCGCCTGTGTGCTGGCCCTGGTTCGGCAACCTGCAGCGCAACCCCGAAACCGTGCAGTCCATGTACCACGCTGAACACGCGCCAGCCCATGGGCTTGTCCGGACGCGTGACTGGCAATTGCTGGGCGTTGAGGAAGTGGGCGAAAGCCTGCGGATCGAGTTCGAAATGGCCGAAGCGCAAGGTGGGTTGCCCGGGTGGCCGCACACTGTGGAGCTCAAGCTGGTGGTCGTGCTGGACGCGGCGTTGACGCTGCAACTGACCAGCCGCAACCTTGGCCATAGCCCGGTCACCCTCAGCCAGGCCTTGCACAGTTACTTTGCAGTCAGTGATGTGCGCCAGGCCGAGGTCCACGGTGTCGAAGGTTTGTCTTACATCGAAACCCTGTCCGACTGGCAACAGCGCCATCAGGAGGGCGCGCTGGTGTTTAGCGGCGAGACGGACCGGATCTATCTGAATACGCCGCAAACGTTGAGCATCGTCGACCCGTCCTGGGGCAGGCGGATCATCCTGACCAGCAGCCGATCCCGTTCAGCGGTGATCTGGAACCCCTGGACCGCACGGGCCAAGGAATTACCGGACATGGCCGATGACGGCTGGCAGCGCATGCTGTGCATCGAGACGGCGAACGTATGGGATGACGTGGTGCAGTTGCAGCCCGGGGCCAGCAGCTCGCTGGGGGTCAGGATCGATTGTGAAGTGATCTCAAAGGCCTAGTCCCACACACGCCTCAAAGATCGGCGTCCACCACTACCCGCACCTTCGCGGCGTCCAAGGCATAGGCCGCGTCGGCCAGGTCGTTGCTGACCTTTTCCACCTTCAGCGTGCCGCTGACCCACACCGGTGTGTAGATGTCATCGATCTTCAGCCCTTTTGGGTAGCGCACCAACACCAGCTGGTTAGGTGGTGGTGGCGGGACGTGGATGCACGCACCAGGGTAAGGCACCAGAAAGAACAGGGTGCTGTTGCCCTTTGCATCGCTTTCAAGCGGCACAGGGTAGCCGCCCAGGCGAATGTCCTTGCCGTTGAGGGCAGGCACGGTTTTGGTCGAGTACATGACCGCAGGCAACCCCTTGCTCTGCTTCAAGCCGCCTTTGGCGGTGAAGGTACCCATGGCTTCAGGGGAGTTGTGGTCGATTTCAGGCATCTGCTCGAGTGCCTTTTGGTCCGACTTGGGCATCAATTCCAGCCAGTCGGTCTCGGGCAGTTCGGCATGGGCCAGGGAACTGGCCGACAACAGGAGGGCAATGAAGAAGGCACGCATGGAATGCTCGGCAACTCGGGATGAATTGCCGGCATTCTAACCAGTATTCAGCGTTTCTTGATGAATCCGTAGATCACCAGGAGGATGATGGCGCCTACCAGTGCACCAAAGAAGCCGGCTGCCTGACCTGCCTGATAGATACCAAGCGCCTGACCGCCATAGGTGGCCAACAGCGAGCCAGCGATACCGAGCAGGATGGTCATGATCCAGCCCATGCTGTCGTCGCCCGGTTTGATGAAACGAGCCAGCAAGCCGACGATGAGGCCGATGAAAATGGTTCCGATGATACCCATGGCAATCCCCTTGCAGTAAAGATGGAACACGCCAAAGCCTAGGCTGCGCTTTGGCGTGTTGCCACTTCAGAGGGCCCGCCGGATGCAGAAGTTCGAATTGACGCTCGATCAGTTGCCGATCAGCGCCTGCACTTGCGCAATCTTGTGCTCGAGCGTGGTCATGTCCTGGCACCGCAATGTGGCATGTCCGACCTTGCGCCCGGCCTTGAACGCCTTGCCATAGTGGTGCAGGTGGCAGTCGTCGATGGCCACGACCTGCTCCACTGGGGGAACTTCACCGATGAAGTTGAGCATGGCGCTCTCGCCGACCTTGGCCGTGGAACCCAATGGCAAACCGGCGATGGCACGCACGTGGTTTTCGAACTGGCTGCACTCGGCGCCTTCGATGGTCCAGTGCCCGGAGTTGTGCACGCGCGGTGCAATTTCATTGGCCTTGAGCCCGCCGTCGACCTCGAAGAATTCGAACGCCATGACCCCGACATAATCGAGTTGTTGCAACACGCGACCGACGTAGTCTTCAGCCAGCGCTTGCAGCGGGTGCGCCTGACTGGCGACCGACAGGTGCAGGATGCCGCTATTGTGCGTGTTGTGCACCAGCGGGTAGAACCGTGTTTCGCCATCGCGGGCCCGGACAGCGACCAGCGATACTTCACCGGTAAAGGGTACGAAGCCTTCGAGCAGGCACGGCACGTTGCCCAGTTCGGCAAAGGTGCCTACCACGTCCTGCGCGGTGCGCAGGACTTTCTGGCCCTTGCCGTCGTAGCCCAACGTCCGGGTCTTGAGCACCGCTGGCAGACCGATGCTCGCCACTGCGGCGTCTAGGTCTGCCTGCGACAGGATGTCGGCGAACGCAGGGGTGGGGATCCCCAGGTCACGGAACATGCTTTTCTCGAACAAACGGTCGCGGGCGATGCGCAGGGCCTCGGCACTTGGGTACACCGGCACGAACTGCGAAAGAAAAGCCACGGTCTCGGCCGGAACGCTCTCGAACTCGAAGGTAACCAGGTCAACCTGGTCGGCCAGCTGGCGCAGCTGCTCCTGGTCGCTATAGCCTGCGCGCAGGTGCTCGCCCAGAGAGGCGGCACAGGCATCAGGCGCCGGGTCGAGGAAGGCGAAGTTCATGCCCAGCGGAGTACCCGCCAGTGCTAGCATGCGACCCAGCTGGCCGCCTCCGATTACACCGATTTTCATGGGTTGAACCTCAAGCCTGACGCGGATCTGGGTTATCCAGCACGGTGTCGGTCTGTTCCGTGCGGAACTGCTTCAACGCCGCGTGGTACTGAGGGTGCTTGGCGCCGAGGATGCTGGCCGACAACAGCGCGGCATTGATCGCGCCCGCGCGGCCGATGGCCAGCGTGGCAACCGGCACGCCGGCCGGCATCTGCACGATCGACAGCAGCGAATCAACACCTGAAAGCATCGACGACTGCACGGGCACGCCCAGCACCGGCAGGTGGGTCTTGGCCGCGCACATGCCAGGCAAGTGGGCCGCACCACCGGCACCGGCGATGATCACCTCGATGCCCCGGCCGTCAGCTTCTTCGGCGTACTGGAACAGCAGATCCGGCGTACGGTGGGCGGAAACCACCTTCACCTCGTAGGGAATGCCGAGTCTTTCCAGCATATCGGCGGTGTGGCTAAGGGTGGACCAATCGGACTTGGAGCCCATGATCACGCCAACCAGTGCACTCATCGTCGAGCCTCTCCTGCAAGCGCCTTCTGGCGCGCTAAAAGCAACAAGCCACGCAGGTGGACCGGCGTGGCTTGTCATACGGATTATGAATCGACCAGGTCGGCCGAAGGCGCAGGATTGTAGCGTATTCATGAAGGGAGCGCCCACCCCCATAAGCACATGCCGGATCAAAGGGCAAGCTGTCTCGCGGGACAAGTTTTTCCCGCTGCTGCCTGGGCGCTGCACGCTGAATGCTAGGGCCTTCAATCAATGACCCAGGCAGGTGCACATGACTATTCCACGCCTCTCAACGATCTCGCTTGCCCTTCTGTTCAGTGTGCAGGCATTGAACGCTTCGGCAGCCCGTTCACTGACCGTCAACGTCTATATTCATGACGACTTGGCCGACATGCAGGACGCTCAACTGCACAACGACTACTTTGAGCATTGGCTTAAGGAAATGCGCCGTTTTACCGATCACCCCATTGAAGTGATCTTTCAGCGAAACGTACCTCTTATCACCGATATTGCGTATGCAGGCATGCCGTCGTCGCAAATACTGGAAGTGTTTACCGACGGCATCCATGAAAAAACGCGGCATAGCCCTTTTTCATTCGTGGACAAACACCTGCTGCTAACCCGCGACAGTTACGATCGAAGCGGTTGGAACTACAACGCTGGACTTGCCTACACGAAGCAGAACACGGCTATCTCATCAATCGCCGCGTATGGCGCTCCCGCCCATGAAATCGGCCACATGCTGGGCGCTACCCACGAAGATGCCGAACTTAAGTTCAACGGCTGGGTATGCGAAACCTACACTCACCCACGGGTAACCGCTCGCTCGAACTGCTATCGCTACAGCGACAAGAACCGCGCAACCATCGCGGATTATCTGAAATACAATTCAAAATGATGCCTCGCCTTGGACGCTGGTCGACTCCAGTTTGCGCCACAGCAAGCGCACGTTGGCCTTGCGGACCAAGGCGCAGCGATACAGGCGAATTTCCAGCGGCACGTGCCACTGGCTGCCACCGCAGATCGCAAGTTCCCCACGCTCCAGTTCACCGCGCATGGACAGTCGCGGTACCCATGCCACCCCCATCCCCTCCAGGGCCATGCTCTTGAGGCTGTCAGCCATGGCGGTTTCATAGACGGTGGTGTAGCGCAGATTGCGCTGGCGCAGCAGCAGGTTCACCGAACGGCCAAGGAAGGCGCCGGCGCTGTAGGCCAACAATGGCACGCTGGTTTCACCCTCCAGGGTGAACAACGGTTTGCCTGCGGCATCCACGGCACAAACGGGCAACATCTCGGTGGTGCCCATGTGCAGCGAGGGAAAGATTTCGGCGTCCATCTGCAAGGCTGCATCAGGGTCGTAGAACGCTAGCATCAGGTCGCAGCCGCCTTCCCTCAAGGCATGCACTGCATCGCCGACGTTGGTGGCAACAAGCCGGGTGGCGATGTTCAGCCCATCGTTGCGCAGCTGGGCCACCCAGCGCGGGAAGAAGCCCGACGCGAGCGAGTGCGCGGCCGCCACTTGAATCACTTCGCCCTGGCCACCCTCGAGATGATGCAAATGGCGAAGAATTTCGCTCAGTTGGTCGACAACCGTACGGGCTGTTACCAAAAACAGCTGGCCCGCCTCTGTCAGCTCGATAGGGGTGCGGGAACGGTTGACCAGGGTAAGCCCCAAGGCTGCCTCCAGGCTACGAATCCGGCGGCTGAAGGCCGGCTGCGTCACGAAGCGCCGCTCCGCCGCCTGGGAAAAACTGCGGGTTGAGGCCAGGGCACTAAAGTCCTCCAGCCATTTGCTTTCAAGGTTCATTGGGCCGCTCCCCTGCCGTGCACCAAAATGGAACACGCTCGAAAATCAATCGGCGTCACATCTATCACTATGCCGTTTGTGCATAGGTTAGCGTGCAACAGCATTGGCCGCAAAAACACCTTAGGGCCTAGGATTGGCGCCATTCCGGCATGTGCCGGGTCAAACTCGAGATGATATTTATCATGTCCGCTGCTGCATCGTTCCGCGTCGAAAAAGATCTGTTGGGCACCCTTGAAGTTCCTGCCGATGCCTACTACGGCATCCAGACCCTGCGCGCTGCCAACAACTTTCACCTCTCTGGCGTCCCCCTGTCGCACTACCCCAAGCTGGTCGTGGCCTTGGCCATGGTCAAGCAGGCGGCTGCCGATGCCAACCGTGAGCTGGGCCACCTGAGCGATGCAAAGCACGCTGCCATCAGTGCAGCCTGCGCCCGTCTGATCAAGGGCGACTACCACGAGCAGTTCGTGGTCGACATGATTCAAGGGGGTGCCGGTACCTCCACCAATATGAACGCCAACGAAGTCATCGCCAACGTTGCGTTGGAGGCCATGGGTCACCAGAAGGGTGAATACCAGTACCTGCACCCCAACAACGATGTGAACATGGCGCAGTCGACCAACGACGCCTACCCCACCGCTATTCGCCTGGGCTTGCTGCTGGGCCACGACGCCCTGCTGGCCAGCCTCGACAGCCTGATCCAGGCCTTTGCTGCCAAAGGTAAAGAGTTCGACCACGTACTGAAGATGGGTCGTACCCAGCTGCAGGACGCCGTGCCGATGACTCTGGGCCAGGAATTCCGCGCCTTTGCCACCACCATGACCGAAGACCTCAACCGTCTGCGCTCGCTGGCACCTGAGCTGCTCACCGAGATCAACCTGGGTGGCACCGCGATTGGCACCGGCATCAACGCCGACCCGGGCTACCAAGCTCTGGCCGTACAGCGTCTGGCAACCATCAGTGGCCAGCCACTGGTACCGGCTGCCGACCTGATCGAAGCCACCTCCGACATGGGCGCCTTCGTACTGTTCTCCGGCATGCTCAAGCGCACCGCGGTCAAGTTGTCGAAGATCTGCAACGACCTGCGCCTGCTGTCCAGCGGCCCGCGTACCGGCATCAACGAGATCAACCTGCCGGCTCGTCAGCCAGGCAGCTCGATCATGCCAGGCAAGGTAAACCCGGTGATTCCTGAAGCCGTGAACCAAGTGGCCTTCGCCATCATGGGCAACGACCTGGCCCTGACCGTCGCGGCCGAAGGCGGCCAGCTTCAGTTGAACGTGATGGAGCCGTTGATCGCCTACAAGATCTTCGACTCGATTCGCCTGCTGCAACGCGCCATGGACATGCTGCGCGAGCATTGCATCGTCGGCATCACCGCCAACGAACAGCGCTGCCGTGAACTGGTCGAGCATTCGATTGGCCTGGTCACTGCCCTGAACCCTTATATCGGCTACGAAAACGCCACCCGTATCGCTCGCGTTGCCCTGGAAACCGGCCGCGGTGTGCTTGAACTGGTGCGCGAAGAGAAGCTGCTGGACGACGCGATGCTCGACGACATCCTGCGCCCGGAAAACATGATTGCCCCGCGTCTGGTTCCGCTCAAGGCCTGACCAGCACGTTGTAACCGTCTCACCAGGTCGAGGGACTAGACACCTCTCAACCTTTCCTAAGCCCGGGCGCATGCTTCGGGCTTTTTTTTGCCCGCCCGGTGCCGGTTGGCAGGCATTGACGGCACTCGGCATACAACTTGCTCGGTAATGCGTCCCAGACCTACGGGACCACCCAGCATGCTGCACAGCCACCTGACCACCCTCAACGCGGTTTCGCTGATTCTCAACGTCTTCCAGGCTCAAGGCTGCGAAGCCTCGGAGCTGCTGGCCGGGAGCGGCATAGGCCCAGCGGACCTTGGCCATGCCGATGCACGCATCACGACCCAGCAGGAACTGCAGGTCTGTGCCAATGCCGTGGCACGTCGGGAGGATATTGGCCTGGAGTTGGGCCAGCGCATGCGCGTGTCTTCCTACGGCATGCTGGGGTACGCGCTGCTGTCCAGTGCCACTTTGGGTGACGCCCTGAGCCTGGCATTGGAGTATCCGGCACTGCTGGGAACAGTTTTTACCTTGCGTCTGGTCGACGACGGCCACAGTGTCTGGCTCAGCGCCAGCGATTATCGGGACAGCCCTGCGCTCAGCGCTTTCAACGCCGAATTCTGCATGGTGTCGTTGAAGGTCATCTGCGACGACTTGCTAGGCCTCGATCTGCCGCTGCTCGGGGCTCGCTTCGAGCACCTGCGCCCGGATTACCACGCGTGCTACAGGCGCATGTTCCAGTGCCCGACCACCTTCGCCTCCCATGACAATGCCTTTGCCTTCGAGCGGCACTGGCTAGACGCGCCACTTCCCCTGGCCGACCCGATCACCCACAAGGCCATGAAAGAGCGATGCCGACGCCTGAACCTCGAGTTCACCGGCCGGCAGGCATGGCTGGGGCGCGTCCGCCAACTGCTTGTCAATCAACTGGAAGCGGCGCCGGGCCTGGAGGGCCTGGCACGGCAGATGAACTGCTCGTCCCGTACGCTTCGCCGTCATTTGCAGGCGCTGGGCAGCAGCTATCAGCAATTGCTCGATGAGTTGAAGTTCGAACGGGCCAAGGAACTGCTCGCCGACGGGCACATGCCGATCCACCGCATTGCCGAAACGCTTGGGTACAGCGAGACGGCCAGTTTCCGTCATGCCTTTGTGCGCTGGAGTGGCGTGGCGCCGACTCGGTTTCGTGGCTGACCCTGCTGCTAGGCCCAGGGAAACTGCCGCGAAGATGAAGGTGGTCGACGTTGGCCATATCTATCCTCTTTTGGCCGATTCGGACGTTCTCGCTAAGCGGCCCCGTTCGTGACAATGGATGCACGCCAGTACCCACCGGAGAACAACAATGCTGACGATCTATTCCGATGATCACCGTCTGCACCATGGCCGCTGCGAGCTGATCGACGGCAAGCTCATGCCTTGCTTCGAAATGCCCTCGCGTGCCGATCACGTCCTGGCCCAGGTACGCAAACGCGAGCTGGGTGAGGTCAGAGGCCCTGACGATTTTGGCCGTGCGCCGTTGCTGCGCGTACACAGTGCCGACTACCTCGACTTCTTCGAAGGTGCCTGGGCGCGCTGGGCAGCCATGGGCCAGGAGGGCGATCTGCTTCCCTATACCTGGCCTGCTCGCACGTTGCGGGCGGTCAAGCCCACCGGGTTGCACGGTGAGCTGGGTTACTACAGTTTCGATGCAGGGGCGCCCATCACGGCAGGCACCTGGCAGGCCGCCTACAGCGCAGCCCAGGTCGCGCTCACGGCGCAAGCGGCCATCGAGCAGGGTGCCCACGCCGCGTTCGCATTGTGTCGTCCACCGGGGCACCACGCGGCAGGCGACGTCATGGGGGGCTACTGCTACCTGAACAATGCAGCCATCGCTGCCCAGGCCTTCCTCGACCAAGGGCGAGCAAAGGTGGCCATCCTCGACGTGGACTACCACCACGGCAATGGTACCCAGGACATTTTCTATAGCCGCGCCGATGTTTTCTTCGCCTCCATTCATGGTGATCCTCAGGATGAGTTCCCCTTCTTCCTGGGCTATGCCGACGAAACCGGAGCCGGTGCCGGCGAGGGCTGCAACGTGAATTATCCGCTACCGGCAGGCAGTGACTGGTCGACCTGGCGAGCAGCTCTGGAAGACGCTTGCGAGCGCATCGCCGCGTATGAGCCGGAGGTAGTAGTGGTATCGCTGGGGGTGGACACATTCAAGGACGATCCGATCTCCCAGTTCAAGCTCGACAGTCCTGATTACCTGGAGATGGGCAAGCGCATCGCGCAGCTCGGCAAGCCCACCCTGTTCGTGATGGAAGGTGGCTATGCCGTGGAAGAAATCGGCATCAACGCCGTCAACGTGCTCGAAGGCTTCCAACGCGCACAACCCGGAGCTCGATAATGGCCACCCTCAAACAGCTACTCGCCCCTCTCGTTGCTGCAGTACTGTGCGCAGGTACCCTGCACGCCCAGGCCGAACAGCGCACGCTGCGCGTGTACAACTGGTTCGATTACATCACCCCGCAGACGCTGACTGACTTCCAAAAGGACAGCGGTGTGAAGCTGGTGTATGACATCTTCGATACCAATGAAGCGCTGGAAGCCAAGTTGCTGACCGGCAACTCTGGTTACGATGTGGTGGTGCCATCCAACGTGTTTCTGGCCAAGCAGATCGAGGCCGGCGTGTTCCAGTCGCTCGATCGCAGCAGGCTGCCGAACTGGCAACACCTGGACCCGGCCCTGATGAAGCTGATCGAGGCCAACGACCCAGGTAACAAGTTTGCCGTGCCGTACATGTACGGCACCATACTGATCGGCTTCAACCCGGCCAAGGTCAAGGCTGCGCTCGGCGACAATGCGCCGGTGGACAGCTGGGACCTGATCTTCAAGGAAGAGAACATTGCCAAGCTCAAGCAATGTGGCGTCGCCCTGCTTGACTCGCCGTCGGAGATTCTGCCGCTGGCCCTGCAGCACCTGGGCTTGCCACCCAATAGTGACAAACCGGCCGACTACAAGAAGGCCGAGGCGCTGATGCTGAAGATTCGCCCGTATATCACCTACTTCCACTCGTCGAAGTATATGGCAGACATCGCCAATGGCGATATCTGCGTCGCCGTGGGCTACAGCGGCAGCTTCTCGCAGGCTGCCAACCGTGCCCGCGAGGCCAACAACGGTGTCGTGGTGGACATGCGCCTGCCCAAGGAAGGCGCACCGATCTGGTTCGACATGCTGGCGATACCGAAAAACGCGGCCAACCCGGAAGACGCCTATAAGTTCATCAATTACCTCCTGCGGCCGGAGGTGATTGCGCCGATCAGCGACTTTGTCGGGTACCCCAATCCGAACAAGGATGCGACCGACAAGGTGAACCCAGCGATTCGCAACAACCCCAACCTGTACCCGACGGCAGAGGCAATGACCAAGCTGTACACCCTCAAGCCATTGGCGCGAGATGCGGAGCGTGCGCGGACCCGCGCATGGACCAGAATCAAGTCCGGGACCTGAGTCGCCTGCTTCGCGGGTAAACCCGCTCCCACAGGTACAGCGCTGACCTTAAGTGCTGTGCAGATCCTGTTGGAGCGGGTTTAACCGCGAAGTGGCCGCCAAGCCTTGCGCAGTTTCATCAAGGCATCGGCAATTTCCCCTTCCGGCACCGCTGCAAACCCCAGCACCAGCCCTGCCCGCTTATCCACAGGCACCTCGCTGTCCGCCAACCAGAAACTGCTCAGCGCCGTCACCTCTACGCCCACCGCTTCAGCCTTGGCTACCAGTTCCTGCTCACGCGCAAAGTTATCCACATCTACCTTCACATGCAGCCCGGCCGCCACTGCCGGCATGGCACCCAACCCGGGAATATCCATAGGCCAGCCGGCCTTGAGCACATTGCGCCGCCTCAACGCCGCCTTGCGCATGCGCCGGATATGCCGCTGAAAGTGCCCACGGGCCATGAACTCGGCCATCACGCATTGGCTGCTGACCTCAGAATGCCGCACCGCCAACGCCTTGCCCTGGCTGAACGCTTGGGCCAGCGGCGGCGGTAGCACCAGGTAACCCAGGCGCAGCGCCGGGAAGGCGATTTTGCCGAAGGTGCCGACATACAGCACCCGCCCGTGAAGGTCGAGCGCTGCAAGCGGGGCCAAGGGCGCGCCACGGTATCGGTACTCACCGTCATAGTCGTCCTCGATAATCCAGGCGTCGTTACGCTCGGCCCAGGCCAGCAGTGACAGGCGACGCGCCAGGCTCATGGTCACCCCGGTCGGGTACTGATGAGCAGGCGTCACGTAGGCCAGCCGGCAATCCTCCAATTGCGCTAGCCGAGTGCAATCCATCCCCTCTTCATCCACCGGTACACCATGCACCCGGCCACCCGCCAGTGCGAAGGCATGACCGGCTGCCCGATAGCCCGGGTTTTCCACAGCCACACCGTCGCCTGGCTGCAACAGCAACTGTGCACAAAGGCTGATGGCCTGTTGTGCACCACTGGTGATCACAATTTGTTCAGCCATGCAACTCAGCCCACGCGAGCGTCGCAAGTAGGCAGCGATGAGTTCGCGCAGCATCGGCTCGCCCGCCGGATCGCCATAACCCAGTTGAGCGGGGCTCGGATGACGCCAGAAACCCGCCTGCAGCTTGGCCCAGACGTCAAACGGGAACAGGTCGAATGCGGGAATACCGACGCGAAAAGCACGGGGCTGACCGCTTCTTGGCGGCGGCAAGTAGTTGGTTTTCAGTCGCTGCAAAGCGTCACTGAAACGCCGGTTGCTGGATAAATCCTCAGTATCATTTACAGGAAATGTGGATAAGTCTGTTGATAACCCATGGGGTAACCCTGTGGATACTTGTGTGGATAGTTTTGGTAGCCGACTCACGTAAGTGCCATCACCCACCCGGCTTTCGATGTAGCCCTCGGCGTACAACTGATCATAGGCCCGCACCACGCTGTTGCGTGATAACCCCAGCATGGTGGCCAACTCACGGGTGGCCGGCAACCGGGTTCCGCTGCTCAGGCGCCCATCCAGCACCCGCGCTCGCAGCGCTTGGTACAGCTGCTGGCTAAGCCCGCGGCGGTGATCCAAGGCAATTCCGGAAGGGTCGAAAGGCAAAACGAGGGGGCTATCGCTCATGGTATTGGACCTATCAAAACAGGCAGTAATGGCTCTTACCCAGAACCAATAGCCTGCTTAGGATGGCACCATTGCACAAGGAAACCGAGCATGTACAACAGCAAACCTCACCAGGAAGACGACCTCGGCCGCCTGCATCAGCATATGCTCGATACCCGCCTGGCCGTGCTGGTCAGCCAAGGAGAACAAGGCTTGTTGGCCACACACCTGCCGGTGCTGGTCGATACCGGCGAAGGCAAGCTAGGGACCGTCTATGCGCACCTGGCACGGGCCAACCGCCAATGGGAGGACCTGGCACAAGGTGGCGAAGCCCTGCTGGTCTTCCCCGGCGCCGATGCCTATGTCAGCCCCGGGTACTACCCAAGCAAAGCCGATAACCCCAAGGTCGTGCCGACCTGGAACTACCTGGCAGTACACGCTTATGGTCCGGCCGAGATAATCCAAGACCCAGCAGCGTTGCTGACTATCGTCAGCCGCCTGACCGAGCGCCACGAACAAGGCCGCAACGAGCCATGGAGCGTCACCGACGCCCCGGCTGACTACCTCGACGGCATGCTCCGCGCCATCGTCGGTATCCGCCTGCCCATCGCCCGCCTGCAAGGTGCGCGCAAGCTCAGCCAGAACCGCTCCAAACAAGACATCGCCGGCGTGCGCGAAGGCCTGACCGCCAGCCCCGATCAGCTGGATAACCAACTCGCAGCGCACATGCGCCAGCTTTGAAGGAATAGCCCATGCCCAGCGTTACCCTGCGCCCTGTCACCGCTCAAGATCACGCCGCCTGGCACGCCCTGTGGCAAGCCTACCTGCACTTCTACGAAACCGAGTTGGCAGATGACGTCAGCCTGAGCACCTGGCAGCGCCTGCTCGACCCGAGTGAGCCGACCCATTCGGCACTGGCCTGGGTGGATGGCAAGGCGGTGGGGATGGTCAACTTCATCTACCATCGTTCCAACTGGAGCATCGAGAACTCCTGCTACCTACAGGACCTGTACGTCGACAGCGCGCAGCGTGGTCTGGGCGTTGGTCGCCAGCTGATCGAGCACGTCTACACCACAGCCAAGGGCGATAACTGCATTAAGGTGCACTGGCTGACCCACGAAACCAACGCCACCGCCGTCAGCCTGTATCAGCAGGTTGCCGAGCGCTCGGGCTTTATCCAATTTCGCAAAGGCTTGTAGGCTGAACATGACAGACGCATTGAACTGGAAACCCGCCGCAACGCCCCAGGCCGAGCCCATCGAGGGCCGCTTCATCCGCCTGGAAAAGCTCCACCCTGCGCGCCATGGCGACGACCTCTGGGAAGTGCTGCAGGGCCCAACCGCCGACCCGGTGCTATGGGACTACCTGCCTTATGGCCCGTTCACCGAGCGTGCCGCCTTCGACCGCTGGCTGGACGGCAACGCCGCAGGCCGCGACCCGCTGTTCTACACCGTCATCGACCGTACCACCGGCCAGGCTCAGGGCATTCTCAGCCTGATGTCGATTGTGCCCGACCACGGCCGGATCGAAATCGGCCACATCGCCTTCGGCGCCGCCATGCAGCGCACCCCTAAGGGCACCGAGGCGGTGTACCTGCTGGGTAAGCTGAGCTTCGAACTGGGCAACCGCCGGCTGGAGTGGAAGTGCAACAACGCCAACGCCCGCTCCAAGCGCGCGGCAGAGCGCTTTGGTTTCACCTTCGAAGGGGTGTTCCGCAAGCACTTGGTGGTGAAGGACCACAACCGCGATACGGCCTGGTATTCGATTACCGATGATGAGTGGCCGCAGGTGGCTACCGGGTTTGAGCGGTGGTTGAGTGATGAGAATCAACAGCCAGAGGGCCAAGTAGAAACCCTCGAGGCTTGCCGCAAAGACTGATTTTTGCGCTGGCTTCACCGGCCCTATCGCCGGCAAGCCAGCTTCCACAGGATTAACTCGATGTCGGAACCTGCGGCGATCCTATGGGAGCGGGTTACCCGCGAAGATGCCGGTGAATCCAGCAAAGAAAAAGGGGAGCATCCGCTCCCCCAAGGTAAACCGCTTATAGATTAGGGTCTACTCAGCCCTCGATCTCGATCAGGATCTCACCCGGCGTGACACGGTCGCCCTTGGCCACGTGGATTGCCACGACCTTGCCGGCTATGGCCGCCTGCACTTCTGTCTCCATCTTCATGGCTTCGGTGATCAGTACGGCCTGGCCGGCCTTGACCATGTCACCCTCCTTGACCAGCACATCGACAATGTTGCCGGGCATGTTGGTACTCACGTGACCCGGCTCGCTAGCCTGCTTGCGCTTGCTGCCGCCGCCGCCAACGAACTCGTTAAGGGGTTCGAACACCACTTCTTCCGGCATGCCGTCGATCGACAGGTAGAAGTGGCGCTTGCCTTCGGCTTTCACACCAACGCCAGTGATGTCGACGCGGTAGGTTTCACCGTGCACGTCGATGACGAACTCGGTCGGGACGCCTTCACCGCCTGGCGCAGAAACGGCGCCAGCCTCCGGAATTGGCAACAACGCTTCCGGGGTAAGGGTGCCGGCTTCGCGTTCTTCGAGGAACTTGCGACCAATGTCCGGGAACATGGCAAAGGTCAGCACGTCCTCTTCGCAACGGGCCAAGGCACCGATGTCGGCACGCAGCTTGGTCATCTCTGGCTTGAGCAGGTCGGCCGGGCGCACGTCGATCACTTCTTCGCTGCCGATCGCCTGGCGGCGCAGCTGCTCGTTGACCACGCCAGGGGCTTTACCGTAACCGCCTTGCAGGTACAGCTTCACTTCGTTGGTGATGGTCTTGTAGCGCTCGCCGGCCAGCACATTGAAGAACGCCTGGGTGCCAACGATTTGCGAGGTCGGCGTCACCAGCGGCGGGAAGCCGAGGTCTTCACGCACACGCGGGATCTCTGCCAGCACTTCGTTCATGCGGTTGAGCGCGCCCTGCTCTTTCAGCTGGTTGGCCAGGTTGGAAATCATGCCACCCGGCACCTGGTTGACCTGCACGCGGGTATCCACGGCGGTGAACTCGCTTTCGAACTGGTGGTACTTCTTGCGCACGGCGTAGAAGTACAAGCCGATTTCCTGCAGCAGTTCCAGGTCCAGGCCGGTGTCGAACTCGCTACCCTTGAGCGCAGCAACCATCGACTCGGTACCCGGGTGGCTGGTGCCCCAGGCGAAGCTGGAGATGGCGGTATCGATGTGGTCGGCGCCGTTTTCCACAGCCTTGAGCTGACACATGGCGGCCAGGCCGGCGGTGTCGTGCGAGTGAATGAAGACAGGCAGCGATTGCTCGGCTTTGAGCGCCTTGACCAACTCGCCCGTGGCAAACGGGGTCAACAGGCCGGCCATGTCCTTGATGGCGATCGAGTCGCAACCCATGGCCTCCATTTGCTTGGCCTGGTTCACGAACGCCTCGATGGTGTGCACCGGGCTGGTGGTGTAGGCGATGGTCCCCTGGGCGTGCTTGCCCGAGGCTTTGACCGCCTCGATGGCCACACGCAGGTTACGCACATCGTTCATGGCGTCGAAGATGCGGAATACGTCGATGCCATTGACGGCGGCCTTGGCGACGAATGCCCTGACCACATCGTCGCTGTAGTGACGGTAACCCAGCAGGTTCTGGCCGCGCAGCAGCATTTGCAGGCGCGTGTTGGGCAGTGCTGCACGCAGTTTGCGCAGGCGCTCCCACGGGTCTTCCTTCAGAAAGCGCACGCAGGCATCGAAGGTGGCGCCCCCCCAGACTTCCAGCGACCAATAACCGACCTTGTCGAGTTTCTCGCAGATCGGCAGCATGTCTTCGGTGCGCATACGGGTGGCCAGCAGAGACTGGTGGGCGTCGCGCAGGATCGTATCGGTTACGTGAATCTTCTTGGACATTGTTATCTCCTCGTCGCGGCAAGCTTCACGCCTCAGCCGGCCTGCACAGACGCGTTGGCGCTGGCTGGCAATCTGGGTTTGGCAGCTTGCTGCTGTATTCAAATGCCTGCGTGGGCGGCGATGGCGGCAGCGATGGCCAGGGCCAGCTCTTCGGGTTTGCGCTTGATCGAATAGTTGGTCAGTTCCGGGTGGGTCTCAACGAAGCTGGTATTGAACTGACCGCTACGGAATTCCGGATTACGCAGGATTTCCTGGTAATACGCCGCAGTGGTCTTGACCCCTTGTACACGCATGTCATCCAAGGCCCGCAGGCCGCGATCCATGGCCTCTTCCCACGTCAATGCCCACACCACCAGCTTCAGGCACATCGAGTCGTAGAACGGTGGAATGGTGTAGCCGGTGTAAATGGCGGTATCGGTACGCACACCGGGGCCACCTGGCGCGTAATAACGAGTGATCTTGCCAAAGCTGGGCAGGAAGTTGTTCTTCGGGTCTTCGGCATTGATGCGAAACTGCAGGGCGTAACCACGGTGCTGGATATCTTCCTGCTTCACCGACAAAGGCAGGCCCGATGCGATGCGGATCTGCTCACGCACGATATCGATACCGGTAATTTCCTCGGTGATGGTGTGCTCGACCTGCACGCGTGTGTTCATTTCCATGAAATACACTTCGCCATCGGCCAGCAGAAACTCAACGGTACCGGCGTTCTCGTAGTCCACCGCCTTGGCTGCACGTACTGCCAAGTCGCCGATGTACGCGCGTTGCTCTGGGGTAAGTTGCGGGCTCGGTGCAATTTCGATGAGCTTCTGGTTACGGCGTTGGATGGAGCAGTCGCGCTCGAACAAGTGCACGACATTGCCGAAGCTGTCGCCGAGAATCTGCGCCTCGATGTGCTTAGGGTTGACGATGCACTTTTCCAGGAACACTTCTGCCGAACCGAATGCCTTGGTGGCCTCGGAAATCACGCGCGGGAAGTTCTGCTCCAACTCTTCGCGACTGTTGCAGCGGCGAATACCACGGCCGCCACCACCCGACGTCGCCTTGAGCATTACTGGGTAACCAATACGATCGCCTTCACTGAGCGCCTCGTGAATGTCGGCGACGTTGCCCTCTGTGCCTGGGGTGACCGGAACGCCCGCGGCGATCATGGTGCGGCGCGCTTCGGTCTTGTCGCCCATGCGGCGAATGACGTCGGCAGCAGGCCCGATGAACTTGACCCCGCGCTCGGCGCAGATCTCGGCCAACTCCGCATTTTCCGAGAGAAAGCCATAGCCCGGGTGCAAGGCATCGCAGCCCGTTTCCACTGCCAGGTTCACCAACTTGCGAGGATTCAAATACCCGGCCAGTGGCTCTGCGCCAATGCTGTAGGCTTCGTCTGCACGCTTTACATGCAGCGCGTGCCGGTCGGCGTCGGAAAAGATCGCTACCGAGCGGATGCCCATTTCGGCGCAAGCGCGCACGATCCGAACTGCAATTTCACCTCGGTTGGCGATCAGGATTTTTTTTATCACTGGATTCTTCCCAAAGCCGTATGAACAGTCGACACGGTTCTACCGGTCGGCGCGTGGCCCGTTGTTGTTCAGCCAGTCGCAGATTCACCCTAGCGCTGTAGGTCGATAAACAAAAATCAATATTTGTTAGGGGCAGTATTAGCAAAAGCTTATAGTGAAGTTACAAGGTATTGCCGACGAGTCGAATAAAATGCGTAAGTCCTTGATGCGTATGACATTGCGTCAATTGCAGGTCTTCAATGAGGTGTGTGATCTTCGCTCATATAGCCGCGCGGCCGAAGAGATGGCGCTCACGCAACCCGCCGTTAGTCTACAGATCCGTCAACTCGAAGAGCTGATTGGCCAGCCGTTGTTCGAATACGTGGGCAAGAAGTTGTACCTCACGGAAGCCGCCGAAGCGCTGCAACGTGCCAGTCACGACATCTTCGGGCGGCTGGAGAGCCTGGATATGCAGTTGTCGGACATGCAGGGGTCGTTGCAAGGGCAGTTGAAGCTGGCGATCGAGTCCAGCGCCAAGTATTTCGTGCCGCATCTGTTCGCGGCATTCAAGCGGCGGCACCCGGAAGTCAACCTGACCTTGACCGTCGTCAACCGGGCACAGGCCATCAGGCGACTGTCCGATAACCGTGATGACCTGATCATCATGTCCATGGTGCCGCAGGACATGGGGCTGGACTTCCTGCCGTTCCTGAATAACCCGATCATCGCCGTCGCGCCGCCTGAGCATGCCCTGTGTAGGCTGCCGCGGCTGCGCCTGCAAGACCTCGAGCCCCATACGCTGCTGATACGCGAACAAGGCTCAGGCACCCGCAAGGCTTGCGAGGAGTATTTCAAGGAAAAGCGCGTGCATTTCACCCAAACCCTCGAAGTGGCTTCGGCCGATGCCCAGCGTGAATGCGTGATAGCCGGGTTGGGTATCGCATTGTTGACCCGCCATGCCGTGAACATGGAGCTGGCCACGGGAAACCTGGTAGAACTGCCTGTCGAGGAGTTGCCGCTGTACCGCAGCTGGTGCGTGGTTCAATCCAAGGCCAAGCGACAATCGCCGGTCGCACTCGCCTTTCAGGCCTTCATACGCAGCGAGCGGTCATTGATCAGCGCATTGGTCGAGCGTTTTTCGGGTCAGTCGTCGCTGCTGCCTGCCAGGCAGTGAGCCCTTCGAAGTCAGGATAATCAGCGACATCACGCAAGAGTTGCCGTTGGTCACAGTAACTTTCGATAGCGCGGCGGTACTCCATGCGTCGCTGGTCCTTTTCCTGCTGTTTGCGAGCCTTGGCGTTGGGTTGGTAGATGCCGTCGTGGTCACGAGCCATTGCCTGATTCCCGGGAAGGATGCGGAAGGCTCAGAATGACCCGATGGTTTTACCGTTTGAAGGCGCGATGATGACAGCGTCGTGAACGATGATGGCGCCGTCCCGTGGAACCGAAGCAGGCTTCAGTCGTCATGGGCTTTGATCGACTTGGGCGACAGTCGCAGGCTACGCAGGCTGCGCTTGACGCTCTTGAGGTGATTGACCAAGCTTGGACCGCGCGCCATGGCAACGCCCATGGCCAGCACGTCGATGACCACCAGGTGAGCAATGCGCGAGGTCAGAGGCGTATAGATCTCGGTGTCTTCATGAACGTCGATGGCCAGGTTGACCGTGGACAGCTCGGCCAGCGGGGTCTGGCTGGGGCACAACGTGATCAGGTTGGCGCCGCTTTCACGGACCAGGTTGGCCGTGATCAGCAAGTCCTTCGAGCGGCCTGATTGCGAAATGCACACCGCTACGTCGCCAGGCTTGAGCGTCACGGCGGACATCGCCTGCATGTGCGGGTCAGAGTACGCCGCCGCGCTGAGCAGCAAACGGAAGAACTTGTGCTGGGCATCGGCTGCCACGGCCCCGGACGCGCCGAAACCATAGAACTCCACACGCTGCGCCTGCGCCATGGCGCTGACGGCCTGCTGAAGCGCCTGTGGGTCAAGGTGCTCGCGCACCTCCATCAAGGTATGCAGGGTCGTGTCGAAGATCTTGAGGCTGTAATCGGCGACGGAGTCGTCTTCATGAATAGCAAACTGACCAAAACTAGCCCCGGCGGCCAGGCTCTGCGCCAGTTTCAACTTCAGGTCTTGAAACCCCGAGCACCCGATAGCCCTGCAGAAACGAACGATGGTCGGTTCACTGATACCGACGCTATGTGCCAGGTCAGCCATCGAACTGTGCATGACGGCGGCCGGGTCCAGCAGCACGTGATCGGCCACTTTCAGTTCCGATTTGCGCAGCAGGTGGCGCGATTGGGCGATATGTTGCAACAGATTCACGGGCTGGACTCGGTTATGATCGGCTGGCCGGGTTGTAGCTTTCTTGTAGTTATACTACATGGACGGCAACCCGCCCAGTTAAACGAACGTGGAGCGTGGTGGTTTGACTATTCCTTGCGACATTCTGGTCTTTGGCGGCACGGGCGACCTGGCCCTGCACAAGTTGCTGCCCGCGCTCTACCACTTGTTTCGTGACAATCGCCTCGACCCTGCCGTGCGGGTAATCGCCCTGGCTCGGCGCCCTCTGCCGCGCAGTGACTACCTCAAGCTTGCAGAGCGGCATTGCCGGGCACAGATCGCTCTTCGCGACTTTGACGAAGACATCTGGCGACGCTTTTGTGCCCGGGTCGACTACTTCGCGATGGATGCGACCCAGAGTGCTGATTTCGTTCGGCTGGCACGCTACCTGGGCGAGCCCGGGGGCTTGATGCGCGTGTTCTATCTCGCCACCGCGCCTTCGCTGTTCGCGCCCATTGCCAGCCATTTGCATACCGCAGGACTGGCCGACAGCGAAGCGCGTATTGTGCTCGAGAAACCGATCGGGCACTCCTTGTTGTCGGCCACTGCCATCAATGAAGCGATCGGAGCGGTGTTCGAAGAGCGGCAGGTGTTCCGTATCGATCACTACTTGGGCAAGGAAGCCGTCCAGAACCTTATGGCCTTGCGCTTTGCCAACGCACTCCTTGAGCCGGTGTGGCGCAATGGGCAGGTCGATCACGTGCAGATCAGTGTCGGTGAGACCTTGGGCGTGGAGAACCGTGGTGGCTACTACGACCGAGCAGGGGCCATGCGCGACATGCTGCAGAACCATCTGCTCCAGCTGCTCTGCCTGGTGGCCATGGAGCCGCCTGCGCAGTTCGAAGCCGAGGCCGTGCGTGATGAGAAAGTGCGAATTCTCCGAGCGCTTCAGCCGATTACCGGACAAGACGTCCAGGAGAAAACTGTTCGTGGCCAGTACGGGGCCGGATATATCGGCGGTCAGGAGGTAGGCGCGTATTACTTTGAAAAGGACGTCAATAACGACAGTGATACCGAAACCTTCGTCGCCATCGAAGTGCACATCGACAACTGGCGCTGGGCTAGCGTGCCCTTCTACTTGCGCACGGGCAAGCGCATGGCCCGGCGCTCCTCGCAGATCGTCATCCAGTTCAAACCTGTACCGCATGCGCTGTTCGAGGGTGGCCAGGTCAACCAGCTGTTGATTCAGTTACAGCCAGACGAGCGCATCAGCCTGCGCATGATGACCAAGATCCCCGGCAAGGGCATGCGCCTGGAGCCGGTCGACCTGGACCTGAACCTGGCCCAGGTCTTCAGCAAGACACGTCGCTGGGAAGCCTACGAACGTTTGTTGCTGGACGTGCTGGAAGGCGACTCGACCCTGTTCATGCGACGCGATGAGGTCGAAGCCGCCTGGGCGTGGGTGGATCCCATCATCAAGGGCTGGGAAGCGCATTTCCAGACTCCGCGCTCGTACCCTGCCGGGAGTAATGGTCCTGAGCAGGCCAACAGCCTGCTCGCCCGCCATGGCAGAAACTGGCACGGGTGAAGCGTTGCCCAATCGTAGCCCAGCTTTGATACGGAGACAGTAGCGATGCGCATATGCGCTACTTTCACCATCAAGGAGGCTCCCATGAGCACACTCAAAGACTTCGTTGCTTACAACCAGACCGCAGGCGGTCAGAAATCCTTCCGGGTTCACGGTGTCGTCACCGTGCCAAGTCCGGCGTTCGAGCCGGTACTAGTCGAGCCGGCAATTCGCCACCGGGGCGGCTGGGAGGTTCTGCAACTCAAGCTGGTGGACACTGGGGTCATCGCCAATGCTGTATTGACCGAGAAGACTGTCGAATACCTGCGTGAAGGGCCGTGTGTTTTCAAGATGCTGGAGATCATCCATGCAGATGGCAGCCTGCGCATCGCAATCGAAGACCTCCAGGCGCTCGACTGATGTAGCCAGCCAGTGCGCCAAAGATGGCGCCCTGGTGTGACCCAGGCGCCCTTGTCGCGATGAACGGCAGGGGCCCAAGGTGAATATTCATACAGTAGATGTTTGCCCCTGGCTCAGCGTCCCCCTAGAATGGCGAGATGAGCACAGATGACCTTTCCCTCCTGCTGAATTCCCTCAATGATGCCCAACGCCAGGCTGTAGCGGCTTCGGTCGGGCGTCAACTGGTGCTTGCTGGCGCCGGTTCCGGTAAAACCCGTGTGCTGGTGCATCGCATCGCCTGGCTAATCCAGGTGGAGCAGGCATCCCCGCACTCGATCCTGTCGGTGACCTTCACCAACAAGGCTGCTGCTGAAATGCGCCACCGGATCGAGCAATTGTTGGGCATCAACCCTGCAGGGATGTGGGTGGGGACATTCCACGGTCTGGCGCATCGGCTGTTGCGTGCCCACTGGCAGGAAGCGGGGCTAGTGCAGAACTTCCAGATTCTCGACAGCGACGATCAGCAGCGCCTGGTTAAACGGGTGATGCGCGAGCTGGGGCTGGACGAACAGAAGTGGCCGGCACGCCAGGCCCAATGGTTCATCAACGGCCAGAAAGACGAAGGCCTGCGCCCGCAGCACATTCAGCCAGGTGGCGACCTGTTCCTGACCACCATGCGCGATGTCTACACCGCGTACGAGCAGGCCTGCGAGCGCGCCGGTGTCATCGATTTTTCCGAGTTGCTGCTGCGCGCCCTGGATTTGTGGCGCGATCACCCAGGCCTGTTGGCCCACTACCAACGCCGCTTCCGTCACGTGCTGGTCGATGAGTTCCAGGATACCAACGCCGTGCAGTACGCCTGGCTGCGTCTGCTGGCCCGTGGTGGCGACAGCCTGATGGCGGTGGGGGACGACGATCAGTCGATTTACGGCTGGCGCGGCGCCAAGATCGAGAACATCCACCAGTACACGGCCGACTTCCCAGATGCCGAGTTGATCCGCCTGGAGCAGAACTACCGCTCCACCGGGGCCATCCTCAAGGCTGCCAACGCCCTGATTGCCAATAACAGCGGGCGCCTGGGCAAGGAATTGTGGACTGACATGGGTGAAGGTGAACCCATTACGCTGTACGCCGCCTACAACGAACACGACGAAGCACGCTATGTGGTCGAGACCATTGAAAGCCTGATCAAGCAAGGCAACGCGCGTGACGAAATCGCTATTCTGTATCGCTCGAACGCCCAGTCACGGGTGCTCGAGGAAGCCTTGCTGCGCGAGCGGATTCCCTACCGTATCTATGGTGGCCAGCGCTTCTTCGAGCGTGCAGAGATCAAGAATGCAATGGCCTACCTGCGCCTGATTGAAGGTCGCGGCAACGATGCGGCGCTGGAACGCGTGATCAACGTGCCGCCGCGCGGCATTGGCGAGAAAACCGTCGAGGCCATTCGCGAGCATGCACGTCACAGCCAGGTATCGATGTGGCAGGCGATGTGCCAGCTCATCGCCGCAAAAGCGCTCAAGGGCCGGGCTGCCAGCGCGCTGGGTGCGTTCATCGAGCTGATTGACGGGCTTGCGGCCAAGGTCGAAGACATGCCGCTGCATACCATGACGCAGACCACCATCGAACAGTCCGGGCTGATCATCTATCACCAGGAAGAAAAAGGTGAAAAGGGTCAGGCACGGGTGGAAAACCTTGAGGAACTGGTTAGCGCAGCGCGCAACTTCGAATCGACCGAAGAGGACGCCGACCTCTCCCCACTGTCCGCCTTCCTTGGTCACGCCTCGCTCGAAGCCGGCGACACGCAAGCTGACGAGCACGAGGACAGTGTGCAGCTGATGACCTTGCACAGTGCCAAAGGTCTGGAGTTCCCCTACGTGTTCCTGGTGGGCATGGAGGAAGGACTGTTCCCGCACAAGATGAGCCTGGAGGAGCCAGGTCGTCTTGAGGAAGAACGCCGCCTGGCCTACGTGGGCATTACCCGCGCCATGCGTCAGTTGGTCATGACGTATGCCGAGACAAGACGGCTCTACGGTAGTGAGACCTACAACAAGGTGTCTCGCTTCGTACGCGAGATTCCGGCTGGTCTGGTGCAGGAAGTACGTTTGTCGAACAGTGTCAGCCGCCCGTTCGGCACTCCGAAGACAGCCCTCAACAGCCACCTGTTTGCCAATGCGGATATCCCCGAAACCGCATTCAACCTCGGCCAGCGCGTGCAGCACTCCGTTTTCGGTGAAGGGGTCATCCTGAACTTCGAAGGCTCCGGGGCCCAGGCTCGTGTACAGGTCAACTTTGCCGAAGGCAGCAAATGGTTGATGGTGGGCTACGCCAAGCTTGAAGCAATCTGAGGACAGGCCGTCAGTCCAGGGGCGAACTCAAGTAGGAACG
Organism: Pseudomonas sp. DE0157; assembly: GCF_007678615.1. Taxonomy (NCBI): domain Bacteria; kingdom Pseudomonadati; phylum Pseudomonadota; class Gammaproteobacteria; order Pseudomonadales; family Pseudomonadaceae; genus Pseudomonas; species Pseudomonas sp. DE0157. The sequence continues at coordinate 441,637 of NZ_VEJN01000002.1, forward strand.
CCTGCGTCGTTGCCTGCTCAAATAAGTCATATCAAGCAAAAGCTCGAAACATTATGTCGCTGGTCATATGCCTTGGAACATGTGCACCATGACGCGCGTGCAATCCACAACAGGGGATATCCCATTTATGCAACGTTTTCTTAGCATCGCACTGGCGCTCTGCGTCGGCCTGACGCTGAGCCTGGACGCCAACGCCAAGCGATTTGGCGGCGGCAAGAGCGCTGGCTCCGCGCCTATTCACCAGACCCGTCAAGCTACGCCGAACACGCCTGCCGCCGCGCCGACCGCTCCTGGCCGCGCACCGGCCGCCGCCAGTGGTGCTTCGCGCTGGCTGGGCCCCCTGGCGGGCTTGGCCGCCGGTGGTCTGCTGGCATCCATGTTCATGGGTGACGGCTTCGAAGGCTTCCAGATCATGGACTTCCTGATCATCGCGCTCATCGCCTTCCTGGTGTTCCGCTTCATCGCCGCACGGCGACGTCAGCAGCAGCCGCACATGGCCATGCCTGGCAATGCCCCCATGCAACGTGAAGTGCATGGTCAGGCCGCACAGCCAAACATCTTCGGCGGTTCGGCTGCACCGGCGGCAGCGCCATCGCCTGTCATCAACGCGCCAGCCTGGTTCAACGAACAAAGCTTCCTGGCAGCTGCCCGTAACCACTTCCAGTCGCTGCAGCAGCACTGGGACGCCAATGAAATGGACAAGATCGCCGAGTTCGTGACCCCGCAGATGCTCGAGTTCCTTAAGCGCGAGCGTGCCGAGCTGGGTGATGGCTTCCAGTCCACTTACATCGACAACCTTGATGTACAGCTGGACGGCGTGGATGAGCGTGACGACCGTACTGACGCTACCCTCACCTTCCGTGGCGTATCGAAGAACTCGCGCTTCGACCAAGGTGAACAGTTCAGCGAGAGCTGGCACATGGTACGCGCCAAGGGCGAGAACCAGCCTTGGCTGGTCGCGGGTATCCGTCAGAACGGGTAATCCAGCTCTGCTATTCAAAGCAGTTGTTACGTGGGGCCGCTTCGCGGCCCCAACAATTCTGGCTCGCCGCAAGTATTCTTCAAAACAGTTAACCCTGTCCTGCTGTCCAAAAAAAACCTCGGGTTTGCCCCGTGATGCTGCTCACTTGGCGCTGCCCTGCGGCCCAACGATTCCAAGTGAACAGTGTTCCGGGCCTCCCCGGGGTTTTTGCTTTTGCCATAGCGCACTACTAGGGTATAACCCGCAGCGTTGTCATCTAGGTCAGAGGAAGTGAATCGTGGAAGAAGTGATCGAACAACTCCGTGAAGCCAACGAGCCAGTACCGGTCCCCCTTGAGCTTCCAGACGAGGATCAGTTGGTTGAAATCGAAGAGCAGCTGTTCATCAACATTCCGTTCGTGTTCAAGGAATTTCTGCTGAACGTCAGCGACGTCGTCTATGGCTCGCTGGAACCTGTCACAGTGACTGACCCGCAGTCGCACACCTACCTTCCGGACGTTGCAGCAAATGCCTGGGACGCCGGGGTGCCTCGGGAACTGATTCCGCTGTGCCAGGACGGCGATAACTACTATTGCGTCGAGGAAGATGGCACCGTGGTGCTGTGGGATGCCGATGAGGAACTTGTCGGTGAGGACAGCTGGGAATCGGTTTGGCATTGGGCACGGGACGTCTGGCTAGAGAGCTGATCAGGCTCACCCTCACCTCGGTCTAAGGACCTTGCGGGCCGTGAGCACGGCCCGCCTGCAGCGTTCGCCACAGGGTCAGTGGCCGTTGTCCCGGTTGTTCTCCAGCGTTTCCAGCAACGCAATCTGCATGCGTGTATGCACCCGGATGAACCAACGCCACAGCAAGGCGACCACCACCGCTGCCACTATGGCAATGATCAGCAGCAGTTCATTAGTGGGAAGAATGCTCGCCGACAAAGCCGACAGCAGCAAAAAGATCACCAGCAGCGAAATCAGCGGAATGACTTCTGCAATCACGCGCCGTACGCGCTGAGTATGGCGCCCGGCCATTTCCGGTTTGACGCCCATCTCAGCCAGCAGCATCGATAGGGCCTTGAGTTTGCGGTAAGCCGCGATCAGAAATGGTAGCGAGAGCAGTAGCGCAGCCCCCCAGATCACCGCCTTCTGCTGGCTCACATCGCTCACCCACTGACTGAGCCAAGTGCCAAGCCGCCCTGCGAAGTAACCGCCGCTGAAGAATATGGCGATGACCAATGCCAGGTTCACACCTACCTGCAACAGTATGCGCCGTATCATCGCCGCTACCATGGCACTCTGGCCCTGGGGTTGGATATTGCGCAGCCATTCCCCGTACAAGGACAGCACACGAGCCAGCCGCCCAGGCACTACGTTGCCCAGTTTTATCGACAGCGGATCAGCGGCGCGAATCAGATAGGGCGTCAGTAGCGTGGTGATGGCCGAGACGGCGACTGCCACCGGGTAGAGAAAGTCGCTGGTCACCTGCAGGGTCATCCCCAAGGCCGCAATGATGAAGGAAAACTCGCCAATCTGAGACAGGCCCATACCTACCCGCAACGACGTGCGCCCGTCGTTGCCAGCGATGAAAGCGCCCATTCCACAGGACAGCATCTTGCCCAATACAACGGCCAAGGTGATGACCAAAATCGGCCAGGCGTAGTCGACCAATACCTGCGGATCAATCATCAAACCGATCGCGACGAAGAATATAGCGCTGAACAAGTCCCTGACGGGTTCGATCAAACGCTCGATCTTCAGCAACTGCCGCGACTCGGCCATGATGGCACCAATCAGGAAGGCCCCCAGGACCATGCTGTATTCGAGTTTCACGACCAGCAGGCAAAAACCGAAGCACAGACCCAGCACTGTGATCAGCAGCATCTCGTTGCTTTCGAACTTGGCCACATAAGCCAGTACGCGCGGTACCAACAGAATGCCAATCACCAAGGCAACAATCATGAACAGCGACAGCTTGCCGACGGTTGAAAATACCTCTCCCGAACTGACGGTGCCGCTGACGGCGATACCCGAAAGCAATGCGATGATGCCGATACCCAGTATGTCTTCGACAATCAACACGCCGAATATCAGCTGTGCAAACCGTTCGTTCTTCATCTTCAGGTCATTGAGAGCCTTGACGATGATCGTGGTCGAGGAAATGGCGAGAATGGCGCCCAGAAACAAGGAGTCCATAGTGTTCCAGCCGAACCAACGCCCTATCTCGAAGCCGATCCAGATCATCAGCACAATTTCCAGAAAGGCGGCTATGAAGGCCGTGGCGCCCACTTTGAACAGCTTACGCAGACTGAACTCAAGGCCTAGGCAAAACATCAGGAAGATCACGCCGAGCTCGGCGAGGGTTTTGATGGTGTCTTCGTCGTGAATGAGACCGAAGGGGGGCGTGTGAGGGCCTATGATGAAACCGGCGACGATATAGCCGAGGACCACTGGCTGCTTGAAACGATGAAAAACAATGGTGACCACGCCTGCAACCAGCATGATGACCGCCAGGTCCTGAATGAAGCTGATGGCATGCATGACGTGATTCTCCTTCTCTCGTCTTGGGCTGTTCTACCAGGCAGACCGCGCCTGCGCCGAGGCGGGCCCAAGCAAGCAGCGAGTACACACTGTATTCATTGAAAGACTGCCCATGTTGCATGGGCGTACTCAGATTAACATCGCGTCTTCCCATGAACCGTCGATGCAATATGATGAAACAGATCGGCTGCTATAAGGCCGTCACTGGCGTAAACAGCGTGACGCCTCAAAGCATGGGAGCGTCCCGTTAAACGCAGGCTGCCGCCTCATCAGGACAGAGCCCCTGCTAGCCTTTGGCGCGATTGCGCGCAATCTTACCGTGAGCATTTTATGGAACCTGGAAACGCCCAACTGAGCATGACCGTCTTGATGACACCCGACATGGCGAATTTCTCTGGCAACGTACATGGCGGCACGCTGCTCAAGTACCTCGACGAAGTCGCGTATGCGTGTGCCAGCCGCTATGCAGGCTCCTATGTAGTCACGCTGTCAGTCGACCAGGTCATCTTTCGCGAGCCGGTGCATGTGGGCGAGTTGGTAACTTTCCTGGCGTCGGTGAACTACACCGGCAATACCTCCATGGAGGTCGGTATCAAGGTTGTTACCGAGAACATTCGTGAACGCTCGGTGCGCCATTCCAACAGCTGCTTTTTCACCATGGTGGCCGTGGACGATAATCGACGGCCAGTCTCGGTCCCGCCGCGCCAACCGCAGAGTAGCGAGGAGAAACGCCGATTCCTGCAAGGCCAGCAGCGACGGCAGATTCGCCAGGAACTGGAAAAACGCTACCAGAACCTGAAAACCGACGGCGTCTAAGCGCTCAACAGCCTCGCTTCAAAACGCACGCGCGGGTGGGCTATGCGGTCCTGGGCACGTATCAGCTGTAGCTCGTAACTGGCGCAGGCTTGAGTTTCCAGCAGTACTTCGTGTACGGCGGAGGCTGCAAACTCGAATGCCTGCTCCCAGCTGTCGCCAAGCAGTACCCGCGCCATGAACAGACCGGAAGTCAGGTCACCCACGCCCACCGGTTGCTTCGGGAAGGCCAGCAGTGGGCGGCGCAGGTGCCAGCTGTGTTCGGCAGTCACCAACAGCATCTCGAACTGGTCCTCTGCGCGTCCTGGGTAAGCCAGATGCTTGACCAGCACAACCTTGGGCCCTTTGAGCAAAAGACTGCGCGCCATGCCTACGCAATCCTCCAATGATGCGGCGCGCCGGCCACAGAAGCTGTCTAGCTCCAGCTGGTTGGGGCACAGAATGTCAGCCTTGGTGATCGCCTGCTCCAGCAGAAACTGGCTGACCTGCGGCGATACGATGCACCCTTTCTCAGGGTGGCCCATGACCGGATCGCACAAGTATAAGGCCCGCGGGTTGACGGCCTTGATTCGCGCCACGCCTTCCAAAATCGCGCGCCCCTGTTCGGCACTGCCGAGGTAGCCCGAGAGCACGGCATCACACTCCCCCAGCTCACCGATGTTGGAAATGCCTTCCACCAACGCAGGAATTTGCGTTGGAGCAAGCACGTCTCCGCTCCACTGGCCATACTGGGTGTGATTGGAGAATTGCACCGTGTTGAGCGGCCACACATTGATGCCGACACGCTGCATGGGAAATACCGCAGCGCTGTTGCCGGCATGGCCGAACACCACATGGGACTGGATGGCGAGCAGGTGCGGGGTACGTTTCATGCGAGTCATTTCCAAAGCTGTTCAAGAATCATGCAACGCGCAGTATGAACGTGATTGCCACCTGTACGACAGGCCAGGGACGCAGTTAAGCTGGATCGATCTGTTTGGAGCCTACGCACATGTTGACCCTGGAGAATCTGTTTGTCCTGATGGTGATGGCCACGGCAGGCGCTTGGCTGTGGCATAACCACGGTCTGCGCGAGAAGGCCTTGGAAAGGGTCAAACAACATTGCGCCAAGCTTGACCTTCAGTTGCTGGATGACGCCGTCGCGCTCAAACGTATTGCCTTCGTGCGTGATGCCAACGGTCGCAAGCGTCTGGCACGCATTTACGGCTTCGAATTTACCGTGACGGGAGAGCAACGTCACCCTGGTACCGTGACTCAGTTCGGCGCGCACAGCGTGCAGATAGAGCTTGCACCCTACCCCTTCGAAATCAAGACGCCCCCACGCGCAGACAATGTGATCGAAATGCAGCAGTGGCGCCAACAACATGACCGTTGGCACAACTGATCAAGGCATAAGGCACTCCTGCACGCGGGCTTGCAGCTCGTCCACAGGCTGAGGCCTTTCGAAAATCAACTCCAGGCGACTGTCGGCTGCCCATTCACTGGGCTGCCAAGGTGCCAACTCACCTTCTAGTGCATTGAAGGAGCGCCTTCCTTGTGCAGTGTGGATAACACCCTTGGCACGTCGCCACGCCAACGTCTTCAGCAGCTCATCTACTGCCTGTGGATAAAACTGCTGTGCGGGGTGCCAGCGCCAGCCTATGCTCCACCCATCCTCTCCTTGAAATACCTGGCGTATCGGCTCACGCCGGTTCGTCCAAAGAGCCAGCGGTGCCTTTGGCAGATTGTCGACAATCCCGATATTGGTGTTAGGGCTGTCAACAATCTCGTTTTGATGAACAGGCAGGCATTTGAGAGGAAGCCGACCTTGGGTCGTCCATATCAGCCTTTTCCCTGAGAATTCTTTATTTATCAACAGCTTGAAATATTTATCCACAACCTCTGACTTATTGATAACTAGCGTTTCACAGGCTTCCAATGCCGCTGATTGTGCAGTTGGCAGTTGCTTGCCAATACGCAGAGACGCGGGTGTAGCAACGACTACTAACGGCTGAACTGTCAGCACATCGTGCCAAGGCGCCTGGGTCAATTGATCAAGCAATTGAAGGGGATGGCCCAGACCGGATGGTTCTATGAACAGCCTGTGCGGCTTGCACTGGCGCAGAAGCCTGCTCAGGCCTACCTGGAACGGCACCCCATTGACACAGCACAAACAGCCTCCTGCCACTTCGGCTATCGTGATGCCGTTCTGGCTTGTGGACAAAAGTGCCGCATCCAGTCCTACTGCCCCGAATTCGTTGACCAATACGGCCCAGCGTTCGTGATCAGGCTTCTGCTGAAGCAGGTGATGAATCAGTGTGGTCTTGCCGGCCCCCAGCGGGCCAGCAATGACATGGGTGGGAATATTGCGGAGCATGAGGGTTCTTCAAGCGAGCGATTTGCTCAACTATGCGCTGTCAGGCTAGCCAGTCAAGCGTGAGCAACAGCCGGGGTGGCCCTGAAGGGGATCGATGTACGACGCCTGCGCCTTCATTGCCCTCCCAGCGCTCGCCCTTGAATAACGCCACGTCACCAGCATTCAGGCGCATCACCTTATCCACAGCGGCATAGCCTGTGGACAATGCAGTTCGCGCCACTTCCTGCTCCGGCACATACTCACTACCCGGTCCCGCATACGTTGTAATCAGTCTCAGCGGAACGTTATCCACATGGAAACGTGGGCACATCGGACTGGTCAGCGCACGTACGCGCAAACCCACGCGACGCGCGCCAAGCAAGCAGCTATAAGCCGACACGAGCCATGTGACATCCGCGACGAAAGCGTCATAGCCGTGGATATCCACAGCCTCCTGCAGCAGCGCGTCGATCACTGGGACCTGATGCTCATCGACCTCGAGCACCCGCTGATCCGCTAACGATCCACCAAGCCCCGCCACAACTTCTGCAAAGTCGTGAAGCTGAGGCGGAAGTTGTCGCTGCCAGACAGCGAGATTGACACCGTCCTGCAGGACCTGCGCCATTGCCTGAGGAGTCTGGCCAAACACCTGACGGATATCCACAGCCTCTGGCTTACTCACGCTGCCACCTGCTCGTCCCAGGGGCCGAATGGATCGGGAAAACGCAACCAGCCCATGGGCTCGAGTGCCATTTCTTCATCCGTCAACAGGCACTGATCAAGAGCTGTGGATAATTGCGCCACATCCAGATTTTGAACTATGAACACTAACTCCTGCCGGCAGTCGCCAGTATCTGGCAACCAATGTTCAAGAATGGCTGCAACGTTATCCACATCCTCCGGCCACTGTTCGCGGGGTACGAAACACCACCAGCGACCAGCCAGACCATGGCGCATCATGCCGCCTGCCTGAGACCAACTGCCCGCTTCTTTATATTTGCTCGCCAACCAAAAGAACCCTTTAGAACGTAGTAACCGGCCATTACTCCAGGGCGTGTGGACAAAGTCATGGAACCGCTGCGGATGAAAAGGCCGCCGTGCGGTCCAGGTGGTCGCTTGGATGCCATATTCTTCTGTTTCCGGTGTGTGTTCACCGCGAAGCTCCTTCAACCAGCCGGGCGCTTGCTCTGCCTGGTCGAAGTCGAACAAGCCGGTGTTTAGAATCCTGGCAAGGGGAACCTGACCCATGACCATTGGAATGATCTGGGCTCGGCGGTTCAGGCTACGGAGGATGGCTGAAAGCTCTTCCCGTTCGGCCTGACTGACCAGATCGATTTTGCTCAACAGCAATACATCAGCAAACTCTACCTGCTCAATCAGCAAGTCGCTGATCGAGCGTTCATCGTCTTCTCCCAATGTCTGGCCACTGCTTTCCAGGCTCTGCGCGGCTTGATAATCACGCATGAAGTTCAAGGCATCCACTACGGTGACCATGGTGTCGAGACGCGCCAGATCCGACAGGCTGCGGCCTTGCTCATCACGGAAGGTAAAGGTTTCAGCCACAGGCAGAGGTTCTGAGATACCAGTCGATTCAATCAGCAGGTAATCGAAGCGCCCCGCCTCGGCCAGGCGTGCAACCTCTTCAAGCAGATCTTCACGCAGCGTGCAGCAGATGCAGCCATTACTCATTTCCACCAGCTTTTCTTCGGCCCGGTTAAGGGTGACATTGCGCTGGACTTCGCTGGCGTCAATGTTGATCTCACTCATGTCATTGACGATGACCGCGACACGAAGATCTTCGCGATTGCGCAGAACATGGTTGAGAAGCGTGCTTTTCCCTGCGCCCAAAAACCCGGAGAGCACAGTGACAGGAAGACGATTGGACATGGCAAAACCTCATCACACAGGCGCATTCGAAACGATGCATTGCATAATGTTATAAAGTAACAATACAATTTAGCCAAGTGGTTCCTGACGAGAGCTCTGTGTAATGAATAGAAAACGACCAGCCCATTTCACGGCGCATTGCTGACGACTCAGCCGCTACCTCACTGCGCCCATCCGCAGTGGACCCAATGTTCCACATACACGCATAGCCTTGGAAATCCCATGTCCCATCCCCCGCTTCCCGACGTCGCTGCACAGCATCTGAATTCCACCACACCATTGGACTGGGTAGGGATGTGCGGTATAGCCATGCCGATGCAGATCGGGGGCCGTCTGGTAGCAGCTACGGCAGATGCGGGTGTTAACCTTGTGGATGGCAACTCACGCGGCATACACATGTCGCGTCTGTACCTGGCGCTTGAAAATCTTGAACAGGAGCCGCTGCGTCCGCTGCTGCTGCGTCGCCTTTTAGCGAGTTTTCTCAACAGTCATGATGGGCAATCGTCTGCGGCATACGTGCGATTGAGCTATCAGCATTTGCTTAAACGGCCTGCCTTGGTTAGTCCTCTTGCCGGGTGGAAAAGCTATGACGTCGAGATCCATGCACGGATCGAACATGAAATGTTCCACGTGGAACTATCCGTTTCGATACCCTACTCGTCTACATGCCCTTGTTCAGCGGCGCTGGCTCGACAGCTTATTCAGCGACAGTTTCAAGCGCGATTTGGCATAGGAAACGTGGATAGTGATGAGGTCGTTGCGTGGCTGGGCACTTCGGAAGGCATCGTAGCGACGCCTCACAGCCAGAGGAGCATGGCGAAGATAAGTGTCAGGCTCGAGGATAATCATCCTGATCTCCCCATAACCGAGGTGATAGACAAGGCCGAGCAAGCCTTGGGCACTGCGGTACAAACCGCCGTGAAGCGCGCCGATGAGCAAGCATTCGCCCTGGCAAATGGACAAAATTTGATGTTTTGCGAGGACGCAGCCAGGCGAGTTTATGGGGCGCTAAGGGCTGTGGAATGGAGTAAAGCGTTCAAAGTGCGCGTGGAACATGCTGAAAGCCTGCATGCCCACGACGCCGTAGCAACTGCCCAGTGGCAGTGGAACATCACGTCCGAGGCTTGACCGTACCGCAGTCATTGCCCAGCCATACCGCACGTGTATTCATGCTGCCCTGCTGCTGAACACCCGACGCATTGAAAGTACCACTTACTTGTGTAGTGAATTCCTTGTCACTCAGGAAGGTAGCCTGGCCATTGCCCTGGGCCTTGGGGCAGCTGAACTGAAACTTCCAAACGTTGCCGGTGCGATCGGTAATCTTTTGAGTACAGCCGGACTTTGGATCCTGCAGGGGAATGTCATTGGTTGCCACCTGCTGAGGGGTAAGACAGGAACGCACCCCTTTTCCACCCACGGTGACACCTTGCTTGGCAAGCATGCCTTCCATCATCGCCCGTTGATCGGGCGGTAGGTTCTTCAACTGACTGAGCATGAAATCCATATCAGGTAGCGGCTTGCCATCGACCTGCATATTGCTGGTAGTCAGCTCCCACAAGCCGGGTTGAAGCATTTGGGCCTGGGCCGTTACGCAACTTGCGCACAAGGCCAGCGCCAGCAACGGCATACGAATTTTCATGGAAAACACACTCCTGGAAATGCCGGTCACCCCGACGATGTTTGAGTTAGACGTTGAAACGAACCGCTTGTTGCAGGCGAACCACGTTCGTGTTCTGTTACCTAAGGTGTATTCGACAAGCAGGATGCATATGGATTACCACAGCCCCCTTTTTTTTGGCTATCTACTTGGCGTGATTCATCTGCTAGGTATTATCGCCGCGCTCCATGCGTTGTTCACAGTCCGTACTGCTCAAGGCGCCATCGCTTGGGCCATGCCGCTTTTCTTCATTCCTTACCTGACGCTCATTCCTTACCTGATATTCGGTGCGCGCTCCTTCAATGCCTACATAAAGGCCAGGCGCCAGGCCAATCAGGAAATGCATGTCGCCATGGCCAGCCTGAATTGGCGCCCTTGGGTCGAAGAAGCTCTCGCCGCTCGCGCATCGGACAGCTACGCTGCCTTGCGCGCAATGCCCAAACTCAGCCGAATGCCGTGCCTGGCCAATAATCAGGTCGAGCTGTTGATTGATGGCAAGCGCACCTTCGAGGCGGTGTTCGAAGCCATCGAGAAAGCGACGCGCGTTGTACTGGTGCAGTTTTTCATCATCCATGACGATGAACTTGGGCGGGCCTTGCAACAGATACTGCTGCGCAAGGCGGCCGAAGGCGTTCAGGTGTTTGTGCTTTATGACGGTGTCGGCAGCCATTCCCTGCCCCGCCGCTACAGCCAGCGGCTTCGTGCAGGAGGTGTGCAGATACATGCATTCGCTACCCGTCGAGGCTTGTTCAATCGCCTCCAAGTCAACTTTCGCAATCATCGCAAGATCGTCGTGGTTGATGGCTTGGTCGGCTTTGTGGGTGGTCACAATGTCGGCGACGAGTACCTGGGCGCTAACCCCAAGCTTTCCCCCTGGCGTGATACTCATGTGCAAATCAGTGGGCCAGTGCTAGCGTGCCTGCAGGAATCGTTCGCTGAAGATTGGTACTGGGTAACTCGGCAGTTGCCTCCCCTGATCCTCCAGGACAACTATCCGGATGACGGCGTTCTGTGCCAGGCATTGGCCAGTGGCCCTGCAGACTCCAAGGAAACCTGCTCGCTGTTCTTTCTGGAGGCTATCCACTCGGCCAAGCATCGCGTCTGGGTAACGAGCCCGTATTTCGTTCCCGATGAAGCGGTATTCGCTGCCCTGCGGCTAGCAGCCCTACGCGGGGTAGATGTGCGTGTCCTGATTCCGTCTCGACCAGACCACAAGATCGTGTACGCCGCCTCCAGCCTGTTCGCATTCGAAGCGGTACGCGCCGGTGTACGCATGTTCCGCTATCAGCCTGGGTTCCTGCACCAGAAGGTCGTGTTGGTGGATGACGACATCAGCGCTGTCGGCAGCGCCAACCTGGATAATCGATCGTTCCGTCTGAACTTCGAGATCACCTTGCTCACCATCGACAAGGCATTCGCCGATACGGTCGAACGCATGCTCAACGAAGACTTTGCCAATGCGCGAGAGATAACGGTTGAGGAAACCGAGGCCACCCATCGGCTACAGCAGGTGGGCATGCGCATCGCAAGGTTGATTTCACCGGTGTTGTAAAACGCGCCAAGCTTCACCGACCTCACTCCTGGAGCGAGTTCGGTGAAGCTTGGCACACAGGAGGTGAGCGCTAACGGTAGAGATGCTCACGCGTCCAAGGTAGATCATGATGGCCATCCGCGTAGGGCTTGACCGCCAGTATTTGATGCAGATTGATCCAGCCTTTCTCGAACGCATAGGCGCAACCTGCCAAATAAAGACGCCAGATACGCAGTGTCTTTTCCGGCACTAAAGCAGCCGCATTGTGCAGCTGGTTTTCCAGGTTCTCGCTCCAGTGGTGCAGAGTCTTGGCGTAGTGCATGCGCAGGCTTTCCACGTCGACCACTTCCAATCCAGCCTCACAGACAGCGGCGCTGATCATCGACAAGTGGGGCAACTCACCGTGCGGGAATACGTAGCGGTCGATGAATTCTCCAGCGCCTCGACCCACCGGGCGGCCATCCACATGCTTGGCCGTGATGCCATGGTTCATGACGAGGCCGCCTTCGCGCACTGCGCCGAATAGCGTCTTGCAATACAGCGGTAGATTGGCATGACCGACATGCTCGAACATGCCCACGCTGACGACCTTATCGAAGCGCCCGTCTTGTGGCAGGTCGCGGTAATCAAGAATCTGCAGGTCTACACTGTCGCCCAGGCCTTCGGCCTCCACACGTTCCCGTCCGAGCTTGAGCTGTTCTTTGCTCAACGTGATGCCAAAGACTTTCGCCCCATATTCACGTGCAGCGAAGCGCGCCAGACCTCCCCATCCACATCCCACATCCAGCAAATAGTCACCGGTCGCCAGGCGCAGCTTGCGGCACAGGTGATCGAACTTGTCTTGCTGGGCCTGTTGCAGTGTGTTGTCCGGCTCACGGAAATAGGCGCAGGAATAAACCATGTCCTGGTCCAGCCATAACCGGTAAAAGTCGTTGGACACATCGTAGTGGTAGGAAATGGCTTCGGCGTCGGTTCGCTTGTCATGGGCCAGGCGCTGGGGAGCGTGATCGCGATCGTCGGGCAGCAGTGCTTCGCTGAGCTCGTCGCAAACACGGATAGCCTCGCCGATGTCGCCTTCGAGCTCGAGCTTGCCTTCCACGAAAGCGGTACCCAGCTCATCCATGCTTGGATGGGTGAGCTGGAAAATGAGTTGAGGCTCCTTGACCAGAATGGTCACTTGCGGGCTGGGGCCCAAGTCGAAATGGTTGCCGTCCCACAATTTCAAACGCAACGGCAGGTGTAGACTCTGCAAAGCCGGCGGAAGCTGAGCAAGCATGTAACCCTTCCTTCCCATGTACGGGGCAAGACCCAAGACATTTCGAAAGCCACCGGTTCAGCGTAGACCATCTGTAGGAACTGTCTGTAAAACGAACGTTGCAGGCGGGGGCTACAGTTTCAGATTCAGGGAAACGAATGCTGACCGGCCAGGTGCCGGCGAGAACATCGCCTGGTCGTCACCGCCCCAGAAGAAGTTGTCGTACCAGACGTATTCGTATTTGCGATCCAGCAGGTTCTTGACCTGCACATCGACGCTGGCAGCGGACGTGATGCGGTAGCTGACGCTGGCGTCCGCGACGACAAACCCACCGTATTTGCCTTGCTCGTTGAGCTCGTCTATGTAGTAGCTCCCCTGTGCCCTGCCCTGCAGACCGAACTTCCAGTCATCGTTATAACGATAATCGACACCCACGGTGCTCACGTACCGAGGCGTGGAGAACACCTCCTTACCCGAGAGTGATTGCCCGGCAGCAGAAAACGCCTTGATCACTTTGGCTTCCTGGATGGCGTGGGAGGCATAGACAGTCCACTGATCATCCAGCTGGGCATTGATCTGCAAATCCACACCGCGGCGGCGCGTTTCACCCAGCCCGACCGTGGTCCCGGTACTGGGCATGTTTGCTACTTCATCGGTAGCATCCTGCTGCCAGATCGCGACCCGCGCTTGGGCGCCCTCGAACGGTCTGAACTTGATACCGACTTCTTTGCCTGTGTTGATCGACGGATCGTATGAAGGCTGCCCTGGGGTCAGGTAGGCGGGCTCGGTAGAGCCGGTGAGTATCTGGAAGGTACGCCCCCAATTGGCGTAAACGTCGATATCGGGAGTAACGCTGTAAATGACGCTCAGCTTGGGCTGTCGGATCCAGCCGTAGTCTTGCAGCGAGCCTTTGACGCCACCCAAGAGCTGCGTATTGCCGGTGAACTTATCCACCCGCATGGCCGGTATGATCTTCAGTGACTCGATGGGCTGGATAACGGCCTGAACATAGGCACCGGTGTTGCGCAGGGTGTAGCGATCGTCATTCTGCACGCGCGCCGGTACGGTATCGAAGTTGGTCGGAAGGCTGAAGCTGTAGCGCTCGCGACCGTAGCGGTTGTCCTGCTCCTCGTAGTTGACACCGCCGTCGAGGGTAAGGTGCTCGTTCACGCGCCATGTCAGGTTATTGAGCATGCCCGTCTGCTGTTCGTCCCATTGCCGACGCTGACGGGGCGCGTTACCGGGGCGGTAGTCCGTGAAGGTGATGGTGCGGTCATCGTTGTAGTCGTTGTAATACAGCTTGCTGCTAAGGCTCAGGTCATCATTGAGCTGCCAATCCGCGTGCAGGCTGAGATGCTTCATGTCGCGGTCATCGCCGTCATTGGCGTTCTTTGCCGGTGATTGCGTGCGGCTAACGTGCATCTGTTCACGGGTTAGAAACCCGGACTCCTGAGCCTGGTGATGGTACAGGCGTGCGATCAGCCCAATGCGGAAATTCTGCTCGTCGTTGCTAATGAACCACTTACCTCCCAGCGCATATTTGTTCGAGTTGCTGTGATCGCGGTAGCCATTGCTGTCCTGCTTGGCAAGGAAGTAGTTCTGGGCAAAATTCCCCTCCTCGTGCCCGACCGCCAACTGCACCTCACGGGTGTCGAAGCTGCCATAGGTCAGCCGGCTATCTATATAGTTGCCGCCTTGGCGCGTGGCGAAGTTGATGTTGCCCGCGATGTTGTGCAACCCGTAACGCGGGTCGTTCGTGCCCCGGACCACTTCGATGTAGTCGATATCCAGGGGAAAGATCATGTCGATGAAGCGCTGGTTGCCGCTGTTGACGTTGCTCGGGATCCCATCGATCAGCGTCTTGATACCGTTGATGTACCCTTCGCCGTTGAAAGCGCGGAACGTTACCTTGCCCGATTCGGCCCCCTGCCCTGTTTCGGTGAGCTGTATGCCCGGCATTTGGCCCAGCAGCTGCCAGCTGTTCATGACGTTCTTGTCCTCGACCTGATCACCGCCCAGCACATCGACCGAAGTGAGCACGTTCTCGGTGCTCAGCGCCACCTTGGCGTCTTGCGTGATGTTCACGGCGCCAAGAGTGATTGTGGAACTGCCGGGTTGGTCGGCGAACAGTTCAGGGGTAACCATTACCGTGAACATGGCAAGGGAGGCCGGGGTGACTCGCATGGGTGCTCCTGGGTGAGTAGACAGGGAAGAGATCAGGTGCCGGGAAGCTCGCTAAAAAAATGCTGAGCCTTTAGACGTTATATCATAACTAATTAAACGTTATGATATATCAACTCAATTCCATCTATCTGATGTTAAAGCACCGTGATTCGCGACGGCCGCAGGAAGTATTGGGTGTATGGTTTCGGCCCAACCAACTCTGAAGCGCAAGAGCATGAAAAATCGCCAATAAAAAACCCCCGTGAAAAACGGGGGTTTTGACTGCCGATCGATCAGATGATCACCGACCGTATTTCACGGCTTCTGCTCGACGTTAAGCTGGCACTGTCGAAAAGCTGCCCTCACTCCACCGTCACCGACTTCGCCAAATTCCGCGGCTGGTCAACATCAGTCCCCTTGAGCACGGCGACATAGTACGAGAGCAACTGCAAAGGAATGGTGTACAGAATCGGCGCCAGCGCATCCGCGATATGCGGGACCGGAATCACATGGGTCCCTTCGCCATTGCTCAACCCGGCTTGCTCGTCAGCGAAGACCACCAGCTCACCGCCGCGTGCACGCACCTCCTGCAGGTTGGACTTGAGCTTCTCCAGCAGTTCGTTGTTCGGCGCAACGGTCACCACCGGCATGTCGTTATCCACAAGCGCCAGCGGGCCATGTTTGAGCTCGCCCGCGGGGTAGGCTTCGGCGTGGATATAGGAGATTTCCTTGAGCTTGAGCGCACCTTCCATGGCCACCGGGTATTGAGCGCCGCGGCCCAGGAACAAGGTGTGATGCTTGTCAGCGAACAACTCGGCGACTTTCTCGACGGTTGCGTCCATGGCCAATGCTTCACCCAAACGTGTTGGCAGGCGGCGCAGTTCCTCGACCAGTTCAGCTTCGACGCCCTTGTCCAGGGTGCCGCGCACCTGGCCCAAGGCCAAGGTCAGAAGCATCAACGACACCAGCTGGGTGGTGAAGGCCTTGGTCGAAGCGACGCCGATTTCCGGGCCGGCCAGGGTCAGCAATGTCAGGTCGGATTCACGCACCAGCGAGCTGATGCCCACGTTGCAGATCGCCAGGCTGCCAAGGAAGCCCAGCTCCTTGGCGTTGCGCAGCGCTGCCAGGGTATCGGCGGTCTCGCCTGACTGGGAGATGGAAACGAACAGCGTATCGGGCTGCACGACCACCTTGCGGTAACGGAACTCGCTCGCTACTTCTACCTGGCAGGGTATCCCCGCCAGGCTTTCCAGCCAGTAACGTGCAACCATGCCGGCGTGATAGCTGGTACCACAGGCTACGATCTGCACATTGCGCACTTTGCCAAACAGCTCGGCTGCCTGCGGACCGAATGCCTGTACCAGGACATGGTCATGGCCCAAGCGACCTTCCAATGTGCGTTGCACCACCCGCGGCTGCTCGTGGATTTCCTTAAGCATGAAGTGACGGTACTGGCCCTTGTCAGCGGCCTCGGCGCCTTCGTGGTACTGCACGGTTTCACGCTGCACAGGATGGCCATCGTGGTCCCAGACGGCGACGTGGTCGCGACGGATCTCGGCGATATCGCCCTCTTCGAGATACATGAAGCGATCGGTGACCTGCCGCAGGGCCAGTTGGTCAGAGGCAAGGAAATTTTCACCGAGGCCCAGGCCAATCACCAACGGGCTGCCGCTACGCGCAGCGACCAGGCGGTCAGGCTGGCTTTTGCTGATCAATGCCAGGCCATAGGCACCGTGCAGGCGCTTGACCGCAGCCTTCAAGGCGTCTGCCAGGTCGGGAATGCCCTTGAGGAGATGGTCGATCAGGTGGACGATCACTTCGGTATCGGTCTGGGACACGAAGGCATAGCCCAATCCCTTCAGTTCCTCGCGCAGTTCCTCGTGGTTCTCGATGATGCCGTTGTGCACAACGGCCACGTCATGGCCTGAGAAATGCGGGTGGGCATTGGTTTCGGTAGGCGCGCCATGGGTTGCCCAGCGCGTATGCGCGATGCCGAGCCGTCCTGCGATTGGCTCGAGCGCGACGGCTGCTTCAAGCTCGCTGACCTTGCCGATGCGGCGACGGCGTTGCAATTCGCCCTCGGGCGTCAGCACCGCCAGGCCTGCGCTGTCATACCCACGGTATTCAAGACGCTTCAGGCCCTCGATAAGGATGGCGGTAATGTTGCGTTCGGCCACAGCACCTACAATTCCACACATGCTTGGTTACTCCTGACTGATAGCGGCGCAGATCAGATTGACGCCGCGTGCTTTAATTTGTGCGCGTGCCTGTTCGCACAGGCGTTCGTCCGAGATCAGGGTGTGCACCCTGCCCCACGGCAGTTCGAGGTTGGGAATCTTGCGGCCGACCTTGTCCGACTCAACCATCACGATCACCTCACGGGCGACCTCGGCCATGACGCGGCTCAGACCCAGCAATTCGTTGAATGTGGTGGTACCGCGTTCCAGGTCGATGCCATCGGCCCCGATGAACAACTGGTCGAAGTCATACGAGCGCAGAACCTGTTCGGCCACCTGGCCTTGAAAGGACTCGGAATGCGGGTCCCAGGTGCCACCTGTCATCAGCAGCACCGGCTCGTGCTCGAGTTCGCTGATGGCCCGGGCAACATTGAGCGAATTGGTCATGACCACCAGGCCCGGCTGGCGACCGAGTTCAGGGATCATGGCGGCGGTGGTACTGCCGCTGTCGATGATGATCCGAGCGTGTTCGCGGATGAGGTTCACAGCGGCACGTGCAATGGCACGCTTGTAGGCCGACACGGGTTGCGCCGGCTCCGCCAGCAACTCCTGCGGCATGGTTACAGCCCCGCCGTAGCGGCGCAGCAACAAACCATTGCTTTCCAGTGCCGCCAGGTCCTTGCGGATAGTGACCTCGGACGTGTCAAACCGTCTCGCCAGCGCATCCACGCTGACCTCGCCCTGCTCCGCGAGCAGGGCCAGTATGTTATGGCGGCGTTGTGGCGTGTTTCGTTTCGACATCGGCGCTTTAAGTTTCGTTTCGAAAGATAATGATCGCAATCAAAACCTAAATGCGCGGATCCGTCAACCCCGTCGTCTCGCTGTGGATAACCATACCCAGCCGTATGGCCAGCGTTAGCCAGCTAATGCCTGGGAAATAAAAAGGCCGGCTTGTTATGCACAAGGCCGGCCTCGAAAGAGCTGTGGATAATCAGGGCTTCTTGATCTTCTCTGGACGCTTCCACCCCGAAACGTTGCGCTGGCGAGAGCGTGCTACCGCCAATTCACCTGCTTCTACACACTGAGTAATCGTCGAGCCCGCAGCAGTCGTGGCCCCGGCCTTGATTTCCACAGGCGCGACGAGGGCGCTGTTGGAGCCGATGAAGACGTCTTCGCCCATGACCGTCTTGAACTTGTTGGCCCCATCGTAATTACAGGTGATGGTGCCCGCACCAATATTAGTGCGGGCGCCGATTTCGGCATCACCCAAATACGACAGATGCCCAGCTTTGGCGCCTTCACCAAGATGGGCATTCTTCAGCTCGACGAAGTTACCCACATGGGCCTTTGCATCGAGTACGGTCCCCGGACGCAAGCGTGCAAATGGACCTGCATCACTCCCCTCGCCCATGACGGCACCCTCTAGGTGACTGTTGGCCTTGATCACGGCACCTTTGCGCAGCGTGCAATCCTTGATCACACAGTTAGGGCCAATCTGCACGTCGTCTTCGATGACAACCTTGCCTTCCAAAATGACGTTGATGTCGATCAGCACATCCCGGCCGACCGTCACTTCGCCCCGGACATCGAAACGCGCAGGGTCACGCAAGGTCACACCCTGCGCCATCAGGCGGCGGGCCTCACGCAACTGGTAGTGACGCTCCAGTTCGGCAAGCTGACGGCGGTCATTGGCACCCTGCACTTCCATGGGATCGTCAGGTTGCTCGGTGGCGACCAACAGGCCATCAGCGACTGCCATGGCGATCACATCAGTCAGGTAGTACTCGCCCTGGGCATTGTTGTTCGACAAGCGGCCCATCCAATCTGCCAGGCGAGCGCCAGGAAGCGCCAGGATGCCGGTGTTGCCTTCGCGAATGGACTTCTGTGCCTCGTTAGCGTCCTTGTGCTCGACGATTGCCGTTACCTGCCCATGCGCATCACGCACAATGCGGCCATAGCCCGTCGGATCCTCGAGCGTAACCGTGAGCAAACCCAGTTGCTGCTCGCTGGCTTTGGCCAACAAGCGCTGCAAGGTCGGCACTTCGATGAGCGGCACGTCGCCATACAGCACCAGCACGGTGTCCGCGGACAGTGCCGGCAAAGCTTGCGCCAAGGCATGCCCCGTACCCAGTTGCTTGTCCTGCATGACAAAGTTGAGGTCGTCACCTGCCAGTCTCGCTTGAACCAACTCTGCCCCATGGCCTATCACCACGTGGATGCCCTGCGGCTGAAGCTGGCGAGCGCTGTGGATAACATGACCGAGCATGGAGTTGCCCGCTACCGGGTGCAATACCTTGGGCAGCGACGAGCGCATGCGGGTGCCTTGGCCGGCGGCAAGAATAACGATATCGAGGGACATGACTGGCTACCAATCCTGGGCGGTCAGTTGCTTGACCGAAAGGGGAAAATCGAAAAAAGAAAAAGGGTAGCCGAGGCTACCCTTTTACTCAATCGCTACACAAATGATGGCCGCAGCCGATCACTTGCCTCTGCGCATTTGCTGGACAGTACGCAGCTGAGCCGCAGCCTCGGCCAGACGTGCGGCAGCAGCGCCGTAGTCGAAGTCCGAGCCTTTGGTGTTCAGCGCGTTCTCGGCAGCCTTGAGGGCTTCCTGAGCCTGAGCTTCGTCCAGGTCGGCAGCACGTTGCACGGTGTCGGCAAGAACCTTCACCATGTTCGGCTGCACTTCGAGGAAGCCACCGGAGATGTAGTACACCTCTTGAGTGCCACCCTGCTTGGTCAGCGTGATCGGACCCGGCTTGAGATTGGTGATCAGCGGGGCGTGGCCTGGAGCGATACCCAGATCGCCCAAGTTGCCGTGCGCTACTACCATCTCGACCAGACCGGAGAAGATTTCTCCTTCCGCGCTGACGATATCGCAATGGACTGTCATAGCCATCTGCTTGCCTCAACCTGATTAGCGCCCCTTGCGGGGCGCCGGGATTACAGTTTCTTGGCTTTCTCGATCGCTTCGTCGATGCTGCCGACCATGTAGAACGCTTGTTCTGGCAGGTGGTCGTAGTCACCTTTGAGGATGCCGCTGAAGCCAGCGATGGTGTCTTTCAGGGAAACGTACTTGCCTGGCGAACCGGTGAAGACCTCGGCCACGAAGAACGGCTGCGACAGGAAGCGCTGGATCTTACGAGCGCGCGCTACCAGTTGCTTGTCGGTCTCGGACAGCTCGTCCATACCCAGGATCGCGATGATGTCCTTCAGCTCTTTGTAGCGCTGCAGAACATACTGAACCTGACGGGCAGTTTCGTAGTGCTCGGTACCGATCACGTTCGGGTCCAGCTGGCGCGAAGTCGAGTCCAGTGGGTCAACCGCTGGGTAGATACCCAGGGAGGCGATGTCACGGGACAGAACGACGGTGGCGTCCAAGTGGGCGAAGGTGGTCGCTGGCGACGGGTCGGTCAAGTCATCCGCAGGCACGTAAACGGCCTGGATGGAAGTGATCGAACCTTCCTTGGTCGAAGTGATACGCTCTTGCAGAACGCCCATCTCTTCGGCCAGGGTCGGCTGGTAACCTACTGCCGAAGGCATACGGCCCAGCAGTGCGGACACTTCGGTACCGGCCAGGGTGTAACGATAGATGTTGTCGACGAACAGCAGAACGTCGTTACCTTCGTCACGGAATTTCTCAGCCATGGTCAGGCCAGTCAGCGCAACGCGCAGACGGTTTCCTGGTGGCTCGTTCATCTGACCGTAGACCAGCGCTACTTTGTCGAGAACGTTGGAGTCCTTCATCTCGTGGTAGAAGTCGTTACCCTCACGAGTACGCTCACCCACACCGGCGAACACGGAATAACCGCTGTGCTCGATGGCGATGTTACGGATCAGTTCCATCATGTTCACGGTCTTGCCGACACCGGCACCACCGAACAGACCAACTTTACCACCCTTGGCGAACGGGCAAACCAGGTCGATAACCTTGATGCCGGTTTCCAGCAGATCGTTGCCGCCGGCCTGGTCCGCGAACGAAGGCGCCTTCTGGTGGATACCACGACGCTCTTCTTCACCGATCGGACCGGCTTCGTCGATTGGGTTACCCAGGACGTCCATGATGCGGCCCAGGGTAGCCTTACCGACAGGAACGGAGATGGCCGCGCCGGTATCGACGACGTCCAGACCGCGCTTCAGACCTTCGGTCGAGCCCATCGCAATGGTACGAACCACGCCGTCGCCCAGCTGCTGCTGAACTTCCAGGGTGGTTTCCGCGCCTTGTACTTTCAGCGCGTTGTAAACACTCGGCACGACGTCACGTGGGAATTCCACGTCGATGACGGCGCCGATGATTTGAACGATACGTCCGCTACTCATAGCTGGATCCTCTGAATTTTTGAACCGTTAAACCGCGGCAGCGCCGCCGACGATTTCCGAGATCTCCTGGGTGATCGCAGCCTGACGCGCCTTGTTGTAGATCAGCTGGAGTTCGCTGATCAGGTCACCGGCGTTGTCTGTGGCGTTCTTCATGGCGATCATCCGGGCTGCTTGTTCAGCAGCATTGTTCTCGACCACCGCCTGGTACACCTGCGACTCCACGTAACGCACCATCAAGCCGTCCAGCAGCTCTTTTGCGTCGGGTTCGTACAGGTAGTCCCAGTGATGCTTGAGATCCTGATCCGGGGTTGCCACCAACGGTACCAACTGCTCGACCGTCGGCTTTTGGGTCATGGTGTTGATGAACTTGTTCGAAACCACCGAGAGGCGATCGATACGGCCATCGAGGTAGGCGTCCAGCATGACCTTGACGGAGCCGATCAAGTCATTGATCGATGGCTCTTCGCCCAGGTGGCTGATCGCGGCTACTACGTTGCCGCCAAAGATACGGAAGAAAGTCGCACCCTTGCTGCCGATCACGCACAGGTCGATTTCCACGCCCTGTTCGCGGTTTTCGTTCATGTCCTTGACCAAGGCCTTGAACAGGTTGGTATTCAAGCCACCGCACAGACCACGGTCACTGCTCACCACGATGTAACCGGCGCGCTTTACAGGGCGCTCGATCATGAACGGGTGGCGGTATTCCGGGTTGGCGTTGGCCAGATGACCGATCACCTGGCGGATACGCTCCGCATAAGGACGGCTAGCAGCCATGCGCTGTTGTGCCTTGCGCATTTTGCTGACCGCCACTTTTTCCATGGCGCTGGTAATTTTTTGCGTGCTTTTGATGCTCGCAATCTTACTGCGAATCTCTTTTGCGCCTGCCATGTATCACCTATCAGGTTAGCAAGCGGGGGCCTGGGCCCCCGCTGCGGCTTACCAGGTCTGGGTGGCCTTGAACTTCTCGATACCGGCTTTCATGCCTGCATCGATTTCGTCGTTGAAGTCACCCTTCACGTTGATCTTCGCCATCAGTTCGGCGTGATCACGGTGGAAGAAGGCGATCAGTGCTTGCTCGAAGCTGCCGACCTTGGAGACTTCTACGTCGGTCAGGAAGCCACGCTCAGCGGCGTACAGCGACAGGGCCATGTCCGCGATGGACATCGGCGCGTACTGCTTCTGCTTCATCAGCTCGGTAACGCGCTGACCATGCTCCAGCTGCTTGCGGGTCGCTTCGTCCAGATCGGACGCGAACTGGGCGAATGCCGCCAGTTCACGGTACTGAGCCAGTGCGGTACGAATACCACCGGACAGCTTCTTGATGATCTTGGTCTGAGCGGCACCACCTACACGCGATACCGAAACACCGGCGTTCACTGCAGGGCGGATGCCCGAGTTGAACATGGCCGATTCCAGGAAGATCTGACCGTCGGTGATGGAAATCACGTTGGTCGGAACGAACGCCGAAACGTCGCCAGCCTGGGTTTCGATGATCGGCAGAGCGGTCAGGGAACCGGTCTTGCCAGTGACTGCGCCGTTGGTGAACTTCTCGACGTATTCTTCCGAAACGCGCGATGCACGCTCCAGCAGACGGGAGTGGAGATAGAACACGTCGCCTGGGTACGCTTCACGTCCTGGTGGACGACGCAGCAGCAGGGAGATCTGGCGGTAGGCAACAGCCTGCTTGGACAGGTCATCGTAGACGATCAGGGCATCTTCACCGCGGTCACGGAAGTACTCGCCCATGGTGCAGCCGGAGTACGGCGCCAGGAACTGCAGTGCAGCCGATTCCGAGGCGCTGGCGGCAACAACGATGGTGTTGGCCAGGGCACCGGCTTCTTCGAGCTTGCGCACGACGTTGGCGATGGTCGACTGCTTCTGGCCGACGGCCACGTATACGCAGAAGATACCGCTGTTTTTCTGGTTGATGATCGCATCGACCGCCATGGCAGTCTTACCGATCTGACGGTCACCGATGATCAGCTCACGCTGGCCACGGCCAACCGGGATCATGGCGTCGACCGACTTGTAGCCAGTCTGTACAGGCTGGTCTACCGACTTACGCCAGATCACGCCTGGAGCAACTTTCTCGACCGCGTCGGTCTCGGTGTTGTTCAGCGGACCTTTGCCGTCGATCGGGTTACCCAGTGCGTCCACGACGCGACCCAGCAGTTCCTTACCAACCGGAACTTCCAGGATGCGACCGGTGCACTTGGCGCTCATGCCCTCGGCGAGGGAGGTGTACGCACCCAGTACCACTGCACCTACGGAGTCTTGCTCCAGGTTCAGTGCCATACCGTATACGCCGCCCGGGAACTCGATCATTTCGCCGTACATAGCGTCGGCCAGACCGTGGATCCGTACGATACCGTCGGAAACGCTTACGACGGTACCTTCGTTACGGGCTTGGGAGCCGACATCGAGCTTCTCGATGCGGCCCTTGATGATTTCACTAATTTCGGAAGGATTGAGTTGCTGCATTGCTCTGCTGCCCCTTCAAACTCAAGATTTCAATGCTTCGGCCAGTTTCGCGATCTTGCCGCGAACAGAGCCATCGATTACCAGGTCGCCGGCGCGGATGACGACGCCGCCGATCAGGCTGGCATCCTCCGACGCGTGCAGGCGCACTTCCCGGCTGAGCCGTGCACTGAGAACCTTGGCGAGTTTGTCTTGCTGTTCTTGGTTCAACGCAAAAGCACTGGTGACTTCCACGTCCACGGATTTCTCTTGTTCTGCCTTGTACAGGTCGAACAGAGCGGCAATCTCCGGCAGAAGCAGGAGACGGTCGTTTTCCGCGGCAACATGAATGAAATTCTGTGCCGATGCATCGAACTTGTCACCGCAAACGTCAATGAATGCGGCGGCCTTTTCTGCGCTTGTCAGTCGCGGGGCCTTGAGCAGGCGCTGCATGGTGTCGTCTTCGGACACTGCAGCAGCCAGGCCGAGCATGGCTGACCAATTGGCCAGTTGCTGATGGGCCTGGGCATGCTCAAAGGCAGCCTTAGCGTAAGGTCGGGCCAACGTGGTCAGTTCTGCCATGATCGCCCTCGCTTAAATTTCAGCGGCCAGTTTGTTAACCAGCTCTGCATGCGCGTTTTGATCGATTGTGGCGCCAAGGATCTTTTCAGCACCGCCAACAGCCAGGGCACCCACTTGGGCACGCAGGGCGTCTTTGACGCTGTTCAGTTCCTGTTCGATCTCGGCCTGAGCCTGAGCCTTCACACGGTCAGCTTCGACACGAGCCTGTTCACGGGCTTCGTCTACTAGCTGAGCAGCGCGTTTCTTGCTTTGCTCAATGATTTCAGCTGCCTGTGCCTTTGCTTCACGCAGTTGCTGACCCACTTTCTCTTGGGCCAGCTCCAGGTCGCGAGCTGCGCGGTTGGCAGCGTCCAAGCCGTCTGCAATCTTCTTTTGACGCTCTTGCAGAGCAGTGATGACCGGAGGCCATACGTACTTCATGCAGAAGAGTACAAAAATCAGAAAAGCAACGGATTGGCCAATCAGGGTTGCATTAATGTTCACGCCAACACCTCGCTCGGTCTTTGTCCATCACACCCATCAACTCGTCGAAACGAGTGATTAGCCGGCGATTTGACCAACGAAGGGATTCGCGAAGGTGAAGAACAGAGCGATACCAACACCGATCATGGTGACGGCGTCGAGCAGACCGGCAACGATGAACATTTTGACCTGCAGCATCGGAACCATCTCAGGCTGACGAGCAGCGCCTTCCAGGAATTTGCCGCCCAGCAGGCCGAAACCAATGGCGGTACCCAGAGCACCCAGGCCGATCAGCAGAGCAACAGCGATAGCGGTCAGACCAACTACAGTTTCCATCTTTCCTCCCGACTTTTACGTCGTATTGGTTAGGTTTTTTAGTTTGAAGCGGTAAAACGAATCGTTTGGTACAGCATGCCCTTGCGGACTTTTTAAGCCCTCCCCCCAAACGAGCGGGGAAGGCTATCAGACACGCCAGGCGGTCTTAATGGTTATCTTCGTGAGCCATCGACAAGTAGACGATGGTAAGCATCATGAAGATGAAGGCTTGCAGGGTGATGATCAGGATGTGGAACACAGCCCACGCCCATTGCAGCACGATACCCAGGCCGCTGAGCCACAGGATGCCGGCGCCGAACATCACGGCAATCAGGATGAACACCAGCTCGCCGGCGTACATGTTGCCGAACAGACGCAGTGCCAGCGAGATCGGCTTGGCGATCAGGGTCACGAATTCCAGCAGGAAGTTGACCGGGATCAGCAGGATCTGCAGGAAGATATTCTTGCTGCCGAACGGGTGCAGGGTCAGCTCACCGATGAAGCCACCCAGGCCCTTGACCTTGATGCTGTAGAAGATGATCAGCGCAAACACGCAGAAGGCCATGGCCAGGGTCGCGTTCGGGTCGGTGGTCGACACGGCGCGGAACGGAATGTGCGGATCACCCGAGATCAGGATGGCCAGCTGAGGAATCCAGTCGACCGGTACCAGGTCGATGGCGTTCATCAGGAATACCCAGACGAAGATGGTCAGCGCCAGCGGCGCGATCACCGGGCTACGGCCGTGGAAGGAGTCCTTCACGCTGCCGTTGACGAAGTCCACCAGCACTTCGACGAAGTTCTGCAGGCCGCTCGGTTGGCCAGAAGTCGCCTTCTTGGCCGCCATGCGGAAGATGAACAGGAAGATCAGACCCAGTGCGACGGACCAACCCAGGGTATCCACGTGGAATGCCCAGAAGCCCATAGCCTTGGCTTCTGCAGCCGAATGGGCGAAGCCCCAGCTGCCGTCTGGTAGTTGACCGTAAGTCAGGTTCTGCAAGTGGTGCTGGATATAGCCCGAAGCGGTTTCTGCTGCCATGGTTGCCTCAAACGCCCTAAGGTCTCGAAAGTCTTTTATTCATCAGCAGGGGCGCGAACCAGCTGACCAAAAGGGTCAACACGAAGACGCCGAATACTGCCAGCGGCGCCAGTGGCTTCACTCCTGCGAAGGTCAGTGCAAAGAGCACTGCCGTCAAAATCATCTTGCCTGCCTCGCCAGCGTAGAACGACTTGACGATGGCCTGCGCCGCCCGAGCTCCGCTAAAGCGAAAAGCCTTCCAGGCGAAATAAACATTGGGCAGCCAGGCAATCAGGCCTCCGCAGAGCCCTGAATATCCGCTGACCGTCCCAGCCAACTGCCACAACACCAAGGTTGCCAGCAGCAGCACGACGAATTGCGTCAGCAATACCGGAAAAACCGCCCAGCGATGGAAAGGCAACCGGTTTGGCGTGCGGATTTCCATCACAACTGCTCCCCGTGAATCGGCCTGCCAGTCAGCGATGACTTGGCATAATTTGTGCCGACAAAATGCGCGCAGAGTATAGGGGTGGATTAACCCCTATTCAACTATTCGTAGTGATTTCCGATTGCGCGCTACAACAGGAATTGTTTCAGCGAATGTGTGTGAGTACGCCCTGCAACTCATCGAGCGAGTTATAGCGAATCACCAGTTGGCCCTTGCCTTTAGCGCCGTGGCGAATCTGTACAGCCGAGCCTAAACGCTCTGCAAGCCGCTGTTCCAGGCGTGCAATGTCCGGATCAGGTTTGCCGGGTTCTACCGGATCAGGCTTGTCGCTCAGCCATTGGCGCACCAGCGCCTCGGTCTGACGTACGGTCAGCCCACGTGCGACAACATGACGCGCCCCTTCCTCCTGGCGATTCTCTTCCAGGCCTAGCAAAGCCCGTGCGTGACCCATCTCCAGGTCACCATGGGCGAGCATCGTTTTGATCGCTTCAGGCAACGTGATCAACCGCAGCAGGTTGGCCACGGTCACCCGCGACTTGCCCACGGCATCGGCCACTTGCTGCTGGGTCAGCTCGAACTCCTGCTGCAACCGCTGCAGGGCCAGCGCTTCTTCCAGAGGGTTCAAGTCCTCGCGCTGGATGTTTTCGATCAGGGCCATGGCTATGGCCGCTTCGTCAGGGACCTCGCGGACCATGGCCGGAATGGTGTCCAGACCGGCTTGTTGAGTCGCGCGCCAGCGCCGCTCACCGGCGATGATCTCATAGCGCTCATCGCCAACCGGGCGCACCACGATCGGTTGCATCACGCCGTGGCTGCGGATCGAGTGAGCCAGTTCTTCGAGCGCCTGCGGGTCCATGTCGCGACGTGGCTGGTACTTGCCCCGTTGAATCAACTCGACGGGCAGGTGCTGAAGCTCCTTGAGGTCGATCTTTACAGCCTGCTCTTCGAGCGCGCTCACGGATGGACCGCTGAGCAGCGCATCCAACCCACGTCCGAGACCCCGTTTCTTGACGGCCATGCGGATTCCTTAAGTTGCTTGTGCAGTGCGGGACTGGCGGCGTTGACGACGAACCAGTTCTCCGGCCAGGGCAAGGTAGGCCTGTGCGCCGCGCGATTGCTTGTCGTAGGCCAATGCCGGCATACCGAAGCTGGGTGCTTCGGCCAGGCGGATGTTTCGCGGAATGACGGTATCGTACAACTGCGAACCGAAATGCTCCTTGAGCTGCGCCGATACATCGTTGTTCAGGCTCAGCCGCGGATCATACATGGTTCGCAGCAACCCCTCGATCTTGAGCGCGGGGTTCAACTTGGCAGCGATCCGCTTGATGTTGTCCACAAGGTCGCTCAGCCCTTCCAGCGCGTAATACTCGCACTGCATGGGGATGATCACGCCATCGGAAGCCACCAAGGCATTGAGCGTCAGCATCGACAATGAAGGCGGGCAGTCGATGAGGATGAAATCGTAGTTATCACGAATGGGCGCCAGCGCATTACGCAGGCGGCTTTCCTTGACCTGCATCTCCAGCAGCACGACTTCGGCAGCGGTCAGGTCACGGTTGGCCGGCAACAGCTGGAACCCACCATGCTCGGAATAGTGCATGGCCTGGGCCAGGTCACACTCTCCGATCAGCAGGTCGTACACAGAGTGCTCGAGCTCGTGCTTGTCCACGCCGCTGCCCATGGTGGCATTGCCCTGCGGATCGAGGTCGATCAGCAGCACACGACGCTTGGTCGCCACCAGCGAGGCAGCGAGATTGATACAGGTGGTGGTCTTGCCCACACCACCTTTCTGGTTCGCGATTGCGAATACCTTAGCCATTGATGCGTCTGTTCCCAATCAAGCCTTGCGGCGCAGTATCAGCAGATGACGTTGGCCCTGGCAACCCGGAACGGTCAGGGCCTGCTCGCTTTCCACTGTGAAGTCTGCGGGCAATGCTACCAGTTCATCGGCAGGATGCAGCCCCTTCATTGCAAGCCACTGCGTCCCGGTGTCGCCCAGGTGGCGGGTCCAGTTGGTGAAATTCTCCATGCTGCTGAAAGCGCGGGAGATGATGCCGTCGAACGGCTGGGCCGGCGTGTACCCCTCGACCCTGCTGTGGATAACCGTAAGGTTGTCCAGCTTGAGCTCCATTTTCACCTGGGTCAGAAAGCGCGTCTTCTTGCCATTGGCATCCAGTACGGTGATCCGCTTGTGGGGATGCAGGATAGCCATGGGCACACCTGGCATGCCTCCGCCGCTGCCGACATCCAGCCAGTTACTGCGCTCGCTGTGGATAAACGGCATCACGCTGAGGCTGTCGAGCAGGTGACGCGAAACCATTTCATCCGGATCCCGGACGGCGGTGAGGTTGTAGGCCTTGTTCCACTTGATCAACAGGGCCAGGTAGCCCAGCAGTTTTTCATGGTGTTCAGGGCTCAGGGGCACAGCCAACTGGCGGGCACCTGTGGACAACTCTTCGGCATGTTGGGAGGTAACCAGGGAACTCAAACGCTTTGCTCCAGCTCGCGGCCTGCACCGCGTTTTTTCAGGTGGATGAGCAACAGGGAAATGGCCGCCGGCGTCACGCCTGGAATGCGCGAGGCCTGCCCCAGGGTTTCGGGACGGGTCTGGCTGAGCTTGCCCTGAATCTCTTTGGACAGCCCCGAAATCGTGGCGTACTCGATATCCACAGGCAGGCGCGTGTCCTCACTGGCGCGCAGCCGCGCGATTTCGTCCTGCTGACGGTCGATGTAACCCGCGTATTTGGTGCGAATCTCGACCTGCTCGGCGACCTGTGGATCGATCGACTCACCGCCGGTAGCCGCCATTAACCCTGCATAGTCGATTTCGGGTCGTGCCAGCAGGTTCAGCAGGCTGTACTCGTGGCTCAATGGCGTACCGAACTTGTCCACAACGGCTTGGCCTTGCTCGGTGTTGGGCCTTATCCAGGTCGATTTCAGCCGCTGCTCTTCTTTTTCGATACCGTCGCGCTTGGTGCAGAAGGCGGCCCAGCGCTCGTCGTCGATCAACCCCAGTGCTCGCCCTTTTTCTGTGAGACGCAGGTCGGCGTTGTCCTCCCGCAGGATCAACCGGTATTCGGCCCGGGATGTGAACATGCGATACGGTTCTTGAGTGCCCAAGGTGATCAAGTCGTCGACCAGCACGCCGATGTAGGCTTCATCGCGCCGCGGACACCAGGCCTCGCGGCCCTGAGCGCGCAGTGCGGCGTTGGTCCCGGCCAACAGGCCTTGCGCACCGGCTTCTTCGTAACCGGTGGTGCCGTTGATCTGGCCAGCGAAGAAAAGACCACCAATGACTTTGGTTTCCAGGCTGTACTTCAAGTCGCGCGGATCGAAGTAGTCATATTCGATGGCGTAGCCTGGGCGGACGATATGCGCGTTTTCCATGCCCCGGATCGAGCGCACCAACTCCAGCTGCACATCGAAGGGCAGCGAAGTGGAAATACCGTTGGGGTAGAGCTCGTGAGTGGTCAGGCCTTCAGGCTCGATGAATACCTGGTGGCTTTCCTTGTCCGCAAAGCGGTGGATCTTGTCTTCGATCGACGGGCAGTAACGTGGCCCTACCCCTTCGATGACCCCCGAGTACATGGGCGAACGGTCAAGGTTCGAAGCGATGATGTCATGTGTCCGGGCGTTGGTGTGAGTGATGTAGCAGCTTACCTGGCGCGGATGCATGCCCGCATTGCCCATGAACGACATCACCGGGATAGGCGTATCGCCGGGCTGCTCGGTCATGACCGAGAAATCCACGGAGCGACCGTCGATACGAGGCGGCGTACCTGTCTTCAGGCGGCCGACGCGTAGCGGCAATTCACGCATGCGATGCGCCAACGCGATGGAGGGCGGATCCCCTGCGCGTCCTCCCGAGTGGTTCTGCATACCAATATGGATCAGGCCGCCCAGGAAGGTGCCGGTGGTGAGCACGACCGAGTTTGCAAAGAACCGCAGCCCCATCTGGGTGACCACGCCTTTGACTTCATCCTGTTCAACGATCAGGTCGTCACAGGACTGCTGAAATATCCACAGGTTGGGCTGGTTTTCCAAAATCTCACGCACAACCGCTTTGTAGATGGCGCGGTCAGCCTGTGCACGCGTGGCGCGAACGGCTGGGCCCTTGCGGTTATTCAACACGCGAAACTGAATGCCACTCTTGTCGGTGGCCAGCGCCATGGCGCCGCCCAGGGCATCGATTTCCTTGACCAGATGGCTTTTGCCGATGCCACCAATGGCAGGGTTGCAACTCATGTGCCCGAGGGTTTCCACGTTGTGGGTCAGCAGCAGGGTTTTGACACCCATGCGTGCAGACGCAAGCGCAGCCTCGGTACCGGCATGGCCGCCGCCGATGACGATCACTTCAAAACGGGAAGGGAAATCCACCACGCACCTCTTGCCTGTTGTGCAAATAGAAAAGGTAAGCCGACAAGTATAGGGACATCACCCCCCTCATTGAAACCGTCTGAGCAAATTTTGATCAGGCTGTGGATGAATGGCACACAACAGAAATCAACGAAGAGAGATTTATAAAAGCTTTGTTTTTATGTTTATTCTTATGCACAGCGATATCTGTGGATAAGGTCTTAAAGACCAGGAAACGCGTGTTGTACAGAGATCCTGAACCCTGTGCTTTAACCCCACTGAGCCTTCTGGATAACAGGGAATAGCCTGTGGATGAAATACAGAGTTACCCACAGGGCGATTTATCCTCAAGAAAAATTAGCGCTTATCAACGGAGCTCAGATAGGGTTTTCCACAGGGCTTAGCGGCTACCGTTCCTGGCTGTCCCTTCGCTGGAGGCTTATTTCAAGCCAAAAAAAACCGCCCCTAAAGGGCGGTTGGCTGGTCCGGGACCAGGTTGTTTGTTACTTGCCGATGCAGAAACTCGAGAAAATCCGCCCCAACAAGTCGTCGGAACTGAAGGCCCCGGTGATTTCCCCAAGCACCTGCTGCGCCTGACGCAAGTCCTCTGCCAGTAATTCACCTGCACCTGCGAGGGTCAGCTGCGCACGACCGTGCTCAAGGTGCTCACTGGCCTGGCGCAAGGCATCCAGGTGCCGTCGACGGGCGCTGAAACCACTCTCGGCGGTTTGTTCATAGCCCATGCAGGCCTTGAGATGGTCGCGCAACAGCTGCAGCCCCCCACCCTCTCCTTTGGCGCTCAGCGTGATGGTGGCTTGTCCATCTTCACCCTGGTGCAGCGCTACTGGCTCCCCACTCAGATCCGCTTTATTGCGTATCAGGGTTACCCGTGCTGGATCCGGACGCTGGTCCAGAAACTCGGGCCATAAAGCAAAGGGATCGTCGGCTTCAGGGGCTGTGGAGTCCACAACCAGCAATATCCGGTCTGCCTCGCCTATCGCTTGTAGCGCTCGCTCGACACCGATCTTTTCCACATGATCATCTGTTGAACGTAGCCCAGCTGTGTCCACCACGTGAAGCGGCATGCCGTCGATGTGGATATGTTCGCGCAGGGTGTCCCGGGTCGTGCCGGCGATATCCGTTACGATCGCCGCTTCACGTCCCGCTAGCTGGTTGAGCAGACTCGACTTGCCTGCATTGGGTCGCCCAGCGATGACCACTGTCATGCCATCACGCAGCAAAGCCCCTTGGCCCGCCTCACGCAGCACTGTGGATAAATGATCCCTCACGGCATCGAGCATCGACAGCACGTGGCCATCGGCCAGGAAGTCGATTTCTTCCTCGGGAAAATCAATGGCGGCCTCCACGTAGATGCGCAGCGCGATCAACGCTTCGGTGAGGCTGTGGACATGTCTGGAAAATTCGCCCTGCAGCGATCGCAGTGCATTTCGCGCTGCCTGGCTGGAGCTGGCTTCGATCAAGTCGGCGATGGCCTCGGCTTGAGCCAGGTCAAGCTTGTCATTGAGAAATGCCCGCTCGCTGAACTCCCCTGGCCTGGCCAGGCGACACCCCAGTTGTACACAGCGCTGTAGCAGCATATCCAGGACCACGGGGCCGCCATGGCCTTGCAACTCAAGTACATCTTCACCGGTGAATGAGTTGGGCCCCGGAAAGAACAGCGCGATACCTTCATCCAGTACCACCCCCTCCTCGTCGCGGAATGGGCCGTAATGAGCATGACGCGGTTGCAGGCTGCGGCCGGTTATCCACTGGCCCGCCTGGGCAGCCAGTGGTCCTGACAACCTCACGATGCCTACGCCGCCGCGGCCTTGGGCAGTTGCGATGGCGGCAATGGTTTCACGCACAGTATTCATGCTGGGGAGCCTCTACGACAAATACGACAGATAGCAAAAACGCCCCACGAGGGGGCGTTTTATTCACAAGCTAGCGTAGCAGCCCGTCAGGCAGCCGCTTTCTTGTTGGCGGCCTCGATGCTGCGCGTGATGTACCACTGCTGCGTGATGGACAGGCAGTTGTTCACAACCCAGTACAGCACCAGACCGGCTGGGAACCACAGGAAGAAGAAGGTGAAGATGATCGGCATCATTTTCATCACCTTGGCCTGCATCGGATCCGGCGGGGTCGGGTTCAGGCGCTGCTGAATGAACATGGTAGCGCCCATGATGATCGGCAGGATGAAGAACGGATCCTTGATCGACAGGTCGGTAATCCACAGCATCCAAGGTGCCTGACGCATCTCGACGCTTTCCAGCAGTACCCAGTAGAGGGCCAGGAATACTGGCATCTGGACCAGGATTGGCAAGCAACCGCCCAGCGGGTTGATTTTCTCTTTCTTGTACAGCTCCATCATCGCCTGGGACATCTTCTGGCGATCATCGCCGAAGCGTTCCTTGAGCGCTGCGAGCTTGGGCGAAACAGCACGCATACGTGCCATGGAACGGTAGCTGGCAGCGGACAGCGGGAAGAACAGGCCCTTGATGAGCATGGTCAGCACGATGATCGACCAGCCCCAGTTACCCAGCAGGCTGTGGATATGTTGCAGGAGCCAGAAGATCGGCTGTGCGATGAACCACAGGAAACCGTAGTCGACGGTCAGCTCCAGGCCTGGGGACAACTCCTTGAGCTTGGACTGGATCTTGGGACCGGCATACAACATGGCGCTGGTTTCGGCCTTGCCGCCCGCAGGTACGCTGATAGCCGGGCCGGTGTAGCCGATGATGTAGTTGCCCTGGCTGTCCTTGCGGGTTTGCACCACATTGTTGTCAGACTTGGCCGGGATCCATGCGGTCACGAAGTAGTGCTGAAGCCATGCTACCCAACCGCCGGACACATTTTCTTTCAAACTACCTTTGTCGATGTCCTTCATCGAGACCTTTTTGTAGGGCTCCGAAGGTGTCCACAGGGCCGCACCCAAGTAGGTCGCGGTGCCGGTGGCAGTGCTCGACGACGGATCGGAACTGGCATCGCGCTTGAGCTGGGCGAACATGTTGCCGCTCCAGGCCTGGCTGCTCTGGTTGTCGATCAGGTAGCTGACGTTCAGGTCATACTCGCCGCGCTTGAAGCTGAAGCGCTTGATGTAGTTGACCCCGTTGTCGCTGAACTTCAGGTCTACCACCAACTGGTCCTGACCATCGGCCAACTGATAACGCTTCTGATCAGCAGCGTAGAGGGGGCGACCGGTCGAACGGGCATCTGGACCGTTTGCACCGGTCAACCCGCTTTGTGCGAGATAGACGCGCTCTGCACCGTTGTCGAACAGTTGGAACGGGATATCCGGATGGTCCTGACGGCGTGGATACTGCGGCAGGTTCAATTGGACGACGTCACCACCTACCGGATCGATAGCCAAGTCCAGCACATCGGTCTTGACCCGGATCAGATCCTTGCTGACAGCCACGGGTGCCAAATCGGCAGTGCGGGTTTCAGCAGTGGCGCTTGGCACATCGGCGCTGGCACCAGCACCGGCATTGCCGGCAGGTACGCCATCGGGCAAACCAGGGTTGTTCGTGCTGGCAGCAGTATTCTGAGTCGGCAGGGCAGCCTGGCCGTAGTCCTGGTTCCATTTAAGGACCATGACGTAGGACACGATTGCCAGGGCGACGATCAGGATCGTGCGTTTAATATCCATGATTACTCGGCTATCGAAGAAGTTCGGGAGGAAGGAGCGGGTGGAACGGGGTCGAAACCGCCGTCGTTCCACGGATGACAACGCCCCAGGCGACGAACGGCTAGCCATCCACCACGCCAGAGACCGTGGTTTTCGATGGCTTCGTAGGCGTAACAAGAGCAACTGGGGTAGAAACGGCAGTGGCTGGCCATCAGAGGACTAATGGCATAACGGTAAAACTGGATCGGAACGAGTGCCAGTTTACGCATCTTGGCTGCTTACCCCTGCGCAATCGGCGGAGACTGCTGGTGCCGGTCGGCTGCGCGCCAGGCGTTTCCAGAGTTTGCCGAAGTGTTGGTGCAATTCCGGGTTTTCTATCTCACCCAATCCCTTGCGCGCGACGATCACGATATCCAACCCGGCAAGTGAATGCTGGTTCAGACGAAAGGAATCGCGCATCAAGCGCTTGAGGCGGTTGCGTTGAACGGCGAGCTTGACGCTTTTCTTGCCAATCACCAGGCCTAGGCGCGGGTGATCCAGACCGTTCTCGCGAGCAAGGATCAGCAGGTTTTTCCCTGGAACCTTGCCGGTTGGGGAGTCGAAGACCGCTTTGAAATGCCGGGGTGTAAGCAGTCGCTTTTCCCGACTGAAGTCCTGACTCACCACCTGTGCCGAAAAATCAAATGGCCAGACGCTTACGGCCTTTGGCACGACGACGCGACAGAACAGCGCGGCCGTTCTTGGTAGCCATACGGGCACGGAAACCGTGAGTGCGCGCGCGCTTGATGGTGCTTGGTTGGAAAGTACGTTTCATGGCGTGTTACCTGGGTTTGTCGACGACGGGCCGGGATGGCCCCCTTTTAAGAGACCGGCGATTCTAGAGAAAGCAAGCCTATAGGTCAATTTCCAACCAACCTTTCCTTTAGGTGTGGGATGAACGGGCGTAGGCCTGGGCTAGCGGCACGGACACCTATATGAAGCTCGGCAAGGAAACACTGCTCAACATGAAAAATAAGAAAAACATATAAAAAGCTTCTTTAAAGATCTTAATACTCTTAAGTGGATAACTTTCTGTGGATAACCTTCTGCAGGCCTTGAATTCAGAGATGTACAGCATTTTTAAACCCTGTTTGAAAGCCGTGCTACAGCTGTTGCAGGCTTGAATTTAAGCTGTGCATAAGTATGGATTTTATACACAGGTAGGTTATGCACAGGTCGATTCATGGGGTTGTGCATAGACCTTAGGCCTAGTTATGCACAAGGCTTATGCACAGTGTATGAGTGGTGTTTCGGTCATTTAGTGGCTGGTTTGCCATGAATGCCGACGTGTCTGCATGTGGATAACTGAGCGCGTGCCCAGTACAATGGCCGTTTGTTTCAGCCTTCGTGGCTTTCAAGCTCAGGGGATATCCGTGTCAGTGGAACTTTGGCAGCAGTGCGTGGAGCTTCTGCGCGATGAACTGCCTGCCCAGCAATTCAACACCTGGATCCGTCCGTTACAGGTCGAAGCCGAAGGCGACGAGTTGCGCGTCTATGCGCCTAACCGTTTCGTTCTCGATTGGGTCAATGAAAAGTACCTGGGGCGTTTGCTTGAGCTTTTGGGAGAAAAAGGCACGGGCATAGCCCCCGCGTTGTCGCTGCTTATTGGCAGCCGGCGCAGCTCTGCGCCCCGTGCAGCACCTAATGCCCCGGTAAGCGCGGCTGTTGCAGCCTCCCTGGTTCAAACGACGCCCAAGGCCCCCGCCGTCACGCTGTCCGAGCCTGCTCCAGCGGCGACACTTGACCCCGCGCCTGCAAACGCCAACGATGTGGTCGAGCCTTCTTCGAGGGATAGCTTCGATGCCATGGCCGAACCTGCTCAGGCCCCCACGGGTAGGACGGAGCAGCGCACGGTACAGGTAGAGGGTGCCCTCAAGCACACCAGCTACCTGAACCGCACGTTCACGTTCGACACCTTTGTGGAAGGCAAGTCGAACCAGCTGGCCCGTGCCGCCGCCTGGCAAGTTGCCGACAACCCCAAGCACGGTTACAACCCATTGTTCCTTTATGGCGGTGTGGGCCTGGGTAAAACCCACCTCATGCATGCCGTGGGTAACCACCTGCTTAGAAAAAACCCGAATGCCAAGGTGGTGTACCTGCATTCCGAGCGCTTCGTCGCCGATATGGTCAAGGCACTTCAGCTCAATGCGATCAACGAGTTCAAGCGCTTCTACCGCTCAGTCGATGCGTTGCTCATTGATGACATTCAGTTCTTCGCGCGCAAGGAGCGTTCACAGGAAGAGTTTTTCCACACCTTCAACGCATTGCTTGAAGGTGGCCAGCAGGTGATTCTCACCTCCGATCGGTATCCCAAGGAAATCGAAGGGCTCGAGGAACGCCTTAAATCGCGCTTTGGCTGGGGCCTCACGGTGGCCGTAGAGCCGCCGGAACTGGAAACGCGCGTTGCGATCCTGATGAAGAAGGCCGATCAGGCCAAGGTGGAACTGCCGCACGATGCCGCTTTCTTCATCGCTCAGCGTATTCGGTCGAACGTGCGTGAGCTCGAGGGCGCCCTGAAACGAGTGATTGCTCATTCGCACTTCATGGGGCGCGACATCACCATCGAATTGATCCGCGAATCCCTGAAGGACCTTCTGGCATTGCAAGACAAGCTGGTGAGTGTGGATAACATCCAGCGTACGGTGGCCGAGTACTACAAGATCAAGATCTCTGATCTGTTGTCCAAACGCCGCTCCCGTTCGGTGGCACGTCCACGCCAGGTGGCGATGGCGCTCTCCAAGGAGCTGACCAACCACAGCTTGCCAGAAATCGGCGACATGTTTGGTGGGCGCGACCATACGACTGTGTTGCATGCCTGCCGCAAGATCAATGAACTGAAAGAATCCGACGCGGATATCCGCGAGGACTACAAGAACCTGCTGCGCACGCTGACGACCTGAGGGGCGTCAGCGCAGCCATATGAAGGCAAGGGACAAGACCATGCATTTCACCATTCAACGCGAAGCCTTGCTCAAACCTCTGCAACTGGTGGCAGGTGTCGTCGAGCGCCGGCAGACGTTGCCGGTGCTTTCCAATGTTTTGCTGGTCGTACAAGGCCAGCAACTGTCGCTGACCGGTACCGACCTTGAGGTTGAACTGGTTGGCCGTGTGCAACTGGAAGAACCTGCCGAGCCTGGCGAGATCACTGTCCCAGCCCGCAAGTTGATGGACATTTGCAAAAGCCTGCCCAGCGACGTGCTGATCGACATCAAGCTCGATGAGCAGAAACTGCTGGTCAAGGCCGGGCGTAGCCGCTTCACACTGTCGACATTGCCTGCCAATGATTTCCCGACCGTTGAAGAAGGCCCTGGCTCGCTCACGTGCAATCTGGAGCAGAGCAAACTGCGTCGATTGATCGAGCGCACCAGCTTCGCCATGGCCCAGCAAGACGTCCGTTACTACCTTAACGGTATGCTGCTGGAGGTTTCGCGAAATACCCTGCGCGCCGTTTCCACGGATGGTCATCGCCTGGCCTTGTGCTCGATGAGTGCACCGATCGAACAGGACGACCGCCACCAGGTAATCGTGCCGCGCAAAGGTATTCTTGAGCTTGCTCGCTTGCTGACCGAGCCTGAAGGCATGGTTAGCATCGTGCTTGGCCAGCACCATATCCGCGCAACGACAGGTGAATTCACATTCACTTCCAAGCTCGTCGACGGGAAATTCCCCGACTACGAGCGCGTGCTGCCCAAGGGTGGTGACAAACTGGTAATCGGCGATCGCCAAGCTTTGCGCGAGGCATTCAGCCGCACCGCTATCCTGTCCAACGAAAAGTACCGCGGGATTCGTTTGTTGCTTGCTGCCGGCCAGTTGAAGATCCAAGCCAATAACCCCGAGCAGGAAGAGGCTGAGGAAGAAATCAGCGTCGATTACGACGGCAGCTCGCTTGAGATTGGTTTCAACGTTAGTTATCTGCTGGATGTGCTGGGCGTGATGACTACTGAGCAGGTACGCCTGATTTTGTCAGACTCCAATAGCAGTGCATTGCTGCAGGAGGCAGGCAATGACGACTCTTCGTACGTTGTCATGCCGATGCGGCTGTAAGCAAAGCAGGCCCAATGTCACTTAGGCGTATCATCGTCACCGGGGTGCGAAATCTGCACCCGGTGACGCTCTCCCCCTCCCCGCGTATCAACGTGCTCTATGGCGATAACGGGAGCGGCAAGACAAGTCTTCTCGAAGCCGTTCATTTGCTCGGTCTGGCTCGATCCTTTCGCAGTACGCGCTTGAACCCGGTGATCCAGTATGAGCAAGCGTCTTGTACGGTATTCGGAGAGGTGCTCCTCGCCGAAGGAGGTACCTGCAACCTCGGGGTGTCTCGCGAACGTCAGGGTGATTTCACCATCAGGATCGATGGGCAGAATGCGCGTAGCGCGGCACAACTTGCTGAATTGCTTCCATTGCAGCTCATCAACCCAGATAGCTTTCGGCTACTGGAAGGTGCCCCAAAAATCAGGCGGCAGTTCCTGGATTGGGGTGTGTTCCACGTGGAACCCCGTTTCATGCCTGCGTGGCAGCGCCTGCAGAAGGCCCTCCGGCAGCGGAACTCATGGTTGCGGCATGGTACACTTGACCCAGCTTCGCAAGCCGCTTGGGACCGAGAGTTGTGCTTGGCCAGCGCCGAAATAGATGAGTACCGCCGCGAATATATCAAGGCCCTGAAGCCTGTATTCGAAAAGACCCTGAGCGAGTTGCTTGAACTCGACGGTCTGACCTTGAGCTATTACCGAGGCTGGGACAAAGACCGTGAACTGCAGGATGTGTTGGCTGCTTCTATTCTCCGTGACCAACAGATGGGACACACGCAGGCGGGTCCGCAAC
The DNA here is from genome assembly GCF_007678615.1 of Pseudomonas sp. DE0157. NCBI lineage: Bacteria > Pseudomonadati > Pseudomonadota > Gammaproteobacteria > Pseudomonadales > Pseudomonadaceae > Pseudomonas > Pseudomonas sp. DE0157. The sequence goes on from NZ_VEJN01000002.1 coordinate 481,401, forward strand.
GGGCAGATTTGCGACTTCGATTAGCTGCAAACAACGCAGCAGACATCTTGTCCCGTGGCCAACAAAAGCTGGTGGTATGCGCATTGCGGATAGCTCAAGGTCATTTGGTTGGCCAAGCGCGACGCGGCCACTGCATTTATCTCGTGGACGATTTGCCATCGGAGCTCGATGAGCAACATCGCCGTGCACTGTGTCGCTTGCTTGAAGAATTACGCTGCCAGGTATTCATCACCTGTGTAGATCATGAATTATTGAGGGAAGGCTGGCAGACGGAAACGCCGGTTGCTTTGTTCCACGTGGAACAGGGCCGTATCACCCAGACCCACGACCATCGGGAGTGAAGGCATGAGCGAAAATCAGACGTACGACTCCTCCAGCATCAAGGTGCTAAAAGGTTTGGATGCCGTGCGCAAGCGTCCCGGCATGTACATTGGCGACACCGATGATGGTAGCGGCCTGCACCACATGGTATTCGAGGTGGTCGACAACTCCATCGACGAAGCCCTGGCCGGCCATTGCGACGACATCACAGTAATTATCCACCCTGATGAATCCATCAGCGTGCGTGACAACGGCCGTGGCATTCCGGTCGATGTGCATAAAGAAGAAGGCGTGTCGGCAGCAGAAGTCATCATGACGGTGCTGCACGCAGGCGGTAAGTTCGATGACAACTCCTACAAGGTATCCGGTGGATTGCACGGGGTAGGTGTTTCGGTCGTCAACGCATTGTCCGAGCAATTGATACTGACGGTACGTCGCAGCGGCAAGATCTGGGAGCAGACGTATGTCCATGGTGTGCCTCAGGCGCCGATGGCGATCGTTGGCGAGAGCGAGACGACCGGTACTCATATTCACTTCAAGCCGTCCGCTGAGACATTCAAGAATATTCACTTCAGCTGGGACATCCTGGCCAAGCGCATTCGTGAACTGTCTTTCCTGAACTCGGGCGTTGGCATTCTGCTGAAAGACGAGCGAAGTGGTAAGGAAGAGTTCTTCAAATACGAAGGCGGCCTGCGGGCGTTCGTCGAGTACTTGAATACCAACAAGACGCCGGTAAACGCTCAGGTGTTCCACTTTAGCGTGCAGCGTGAAGACGGTGTGGGCGTAGAAGTTGCTCTCCAGTGGAACGACAGCTTCAACGAGAACCTGCTGTGCTTTACCAACAACATCCCGCAGCGTGATGGCGGTACGCACTTGGTAGGCTTCCGTTCTTCGTTAACCCGCAGCCTGAACAGCTACATCGAGCAAGAAGGCCTGGCAAAGAAGAACAAGGTTTCGACCACCGGGGACGACGCCCGTGAAGGCCTGACTGCAATCATTTCGGTCAAGGTGCCCGATCCCAAGTTCAGCTCGCAGACTAAAGACAAGCTGGTTTCGTCGGAAGTGAAAACCGCTGTCGAGCAGGAGATGAACAAGTACTTCTCCGATTTCCTGCTGGAAAACCCGAACGAAGCCAAGGCTGTCGTTGGGAAGATGATCGATGCTGCGCGCGCTCGTGAAGCTGCCCGCAAAGCGCGTGAGATGACCCGCCGTAAGGGTGCACTGGATATCGCGGGCTTGCCAGGCAAGCTGGCTGACTGCCAGGAGAAGGACCCTGCCCTGTCTGAACTCTACCTGGTCGAGGGTGACTCCGCAGGCGGCTCTGCGAAGCAGGGGCGTAACCGTCGGACCCAGGCCATTCTGCCGCTCAAAGGCAAGATCCTGAACGTGGAGAAAGCTCGGTTCGACAAGATGATCTCGTCCCAGGAAGTGGGGACATTGATCACTGCGCTGGGCTGCGGCATTGGTCGGGAAGAGTACAACATCGAAAAACTGCGGTATCACAACATCATCATCATGACCGATGCTGACGTTGACGGTTCGCACATTCGTACGTTGCTGCTGACCTTCTTCTTCCGCCAATTGCCGGAGCTGGTCGAGCGCGGTTACATCTACATCGCCCAGCCACCGCTGTACAAGGTCAAGCGCGGCAAGCAGGAGCAGTACATCAAGGACGATGAGGCCATGGAAGAGTACATGACCCAATCGGCCCTGGAAGACGCCAGCCTGCACCTGGACGAGTCCGCGCCACCGGTATCCGGCGTGCAACTGGAAGCCCTGGTCAACGAGTTCCGCGGTGTGATGAAGACCCTCAAGCGTCTGTCGCGCTTGTACCCGCAGGAGCTAACCGAGCACTTTATCTATCTGCCTGAAGTCACCCTCGAGCAGCTGGGTGATCATGCCGTGATGGAAGCCTGGAAGAACCAGTTGCATGAGCGCCTGAATTCGACCCAGAAATCGGGCCTGGTCTACAAGGCCAGCCTGCGTGAAGACAAGGAACGTAACGTATGGCTGCCTGAGGTGGAAATTACCTCCCACGGGCTTGCCAGTTACATCACGTTCAACCGTGACTTCTTCGGCAGCAACGACTACCGCACCGTAGTCAACGTAGGTGCCAAGCTGTCCAGCCTGTTGGGCGAAGGCGCTTATGTGCAGCGTGGCGAGCGTCGCAAAGCCATCGTCGAGTTCAAGGAGGGCCTGGACTGGTTGATGAACGAGACCACCAAGCGCCATACCATCCAGCGCTATAAAGGGTTGGGCGAGATGAACCCGGATCAGCTGTGGGAAACCACCATGGACCCAACAGTGCGCCGGATGCTGAAGGTCACGATTGAAGATGCAATCGCGGCTGACCAGATCTTCAACACCCTGATGGGTGATGCCGTTGAACCGCGCCGTGACTTCATCGAAAGCAATGCACTGTCGGTTTCCAACCTGGACTTCTGATTAGCCTCGACCGTCACATGACCGGGTAGCTTCGAAATTCGAGTTTAACCGGTCATCATCAAGCCCGCGCCAGCGGGCTTTTTATTTCCCGATCTTTGGGTAGGCAAGCTCACCCCCATCGGCTCAAGGGTAAAGCTCAGAACGGACTTGCCGTGGGTCGCACGATCAGTTCACTGACATCCACCTCTGCCGGTTGCGCAACCGCATACGCTATCGCTTGAGCGATGGCTGAAGCAGGTATTGCGACCTTGCGAAACGCCTGCATCTCCGCTCGGCCGCCTGCATCTGAAATGCTATCGGCCAGCTCCGACTCGGTGACGCCCGGCGCGATCAGCGTCACCCGAATGTCGCCCCCTACTTCCTGACGCAGACCTTCAGAAATCGCACGTACCGCATATTTAGTGGCGCAGTACACTGCAGCCGTCGGGCTAACCGCATAGGCCCCAATGGATGCGATATTGATGATCTGCCCTGCACGCTGTCGCTGCATTACTGGAAGCGCCGCGGCGATGCCATGCAGCACGCCTCGAATGTTCACGTCAATCATCCGGTCCCACTCTTGGACCTTGAGTGCTTCGAGTTTTGAAAGCGGCATGACCCCAGCGTTATTGATGAGGACGTCAATGCGACCGTGCAGCGACATGGCGAAATCAACGAAGGACTGCATGCTGTCCAAGCGCGTGACATCCAGCGCCTGTACATCGGCTGTACCTCCCGCCAAGCGAAGCTCGTTGGCGACCGCATGTAGGCGATCAATGCGACGGGCACCCAGCACTACGCTGGCGCCTTTGCCTGCGAGCAAGCGGGCTGTTGCTTCACCGATACCGCTGCTGGCCCCGGTGATGACGACGACTTTGCCTTGAATACCGTCCATATGTCGCTCCTGCTTCAGCTTGGAAAAGCCACCTTGATGGCAGCGGGTGAACCCAAGATTAGGAGGCATGAGGTAATACGGGTTATGCGATTTCTGCCAATCGCTTGCATGATTCTGCAAGAGCGACGTGCGACGAGGGCGAGCGATGCCCCGGGTTCGGCTTGCGTGCAGGGCGTCAATGTACGTCGGCAATGCCCGCCGCTTTCAAGCGCCGATACAACGTACGTTCGCTGATCCCCAAGTACTTGGCCAGCTCACTGCGCGACCCCTTGAAATGACTGAGCACCTGTATGAGATCTGCCGGGCGACTTGCGTTGGCGCGCACTTCGGCAGGGAGCGACACCACGTCTTCGGGCAAGTGTTCCGGCTCAATGACGCCTTCATCGGCAAACAGACGTGCCCGCTCCAGGATGTTGCGTAGCTCGCGGATGTTCCCCGGAAACGGATACATCCTCAGTTGATCAAGTGCTGCATCACCGAGCGTGGGCGCGCTGGGCCCTGCGATTCTTTTCAGCAGGCTTTGGATCAACAGAGGCAAATCCTCGCTACGCTCGCGCAGTGCAGGCATGCGGATGGGGAAACCACTGATCCGATAGTACAGGTCCTCCCTGAACGTCCCGTCGGCCACCATCTGCCTCAAGGGTTTATGGGTTGCCGACACCAGTCTGAAGTCCGAATGCACGGTGCGCAGGCTACCTACTGGCCGGAAGCTGCCGGTTTCGATCAAGCGCAACAGCTTGACCTGCATGGCCAAGGGCACCTCACCTATCTCGTCCAGGAACAGCGTACCGCCATGGGCAGCTTCCGCCAGGCCGGTCTTGCGCTGGTGCGCACCGGTGAATGCGCCCTTCTCATAACCGAACAGTTCGCTTTCGAAAAGCGCCTCCGTCAGGCTGGTGCAATCGACCACGACCAAGGGCCCATCGGCTCTGGGGCTGCCCATGTGCAATGCGCGCGCGAACAGTTCCTTGCCGGTGCCGGACTCACCCTGGAGCAAGACAGGGATGTCAGCCGGCGCCGCGCGTTGCAAGCTGGCCAATGCCGCCTTGAATGCAGGTGCCTGGCCCACTAGGCCCTGTTCCTGAGGCTGGGCAGATGCGATGACGATACGGGTGAGCCGTTCGACGAAAGCAATCACCCTGCCCTGCTCATCCAGGATCGGCCGAAGTTCGACATCCACATGTTCCGGCCCGCGTGGGGTGTGATGCACATGCAGCACACGCTCGGGCACCTTGCTGGACCAGGCCTTGCGCATCGGGCAGTCCTCGCCGGCCTGGTCGCAGGGAACGTGGTAATGGTGTGAGACCTTGTGACATTTCTGCCCAAGCGGCGCCTGCTGGTCCTGGCCGAACTGACGTCGATAAGCGGCGTTGGCGGCCAGAATGTTGTAGTCGGTGTCCAGCACGATGGCGGGCAGTACGTCGTGCTCCAGGAAAGACACCAAGGCAAGCACGGAAGGGTGAGGTTCGGACATGACGGCACCAGTCGGATAACGAGTTCGAGGGTAGCAAGGACTGCCAGCTGCTGCCATCGACTGACACCTGACTGCCACTGTTCACTGCCAACGAAGCTGCCATTTGCCTGTCACTCCGCCAATTCTGGGCTCCAGGCGAGTATCAGTGGGGTGGCATGCATCTTGATGGGGATAGGTATGGCGCCCTCTGGAAAAATGCAGCCAACGAGGGGGAGCCGAATGGGAGACTTGAATGATCATTGGCAATAACTTTCACGTGGAAGCGTTCTTCGACAGCGCCACCTCAACCATCAGCTACCTGGTCATGGATGGCGAAACGAGTGCTTGCGCCTTGATCGACAGCGTTCTGGATTACGACCCGAAGGCTGGGCGCGTGACCACAGCCTCTGCAGATTGCCTGATCGAACGCGTGAAAGCGCTTGGCGCCCAGGTGCAGTGGATATTGGAAACCCATGTGCATGCAGATCACCTGTCCGCTGCTGCCTACCTTAAAGACAAGCTGGGAGGCCGCATTGCAATCGGCGCTTGCATCACCCAGGTCCAGAAAGTCTTCGGCAGTTTGTTCAACGCTGAACCTGGCTTCGCCCGTGATGGCAGCCAGTTCGACGTCCTGTTCGACGATGGAGACATTTTCCAGATAGGCAATCTGCAGGCTCAAGCCCTGCATACCCCTGGGCATACGCCTGCCTGCATGAGCTACCTCATCGAGCATGAAGGCGAGTCGGCAGTCTTCGTCGGCGACACGCTGTTCATGCCGGACTACGGGACTGCGCGATGCGACTTCCCTGGCGCCGATGCTCGGACCCTGTATCGGTCGATCCACCGCCTCCTGGCCCTTGGAGATGGCACCCGGCTGTTCATGTGCCACGACTACCTGCCCGAAGGGCGCGAGCTGCGGTACATGACCACCGTGGCCGAGCAGCGCACTCAGAACATTCACATCCACCAGGGTATCGACGAAGACAGCTTCGTTGCCATGCGCCAAGCGCGTGATCGAACGCTGGACATGCCTGTCCTGATCCTGCCCGCCGTCCAGGTGAACATGCGCAGCGGCCAGTTCCCAGCGCCTGAAGCCAATGGGGTGCGCTACCTGAAGATTCCCCTCAATTCGCTGTAGTCAGGCACATCCCATAACCAGACAGTCAGGATCAACCATGCCCGCCGTGCCCTCTTCCGTCCCAGCCTTTCATCACCAGATCATCATCATAGGCGCCGGTGCTGCTGGCATTGCGACGGCGTCCAGCCTCCTCAAGCGCGACCGCTCGCTGGACATTGCCCTGATAGACCCCGCCGAGGTCCATTACTACCAACCCGGCTGGACCATGGTCGGTGCTGGGGTCTTCGATGCCCCGAGCACGGCTCGGCCGATGTCGTCCGTCATCCCTCGCGCGGTGCGCTGGATCAAGTCACAGGTGCAAGGGTTCGATGCACATTGTCGCAAGGTCCTGCTGGCAGATGGCAGGGCTTTCACCTATGAACAGCTGGTGGTCTGCCCCGGATTGAAGCTGGATTGGACGGCCATCGATGGGCTGGCCGATACCCTGGGCGAGCATGGCGTCACGTCCAATTACCGCTATGACCTGGCGCCCTATACCTGGGAGTTGGTGCAAGGCCTCAGGCAAGGCCGCGCCGTGTTCTGCCAGCCGCCCATGCCCATCAAATGCGCTGGCGCACCGCAAAAAGCGCTGTACCTTTCGTGCGACCACTGGCTGCGCCAGGGCCGACTGGGCACTGTGCGAGCCAGCTTTTTCAATGCCGGCAATGCCTTGTTCGGGGTGCCGGCCTATGTGCCTGCCTTGATGGCGTATATCGACAAGTACTCGGTAGACCTCAACTTCGGCCATCGGCTGATCGCGGTGGATGGACCGAAGCAGCAGGCTGTGTTCGCCCATACGTTTGCGGATGGCACTCAGCACCTTCGCACCGAGCCGTTCGACATGCTGCATGTGGTACCGCCGCAGGTCGCCCCCGACTTCATTCGTCACAGCTGCCTCGCCGATGGCGCTGGCTGGGTGGATGTGGATCCCGCGACCCTGCGCCATCGTACCTTCGCCCATGTGCACGCCCTTGGGGACGTGATCAATGCCAGCAACGCGAAGACGGCAGCCGCTGCACGCAAGCAAGCGCCGGTGGTGGCCAACAATGTATTGGTGGCCCTGGGCCGACGCACGGGCCTGGCGCACTATGATGGCTACGGGTCCTGCCCACTGACGGTCGAGCGCGGCAAGATCGTGCTGGCCGAGTTTGGCTATGGTGGCGCGCTCAAGCCGAGCTTTCCCCAATGGCTCCTTGACGGCCGCAAACCCACACGGCTGGCCTGGCTGCTCAAAGCTCGCCTGCTACCACCCTTGTACTGGCAAGGCATGCTCAAGGGCCGTGAATGGCTGGCCAAGCCGGTAGCAAGCACGACCGAGGCAGCCCAGTGATCAATCAGGCGTGGCTCAGTACAGGCCTAGGCACGATCATCGGCGCGGTCTTGGCACTGACCGGTGCCGGTGGCGGCATCCTTGCGGTTCCGTTGCTGGTGTTCGGCCTGGGACTTTCGATGGCGCAGGCCGCCCCGATCGGTTTGCTGGCTGTGGGGCTGTCGGCCGCGGTGGGTGCCGGCTTGGGCTTGCGCCAGGGCGTGGTGCGCTACCGTGCGGCCCTGTTCATCGCAGCAGTGGGCATCGTGTTCACGCCCCTGGGGCTGATGCTCGCGCACCGCTTGCCCAACGCACCGCTGCAACTGATGTTTGCGGGCATCCTGATCTACGCGTGCATGCGCACCTGGTTGAAGGCTCGTCAGCAATTGAATGGCGCAGACTCAGGTGCACATCGCTTCATCGAGCCCTGTGTACTCAACCCTCTGCAGGGCCGGTTACGCTGGACGCTTCCGTGCGCTCGGGCGCTTGCCGGCACCGGGGCGCTGTCGGGGTTGCTGTCAGGCCTGCTGGGGGTGGGCGGCGGCTTTGTCATCGTCCCTGCCCTGCGGCGCTACACCAACTTGCGTATAGTCAGCATCGTCTCTACCTCCCTGGCAGTCATCGCGCTAGTCGCCTTGGGCAGTGTCGCTACCGCCACCCTTGCAGGGAGCATGCGCTGGCAGGTGGGTGCGCCATTTGCGCTAGGTGCGGTACTGGGCCTGCTGGTAGCCCGGCCACTGGCGGCAAGGCTGGAGGGCCCCCGCCTGCAACAACTGTTCGCCATCGCAGGCTGGGCCGCAGCGGCGTTGTTGATCAGCAGAGCGCTAGGGGGCTAGCAGCGCATCCTGCTCGGCGGCACACAGGTTCAGCAGGTAATCCCATACCACGCGCAGGCGCACGGATTTATGCAGTTCGCGCCGGGTGCAGATCCAATAACTGCGCTGGATGGTTTCCCCCGGCAGCACCCTAACCAGCGTTGGGTCGTGCCGCGCCATGTAGTTGGGTAGCACGGCGATACCCAGCCCAGCACGCGCCGCCGCTTGCTGGGCAATCACGCTGGTACTGCGAAATACCACGTTCGGCGATCGGCAGAAGCTGTTGAGAAACAGCAGCTCCTGACTGAACAGCAAGTCGTCCACGTAGCCGATCCAACTGTGCCGCGCCAGGTCTTCGCGGTTGCGCAATGGCGCGGCACGCTCCAGGTACGCTGCGCTGGCATAGAGGGCCAGCCGGTAGTCGGTCAGCTTGCGGGTGATCAGCAAGTCTGCACTTGGCCTTTCCAGGTGAATGCTGATTTCCGCTTCACGGTTGAGGATGCTGACGAAACGCGGCACCGCAACCAACTCCACTTCCAGGCCAGGGTAGCGCTCGAACAGCTCATTCATCCGTGGCGTGAAGAACATGATGCCGATCCCCTCCGTGACGCCGAGGCGGATCTTGCCCAGCGGCGTGATGGCCTGGGTGATTTCCTCCTGCGCCAGCAAGGCGGTGTTCTCCATGGCTTCGGCATGTTTGAGCAGTGCCTGACCAGACGGCGTCAGCTCATACCCCTGCGCATGCTGAACGAACAACGCAGTGCCCAGGCTCTGCTCGATACGCTCGATGTGACGCGCAACGGTGCTGTGGGTCGTCTCCAGACGCTTGGCGGCCGTCAACAAGCGCCCGCTGCGTTGCAGCTCCAGGAAAAACCGCAAATCATTCCAATCGAACATGCTGGTCCTTGCATATCTGTATCGAACACCCAGGTGTTAGGTGCCGACGCTCCACGAGGTATCGCTGTGCTTAAACGCACAACGGGTGCGCGAAATCGCGTGTTTCTTCCGCGAAATTACTCACTAAGCTGGTTGGGGACAAGAACAAAAACAGGCCCTGAGGTCCTCTATGTCATCAGTCGATTCTGCCTACGACTATGTGATCGTGGGTGCCGGCCCCGCTGGCTGCTTGCTGGCAAACCGGTTGTCTGCCGACCCGTCATGCCGGGTGCTGCTGCTCGAAGCCGGTGGGCGGGATAACTACCCTTGGATTCACGTGCCAGTGGGCTACCTGTACTGCATCGGTAACCCGCGCACGGACTGGTGCTTCAAGACCGAGGCCCAGCCTGGGCTGCAAGGTCGATCGCTGGGTTACCCTCGTGGCAAGGTCCTGGGCGGGTGCTCTTCGATCAATGGCATGATTTACATGCGTGGCCAGGCAGCTGACTACGATCACTGGGCTAGCCTAGGCAACCGGGGCTGGGCCTGGAAAGACGTGTTGCCGCTGTTCAAGCAAAGCGAAAGCCACCATGGCGGTGCCAGCGAACACCATGGTAGTAGCGGTGAATGGCGTGTAGAGCGCCAACGCTACAGCTGGCCGATCCTCGACGCTTTCCGCGATGCAGCCGAGCAGACGGGTATTACCAAGGTCGATGACTTCAATACGGGTGACAACGAAGGCTGTGGATATTTTCAGGTCAACCAGCGCAGTGGTGTTCGCTGGAACGCATCCAAAGCCTTTTTGCGCCCCATCAAACACCGCCCTAACCTGAGTGTCCTGACCGATGTGCAGGTGGACCAGGTGCTGCTCAGCAACACGCGTGCTCGCGCAGTTAAAGCCTATTGGCAGGGCAGCTGGCACGAGTTCTCGGCGCGACGAGAGATTGTGCTGTGTGCAGGTGCAGTAGGCTCGCCCGGCATCCTGCAACGCTCGGGCATTGGTCCACAGCAGTTGCTGGAGGGCTTGGGTATCGGGGTGCGCCATTCCGTACCGGGTGTGGGTAGCAACCTGCAGGATCACTTGCAACTACGGCTGATCTACCAGATCGGCAACGCACGTACCCTCAACCAGATGGCCAATAGCCTGTGGGGGAAGATGGGCATGGGCCTGCGCTACCTGTACGATCGCAGCGGTCCGCTGGCCATGGCCCCGAGCCAGCTGGGCGCATTCGTGCGTTCAAGCCCCGACCAGGCCACTGCGAACTTGCAGTACCACGTGCAGCCTCTGTCACTGGAGCGTTTTGGCGAGCCGTTGCATCAGTTTCCAGCCTTCACGGCTTCGGTGTGCAATTTGCGGCCACTGAGCCGTGGACGTATCGATATTCGCAGTGCAGACATGCACAGCGCGCCCTTGATCGACCCCAATTACCTCAGCGACCCCCAGGACCTGCGCGTCGCCGCCGACGCCATTCGTCTCACCCGGCGCATTGTGCAGGCCCCTGCCCTTGCCGCCTTTGCGCCCAAGGAATATCTGCCAGGGCCTGCCCTGCAGACCGAAGAACAGCTGCACGAAGCGGCGGGCAAGATAGGCACGACGATCTTCCATCCCGTAGGGACCTGCCGCATGGGCAATGGCCCTATGGATGTGGTCGATGACCAGCTTCGTGTTCATGGCATCCCAGGCCTACGCGTGGCAGACGCATCGATCATGCCCCAGATCACGTCGGGCAATACCTGTTCACCTACCCTGATGATCGCCGAGAAGGCGGCGCAGCTTATTTTGAAAGGAGTAGCCACTACGACCTTCCTCAACCAGGATGCAGTACCAACACCCTGACCGGGTGTGCAATACGACAGCGCGTAGTCGGACGCTGTCGGCAGTGGAACAACAAGAATAATCACTGTGGCCTGCGGGCCGAGGACAGCAACGATGTCGGATTACATCCAAGAGCAGGATGCGGCCGCCAGCCGCCCCAGTCGTCGTGAAGAACGCAAGATCATCTTCGCGTCATCGCTCGGTACGGTTTTCGAGTGGTACGACTTTTTCCTCTACGGCGCCCTGGCTGCCGTGATCAGCAAGCAGTTTTTCGCGGGCGTCAACGACACCACCGCGTTCATTTTTGCACTGATGGCGTTTGCCGCGGGCTTTCTGGTGCGACCGTTTGGCGCGCTGGTGTTCGGCCGCCTGGGGGACATGATCGGGCGCAAGTACACCTTTCTCATCACCATCGTGCTGATGGGACTGTCCACGTTCGCCGTTGGCCTTTTGCCCACCTATGCCAGCATCGGCATCGCAGCGCCGATCATCCTGGTCGTGCTGCGCATGCTGCAAGGCCTGGCGCTGGGCGGTGAGTACGGCGGTGCAGCCACCTACGTGGCCGAACATGCACCACCTGGCAAGCGGGGGTTCCATACTGGGTTCATTCAGTCCACCGCCACCTTGGGTCTGTTGCTGTCATTGCTGGTGGTACTGGGCAGCCGTTACGTGAGTGGTGATCAGTTCGAAACCTGGGGCTGGCGGCTGCCGTTTCTGCTGTCCATCGTGCTGTTGGGGATCTCGACCTGGATTCGGATGAGCATGCACGAGTCACCGGCTTTCGTGAAAATGAAGGCACAGGGCAAGGTCAGCAAGTCGCCAATTCGTGAGTCATTTACGTCTTGGCCAAACCTGAAGGTCGTGCTCACTGCGCTGTTCAGTATCAATGCGGGCCAGGCTGTTACCTTCTATACGGCACAGTTCTACGTGCTGTTTTTCATGACCCAGATGTTGAAGATGGACCCGGCCCAGGCCAACACCCTGCTGATCATCAGCGTGGTGATCGGGGCGCCGTTTTTCGTGTTCTTTGGATGGCTGTCCGATCGGATTGGGCGCAAACCGATATTGATGCTGGGCCTGCTGTTGGCCACGGTGCTCTACTTCCCCTTGTTCAAGGCCCTTAGCTTCTACGCCAACCCGCAGATCGACACCGCCAGCCGCCAGGCACCCATCGTCGTCACCGCTGACCCGAAAGGTTGCACCTTCCAGTTCGACCCTGTGGGCAAAGCCCGCTTCGATAGCCCTTGCGACAAGGTAAAGACCTTCCTGGTCAAGCAGGGCTTACCCTACAACTCGGTAAGCGTTGATGGCAGCGACGTGGTCGTGAGCATCGGCGACAAGACCATCAATGGCTATGACGAAGCGGCCATGCGTGCGGCGGTCGAGCAGGCCGGGTACCCCGCCAAGGCTGATCCGGCCCAAGTCAACAGCGTGATGGTGGTGGTGTTGATTGTGGCCATGATCCTGATCGCCACCATGACCTATGGACCGCTGGCTGCCGTGATGGTCGAGCTGTTCCCTACGCGTATCCGGTACACCTCCATGTCCTTGCCCTATCACATCGGCAATGGCTGGTTCGGCGGTTTCCTGCCCACGGTATCGTTCGCTTTGGTGGTCTACACCGGGGATATTTTCTACGGGTTGTGGTATCCGGTACTGGTCACAGGCATCAGCCTGGTAGTGGGCATCTTCTGTCTCAAAGAGACCAAGGATGTGGACATCGACAAGGTGTGATTCGCTAAACCGCAGCCATAAAAAAACCGGCTCTAAAAGCCGGTTTTTTTATGCCGTGAAAAAACTTATGCACGTTTTTCCAAAAAATCAATAAAGAACAAATATGCAGCAAATTCATAGGCTTAGCTAATTTTCGCAACAGCTAATCCATAATTTGCTCACACGTTATCCACAAGCGGCTCAGGCCTGGGCCTGCGTGCTTTCTTCGACCTGCGCAAGAGAGCCCAGGCCCCGTTGGGTGGCTTCGTTCCAGGCTTGGGCGCGGTCATTGAGTTCGGCGATGGCGCGAGGGCCTGTGCCGTTGGCGTACATGGGTTCGCCGATCACCACTTCGATGGTGCCAGCGTGCTTGCCCCAGCCATTCTTCGGCCAGTACTTGCCGGCATTGTGGGCAATGGGTAATACCGGTAGCCCAGCGTTTACCGCCAGCGCCGTTCCGCCTCGAGAGAACTTGCCCACCGTGCCAAAAGGTACGCGTGTGCCCTCCGGGAAAATCAGGACCCAGGTTTTCTGCTTGAGCAGTTCATCGCCCTTCTTGGCCACCTGGCGCAAGGCTTCCTTGGGGTTGTCGCGGTCGATGGCAATGGGGCGCAGCATGGCCATGGCCCAGCCAAAGAAAGGCACATACAGCAGTTCACGCTTGAGCACTTGGCTGAGCGGCGAGAAATACTGGGACAGGAAAAACGTCTCCCAGGTGCTCTGGTGATTCGACAAGATCACGCAAGGCTCGGCTGGCACGTTTTCAGCGCCGGTAATCTTGTAATCGATGCCTACGATGACGCGTGCCAGGAAAATAGCGCAGCGGCACCAGTACACATTGATGAATCTGTAGCGCTTGGGGAACGACAGAAATGGCGCAACGAAGAAGCTCAGCGAGCACCAGAGCAGCGAACTGGTACCCAGCAGCAGGTAAAAAAGAAAGACTCTGATCGCCTGCAGGATCGACATAGTGGTTCGTACCATTGCGGGACTTGCCCGCTTTTAGAAAAGTGCGCCCAAAGGCGCACCGTTTAGATAAGTGCTCTGGCGATGGCAGCCAGATCGTCATAGATCAGGGTTGAGGCCGGAACGCCCTTCTCCAGGGTGCGTTCGCCTTTGCCTGTCTTTACCAGAACAGGTTGTGCATCGACGGCCAGCGCAGCCTGTAGGTCACTTTGGCTATCGCCCACGAACCAGACGCCCTCAAGGTTTGCCTGGTAATGCTCGGCGATGGCCCGCAACAGGCCCGGCTTGGGCTTGCGGCAGTCGCAGCCTTCATCGGGGCCATGCGGGCAATACACGATATGCCCCACCTCACCGCCCTGCTCGGCCACCAGCATGCGCAAGCGCGCATGCATGGCCTCGAGCGTCGCGATTGGGTAATAACCACGGGCGATACCGGACTGGTTGGTGGCCACGGCCACCGTCCAGCCCGCTTTGCTCAACTGCGCGATCGCCTCGATGGCGCCAGGGATGGGCACCCATTCATCCAGCGACTTGATATAGGCGTCGGAGTCCTGGTTGATGACCCCGTCACGATCGAGAATCAGCAGTTTCAAGGCTTACCCCAGCAGCGAAATGTCGGCCACGCCAAGGAACAGCCCACGCAGACGGCTGAGCAGGGCATATCGGTTGGCACGTACCTTGGCGTCCTCGGCATTGACCATCACGGCCTCGAAGAAGGCATCGACCGGATCACGCAGTGCGGCAAGGCGCGCCAGCGACTCGCTGTACTGGCGTGCAGCAGCCATCGGTTGCACAGCCTGATCGGCTTGCTGGATGGCCGAGTACAGCGAGAACTCGTTGGCGTTGTCGAAGTACTTGGGCTCGACCTGTTCGGCGATGGCGCCTTCTGCCTTGCTCAACAGGTTCGACACGCGCTTGTTGACGGCGGCCAGTGCCTCGGCTTCGGGCAGCTTGCGGAAGGCCTGGACAGCCTGAACGCGCTGATCGAAGTCCAGTGCAGAACCCGGCTGAAGCGCGCGAACCGAAAGGTAGGTGGCGACGTCGATGCCTTCGTCTTCGTATCGAGCACGCAGCCTGTCGAAGATGAACTCCAGCACCTGGTCAGCCAGCCCGGCAGCCTTGACCTTGGCCCCGTATTGCTTGACCGCGAACTGCACGGCACCGGTCAGGTCCAGGTCCAGCTGCTTCTCGATCAGGATACGCAGCACGCCCAGTGCGGCGCGGCGCAGGGCGTACGGGTCCTTGCTGCCGGTTGGCAGCATGCCGATGCCGAAGATACCCACCAGGGTATCGAGCTTGTCGGCGATGGCGACGGCAGCACCGGTCAAGGTCTGAGGCAGTTCTGCACCAGCACCGCGTGGCATGTACTGCTCGTTCAGCGCCAGCGCCACATCCTGCGGTTCATCGTCGTTGAGCGCGTAGTAGTAGCCGGCTACGCCCTGCATCTCTGGGAACTCACCGACCATTTCCGTGGCCAGGTCGCACTTGGACAGCAAGCCGGCACGCGCGGCCCGTTGAGCATCGCCGCCAATCAAGGGCGCAATGAACGCTGCCAGTTTCGATACTCGCTCGGCCTTGTCATAGACCGTACCCAGCTGGGCCTGGAATACCACATTCTTCAAGCGCTCGTTGAAGGTTTCCAGCGGTTGCTTCTTGTCCTGCTTGAAGAAGAACTCGGCGTCGGTCAGGCGCGGACGCACGACCTTTTCATTACCCTGCACGATCTGCTTGGGGTCGCGGCTCTCGACGTTGGCCACGGTGATGAAGCGCGGCAGCAGCTTGCCTTCGCTGTCGAGCAGGCAGAAGTACTTCTGGTTGTCCTGCATGGTGGTGATCAAGGCTTCTTGCGGCACCTCCAGGAAACGCTCTTCGAACGAGCACACCAGCGGTACCGGCCACTCGACCAGCGCGGTCACCTCGTCCAGCAACGCGGGCGGCACGATAGCGGTGCCTTCCTGCTGCATGGCCAGCTCGGCGGTGCGTTTGGCGATCAGGTCGCGACGCTCACTGAAATCGGCCAGCACGTAGGCCTTGCGCATGTCTTCGACATAGTTGGCCGGGGCGCTGATGGTGACGTTTTCCGGATGGTGGAAGCGGTGCCCGCGCGATTGGCGGCCGGCTTTCTGGGACAACAGGGTGCAGTCGACCACCTGATCGCCCAGCAGCATCACCAGCCATTGGGTCGGACGCACGAACTCTTCACGGCTTGCCGCCCAGCGCATGCGCTTGGGAATAGGCAGGTCGTTAAGCGAGTCTTCGACGATAGTCGGCAGCAGGCCTGCGGTCGCCTTGCCGGGGATGTGCTGGGAGAAGCGCAGCTTGGGGCCGCTACGGTCGATGTCGGCCAGCTCCACACCGCACTTCTTGGCAAAGCCCAGTGCAGCCTGGGTCGGCTCGCCTTCTGCGTTGAAGGCCGCTTGCAGGGGCGGGCCATCGATGTTGATGCTGCGGTCAGGCTGCTGCACATCGAGTTGACGGATCAGCACCGCCAGGCGACGCGGCGCGGCGTAGACCGATTTGCCGGTGTAGTTCAGGCCAGCAGCTTGCAGGCCTTTTTCGATACCGGCCAAAAACGCGTCGCCCAGGGTCGCAAGGGCCTTGGGTGGCAGCTCTTCGGTGCCCAGTTCTACCAGGAAATCTTGAGCACTCATTGTGCAGCCTCCAGCTTAGCCAACACTTCGTCACGCAGTTCGGGGGTCGCCATCGGGAAGCCCATGCGCGCACGGGCCTGCAGGTAGCTTTGCGCCACGTCGCGGGCCAGGGTTCGCACCCGCAGGATGTAACGCTGGCGCTCGGTCACCGAGATGGCGCGACGGGCATCGAGCAGGTTGAACGTATGGGATGCCTTGAGGACCATTTCATAGGTCGGCAACGGCAGCTCCAGCTTGATCAGGCGGTTGGCTTCGCTTTCGTAGAAGTCGAACAGCTCGAACAATTTCTCGACGTTGGCGTGCTCGAAGTTGTAGGTCGACTGCTCCACTTCGTTCTGGTGGAACACGTCGCCGTAGCTGACCTTGCCGAACGGACCATCGGCCCATACCAGGTCGTAGACCGAGTCCACGCCCTGGATATACATGGCCAGGCGCTCCAGGCCATAGGTGATTTCACCGGTCACCGGGTAGCATTCGATACCACCGACCTGCTGGAAGTAGGTGAACTGGGTCACCTCCATGCCATTGAGCCAGATTTCCCAGCCCAGGCCCCAAGCGCCGAGGGTTGGCGATTCCCAGTTGTCTTCGACGAAGCGAATGTCGTGCACCAACGGGTCCAGACCGATGGCCTTCAGCGAGCCGAGGTACAGCTCCTGGAAGTTGGCCGGGTTGGGCTTGAGCACCACCTGGAATTGATAGTAATGCTGCAGGCGGTTGGGGTTTTCGCCATACCGCCCGTCGGCAGGGCGACGGCTTGGCTGCACGTAGGCGGCGTTCCAGGTTTCTGGACCCACTGCGCGCAGGAAGGTAGCGGTGTGGAAAGTGCCGGCGCCTACTTCCATATCGTAGGGCTGAAGCACCACACAACCTTGCTCGGCCCAGTAGTTCTGCAGGGCGAGGATCAGGTCTTGGAAGGTACGCACGGCTGGCGTAGGCTGGCTCACGAAATTCACCTGTATCTGGGGATGCGGATGTAAAGAGCGGGAGTATAACCTGATTCGCCTCGCCCTCTACTCATTGGAGCCTTATGCCACGCTGCTTTTGGTGTACCGACGATCCGTTGTACCAGGCCTACCATGACCAGGAATGGGGAACGCCCCAGCGTGACCCGGCGTTGCTGTTCGAGATGCTTTTGCTCGAAGGGTTCCAGGCAGGGCTTTCCTGGATCACCGTGCTGCGCAAGCGCGAGCGCTACCGTGAAGTGCTGGAGGGCTTCGATCCTGCGAAACTCGCGGTGATGAGCGACGAGCGCATCGAGGCGTTGATGCAGGATGCCGGCATTATCCGCAATCGGCTCAAGCTCAAGGCTGCCAGGCGCAATGCCCAGGCCTGGCTGGCTGTGGATAACCCCGCCGAGTGGCTATGGTCGTTCGTCGGCGGCGCCCCGAAGATCAATCATTTCAACACGCGCAGCGAAGTCCCGGCCGTGACCGAAGAAGCCCAAGCCATGAGCAAGGCGTTGCGCAAGGCCGGCTTCACCTTCGTCGGCCCGACCATCTGCTATGCCTTCATGCAGGCAACCGGCATGGTCATGGACCACACCACCGACTGTGATCGCTACGCCGCCTTGTCCCACTGAAGGGTTACAATGCCCGTCTTGCTGAAATAAGGAACTCGCCTGTGGAAAAGTTCAAGGGCGCCCTGATGGTCGGGGTGCTGCGACTGTTCGCCAAGTTGCCTTGGGGTGCGGTGCAACGCGTCGGGGCCGGCATCGGCTGGCTGATGTGGAAAATACCCAATGGCTCGCGCAACGTGGTGCGCATCAACCTGGCCAAATGCTTCCCCGAGATGGACCCGGTTGCCCGCGAGCAGCTGGTCGGCCAGGCACTGCGGGATATTGGCAAATCCTTCGTCGAAAGCGCCTGCGCCTGGATCTGGCCCCCACACCGTTCGCTGGAACTGGTCAAGGAGGTGCATGGGCTGGAGGTGCTGGAGCAGGCCCTGGCGTCAGGAAAGGGGGTTGTGGGTATCACCAGTCATTTGGGCAACTGGGAAGTGCTGAACCACTTCTATTGCAACCAATGCAAGCCGATCATTTTCTACCGCCCACCCAAGCTCAAGGCGGTGGACGACCTGCTGCGCGAGCAGCGTGTGCAGATGGGCAACCGCGTGGCACCTTCGACCAAGGAAGGCATCCTCAGTGTGATCAAGGAAGTTCGGCGCGGTGGCCAGGTCGGCATCCCGGCCGACCCCGAGCCGGCCGAATCGGCGGGTGTATTCGTTCCCTTCCTGGGCACTGAGGCGCTGACCAGCAAGTTCGTGCCGAACATGCTGGCTGGCGGCAAGGCAGTCGGGGTTTTCCTGCATGCCCTGCGTCTGCCTGATGGCTCAGGCTTCAAGGTGTTTCTGGAAGCCGCGCCGGAGGCGATGTACAGCACCGACGTGCACGAGTCGGCGGCCGCGATGAGCAAGGTGGTCGAGCGGTATGTGCGCGAGTATCCCAGCCAGTACATGTGGAGCATGAAGCGCTTCAAGAAGCGTCCGGCAGGTGAGGCGCGCTGGTATTGAGGCGCGCATCGCCAGCAGCGGCTGTCTGGCAGCCGATGCGTCGGCGCTAGCGAGCTCAGCGTTTGTCGAGTTTCTTGAGAAACACCGTCATCTCTTTCTCGGCCTGCTTGTCACCATGGGCCTGCGCCGACGCGATGCCGTCTTCCCAGGCCTTGCGCGCCGCTGGCAGGTCCGCCAGCAACTGGTAGGCCTTGCCTAACAACTTCCAGGCTGCCGAGTACTTGGGGTCCTGCTCGACACAGCGAGCCAGGTGCACTGCAGCCTGCGCGCCATTGCCTTCGTCGAGCCAAGCCTTGCCCAAGCCAAAGCGCAGCAATGGGTTATCCACACCCTTGGCCAGCATGTTTTCCAACGATTGGCGCATGTCCCGCCTCCTAGAAGAAACTCAAGCCGACGTGGAACAGCTTTTCCACATCCCGAATGTGTTTCTTGTCCACAACGAATAGGATCACGTGGTCACCTGATTCGATGACTGTCGTGTCGTGCGCGATGAGCACAATGTCGTGGCGAATGATGGCACCGATGGTCGTGCCTGGGGGCAGGGTTATGTCCTCGATTGCCTTGCCCACCACCTTGCTCGACTTCGCATCACCGTGGGCCACCGCCTCGATGGCTTCGGCTGCACCACGACGCAGCGAATGCACGCTCACGATATCGCCACGGCGTACATGCGCCAGCAAAGTGCCGATGGTGGCCAATTGCGGGCTGATGGCAATGTCGATTTCACCCCCCTGCACCAGGTCTACATAGGCCGGGTTGTTGATGATCGTCATGACCTTGCGTGCACCCAGGCGCTTGGCCAGCAGGGACGACATGATGTTGGCTTCGTCATCGTTGGTCAGAGCCAGGAAGATATCGGTGTCGGCGATGTTTTCTTCCAGCATCAGGTCCTTGTCCGATGCGCTGCCCTGCAGCACCACGGTACTGTCCAACGTATCGGACAGGTAGCGGCAGCGTGCCGGGTTCATCTCGATGATTTTTACCTGGTAGCGGCTTTCGATGGCTTCGGCCAGGCGCTCGCCTATCTGCCCGCCGCCAGCGATGACGACACGCTTGTTGGTTTCATCGATGCGGCGCAGCTCACCCATGACCGCCCGGATATCCTTTTTGGCGGCGATGAAGAACACCTCGTCATCGGCCTCGATCACCGTGTCACCGCGCGGTGTGATCGAGCGGTCACGGCGGAAGATCGCCGCCACCCGGGTTTCCACATGGGGCATGTGCGCGCGTATCTGGCGCAGCTGCTGGCCGACCAGCGGGCCGCCGTAGTACGCCTTCACGGCCACCAACTGCGCCTTGCCCTGGGCGAAGTCGATAACCTGCAACGAACCGGGCTGTTCGATCAGGCGCTTGATGTAGTGGGTGACGACCTGTTCTGGGCTGATCAGCACATCGACCGGGATGTGATCGTTGTCGAACAGTTCTTCGCGGGTCAGGTAGGCCGACTCGCGCACCCGGGCGATTTTTGTCGGTGTGTGGAACAGCGAGTAGGCCACCTGGCACGCGACCATGTTGGTCTCGTCGCTGTTGGTCACGGCAACCAGCATGTCGGCGTCCTCGGCGCCTGCCTGTCGCAACACCGTAGGCAGCGACCCACGCCCCTGCACAGTGCGGATATCCAGGCGATCACCCAGGTCGCGCAGGCGGTCGCCATCGGTGTCGACCACGGTGATGTCGTTGGCCTCGCTGGCCAGGTGCTCTGCAAGCGTTCCGCCCACCTGGCCGGCGCCCAGGATGATGATCTTCATCCGCTACTCCCCAGTTTGCTCAACCGCGCGAGGCGGCAATCTTGATCAGCTTGGCATAGTAGAAACCGTCGTGGCCGCCTTCCTGGGCCAACAACTGGCGCCCATGCGTCTGGCGCAGGCCCGCTTCGGTGGCCAGGTCCAGCTCGCGTGCGCCTGGCGTACGCGCCAGGAAGGCGCCGATCACCTCGGTATTTTCGGTCGGTAGGCTGGAGCAGGTGGCGTACAGCAGCATGCCGCCCACCTCCAGTGTTGGCCACAGGGCATCGAGCAACTCGCCCTGTAAGGCCGCCAGCGGCGCGATGTCTTCGGCCTGGCGAGTGAGCTTGATGTCTGGATGACGACGGATGACGCCAGTGGCCGAGCAAGGAGCGTCCAGCAGGATGCGCTGGAACGGTTTGCCATCCCACCAACTGGCCGTGTCGCGGGCATCGCAGGCGATCAGTTCGGCGTCGAGCCTCAGGCGGTCGAGGTTTTCGCGCACGCGCACCAGGCGCTTGGCTTCAAGGTCGATGGCCACCACGTGAGAGAGCCCGGCTTCGGCCTCCAGCACATGGCAGGTCTTGCCTCCCGGGGCGCAGCATGCGTCGAGCACGCGTTGACCGGGCGCCAGCTCTAGCAGGTCGGCGGCCAGTTGCGCGGCTTCGTCCTGGACGCTGATCCAGCCCTCGGCAAAGCCTGGCAGGCCGCGAACATCCCGCGGCTCGGCCAGCACGATACCGTCACGGCTATACGCGCAGGCCTGGGCCTGGACGCCTGCATCGGCGAGCAGCTTCAGGTAGCCGTCGCGGCTGTGATGGCGGCGGTTGACGCGCAGGATCATCGGCGGGTGCGCATTGTTGGCGGCGCAGATGGCTTCCCACTGGTCCGGCCAGAAGGCCTTGAGCGCCTTTTGCAGCCAGCGTGGATGGGCGGTGCGCACTACCGGGTCGCGCTCCATGTCGGCCAGCATGGCTTCGCCGTCGCGCTGTGCACGGCGCAGCACCGCGTTCAGCAGCCCCTTGGCCCAGGGTTTTTTCAGCTTGTCGGCGCAACCCACGGTTTCACCAATGGCGGCATGAGCCGGGATGCGGGTATAGAACAACTGGTACAAGCCAATCAGCAACAACGCCTGCACATCGGCATCGGCGGCCTTGAAGGGCTTTTGCAACAGCTGCGCTGCCAGCAGGCCCAGGCGCGGCTGCCAACGGGCGGTACCAAAGGCCAGGTCTTGGGTCAGCCCGCGGTCACGGTCCTCGACCTTGTCCAGTTGCGCGGTCAGGGAGCTGTTGAGGGAGGCCTTGCCGCTGAGCACAGCGGCAAGGGCACGGGCGGCAGCCAGGCGTGGGTTCATTGGCCGAGCACCTTGCCTGGCGTGAATTTCTCTTTGCGGCTGTTGAACAGGTCAGCGAAGGCTAGCGCTTTGCCACCCGGCAATTGCAGGCGGGTCAGGCTGAGCGCCTGCTCGCCGCAGGCAACCACCAGGCCGTCTTTGCTTGCCGCCAGGATTTCACCGGGTGCGCCCTGCCCTGTGGCCAAGCACGCACCCAGCACCTTCACGGTTTCCCCGTCGAGCGTGCTGTGGCAAATCGGCCAAGGGTTGAATGCCCGAATCAGGCGCTCCAGCTGTTCAGCTGGCAGGGACCAGTCCAGACGCGCTTCGTCCTTGTTCAGCTTGTGCGCATAGGTAGCCAGGGCGTCGTCCTGCGTCTCGCCGTGCAAGGTGCCATCGGCCAGCCCGGCGATGGCCTGGATGACGGCCGCCGGCCCCATTTGCGCCAGGCGATCGTGCAGGCTGCCGCCGGTATCAGTGGCGTTGATCGGGGTGACGACCTTGAGCAGCATGGGGCCGGTGTCCAGGCCCGCTTCCATGCGCATGACGGTCACGCCGCTTTCGGCATCGCCCGCCTGCACTGCCCGCTGAATCGGGGCCGCCCCGCGCCAGCGTGGCAGCAGGGACGCGTGGCTGTTGATGCAGCCAAGGCGCGGGATGTCCAGTACCGCCTGAGGCAGGATCAAGCCGTAGGCAACCACGACCATCAGGTCGGGTGCCAAGGCTGCCAATTGTGCCTGGGCCTCGGCATTGCGCAGGCTTGGTGGTTGCATCACCGGGATGTCATGGGCCACGGCCAGCGCCTTGACGGCGCTGGGCATCAGCTTCTGACCGCGGCCTGCCGGGCGATCGGGCTGGGTGTAGACGGCCACGACTTCGTACGGGCTGTCGAGCAAAGCCTTGAGATGTTCGGCGGCAAACTCGGGAGTGCCTGCAAAGACGATGCGCATGGTGTTCTCGCTGCAAAAAGAAAAAGGCTTGCCGGAGCAAGCCTTCTGGAAGGTGGGAATCAGGCTTGCTGGCGGTGCTGTTTTTCCAGCTTCTTCTTGATTCGATCCCGCTTGAGCTGTGACAGGTAGTCGACGAACAGCTTGCCATTGAGGTGATCGAACTCGTGCTGCACGCACACCGCCAGCAGGCCTTCGCATTCCAGCTCGAACGGTGTGCCGTCACGATCCTGGGCCTTGACCCTCACGCGCAGGGGCCGATCGACGTTCTCGTAGAAGCCCGGCACTGACAGGCAACCTTCCTGGTACTGGCCCATGTCATCGGTCAGTTCCTCGACCGACGGGTTGATGAAGACGCGAGGTTCGCTGCGGTCTTCGCTGAGGTCCATCACCACGACTTGCTGGTGCACGTTGACCTGGGTCGCAGCCAGGCCGATGCCAGGGGCTTCGTACATGGTTTCAAACATGTCGTCGATCAGCTGGCGCAGGGCGTCGTCGAACGCCGTCACCGGTTTGGCGATGGTGCGCAGGCGCGGGTCCGGGAATTCGAGAATGTTCAAAATGGCCATAAGGTCAGGCAGTCACTGTGCGTTTGGTTGAAAACTGAACACACATAATAAAGGGAAACGCGGACTTCGGCACCAGGCAACCTCGTCTAGGGTGACTATTGGCGTGATAGCCCCCAGCCAATGGACAGCTTTTCAAAGTGTTACTCACAGAGTTATCCACAGGTTGCGCAGCCTGAATCAACCGTTTCGCATCAAGGATGATTGCCGATGTCTGATTGCTCTTTATCTACTTGCCCGCCTGCAGAACTGGAGGCGCGGTTGCGCCTGCATTGCCTTCCTGAGACCGGCTTGCGCCGCTTTTCTACCCTGATCGAGGCCTTCGGAAGTGCCTCATCGGCGCTCAGTGCCCCCGGTGCTGCCTGGCGCGCACTGGGCATCCCCCATGCCAGCATCGATGCAAGGCGCAGCCCTCAAGTGCGGGATGCGGCCAGTGCTGCAATGCGCTGGCTAGAGCGTCCGGGCCAGCAATTGCTGATGTGGGACAGCCCAGACTACCCCGCACTGCTCGCCGAAATCGACGATGCCCCGCCGCTGCTGTTCGTGGCGGGGAACGCTTCACTGCTCAGCCGCCCACAACTGGCGATCGTGGGCAGCCGCCGCGCGACGCCGCCGGCGGTGGACACGGCTGGCGCATTTGCCAGGTACCTTGCCCAGGCGGGCTTCGTCGTCACCAGTGGCCTGGCGGTAGGCATCGATGGTGCCGCTCACCGTGCTGCGCTGCAGGCTGGCGGGGCCACGATAGGCGTACTGGGCACAGGGCTTGAAAAACTTTATCCACAGCGGCACAAGCCGTTGGCCCAGGCGATGATCGACAACGGCAGTGCACTGGTGTCGGAGTACCCGCTCGACGCCGGGCCGCTGCCCGGTAATTTTCCCCGGCGCAACCGCATCATCAGCGGTCTTTCGTTGGGTGTGCTGGTGGTCGAGGCCAGCCTGGCAAGTGGCTCGTTGATCACGGCCCGGCTCGCCGCCGAGCAGGGCCGTGAGGTCTATGCCATTCCCGGCTCCATTCATCACCCCGGCGCCAAGGGCTGTCACCAGCTGATCCGCGACGGCGCCCTGCTTGTCGAAAGCGTCGAGCAGATACTCGAAACCCTGCAAGGCTGGCAGAACCTGCCTCCGGCAGCTGCAGACACCTTCGATCACCCGCTGCTGGCGCTGCTGCATGCGGCACCGCAGAGCACCGAAAGCCTGGCCCATTGCAGTGAGCAGCCGCTGGCAGAGGTACTGGCGCAGCTCACCGAACTGGAGCTCGCTGGCCGGGTCAGCAATCAAGCGGGACGTTGGTTTGCCCGCTCGGGCTGAGTAAACTGCGCCCAGGCAACATTCCCAGTGGAGAAACATCAATGGTGAGCAGTTTTCGTGTGCAACAAGCCGCACGTGAAATCCGGGCTGGCGCAGTAATCGCCTACCCGACGGAGGCGGTCTGGGGCCTGGGCTGCGACCCGTGGAACGAGGACGCGGTCTATCGGCTGCTGGCACTGAAGTCGCGACCTGTGGATAAGGGGTTGATCCTGGTCGCTGACAACTTCCGCCAGTTCGACTTCCTGTTCGAAGACTTCCCCGAAGACTGGATCGACCGGATGGCCAGCACCTGGCCTGGTCCCAACACCTGGCTGGTGCCGCATCAGGATCTGTTACCTGAATGGGTGACCGGGCAGCACGACACCGTAGCGCTTCGCGTCAGCGACCACCCCGTGGTGCGCGAGCTGTGCGCGTTGGTCGGGCCGCTGATCTCCACGTCGTGCAACCCTGGCGGGCGCCCTGCGGCAAAGACCCGGCTGCGGGTGGAGCAGTACTTCCACGGACAACTGGATCTGGTGCTGGGTGGGGCGTTGGGCGGGCGGAAGAACCCGAGTTTGATTCGCAATCTGGCTACCGGTGAAGTGGTGCGGCCGGGTTGATGCACCTGCGGGCCATGCTGTTGGCCAGGCTTGGACCGAGCGCCTGAGCCATCCCCCTCATGACGACTTGGTTTTTTCTGATTTTTGCCAAGGCGGTTGTTTGATATTCGGTTTGGGAAATATCCTACGAGCCGCGTCCCCTTCCATCACCTTTTCAGTAGGAACCTCTCCCCATAGGCTTCAGCTGTCGCCAAATACCTTGGCGATCGGGTGTGGTAACCCGGATGTACCTGGGGCGTCACAGCTATGGCAGCTGTGCGCGGGAGGCGTCATGCCTGCCGGGAGCGCTCCAGCCCGGTTTACCACCTCGCGTACAGCTGCCGCCTTAACCGTGTGGTAACGGCTTGGCGCCAGCTTCATCATCTGGAGCAAGCCATGAAAAAAATCGTACCTGATCCACCCCTTTCTTCTACTTCCGCTCACCCATTCGGCCGCTGCGACGCGGGTCACGAGCCGCTGTTTGCAGTCAACCCGAACATTTCCGCCGAGGACGCTCTGGTCCACGTAGCCCTGTACCTGCGTAGCGCCTACGAAACCGGCTACAAAGCCCTGGATTACCTGCGAGAAGAAGGCCGTGGCATGTTCTGGTCGAACCTGCATGCGATTGAAATGGCAGAAGGCGTAGTCGAGGCCATCCTGGATGGCATCGAGTCGACTCCGCCGTCGCAGAAGAAGGTGTGAGGGCTGACAGGTGTTCGCCTTTAGGTTTATCGCGCCTGTGAGATCGAGCGCCGCCCGCGTGGCGCTCGATCTGCGCAACACTACAAAAACCAAGGCAAGCACCTGGTCGCCATAACGCGACCTTCTGCCAATCAAGGCAACAAAACAGTGGACCCCACAGTCCGCCGCGCCGACAGCTCGCTCTGGGCCTTGGCCGCTTCGCTGAGCGGGTAGCGTTGCTGGATATCCACCGTCAGTTGGCCGCTGGCAATCATGGCGAAGAGGTCATCAGCCATGGCCTGGGTGTTCTCGGCGTTGTTGGCATAGGTCGCCAGGGTCGGCCGTGTGACGTACAGCGAGCCCTTCTGCGCCAGAATGCCCAGGTTCACACCGCTCACCGCACCCGAGGCATTGCCGAAGCTCACCATCAACCCCCGCGCTTGCAGGCAATCGAGCGACGTCAGCCAGGTGTCGGCGCCCACGCCGTCATACACGACTGGGCATTTCTTGCCGTCGGTCAGCTCCAGCACCCGTTTGGCGACATCCTCCTGGCTGTAGTCGATGGTGGCCCAGGCGCCCAAGGCCTTGGCCCGCTCGGCTTTTTCGGCAGAGCTCACGGTACCGATGAGCTTGGCACCCAGCGCCTTTGCCCACTGGCACGCCAGCGAACCCACACCGCCTGCGGCCGCATGGAACAGAATTACATCGCCAGGCTGCACAGCGTAGGTCTGCTTGAGCAGGTACTGCACGGTCAGGCCCTTGAGCATGACGGCGGCAGCCTGCTCGAAGCTGATGGCCTCTGGCAGCTTGACCAGGTTGGCCTCAGGCAGCGTGTGCACCTCGCCGTAGGCGCCCAATGGGCCCCCGCCATACGCCACGCGGTCGCCGACCTTCAATCGGGACACGCCAGGGCCCACGGCCTCGACCACCCCTGCCCCTTCGGTACCCAGGCCCGAAGGCAGGGACGGCGGCGCGTACAAACCGCTGCGGAAATAGGTATCGATGAAGTTCAGGCCCACAGCGTGGTTGCGCACGCGCACTTGCTGAGGCCCAGGGTCAGCGGGCTCGAAGTCAACCCACTGCAGCACTTCGGGGCCGCCGTGCTGGCTGAACTGGATACGCTTGGCCATCTCGTACTCCTGGATTCGGGATCGGGAAAGGGGCCTCTATCGGACGCCTTTGCTTGACTGCCGTCAACTGCGGGGCGCTGGCAGGCGGTGTTATGCTACGCGCCACTTGTTTCCTGCCCGCTCCTGGTGACCCGATGATTAGCCGCACCGAGGCTGTGAAAGCCTATCTGCTCGACTTGCAAGACCGCATCTGCTCAGCCCTGGAACGCGAAGACGGCGGCGCCCGCTTCGTCGAGGACGCCTGGGTGCGCGAAGCGGGTGGCGGGGGCCGTACGCGGGTGATCGGCGAAGGCACCGTCATCGAGAAAGGCGGGGTGAATTTCTCCCATGTGTTCGGCACCGGGTTGCCGCCTTCAGCCAGCGCCCATCGGCCGGAGTTGGCTGGGCGCGGTTTCCAGGCGCTCGGGGTGTCGCTGGTGATCCACCCGCATAACCCCCACGTGCCTACTTCCCACGCCAACGTGCGGTTTTTCATCGCCGAGAAGGAAGGCGAAGAGCCGGTCTGGTGGTTCGGCGGTGGCTTCGACCTGACGCCGTATTACGGTGTGGAGGAAGATTGCGTGCACTGGCATCGAATCGCGGAACAGGCGTGCTCGCCTTTTGGCGCCGATGTTTACCCACGCTACAAGGCCTGGTGCGACCGGTATTTTCACCTCAAGCACCGGGGTGAGCCCCGTGGCATCGGCGGGCTGTTCTTCGATGACCTGAACGAGTGGGACTTCGATACCTGCTTCGCCTTCATCCGCGCCATCGGCGATGCCTATATCGACGCGTACCTGCCCATCGTGCAGCGCCGCAAGGGTACGCCCTATACCCCACAGCAACGGGAATTCCAGGAGTTTCGCCGGGGCCGTTACGTCGAGTTCAACCTGGTCTACGACCGTGGCACGCTATTCGGGCTGCAGTCTGGCGGGCGCACCGAGTCCATCCTCATGTCGCTGCCACCGCAGGTACGCTGGGGCTACGACTGGAAACCCGCGCCAGGCAGCGAAGAGGCGCGGCTGACCGAGTACTTCCTGCAAGACCGTGACTGGCTCGGCCAGTAAGCCTGTAACCATTCAAGGAGCCGTCATGGACCAGTACGTCGTTTTTGGCAACCCGATCGGCCACAGCAAGTCGCCGCTGATTCATCGCCTGTTCGCCGAACAGACCGGCCAGGACCTGGAGTACGCCACGCTGCTGGCGCCGCTGGACGACTTCAGTGACTGCGCGCGCGGCTTCTTCAAGCAAGGCAGCGGTGCCAACGTCACCGTGCCATTCAAGGAAGAAGCCTATCGCCTGTGCGACAGCCTTACCCCGCGCGCGCGTCGTGCAGGCGCGGTGAACACGCTCAGCAAGCTGCACGACGGTACTTTGCAGGGGGACAACACCGACGGTGCGGGGCTGGTCCGTGACCTGACCGTCAATGCTGGTGTGGAACTGGCAGGTAAACGCATCCTTGTCCTCGGTGCCGGCGGCGCCGTGCGCGGGGTGCTGGAGCCGCTGCTAGCGCAAAACCCGCAGTCACTGGTGATCGCCAACCGCACGGTGGAAAAGGCCGAACGCCTGGCCGAGGCGTTCGATGAGCTGGGGCCGGTGGTGGCCAGCGGGTTCGCCTGGTTGCAAGAGCCGGTGGACGTGATCATCAATGCAACCTCGGCCAGCCTGGCCGGTGAGCTGCCACCGATTGCCAGCAGCCTCATCGAACCCGGTCGCACGGTGTGCTACGACATGATGTATGGCAAGGCGCCAACGCCGTTCTGCCAGTGGGCCACCCAACATGGCGCTGCCAAGGTGCTGGACGGTCTGGGGATGCTGGCCGAACAAGCCGCCGAAGCTTTTTATGTGTGGCGCGGTGTGCGGCCGGACACTGCTCCGGTTCTCGCTGAACTGCGCCGCCAGCTGGCGCGGGGCTGACAGCAAGCTGGGCGCCTGAGCGGCGCTTCATGTGGCTGCTCAGTCCTCGAACCGGATTGGGCAACGCGCCGGGCCTTCGAGCTTGTGCAACTCTTCGATTACCTGTGGCCTGGCGCCGCGCAAGGTCAGGCTGCCGCCCGTTCGCTGCAGCCGCCTCGCCTCGCGGTGCAGCATGTCCACCCCTGAATAGTCGATGAAGTTGACCTGCCGCGCATCCATGACCACCTGCGGGCCCTGGCAGCGCTGCAGGCGTACTTGCAGGTAATGCGCGGCACCGAAGAAGATCGAGCCGCCTACACGCAAGATGTCCGCATCGCCTTCGCGGCTCTGGTGGATGCGCGGACGCGAGGTGCGCTTGAGGTAGAAGAACAGGGAAACCAGCACACCGGCATAGATGGCCGTCTGCAATTCCAGGAGCAAGGTGGCCGCTGCCGTCAGCGCCATGACCACGAACTCGGCACGGCTCACACGCAGCAATGCGC
This sequence comes from Pseudomonas sp. DE0157, assembly GCF_007678615.1. Lineage (NCBI taxonomy): Bacteria > Pseudomonadati > Pseudomonadota > Gammaproteobacteria > Pseudomonadales > Pseudomonadaceae > Pseudomonas > Pseudomonas sp. DE0157. The sequence goes on from NZ_VEJN01000002.1 coordinate 510,910, forward strand.
CGATGGCCTTGCGATCAACCAGCCCCCAGCAAATCAACAGAATGCTGCCAGCCATCGCCGGAATCGGCAGGTGCGCGATCAGCCCGGCACCGGCGACGGCGAACACCGCTACCCACAGCGCCGAGAACACCCCGGCCATGGGTGAGCGCGCGCCTGCGTCATAGCTCAGGCCCGATCGGGTGAACGAGCCCGACGAGAGGTAGCCGGAAAAGCACGCACCGACGATGTTGGAGAGCCCTTGGGCTCGTATTTCCCGGTCGGCGTCAATCAGTTGCTCGGAGCGCGCAGACAACGAACGGGCGATGGACAAGCTGGTCACCAGCCCCAGCATGCCAACGGCCACGGCGCTGGGGAGCAGGCGCAGTATCAGGTCCATGTCCAGCAGCGGCACGGCACTCAGAGGTGGCAGGCGCCCCTCGAACGCCGGTACACGCGGCACGTGCTCGAACACGCCGGGCAGCAGCCACGCCAGCAGGCTGACGGCCAACAGACTTATCAACAGGCTGGGCCAGCGAGGGCGCCATAGTTTCAGCGCCATGCCCATTGCCACGGTAAGCGCCCCCAGAATCAAGGACGGCACGTCCGTTTCGCCGGCATGGCTGGCCAAGTCCTGAGCTGTCTTCAAGGCGGTGGCTTGGCTGGGCAAATCCAGCCCGAGCAGGTTGGGCAGCTGCCCCAGCGCGATGACCACGGCAGCCCCAAGGGTGAAGCCGATCACTACCGAATGTGAGACGAAATTGACCAAGGCCCCGAAACGCAGAAGCCCCAGCAGCAACTGGAAGACACCACCCAGAAAGGTCAGCAGCAGCACAAGGGTGATGTAGTCATCGCTTCCTGCTACTGCCAACGGGCTGACACTGGCGTAAAGCACGATGGAAATGGCCGCCGTCGGTCCGCAGATCAGGTGCCAGGAGGACCCCCACAGGCAGGCGATCAGCACCGGGACGATGGCTGCATACAGCCCATATTCCGCTGGCAGGCCGGCGATCAGGGCATAGGCGATGGATTGCGGGAGCGCAAGGATGGCGCCGCTCAAACCTACCAGCAGGTCCTGACGCAAGCTGCGGGGCGTCTGGCGCGGCAGCCAGGCTAGAAAGGGCAGCAGGCGTATGAGGCGATGCATAGGGTGGTCAAATCCCCAGGATGTGTCTGTTCTGGAGAGTGATCTGTTTCACGAATCAACCGCAGACAGACCCGCTCTCCACTCGCTGTTTACAAGGTTTGTTTCACGGCCGCGACGGCGTCTGCACCCGCTTTGGTGGTCACGCCGTTCAGCCAGCCATCCAGTGCCTCGGGGTGCGCTTTCACCCAGGCCCTGGCCGCCTCGTCGAAGCTGATCTTCTTATCCAGAACCTCGGCCATGATGGTGTTTTCCATGTCCAGCGTGAAGCTCAGGTTGCTCAGCAACTTTGCCGCGTTCGGGCAGGCTTGTGGATAACCCTTACGTGTCAGCGTGAACACGTCGCCTTTGCTACCGAACCACTTCTCGCCACCGGTCAAGTAATGCATGTTCAGCTTCACGTTCATGGGGTGCGGCGTCCAGCCGAGGAAGGCTATGTACTGCTGTTTCTTGACCGCTCGATCCACCTGGGCCAGCATGGCCTGCTCGCTGGACTCCACCAGTTTCCATTTGCTCAGGCCGAAGGCATCACCCTTGATGATCTCTTGCAGCGAGAGATTGGCCGGCGCGCCTGAGCCAATGCCGTACAGCTTCCTGCCAAACTGATCGGCGTGCTTGTTCAAGTCCGCGAAATCACGTACCCCGCCTTTCCACACATAGTCCGGCACCGCCAGGGTGAATTCGGTTCCTTGCAGGTTACGCGAGAGCTGCTGCACATCCCCGTTGGCGACGAACTTGTCATGGAAGCCTTGGTGCGCAGGCATCCAGCTCCCAAGAAAGGCATCGACTTGGCCATCCTTGAGCCCGCCATAGATGATCGGCACCGCCAGGCTCTCCACCTTCACCTGGTACCCCAGGGGTTCAAGCAACAGCCGGGCCACTGCGTTGGTGGTGGCGATGTCACTCCACCCGGGGTCGGCCAGCTTGACGGTTGAGCATTGCGCGTTGTTATCGGCGGCCTGGGCGTTAAGCGTACTCAGGCTGACGGCTAGCGCGAACAAGGTAGCAGCGAACGTATGCATGGCGGGCTCTCTTTTCAATCCAGTGGGGCGGGCTGTGGATAACGTGCCTTGCGCTCGAGGTCGTCAAGATCGATGTGGTTGCGCATGTACTGCTGACTGGCGTCCACCCAAGGTTGGTGATCCCAGCTGCTCAACTTGCCAATGGCCAGTGACTGGGCCACCAGACGGCGACGTCGCTGGCTGGCCAGCACCTGCTTGCGCAGGCCGGGTATGTCCCAGCGCTGGCGCGCCTCGGTGACGAACCCCTGCAGCAATGCCTGATGATCCGGGCTGGTAGCCAGATTCTCCCGCTCGTACGGGTCGCGGCTCAGGTCATAGAGTAGACAGGGGTCGTCCTCGCTGTACACGAACTTGTAGGAACCGCGGCGGATCATCATGAGCGGGCCGACGGTACCCTCGGCCATGTATTCACCAATCACTTCGTCGTGACCACCCTGCCCTCGCAGATGGCCAAGCAGTGAGCGGCCGTCCAGGTGAAGGGATTTATCCACAGCCCCACCTGCCAGCTCGACCAGGGTAGGCAGCAGGTCGCAGGTCGAGACGGACGCACTGACGCGGCCGGCCGCGAAGCGTTGCGGGGAATGGATCAGGAGCGGTACACGGGCTGACATCTCAAACCAATGCATTTTGTACCAGAGGCCGCGCTCACCCAGCATGTCGCCATGGTCGCCCGAGAACACGATCAAGGTGTCGTCGGCGAGGTTGCATTCCTCAAGGGTGTGCAGCAATTGACCGATATTGTCGTCGATGTAGCTGCAAGCGCCGAAGTAGGCCCGCCGGGCATCGCGGATTTTGTCCACAGGGAGCGGTTTGTCCCAAAGGTCGTAGACCTTGAGCAATCGCTGGGAGTGGGGATCGAGCGAGGCTTGGCTATCCGTGTGCTTGGGTAACGGGATATCCACACCGTCGTAGCGATCCCAGTAGCGTTTGGGGATGGTGTAGGGATCGTGAGGGTGGGTCATGGACACTGTCAGACAGAACGGGCGGCCGTCGTTTTCACGGACATGGTCATACAAATACTGACGCGCCTTGAACACCACTTCCTCGTCGAAATCCAGCTGGTTCGTACGCACGCATGGCCCGGCGTGCAGCACCGAGGACATGTTGTGGTACCAGCTTGGTCGCACGTCAGGCTCATCCCAATTCACGGCCCAGCCGTAGTCGGCCGGGTAGATATCGCTGGTCAGGCGTTCCTCATAGCCGTGCAGTTGATCAGGCCCGCAGAAGTGCATCTTGCCGGACAGCGCCGTGCGGTAGCCCAGGCGGCGCAGATAGTGGGCGTAGGTGGGGATATCGGCGGGGAAGTCAGCCGCGTTGTCATAGGCCCCAATACGGCTAGGGAGCTGACCACTGACAAGGGTGAAACGCGAGGGGGCGCACAGCGGGCTATTGCAGTAAGCCGAATCGAACACCACGGCCTGTGCAGCCAGACGAGTGAGATGAGGCATCTGTATGGGTGAGTCGGCGTAGATGGGCAGCAAGGGTGCTGCCATTTGATCGGCCATGATGAACAGGATATTAGGGCGTTTCATGCAAGCTCCCATCGTTGAAGGTTATGCGCAATGCTTGCCTACCACGATGCGGCGGTGCATAACGTGGGTAAAGCCCCTTTAGGGCAATGGGTGGGATTAGCCAGACTTATGTTTGAACACCTTGCTGGATTGTCGTTGGATACCTTACGCGTGTTCGAGGCGGCCGCCCGCTTGCGCAGCTTTACGGCAGCTGCCTTGGAGCTGGGCACCACGCAACCGGCAATCAGTCAGCAGGTAAAGCGCCTGGAGGCGCAACTGGGCGCGCGGCTGTTCGACCGCATCTACCGGGGCATCGAGCTGACCGAGGCGGGCCAAGTGTTGTTCGAGTACGCCAGCCAGGGGTTGCAAACCATGGACGATGGCGTGGCCCGCGCAAGCGGGCGCCATCAGCGTGAAGTACTTCAGGTGGCGACGGATTTTGCATTCGCTGCGTTCTGGTTGATACCCCGTCTGCAGCGCTTTCATGAAGCGTATCCACAGGTCGATGTAAGCCTGGTGACGGGTGAGCGAAGCCAAGCCATGTTGCGCCCGGACATTGACGTGGCGGTGCTATTCGGCGATGGGCGTTTTCATCAAGGCGAGAGCCGTTGGCTGTTCGATGAGGAGGTTTTCCCGGTATGCAGCCCTCGCCTTGTCCATGGCAAACCCTTGTCTGCCGCGGCTTTGCAGCGTTTGCCGCTGCTGCATCTCAAGGGTGAGCAGGCGAGCCGGTGGTTCGACTGGGCAGGTGTCTTTCGCGGGCTCGGGGTGACCAGCGCGCCGCCTGCGGGGCAGCTGCGGTTCGACAACTACACGTTGTTGATCCAGGCCGCCATCGCGGGCCAGGGCATGGCGATCGGCTGGCGGCATCTGGTGGATGGGCTGGTCGATCAAGGGTTGCTGTGCCGGCCGTTGGAGGGCACCTTGCGGTCGGCACGTGGGTATTACGCCGTATTGCCGCCGCGCAAGCGTCGCGGGGCGTTGATCGCACGCTTCGTGGATTGGCTTGAGCACGAGCGTTGCCTCTGAGATGCTGGGCCCGCTTGTGGCATGTTGTCAGAATCGACGCACATCAGGAGTAGCTGTGCAGAGAATCAAGGGTTATCACGCCCACGTGTACTACGACGCCTCCACCTTGGAGCAGGCGCGAGCCTTGTGCGAGGAGGCAGCCGCGCTGTTTCCGGTCACCATGGGGCGTATGCACACCAGGCCTGTTGGGCCGCATCCGGACTGGAGCTGTCAGTTGGCGTTCGAGCCTGAGCTTATTGGCGTGGTGCTGCCCTGGCTGGCGTTGCACCGCAGGGGGCTGGTGGTCTTTTTGCACCCGCTTACCGGAGATGAGCTGGCAGACCACCGCGATCATGCGATCTGGATGGGGGCGCTCCGGCCTCTGGACTTGTCGGGTTTTGGCGAAGGGCGTTAATTGAGCGATCCAATCTTAGGCGCGTTCTTGCCGGAGCGGCCGCGATGACTGCGAAGCAGCCCCAGGATTTCAGCTTCGCAGCTCATATTGCTGGGGCCGCTATGCGGCCCATCGCGGCACAAGGCCGCTCCTACAGGTATACGCATCCCTCAAGTTCGCCGCGATGGGCCGCGCAGCGGCCCTAGGATATCCGCGTTGCAACATGAGCTGCCGCTCAAGATAGCCTTGGGCAACCGAGCGACAACCATCCCTTAGCGCCGAGCGCCACGTACCCCTTCTGCCAAGGCCGAGCACAGGCTCAACACATCGTCTACCGCCTGACCGGGGTTCTGCGCGTGGGCAATTTTGTCGACCAGGGCTGAGCCTACCACCACACCGTCGGCGAGACGGGCGATGTTGGCCGCCTGCTCGGGGGTGCGAATGCCAAACCCGACGCTGATCGGCAAATCCGTATGGCGACGCAAGCGCGCAATGGCTTCGGTCACATGTTCTGTCGTCGCCGAGCCTGCGCCGGTCACACCGGCCACCGACACGTAGTAGACGAACCCGGAGCTGCGCTCCAGCACGCGGGGCAGGCGCGCGTCGTCGGTAGTCGGGGTGGTCAGGCGGATGAAGTCGATACCCGCAGCCTGGGCCGGGCTGGCCAGTTCGTCGTCATGCTCAGGCGGCAGGTCGACGATGATCAGGCCATCGACACCGGCTTCGTTGGCCTGGGCCACGAACGCTTCCACGCCAAAGCGGTGAATCGGGTTGTAGTAACCCATCAGCACGATCGGCGTGGTCTGGTCATCCTCTCGGAATTCGCGAACCATCTGCAGCGTCTTGGCCAAGGTCTGGCCAGCCTCGAGTGCACGCAGGGTGGCCAGCTGGATGGCCACGCCGTCGGCCATGGGGTCGGTGAACGGCATGCCCAGTTCGATCACGTCGGCACCTGCCGCCGGCAGGCCCTTGAGAATCTGGAGCGAGGCGTCATAGCCTGGATCACCTGCAGTGACGAAGGTGACCAGTGCTGCGCGGCCTTCGGTTTTCAGCTCGGCGAAACGTTGTTCAAGACGGCTCATGCCTGTTTCTCCTGGGCGGCCATGTGGTTCATGACGGTGTGCATATCCTTGTCTCCACGCCCCGACAGGCAGATCACCATCAGGTGGTCCTTGGGCAAGGACGGGGCGCGCTTGATGGCTTCGGCCAGCGCATGGGCGCTTTCCAGCGCGGGAATGATGCCTTCGAGCCGGCAGGATGCGTGGAAGGCATCTAGGGCCTCGTCATCGGTGATGCTGACATATTCGACCCGCTTCACTTCGTGTAGATAAGCGTGCTCGGGGCCGATGCCCGGATAGTCCAGGCCTGCTGAGATCGAATGGGCATCGGTGATCTGGCCGTCGGCGTCCTGCAGCAAGTAGGTACGGTTGCCGTGCAGTACCCCAGGCACTCCGCCGTTCAAGCTGGCAGCGTGCTTGTCGGTCTGCACGCCGTGCCCGCCCGCCTCTACACCGATGATCTGAACGCTCTGATCTTCGAGAAACTCGTGGAACAGGCCCATGGCATTGGACCCGCCACCCACGCAGGCCACCAGGCTGTCCGGCAGTCGGCCTTCCTTTTCCTGCATCTGGGCGCGGGTTTCCTTGCCGATGATCGACTGGAAGTCCCGAACCATGGCTGGGTAGGGGTGCGGGCCGGCTACGGTGCCGATCAGGTAGAACGTGTCGTCGACATTGGTGACCCAGTCGCGCAGGGCCTCGTTCATGGCATCTTTCAAGGTGCCGGTACCAGCGGTGACCGGCACGATTTCAGCGCCCAGCAGTTTCATGCGGAACACGTTGGCCTGCTGCCGCTCGATGTCGGTAGCGCCCATGTAGATCACGCAAGGCAACCCGAAACGCGCCGCCACGGTGGCGGTAGCGACGCCATGCATGCCGGCACCGGTTTCGGCGATCAGGCGCTTTTTGCCCATGCGCTTGGCCAGCAGTACCTGGCCGATGCAGTTGTTCACCTTGTGCGCGCCGGTGTGGTTGAGCTCCTCGCGCTTGAAGTAGATCTTGGCACCACCGCAGTGCTCGGTCAGGCGCTCGGCGAAATACAACGGGTTGGGACGGCCAATGTAGTCGCGTTGGAAGTAAGCCAGTTCTTCGAGAAATGCAGGGTCTGCCTTGGCCGCTTCGTACTCACGGGCCAGGTCCAGTACCAGTGGCATCAGTGTTTCGGCCACGTAGCGGCCGCCGAACGAGCCGAACAGGCCATTGGCATCGGGGCCGGGGCGATATTGGGACTGGGTCATGAGACGCTCCAAGGCATAACGAATGAGTGATGGGCTTTACTGTAACCATGACCTGCTCCGATGAAAACCGATAAGATTGCGCTGACCTGTCAGGAAAACTCACACGTAATGGCCAGTGATCTCCCGCCCCTCAATGCCTTGCGCGCCTTCGAGGCGACTGCCCGGCTCAACAGCGTCAGCCAAGCAGCTGAAGCGCTGTACGTGACCCATGGCGCAGTTAGCCGGCAAATCAAAGCGCTGGAAGCGCACCTTGGCGTTGCCCTGTTCGCCAAGGATGGGCGAGGTGTGAAACTCACAGATGCTGGCGTCAGGTTGCGTGACGTCAGTGGTGAGGTCTTTGATCGGCTGCGCGGGGTATGCCGGGAGCTGGTCCGCGAAGTGGAGCACGCACCTTTTGTGCTTGGCTGTTCCGGGAGCTTGCTGGCGCGTTGGTTCATCCCGCGTCTGGGGCGCTTGAATGCCGACTTGCCTGAGCTTCGCCTGCATCTTTCTGCCGGTGAGGGCGACCTTGACCCGCGTCGCCCCGGGCTGGATGCGTTACTGGTGTACGCCGAACCGCCGTGGCCAGCGGACATGCAGGTTCACGTACTGGCGCAGGAACGTATTGGGCCAGTCGTCAGCCCGCACTTCGAGGGCACTGGGCGCCTGCGCAAGACGGCGGTCAGCCAGCTATTGGAAGAATCCTTGCTGCACACCACGTCGCGCCCGCAAGCCTGGCCTACATGGGCGTTGGCCAACGGCCTCGATGCCCAGGCGCTGAAATATGGGCAGTCGTTCGAGCACCTGTATTACTTGTTGGAAGCGGCAGTCGCAGGATTGGGGGTGGCCATCGCGCCTGAGCCATTGGTGGCCGATGACTTGCGTGCAGGGCGCCTGATTGCGCCATGGGGCTTTAGCGCAACGCCTGCAGCGTTGGCACTGTGGGTGCCACGGCGCGCCGCAGATGGGCGCGCCGAGCAGCTGGCGCAGTGGTTACGCGCCGAGTTGGCCGGGCAGAGCGCTTAGTTGCGCTTGCACAGCAGGTAGGCAGCCAGCAGGCCCAGTGCGCCTACGGCCACGCCAGCGGTGGTGTAGGGGTGTTCCTGGGCGTAATCGCGGGTAGCGATGCTGGTCTTGACCGTGCGGTCTTTGACTTCTTCGTAGGCGTCGCTCAGTAGGCTGCGCGAGTGCTTCAGGGCCGTCTCGGCATTGCTGCGGATAGCCTTGAGGGACTTCTGGGATTCCTCGGACGCGTCGTTCTTGAGGCTTTCCAGGCTTTTCAGGAGGCTCTCGATCTCGGCTTCCATGCTTTCCAGTGATGTTTTACGCAGCGAGTTGCGGGGCATGTTGACTCTCCTTCGCGTTATGGGCTCTAGAGATTGCGACTATCAAGCGAAGCGAAAGTGCGATCGAACTTTCTGCCGCTGCGCCTGCTCGCAGGTAAACCAGCACTGCGCTGCTAGGCTCAACGTTATCGCCATCCAAGGAGTCAACACATGTCCGATCACCACACGTACAAAATGCTCGAACTGGTAGGTTCTTCCACCACCGGTATCGAGGATGCCATTCAGAATGCCCTGGCCGAAGCCTCCAAAAGCGTGCAGATGATGGAGTGGTTCGAAGTCGTCAGCACCCGTGGTCACATTCGTGACAACAAGGTCGAGCACTTCCAGGTGACCCTGAAGGTCGGCTTCCGTATCACCAACAGCTGATACAGTTCCGGGCTGGATGTGCCTGGCGCGATGGGGTAAGACTTAGACGAGGCGCCTGATGGGCGCCTTTTGCGATTTCATCTGCACAAGGAAAGCAAGTGATGAACAAAGTGGTTCTGGCGTTGGGCCTGATGACCCTGGCGGGCGGCGCGATGGCTGCCGGCAAGCCGTGTGAAGAGCTGAAAGCGGAAATCGCTGCCAAGCTCGATGCCAAGGGCGTGCAAAACTACACGCTGACGGTCGTGGACAAGGGCGATCCCGCCGGCAAGGTGGTGGGCAGTTGTGAGGGCGGTACCAAGGAAATCGTTTACAGCCGCAACTAAGGGCCACCGAACCCTGCGGGTTGACCGCGGGGTTCGGGCATATGACCGGTTGCCAGGCTATCGGTCACCCGTCAAGACGCCGAGTCAGCCCGGTCCGCTCCACGGGGCACCCTGCTCGACAGCTAGGCTTGCTGCAGTGCCTGAGCCAGCAACTCGTAGGAGCGTATCCGGTCTGCGTGCTCGTACAGATCGCAGGTAAAGATCAGTTCATCGGCCCCTGTCTGCTCCAGCAGCACCTCGACCTTGGCGCGGACCTTATCAGGGCTTCCGATCATCGCCAGCCCCATGAAGCTGCCCACCGCGTCGCGCTCATGGGGCAACCACAAGCCGTTCATGGTTTCTACCGGAGGCTTCTGCATCAGGCTCTGGCCGCGAATCAAGGCCAGGATGCGTTGATAGACCGACGTGGCCAAGTACTCGGCCTTCTCGTCGGTCTCGGCCACTACCATGGGAATGCCGAGCATGACGTAAGGCTTGTCCAGCGTGGTGGATGGCTTGAAGTGATTGCGATAGACCCGAATCGCCTCATGCATGTAGCGCGGCGCAAAATGCGATGCGAAGGCATAGGGCATGCCACGCATGCCAGCGAGCTGGGCGCTGAACAGGCTGGAGCCCAGCAACCAGATAGGCACATCGGTGTCGTGCCCCGGCACGGCAATCACTTTCTGGTCATCGGTGCGTGGGCCCAGGTAGCGCGACAACTCTTCGACGTCATCCGGGAAATCGTCCGCACTGCCGGCTCGGTCGCGGCGCAGTGCATGGGCGGTCATCTGGTCGGACCCTGGTGCGCGGCCCAGGCCCAAGTCGATACGACCGGGGTACAGGCTGGCCAGGGTGCCAAATTGCTCGGCCACCACGAGCGGCGCGTGGTTGGGCAGCATGACGCCTCCGGAACCTACCCTGATACGCGATGTACCCCCCGCTAGGTAGCCGATCAGTACCGAGGTGGCCGAGCTGGCGATGCCGTCCATGTTGTGGTGCTCGGCTACCCAGAAGCGGTTGTAACCGAAGCGCTCGACATGCTGCGCCAGGTCCAGCGAATTGCGCAGCGATTGCGCGGGCCCTTGGTCGGCGCGCACTGGCACCAAGTCAAGGGTGGATATTTTCAGATTTCGCAACTGCGTCATGAAGCCTCCGCAATGATGGTTGGCCTGAGGCCTTTTGACTCTGTATGGGCGCAATCGTTGGATTCAATGTCCCCTGTCGGATTGAGCTGAACTCTCATCAGGCTACCAGCCTCTAAATCGATAGGTATTTAACCAATGACCGGGAGGCATCATGAAGAAGACAGCATCGGCAATCTGGGAAGGTGGTCTCAAGGACGGCAAGGGCCAGATCTCCACGGAAAGCGGCGCGCTCAAGAACAACCCTTATGGGTTCAACACCCGTTTCGAAGACACGCCGGGCACCAACCCAGAAGAACTGATCGGCGCCGCCCACGCTGGGTGCTTCTCGATGGCGCTGTCGATGATGCTGGGCGAAGCCAAGCTGACGCCCGAGCGTATCGACACTAAAGCCGAAGTCACCCTGGACAAGCAGGACGATGGTTTTGCCATCACTGCGGTGCACCTGGTGCTGAGCGCCAAAGTACCAGGGGCGAGCGAAGAACAGTTCCTGGAAATCGCCAACAAGGCCAAGCAGGGCTGCCCCGTGTCCAAGGTGCTCAACGCCAACATTACCCTGGATGCCAAGCTGGTGAGCTGATCGCTCCAGCCGTGGGCGGTTTGCGGTAATCTGAAAACCCGGCAGCCTCGCTGCCTTTACTGGAGCCGCCCATGATTCGCATCGCTACCGCTTTACTGGTCTCTCTGGTGACAACTTCGGCACTGGCAGCAATCAAGCCATGCGAGGAGTTGAAGGCAGAAATCGAGGCCAAGATCCAGGCCCAGGGTGTGCCGTCCTATACCCTGGAAATCGTGCCCAACAGCGAAGTGCAGGACCCCAACATGGTGGTCGGCAGCTGTGATGGAGGTGCCCGCAAGATCATTTATCAGAAGAATGATCAGTAAGCCTGGCAACCGCTGGGACCCGGAGGGGGCCTAGGGTATGCAGAAGACCCTGCTAGGTTCGTTGACGACCACGGTCCTGGCTGAGTCATACAACAGCACCTGCGGTTCCATTACCGGCGCCCTTGCCTCAAGCCTATAACGCTCGCCCGCCTCGAAGTGATCGTAACGCACCGTCAGGTAGCATGTACGGTCCCTGGGGTCGGTAGAGAACCCGCCCGCGTAGATCTCATAGTCGAAACGTACGATCAGTTCGTGCTTGCCGGGCGTCACCTGAAAATAACGGCCGTCGTCCAGGCGTTTGCCATCGAGGCGGTCGGCCATGATGACTCTGCCGGGTGTCATGGTGTAAAGGTCTACCCAGGCCTGTTTAGGGTCCTTGGGCGGTAAGGGGCTAGCACAAGCTCCCAGTGCACTGAGGGCGATCAGCATCATGGGCTGGCGCATGGCAGGTTTTCCACTTGCAGTGAATACCTGACAAGCATAGCGCTGTTTTGGATGCTTCACGTGCGCTGGCAGCCTGCCGGTTCACCCTGGCTGACCAGGTTCTGTTGCTGATCATAGAGCTTGATCCAGGGACGGAAGCCGATGCTGCCAGCCTGCAACTGGTAACGCTCGCCAGCATCGAAGCCCTTGAAGGCCACCTTGACCTGGCAATCACGCCACAGCGGGGCGTCAACGGGGCCGATGTTACTGGGCGCCACCGGGAATTGATAGCGCACGGTCAGCTCATGGTCGCCGGGCGGTATTTGGAAATAACGGTTGTCGTCCCAGTCCCTTGCATCGACTTTTACCGCGTCCAGGGAGGTTTGCTCGCCTGGTTCAAGGTCGACCCACGCTTGAGAGGGGTCGGGGTCAGGCAATGTCGAACAGGCCGTTGTCAGCAGCAATGAACCGGCGACCCACAATGCGCGCATGGCGAAACTCCCCTTCGGCGAGATAATCTTTAGGCGAATGGGGTTGAGCGAATCAGACGGTAGACGATGCTTGGAACAGTGCTTGTGCAACGCTCAGACCCTGGGGCACTCGACCGTGTTTTCACCCGGTTTGTTCCGCTACTGCTCGTCGCGCTGCTCAACGGTTGCAGCAGCGCTGGCTACTATGGCCAGCTGGCAGTCGGCCAGTGGGAGCTGCTGCAGGCGCGTCGGCCCCTGACGAAGGTGATGGCCGACCCTGCCACGTCCGAGCCGTTGCGCGCTCGGCTGGCGTACGCCCTGCAGGCACGGACATTCGCCACCCGGCAACTGAAATTACCCGACAACCGAAGCTACACGACGTACGCCGATTTGGGCCGCCCGTACGTTGTATGGAATGTATTCGCCACCCCCGAGTTGTCGCTGCAGCCGGTCACCCACTGTTTTCCCATTGCAGGGTGCGTGGCCTACCGTGGCTACTACCGTCAGGGCGCAGCACGGGGTGCAGCGGCGTTGATGCGCCAGCAGCACCTTGACGTCTATGTGGGCGGGGTAGAAACCTATTCGACCCTGGGCTGGTTCGATGACCCGATCCTGTCATCGATGATGGGCTGGGGTGAAGAGCGTCTGGCCACGCTGATCTTTCATGAGCTGGCTCATCAACGTGTCTACGTGCAGGACGATACGGCCTTCAACGAGTCGTTCGCGTCGTTCGTCGAACAGCAAGGCACGCGGCAATGGCGGCTGAGCCGTGGGCTGGCGGCCACCGGCGAAGACCATGGCCCCCAGCGCGAGCAGTTCATCCGCCTGGTGCTGGCCATGCGGGCACGGCTACAGGCGATTTATGCGGCGCCCACCGATGATGAAACCAAGCGCTTGGCCAAGCGGGCCGAGTTCGAGCGGCTACGGCGCGATTACCGTTTGCTGCGCGATGGCCCCTGGAGAGGCGATGCGCGTTACGACGCCTGGGTATATGGGCCAATGAACAATGCGAAATTGCTGCCATTCGGGCTGTACGATCAGTGGGTGCCGGCTTTTTCGGCTTTATTTCGCCAGGCCGAAGGTGACTGGGAGCGATTCTATGAGCGCGTCGGGCAACTGGCGTCATTGCCCATCGGAGCGCGCACTGCAGCCCTGCAAGGGTTGATGCCCAAGGGCTAGCCCGCGCTAGCCGGTTGCCCGTCCCTTCAGCGCGATTGCATGCTGAACGCCTCGTGCAGCTCGGCCAGGGACGCGAAATGAAACGCCGGCGCTTCTGCCATCAGTTCCTCGCGGCTTCCGAACCCATACCCAACTGCCACGGCCTGCACGCCGTTACTGCGGGCACCGATCAGGTCATGCTTGCGATCGCCGATCATGAGCGTGTGCGCCGGGTCCAGCCCTTCTTCGTCCAGCAGGTGGCGAATCAGCTCGACCTTGTTGGTTCGCGTACCGTCCAGCTCGCTGCCGTAGATCATTTTGAAATGTTGATCGAAGGCGAAGTGGCGGGCGATTTCGCGCGCGAATTCCCACGGCTTTGAAGTCGCTATGTAGAGCGTGCGGCCTTGGCCATTGAGGGTTTCGAGCAGCTGCGGCACCCCGTCGAACACGAGGTTTTCGTACAGGCCCGTGACGCGAAAGCGCTCACGGTAGAAGTTGACGGCCTCCCAGGCCTTGGCTTCGTCAAAACCGTAGAACTGCATGAACGCCTGCAACAGCGGTGGGCCGATGAAATGTTCAAGGCGAGAGAGGTCTGGCTCGTCGATACCCAGCTTCGCCAAGGCGTACTGGATGGAACGGGTGATACCCAGGCGTGGATCGGTCAGGGTGCCGTCGAGGTCGAACAGGATGTTTTGCTGGTGCATAGGGAAGGTGTCCGCTTGGTTGCTGCGCCGCATGCTGGCGGGCGAGCCGATGCCCGCATGGCTGAGTCAGAGCCCGATACCGGCAGCTGCGCGGCCGGCGGGCTGTGGAAAAACGATCAGTCCGGCTGATCGAAGCCCTCGGCCAGGTGCTGGTCCTTGAGCTTCACGTAGTTGCCGGCGCTGTAGGCGAAGAAGGCACGTTCCTGGTCGTTCAACAACCGGACCTGCCTGACCGGGCTGCCCATGTACAGGTAGCCGCTGACCAGGCGCTTGCCCGGTGGCACCAGGCTTGCGGCGCCAATGATCACCTCGTCCTCGACGATGGCGCCGTCCATGACGGTACTGCCCATGCCGACCAGGATGCGGTTGCCCAGTGTGCAGCCGTGCAGCATGACCTTGTGCCCGATGGTGACTTCGTCACCGATGATCAGCGCAAAGCCATCCGGGTTGAACAGGCTGGCGTGGGTGATGTGCAGTACGCTGGCGTCCTGCACACTGGTGCGCGCGCCGATACGGATGCGGTGCATGTCGCCACGCACTACCACCAATGGCCAGACCGAACTGTCTTCGCCGATCTCGACATCGCCCAGTACCACCGCCGAGCGGTCGACGAAGGCCCGCGCTCCGAGCTTGGGACGGTGTTGCTGGAAGCTTCGAATGGCCATGATAGTGTTCCTCATGTGTGCCGATAGGCTGGCTGCCTGCTGCGGTCGGCGTCGATTGTAATTAAGATGGGGCTGTGTTTCTTCTGCCAAGGTATCCAAACCGTGACTGCGAACAACCCGCTTCTGCAATCCCACGATCTGCCGCCCTTCTCGCAAATTCGTGCAGAGCACGTGCTGCCGGCGATCGAAGCGATCCTGGCCGACAACCGTAAAGCTATTGCCAGGATTCTTGAAGAACAAGGCGCAGCGCCTACATGGGCAGGCCTGGTGCTGGCCATGGACGAACTGAACGACCGCCTCGGGGCCGCCTGGAGCCCGGTGAGCCACCTCAATGCAGTGTGCAACAGCCCAGAGCTGCGTGAAGCCTACGAGGCCTGCCTGCCAGCGCTGAGCGCCTACTCTACGGAGCTTGGGCAGAACCGTGCGTTGTTCGATGCCTACCAGGCACTGGCTGCAAGCCCCGAGGCTGCCACGTTCGATGTGGCGCAAAAGACCATCCTTGAACATGCGTTGCGTGACTTCCGCCTGTCGGGCATCGACCTGCCTGCCGCAAAGCAGCAGCGCTACGCCGAGGTGCAGAGCAAGCTCAGCGAGCTGGGCAGCCGGTTCTCCAACCAGCTGTTGGATGCCACCCAGGCGTGGAGCAAGCACGTCACCGACGAAACCGCGCTCGACGGCCTGCCGGACTCGGCCAAGGCCCAGATGGCCGCCGCTGCCACCGCCAAGGGCCTCGATGGCTGGCTGATCACCCTCGAATTCCCCAGCTACTATGCGGTGATGACCTACGCCAGCGACCGCGCGCTGCGCGAAGAGCTGTATGCAGCCTACTGCACCCGCGCGTCGGACCAGGGCCCGAACGCGGGGCAGTTCGACAACGGTCCGGTGATGCAGCAGATTCTCGATCTGCGCCAGGAGCTTGCCCAATTGCTGGGCTACGAGAACTACGCCGAGCTGAGCCTGGCGACCAAGATGGCCGAGTCCACCGACCAGGTGTTGAGCTTCCTGCGCGATCTGGCCAAGCGCTCCAAGCCCTTCGCCGCCCGCGACCTGGCCCAGCTCAAGGCCTATGCTGCCGAGCAAGGTTGTCCGGAGCTGGCCAGTTGGGATGCCGGGTACTTTGGTGAGAAGCTGCGAGAGCAGCGCTACAGTGTGTCCCAGGAAGCACTGCGCGCCTACTTCCCCATCGACAAGGTACTGGGTGGCCTGTTCGGCATCGTGCAGCGCCTGTACGGCATCGAGATCAACGAGCTCAAGCAGTTCGACGCCTGGCATCCGGATGTACGCCTGTTCGAGATCAAGGAGAACGGCCAGCATGTAGGGCGCTTCTTCTTCGACCTCTATGCCCGCGCCAACAAGCGTGGCGGTGCATGGATGGACGGGGCGCGTGACCGTCGCGTAACGGCGCAAGGCCAACTGCAAAGCCCGGTGGCCAACCTGGTGTGCAACTTCACCCCTGCCGCGCCGGGCAAACCTGCCCTGCTGACCCATGACGAGGTCACGACGCTGTTCCATGAGTTCGGCCACGGCTTGCACCACCTGTTGACCCGCATCGATCACGCCGGGGTGTCTGGTATCAACGGCGTGGCATGGGATGCGGTAGAGCTGCCCAGCCAGTTCATGGAGAACTGGTGCTGGGAGCCCGAAGGCCTTGCCTTGATTTCCGGCCATTACGAAACCGGCGAGGCGCTGCCGCAGGACCTGCTGGACAAGATGCTGGCGGCGAAGAACTTCCAGTCCGGCATGATGATGGTGCGTCAGCTCGAGTTCTCGCTGTTCGACTTCGAACTCCACGCCAGCCACGGTGACGGCCGTACGGTGCTGCAAGTGCTCGAAGGGGTGCGCGATGGAGTGTCGGTCATGCGCCCACCGGCCTATAACCGCTTCCCGAACAGCTTTGCGCACATCTTTGCGGGCGGTTACGCAGCAGGCTACTACAGCTACAAATGGGCTGAAGTGTTGTCGGCCGATGCCTTTTCGCGGTTCGAGGAAGAAGGCGTGTTCAATGCCGAAACAGGTCGGGCGTTCCGTGAAGCGGTGCTGGCTCGAGGCGGCTCTCGTGCGCCGATGGTGTTGTTCGTCGACTTCCGCGGGCGCGAGCCGTCCATTGACGCCTTGCTGCGCCACAGCGGCCTGGCCGAAGAATCGGCAGCATGAGCGAGGACGCCGTGAACAAGACCAAGAAGCGCTTCATCGCTGGCGCGGTATGCCCGGCATGCAGTGAAGCCGACAAGCTGATGATGTGGAACGAAGACGGCGTGCCGCACCGCGAGTGTGTGGCGTGCGGTTTTACGGACACGCTCAATGAGCAGGGCTTGTCGGTGCCCAGCGAACTGGGCACGCGGGTCAACCAACAAGCGCCCAAGCCGGCAGCGGCGAAGGTGCAGACCGTGCAGTTCTTTCCCAATCCGAAGCTGAAGAAACCGGCCGATTGACCGCTGCACCGCTCGGGCGCAAGGCCCGGGCGGTGGGGCTGGTGGTAATTAATCGCGACCTGCACGCTCACGCAGTCGCCCACGCTTGCCAGCTCCCATTATCGAGCAAGGTAAAGCGTGATGAGCAACCCGCTTCTGCAACATGGCAACGTGCCCGTTGACTACCCCTCCATCACGGTCCAAAGCATGCAGAATGCGTTCGACCAGGTCCTTGAGCTGTATGCACAAGGCATCGAGCGCGTGATCAACAGCCAGCCATCAATGCCAACATGGGATGACCTGGTGTTGGCCATGGATGATCTGGACGCTCAGTTGTACGCAGTGCTTTATGGGGTAATGCCATTTCTGGGCAAAGGTCAGGCCTGGAGTGACCCTATCCTGGCGTTTCACATTGCTGCCAGCTCCGCGTTGGACTCAAGGTTATGCAACGAGCAGCTTCAGTCGCTGTATGAACAGCTGGCGTACAGCGATATCGGCCGTAACCTCGATAGCCGCCAGCGGGCAACATTGCGCTGGCACGTGGAAAGGTTTCGCGTCAGTGGCGCTTCGCTGCCCAAGAGTGACAAGGCGCGGTTACTCGACTTGCAACGCCAGATAACCGAGCTTGAAGAACGGTATCTGCTCAATCTCGATCATCCGGACGTGGTCGTCGATGATATCACTCAGCTGCGCGGTCTATCCCAACGCAGTCTCGACGAGTTGAACGAACGGGCAAGGCAGCGTGGCAGTAACGGGTGGTCCATACCCTGCGAAAGCTGGGCTGCCGAGCGTGTGCTGGAAGAGGCCGAGCTAGGTGCTATCCGTGAGCAGGTGTACCGGGCTTTCCATGGACGTGGCGTCAATACCGGTTCGTCACCAGATAATGGTCAGGTGCTGCAGCAACTGGCACTTCTGCGCCATGAACGAGCGACGCTGTTGGCGTTTTCCGATCACATGAACCTGAGCTTGGCGCGCAAAAGTGCAGGTTCGCCAGGCCAGGTTCGTGCATTCCTGCAAAGTTTGGCTGCTGGCATGAAACCCCTGGTGCAGCAGTGGCGCTCAGACCTTGAGCGTGACGCACAGAAATTGGGTCTGGATGACATGCAGCCCTGGGACCTACGCTTTGCCCAAAAGCAACTGCGAGACGCGGCCAAGATAGTGTCGAAGGAGGCGCTGCGCGAATTTTTCCCAATGGCTGCCGTGATCGACGCGCTGATCCAGCTGGCCAGGCGGCTCTTTGGCCTGGAGTTGAGGGCCACCCCTGCCCCTGTATGGGCACCCTCAGTTCTGGCTTTTGAGGCATTCCAGCACAACGCACGCATTGGCTTGCTCTATCTCGATGCTGTACAGCATGCCGGTAAGCAGGCAGATGCGGTGTTCACAACCTATGTGCGTAACCGCCGGGTCGACGCGGAAGGGATTTACCAGCAAGCGGTGGTGATGGTCTTCAGTGATGTGCCCGAAGGTAGCGCAGGCGCACAGCCATTGTTGGATCACCTCGCGCTGCGCAAGCTGTACCACGAGTTTGGCCATGCGTTACATCACCTTCTGGTGCGTACCGACAACCAGGTTCAGTCGGGCGTGATCGAACTCGGTACGGACGGGACGGAGCTATTTGGCAAGCTTTTCGAACGTTGGGTGTGGAACGCCGCCTATCTCGTCAGCATTTCCTCCCACCATTCGGACGGGCATCAGATTGATAGGGAGCAGGTCGAGCAGTGCATCGAGCGCTACAAGCGCGAAGCCATCGGCGAAGCCGCGCTTGAGCTGAGCAAGGCCTTGTTCGATGTGGACCTGCACACGAACCCAGGTGACGGGAAAACCGTTCGCCAGCGATTCGCTCAATCGCGCGAACACTGTGGTTATTGGCCCCTGCACGCCCATGAGCACCCGGCCCACACCTTCGACCACCTGGTTACCGGCTATGACGCCGGCTATTACGCCTATCTCTGGGCAGATGTATGCGCCGTGGATATCTTTACCCGCTTCGAGCAAACGGGGGTACTTGATCGTGCACTTGGACAGGTGCTGTTCGAGTCACTTATCGCCCCAGGGGCATCGCGCCCATTGCGTGAAGGGGTGAGACAGTTTCTAGGCCGTGAGATCAGCCTGCACCCTTACCTGCAGTGGCTTCAGGCTGCCGGATGATCGGGCTGGCAATTACCCGGTCCGCCCTTTACTGTACATGTGTACAGTAAAGGGTTTAGCCATGTCATATCCACCTCCATTGAAGGGCCGCGGCACTGCGCATAATCCGCATAATCGCTTCGGCCCTACCCACTCATCGTATGAGGATGATGGCTGGTATCAAGATGTGCCGATCACGCAAGGGACCGAAGTGCGGATCGAGACGGCCAAGACCGTGATCAGCCGCAATACCTCGCCCGACCTGCCCTTCGACCGGTCGATGAACCCTTATCGCGGTTGCGAGCACGGGTGCATCTATTGCTATGCACGCCCTTCCCACGCCTATTGGGACCTGTCGCCGGGTCTGGATTTCGAAACCAAGCTGATCGCCAAGACCAATGCGGCCGATGTGCTGGCACAACAGCTGAGCAAACCTGGGTACGTGTGTGCGCCGATCAATCTGGGGGCCAACACCGACCCTTATCAGCCGATAGAGCGCGAACACTTGCTGACCCGGCGTTTGCTGGAGGTGCTGCTGAAATTTCGCCACCCAGTGACCATCGTCACCAAGGGCGCTTTGATTCTGCGTGACCTTGACTTGTTGACCGAAATGGCCAGCTTGCGCCTTGTGCGCGTGATGATCAGCCATACCACCCTTGATGCTGGCCTTAAACGTGTGCTGGAGCCCCGTGCCGCTTCGCCTGCTGCGCGCTTGCGGACCATACGCCTGCTGCGCGATGCCGGCGTACCTGTAGGTGTGCTGTGTTCGCCGATCATTCCCATGATCAACGACTGTGAACTGGAGCAGTTGCTGGAGTCGGCGCAAGAGGCCGGGGCGCAAAGCGCGGCCTACATGATGCTTCGCTTACCGCTGGAGGTGGCCCCTCTGTTCGAGCAGTGGTTGCACGATCACTATCCGCAGCGCGCAGCCCATGTGATGAGCCTGATTCGGCAAAGCCGGGGCGGAGCGCTTTATGACAGCCGCTTCGGTGTTCGTATGCGGGGTGAAGGTGTTTTTGCCCAGCTGTTGGCGCAGCGTTTCGACAAGACTGTACGCAAGCTGAACTTGGAAGAACGTGAATCTTTACAACTCGATTGCTCATTGTTCAGCCTGCCAGGCAGGCAGCTGCAATTGCTTTGAACCAATTAGCGTATATGTTGTCTTTCGCGAAAATTGATATCTAAATGCCATTATTGGATAGCCCGCGTATATCAACTCATGACTGACGGCTGTGATGTCTATGAAGTGGGCAACTGTGAACTGGGCCACAAAAAAATGTTTTGGTTAATTGTGAATTGCCTCTCATTTTTTGTGAAAGACGATCATTCGATGGTAGTGGCGATTAGCTGCCAGCATTACTGGCGCTCATGGTAGAGACCAGCTACGGCGCGGGTTTCACGTAGGAGCGTGTAGCCAATTCGAAGAACGCTCGTACCAATTTTGTAGGAAAAGGCTTACATGCTTGTAAGATATCCACCATTTCGTTAGCAATTGTTGCTCGGGTAACCTCCGCGCCATTGTGGATCGTCTCACGCAACTTGAAAGCATCTGGTCAGCCTGGGTGGATATTCGAGCGAAGAGCTTTTTGCCCGTTATCAGTAATTGAAGACCTGTAACACGCGCTCGGTTGAATACCGTGTGACAGGGTCAGCGTTTAATTCATGGACGAACAGTGTGGATATTGCAGAAACTGCCAGCCTGAAAGATCGCGCCAAGAAAAAACTTGAACGCGATGCCGGCCCGCTCATTATCGATGCGCTCAACCACCCGCAGACCGTCGAGTTGATGTGTAACGGCGACGGCAAGCTTTGGCTCGAACAATTGGGCCAACCGATGAGGCACATTGGCGATCTGCGTCCGGCGCAGGCCGAGTCCATCATCAAGACCGTGGCTGGCTTCCATGGCAAGGAAGTGACCCGCAGCAAACCGCTGCTCGAAGGCGAATGGCCCCTGGACGGGTCGCGCTTCGCAGGCCAGCTTCCGCCGGTGGTGCGCGCCGCCACGTTTGCGATCCGAAAAAAGGCGGTCGCCATCTACACCCTGGACCAGTATGTGGAGTCGGCGATCATGACGCCGGCCCAGTGCGATGCCATCAAGCGGGCCATCCGTGATCACCGCAATATCCTCGTTATCGGTGGTACGGGTACCGGCAAGACCACCTTGGTCAACGCGGTCATCAACGAGATGGTCATCGAATTTCCCAGTGAGCGCGTATTCATCATCGAGGACACCGGTGAGATTCAGTGCGCGGCCAAGAACTTCGTGCAGTACCACACCACCGTCGACGTGAGCATGACCCACCTGCTCAAGACCTCCCTGCGTATGCGCCCTGACCGCATCCTGGTCGGTGAGGTGCGTGGCGAAGAGGCACTCGACCTGATCGATGCCTGGAACACCGGCCACCCTGGCGGCGCCGCCACGCTGCATGCCAACAGCGCCAGTGAAGGGCTGACCCGTCTCAAATCCCTGGTTTCCCGCAACAAGTCGGCTCCGGCCGACATCGAGCCGCTGATTGGCGAAGCGGTTCACGTCGTCATCTCCATCGCCAGAACCCCAGAAGGCCGCCGCATCCAGGAAATCCTCGAGGTTTCCGGGTACGAAAACGGCCGTTACATCATGCGCAACCTCTAGGAAAACATCGCACATGCAAGCCAACATTTCTCTGTCCCGCATCAATGCCCAAACGTTTGGCTACCTGGCGCTCTGCCTGTTGATGCTCTACGTAATGGTCACCCCGGAAAATGCCTTCGCCTCTACCGCCGGTAGCGGCACCCTGCCTTACGAGAGCTGGTTGGAATCTCTGCGCAAATCGGTAACCGGCCCAGTTGCCTTCGCCTTGTCGATCATTGGCATCGTGGTAGCGGGCGGCGTATTGATCTTCGGCGGCGACCTGAACGGCTTCTTCCGCACCCTCATTTTCCTGGTGCTGGTGATGGCCCTGATCGTTGGTGCCAACAACATCATGAGCAGCTTCTTTGGTACTAGCGCAGAGCTGGCGCAATTGCTGCCACTGCCTCAGCACACCCTGGTACAGGGTCAGGTCTGAGCCATGGCACTGCGCACGATTCCCATTCGGCGAGCCGGTAACCGGGACAACCTGTTCATGGGAGGTGACCGTGAGCTGGTGATGTTCTCCGGCCTGTTGGCCTTCGCGTTGATCTTCAGTGCCCAAGAACTGCGCGCCACGGTAGTCGGGCTAGTGCTGTGGTTCGCTGCGCTGTTCATTCTGCGGGTGATGGCAAAGGCCGACGCGAAGATGCGCCCGGTATACCTGCGCCATCGACGCTACAAGTCTTATTACCCGGCGCGTAGCACTCCGTTCAGGGACAACCCTCCAAGTCAGGGAAATCAATACAAATGATCGAAGGTATTGCGTATGCCATCGCAGCCCTCGGTGCGTTGCTGGTCCTACTGCTGGTCCAGCGTCTCCTGCAGGTCGATGCCGAGCTGAAGCTGAAAAAGCACCGCTCCAAAGATGCCGGGCTGTCGGACTTGCTGAACCATGCCGCGTTGGTCGACGACGGCGTGATCGTTGGTAAGAACGGCGCCTTCATGGCAGCGTGGCTGTATCGTGGCGATGATAATGCCAGCAGCACCGACGCCCAGCGCGAGCTGGTATCGCTGCGTATCAACCAGGCGCTCGCTGGGCTGGGTAGCGGCTGGATGATCCACGTCGATGCTGTTCGGCGTCCGGCGGTCAATTATTCCAGCAAGGGTTTTTCGCACTTCCCGGATCGGCTTACTGAAGCGATGGACCAGGAACGTCGCAGCTTCTTCGAATCTCTGGGTTCATTGTATGAAGGCTACTTCGTTCTCACATTGACGTTCTTCCCGCCGATGCTGGCGCAACAGAAATTCGTCGAGCTCATGTTCGATGACGACACGCCGCCGCCCGATCACAAGGCGCGCACACGCAACCTCATCGAACAATTCAAGCGTGACTGCGTAAGCGTTGAAGGCAGCTTGTCATCAGTGTTGAAGATGACCCGTCTAAAAGCCAATGCGCTGGTCACCGAAGAAGGTGCACAGATCACGCATGACGACTTGCTCAGCTGGGTACAGTTCTGTGTGACGGGTATCAGTCAGCCTGTGCAACTGCCGAGCAACCCCATGTACTTGGATGCTGTCATCGGCGGTAAGGAAATGTGGGGGGGTGTTGTGCCGAAGATCGGCCGAAACTTCATCCAGGTCGTAGCCATTGAAGGCTTCCCGCTCGAATCCGCACCCGGCATTCTCTCAGCATTGGCCGAACTGCCATGCGAGTACCGTTGGTCCAGCCGTTTTATCTTCATGGATACGCACGAAGCGGTCCAGCACCTTGAGAAGTACCGTAAGAAGTGGAAGCAGAAGGTGCGCGGTTTCTTCGACCAGGTGTTCAATACCAACAACGGCAACATCGACCAAGATGCCATGTCGATGGTGCAAGATGCCGCTGACGCAATCGCCGAGGTAAACAGCGGGCTGGTCGCTCAAGGCTACTACACCAGCGTCGTTGTTCTGATGGACGAAGATCGGCAACAACTGGAAGAGTCGGCGCGTAGCGTTGAGAAAGCCATTGAGCGTCTGGGCTTTGCTGCACGTATCGAAACGATCAATACCTTGGATGCCTATCTGGGCAGCTTGCCTGGTCACGGCGTGGAAAACGTTCGTCGCCCCTTGATGAACACCCTGAACCTGGCTGACATGCTGCCTACCAGCAGCATCTGGACGGGCAGTGCCGAGGCGCCTTGCCCGCTTTACCCACCACTGTCGCCAGCACTGATGCACTGTGTGACCAGTGGAGCCACGCCGTTCCGTCTGAACCTGCATGTACGTGACCTGGGTCACACCTTCATGTTCGGGCCAACCGGTGCCGGTAAGTCTACACACCTGGCTTTGATCGCCGCGCAGCTGCGTCGCTACCAAGGTATGTCGATCTTTGCCTTCGACAAAGGCATGTCGATGTATCCGCTGGCAGCCGGTATCCGCGCTGAAAGCGGTGGCCAGTCGGGTCGTCATTTCACGGTTGCGGCCGATGACGAGCGTTTGGCCTTCTGCCCGCTGCAGTTTCTGGAGACAAAGGGCGATCGCGCTTGGGCCATGGAGTGGATGGATACGATTCTGGCGCTAAACGGCCTGGAAACGACTGCTGCTCAGCGTAACGAAATAGGCCACGCGGTGATGAGCATGTACCGCGATGGCTCGCGTACCCTTTCGGAATTCTGCTTGGTCGTCCAGGACGAGACCGTTCGGGAAACGCTGCGTCAGTACACCGTTGACGGGACCATGGGGCACCTGCTCGACGCCGAGGAAGACGGGTTGGCGCTGTCCGACTTCACCGTCTTCGAGATCGAAGAACTGATGAACCTGGGTGACAAGTACGCTCTGCCCGTGCTGCTGTATCTGTTCCGCCGTATCGAACGCGCGCTCAAGGGGCAGCCGGCGGTGATCATTCTCGACGAAGCCTGGCTGATGCTTGGCCACCCCGCTTTCCGCGAGAAAATCCGCGAGTGGCTCAAGGTATTGCGTAAGGCCAACTGCCTGGTACTGATGGCTACTCAGAGCCTGTCGGACGCCGCCAACTCCGGCATTCTCGACGTCATCGTCGAATCGACGGCTACCAAGATCTTCCTCCCTA
The DNA here is from genome assembly GCF_007678615.1 of Pseudomonas sp. DE0157. Lineage (NCBI taxonomy): Bacteria > Pseudomonadati > Pseudomonadota > Gammaproteobacteria > Pseudomonadales > Pseudomonadaceae > Pseudomonas > Pseudomonas sp. DE0157. Next base: position 535,860 of record NZ_VEJN01000002.1, read on the forward strand.
ACGTCTACGCACGCGACGAGGAAACCTCGTTGCTGTATCGGCGCATGGGCCTGAACGCCCGGCAGATCGAAATCCTCGCCACCGCCGTGCCTAAGCGTCAGTACTACTACGTATCGGAAAACGGCCGCCGGCTATATGACCTTGCCTTGGGCCCGCTTGCCCTGGCCTTCGTCGGTGCCTCCGACAAAGAGTCGGTTGCCGCCATCAAGCGACTGGAAGCCAAGTATGGCGACGGTTGGGTAGACGAATGGCTGGCCGCCCGTGGCCTCAGACTGAATGATTATGGAGTGGCCGCATGAGCTTCGCTGAACGCATGAAAGCGATGGTGCGCAAACGCCCCGCTGAACCTTCCGATAGCACCTCGAGAATTCCATCGCCGCAAGGTGCGGTATTGGACAACCCTTACCTGACCGCCCGCCGTACCTGGAATGACCATGTCGGCAGCGTCGTGACCTCGCGTCTGATGTGGCAGGTGGTTGCCATCCTGTCGATGATGATTGCGCTGGCCTGTGTGGGCGGGCTGATTCATATTGGCAGCCAGTCCAAGTTCGTGCCCTACGTGGTCGAAGTGGACAAGCTTGGACAGCCATTGGCGGTAGCGCCGGCGCAGGTGGCGCAGCCAGTCGATCAGCGCGTTGTGAAATCGCAGGTTGCCAGCTTCATTGCCGATGCGCGCACCGTCACCCCGGATGTGGCGCTATTGCGCAAGTCGATTTTCCGCATTTATGCGCTGTTGGGGCAGAACGATCCGGCTACGCAGAAGATGAACGAATGGCTCAACGGCACCAAGGAGTCCAGCCCCTTCGTGCGCGCTGCCGAGGAAACCGTCAGCGTTGATATCCGCTCGGTCATGCAGCAGACCCCGGAAACATGGCAGGTGGACTGGGAAGAAGTCACTCGCGATCGACAGGGCCTGGTCAAGAGCAAGGCCAACTGGCGTGCCCTGGTGACCACCTATACCGCCGAACCCACAACTCAAACCAGCGAAGAGCAACTGCGGATGAACCCGATCGGGACCTATGTGCGCGACTTCTCCTGGTCTAAGCAACTCTGAAGGACCGACCATGAACCGTTATCTTTGCGCTTTGCTCGCCGCCGCACTGCCTGCGTTCGTTCAGGCCGCGCCCGGCACCAGTCAGGCCGACCTGTACTTCTCGGACGCCAACCCCACCTTGACCCCGCAGGAAAAGGCCGCCCTGGCCATTTCCCAGCGTTGGCAGCAGGCCAGTGCCACCGGCATCAAGCCGGTCGACGGTGGGGATGGCACTGCCCGCTTCATCTTCGGTGCCCAGCAGCCGAGCATCGTCTGCGCCGTGTTGCAGGTGTGCGACATCGCCCTGCAGGCCGGTGAGCAGGTCAACTCGATCAACCTGGGCGACACCGCCCGCTGGACGGTCGAGCCGGCCATCACCGGTGTTGGCCCGAGCGAAGTGCAGCACCTGATCATCAAGCCCATGGACGTGGGGCTGGAAACGTCGCTGGTGGTTACCACCAACCGCCGCACCTACCACTTCAAACTCCGCTCGCACCGCACCCAGTACATGCCGCAGGTGGCCTTCACCTATCCGGAAGAGGCGCTGGCGAAGTGGAACATGATCAAGCAGCGCGAAACCACCGAGCGCAAGCGCGCGACCATCCCCGAAACCGGCGAATACTTGGGTAACCTGAGCTTCGACTACACCGTCGAGGGCGACACTGCCTGGAAACCCGTGCGGGTCTACAACGATGGCAGCAAGACGATCATCCAGATGCCGCAGACCGTGGCTCAGACCGAGGCCCCGTCGCTGATGGTGGTGCGCAAGGACGGCGGCTGGTTCCGGGATGACGAAACCGTGATGGTCAACTACCGCGTTCAGGGCGATCGCTACATCGTCGACACTGTTTTTGACAAGGCCATCCTGATTGCCGGCGTGGGCAAGTCCCAGGACCGCGTCACCATCCAGCGGGGTAAATGAGCATGCGCGTTTGTCTAGCACTGTTCGCCACCTTGTGGCTGGCCGCCTGCGCCAACGGGCCTTATGGCAACTTCGCCGAGCGCACATCGCCTGCGGTCAACCAGCAGCTGGCGCAGGCCACCGTTCGCCAGTTGGCGGTGGTGCACCCGCCGGCCAGCACCCGCTTGCGTTTTGCCCAGGAAACCCGTGATGGTTTTGGCACTGCCCTGTTGAGCACCCTGCGGGCGTCCGGCTATTCCGTGCAGGAGTTCGACCCCAAGGCCCAGCCAGCGCCTGCCGCGCGCGGCGTGGTACCTGCGCTGCCGCTGAACTACGTGGTCGACACCCCCAAGGACACCCAGCTGCTGCGGGTGATTCTGCGGGTCGGCCCAGAAACCCTGAGCCGTGCCTATGGCGTGCAGAACGATCGCCTGCTGGCCGCTGGCGCCTGGGTTCGCAAGGAGTGACATGGGATGAGTAAAGCTAACGATGCCATGTCCCCGGACGCCTCCCCCGGCAAGTTGAACCGCAGCAGCGGTGTGCGGCGTGTGAACAACTGGCCGATGTACATCATCGGCGGTGCCGCTGCCATTTTCCTGTTGATCATGATTCTTGTGGCAGCAGATCGGGCGGACAAGCAACACGACCCCGAGGACAAGAAGGCGGAGAAGACCGGTAACAGTAGTCTGTTCGCCAATCAGATCAGCGGAATGGATTCGGACGGGATCATCCCCAGCAAGGCCGAGCCACCAGCGGTACCTTCACTGAGCAATACACCTGTGCAAGAGGCGCCTGAGCGGCTTCAGGTTGTGCGTCCGGACAACCTCGATGCACCGCCCCTGCCCCCGCGTGGCGGGCAGCCGAGTGCCGACGCTGAGGAAGTGGAGCGCATTCGGCGCATGAAGGCGCAGCAGTTCCAGGAAGCAGTGATGGCCAAGAGTACGGTACGGGTCGACGCGTCTCGCAGCCCAGGCTCTTCAAATGCCCCCCAGGACCCGCAGGATGCATTGGCGCGTATCGCAGCTGCACAGCAGCGGCTGACAGAACAGTCGCGCAGCGACCCGAACGCAGCGTTCAAAGCACGTTTGGCTGAGATACGTCAGATGCGTAATGAAAACAGCGGAATTGGAGGCCAGGACGACTCACCCTTCCTCGTTAAATCCGAGAAAAGCTCAGGGAAAAGCCTGAGCCAATTCAACGCCCAAGGTGGTGAAGATCGCTGGGAACTGGATACCAAACTCGAGGCCCCACGCACTCCTTATACGCTGCGCGCCGGGTTTGTCGTGCCAGCGGTCCTGATTTCTGGCATCAATTCGGATCTACCTGGCCAGATTACGGGCCAAGTCACGCAGAGTGTCTATGACACCCCCACCGGCAAGTATCTGCTGATCCCGCAAGGCTCGCGGTTGGTCGGTTCGTATTCTAGCGATGTGGCCTACGGACAGGCCCGTGTGCTGGTTGCCTGGCAGCGTATTGTCTTTCCAGATGGCAAGGCGATGGATATCGGTGCAATGCCAAGCGCCGACGGCCTAGGGTATGCCGGCATGTCGGACAAAGTGAACAATCATTATGTCCGTGTATTCGGCTCGGCATTCCTGATGTCTGGCGTTGTGGCAGGTATCAGCCTTAGCCAGGACCGCAATACCAACAGTGGTTTTGGTGGCGGCAATCAGCAACAGACCGCCAGCAGTGCGATGAGTGAGGCGCTTGGGCAGCAACTGGGTCAGGTGACCGCCCAGATGATTGCCAAGAACCTGAACATTGCGCCAACACTGGAGATTCGTCCCGGGTTCCGTTTCAACGTGATGGTGACCAAGGACATGGTGTTCTCCAAGCCTTATCAAGCGTTCGACTACTGATGAACCCAGGAGGAAAGATGAGGACTCTACATTATCTAAAGCCCGTGGCAGGCGTCATGGTTGGTCTAGGCCTTGCCATGCGGGCGGTCGCGGGTATCCCCGTGATTGATGGCTCAAACGCTATGTTGAACGAAATCACGTCCGGATCAACTTACGCGCAGATGCTTCAGCAGATTGATGAGTACAAGACGCAAGTTAAGCAATACACCACGCAGCTCGATCAATATCGAAACATGGTGCAGAACACTGCCAAGCCCATCGGCGAAGTGTGGGGGCAGGTTCAAGGCACCATTGATCGTGTCACGGAAATGACCGACACGCTGTCGTATTACAAACAGCAGGCTGGCGATCTCGATCGCTACCTGGCCAAATTCAAAGATATCAATTACTACAAGAACAGCCCTTGCTTCAATGGCGGTCGTTGCTCTGACGCTGATCGTGAGGAGCTATTCGAAAGCCAAGAGATTGCCAGTCAGAGCCAGAAGCAGGCCAACGATGCCGTTTTCAAAGGCATCGAGGAGCAGCAGGCAACGATCAAGCGTGACTCTGCCAGGCTGCAGGAACTCCAGAGCTTGGCCAACGATGCTGATGGGCAGATGAAGGCGCTCGGCTACGCGAACCAACTGGCTAGCCAGCAGGCTAACCAGCTCATGCAGATTCGATCTTTGATGATCACGCAACAAGGCGCAATTGCTGCGCAGCAACAGGCGGCCGCTAACAAAGAAGCGATGCAGGATGCTGCGAGTCGACGTCTTTGGACGATATCTAAACCCGATAGAAGCTTGGATAAAGGATTCACGCCATGAAACGTATACTGATCGCTACTCTGGTTACCACATTTGTTGCCCTGCTGAGTGGGTGCTGGGAGTCAAAGGACGAGCAGAAAGCCAAAGCCCAGCAGGAGGCAAGTGACAAGCTGTGGAATATTCCCAAGCCTGATCGTAGTAAAGATAAAGGATTCACGCCATGACAAGACCGGCCATCCGGTTAGCAATTATTGTAGGTGCACTGCTGCTATCAAGGATAGCGGCAGCTGCGCCCTCAGACACCGGTGGCGTCCTGAATGATGTCACAACTGAATTTTTAAAAAGTTCTGCGGAGTGGGCAGAGATCATCATGGTCTACGCCAAAAGACTATTCTGGACTTTGGCTGTGATTTCATTGGTTTGGACATTTGGCTTTATGGCCATGCGTAAGGCGGATATCGGTGAATTTTTTGCCGAGTTTATTCGTTTTATAGTGTTCACTGGTTTTTATCTGTGGTTGTTGACAAACGGTCCTGACTTCGCAATATCCATTGTCAGGTCATTTATGCGTATAGGTGCAGAAGCAGGCGGCGTCAAAGAGCTCAACCCGTCTACGCCCATTACCATTGGTTTCGAGATCGTAGGAAAGGCTGCAAAAAGTTTAAGTGTATTCAAGCCTGGCGATAGTTTAGCAATCGTACTCGTCTGTCTTATTATTCTGCTCTGCCTAGCTGCCGTCGCTGCCAATGTCTTGCTGGTGTTAGTGACTGCCTGGATCATGTCGTATGCCGGCATGTTTGTGCTAGGGTTCGGGGGTTCGCGTTGGACTTCAGATATCGCTATTGGCTATTTCAGATCAGTAGCCGGTATTGCATTAAAGCTGCTTACAATGACGCTGATGATAGGTATCGCTACATCGGTAATGGACAGACTTCTACAAAAAATGGATGAAGGAGCCTCCGTTGAGCAGCTACTGGTGCCCTGCATTGTCGCTTTTGTCTTGGCGCTTCTTATCCACACGCTCCCTAATATTATTGCCGGTTTGATCCCCGGTGGTGGTGGCGCCGCCAGCGCCGCAGGCTCGTTCAGTGCCGGAGCAATCGCTGGAGCCGGCATGCAAGCCGCCTCCACAGCTGCCAGGATGGCCAGTGCCACAGCTTCTGGCGGGATGTCGGCGGTTACCGGCATGGCCGGAATGGCGAAAGGCATGATGGGTGGCGCCCAGAGCATGTACTCGGCATTCAAGGGCATGTCATCGGCCACCTCGGGTGGTGCCGGTATGGTGTCTCAGCTGGGCAGCTTGATGGGTGGAGGCGGCAGCGGCGGTGGCAGTAACGCTGGCGGTGGAGGCTCCAGTCCACTCGGTGGCGCAATGGGACTGAGCTCGTTAGGTGGCGGTGTCGGTGGAGCCTCTGCCATGGCGAGCATGGCCTCCGCGATGGGGCAAGCATCTGGAGGCGGCTCGGGCGACTCAGGTGACTCGGGCGGCAGCGCAAGTGGAGGTGGCGAGCAAAGCGGCTCGTCACAGTCCGGTAGCGCAGAGCTTGGCGGTTCCTCTGGTGGTGGTGAGGGTAATGGTGGGGGTGATGGCGCAGGTGCTTCTTCCGCACCTGCCGAAGGGGGTAGAAGTGCCACAAGTGCTTCTTCTGCTGCGTCCAACGCTGGCGCAAGTTCGATGAGTCCCAGCATCGGCGCAGAAACTGCGACTTCTGGCGGTAAGCAGGGCGGTACAACCAGCGGAGGTACGCCAACGAGTAGTGGCGGCGCCGCTGCAACTTCGAGCAAGCAATCAGCTCCGTTGGACACGCGTTCTACTAGCCGCAGCTTTGATCCCTCTGCCGAGGTTGCCAGTTTTACAAAAAGTAAAAAGACATGAAATTAGGAGTGCAGTCATGAAAGCCAAGAAATTATTCCCGGCAGTCGCTCTGGCGGTCACCGCCTTGGTCAGTACTCCTACGTTTGCTGGTGATCCTTGTGCCACCGTCCTTTGCATGTTTGGCAAATTCAAAGGCGCCGGTGTCGTTGAAGGCTGCGAGGGTCCGGTAGCGGACTACTTCAATATCGTGAAGAAAAAGAAAGGCAAAATCAGGCTGGATAAGACCGCTGACGCAAGACAGTCTTTCCTTGACAGCTGCCCAGCAGCTGACTCGGATAAGACCAAAGAAATTAACAAGAAATTTGGCAAAGTGATCTAGGCCTACGCGCATGCCCATCGACGCCCCGCCTTCGCTCCCGCCACTTGAAGAGCCGATCGTATGCTCGGTCATGGCCGCCGTTAAGTACGAGCTGCCCGTGAATATCGTGCTCGCGGTGGCCGCTCAGGAAGGCGGAAAGCCGGGGCAATGGGTGCGCAACACCAATGGCACCTACGACGTAGGCCCCATGCAATTCAATACCAGCTACCTTCGCGAACTCGCCCGTTACGGCATCACTGCCCAGGATGTGGAGCAAGGTGGCTGCTATGCCTATGACCTGGCCGCCTGGCGCTTGCGCGGCCATGTGCGCAACGACCGTGGCGATTTGTGGACGCGGGTCGCCAACTACCACTCGCGTACCCCCGCGATCAATGCCCGCTATCGCCAGCAGGTGATGCGGCGTGCGGCCTGGTGGGCCGATTGGCTGGATGAGCGCTTCGCCACGCAGCAGATAGCACAAGCCGCCGTCTTGTCTGGCGCACCGGGCCAATCGCCTGTCGTTGCGGCGAACATCTCTTCTGGAGCGACGCCGGTCGTTGAAACGCAGCCAGCCGTGGCCCAGCCTAAGGCAGCGACCGCGTATGTGCCGCGAGGTCTGATAGTAGGCGGCAAGTGATGGATTCTGTAGCGGTGAAAGTACCCAAGCCGTGGGAGATAGAAGCCTTAGGATCTGAAGCATTTACCTTGATGAACATCAAGGTGATGGCCCTGAGCCGAAAAATACTCAGTATTCTTCAATCAACCAAGCGGCTGGCAGCGTATCACGTGATCAATGAGGCCTACCTGAGACTAAGGTAAAAAGCTGAGATGGAAAAAAACGAACATTTGAGTGTCACGGCTTCTGCCGCTGGAATTGACGCTACCCTACACCGCTGGCGTTGTCCAAAACGGAGCTTGCTCGTTCCCCTCGTTCTGGGTGCGTTACTGCTGCTGCAAGGCCTTTCTATGCCACTTCAAGCCAAGGAGCTTTTCATGAACGACAATCAGGAGCACTACCAGCCATACACACCGGGTATGAAGCTGCCAGAGGGTGTATTCCCACCCATGCAAGGATATACCCACGAGGACTTGATAGGCGCGGCCGCAGTCCGTGCGGAAACAGTGCTCAACAATGGTGGAATCGATCCGACGCTAGTCAAGGAATCGCTGTTTGCCATGGGGAAATACCTCAAGCAAGCTTTTGAAGCCCAGAATGTCGAGTACCAGATCTCCACGTGGTACCAAAAACCTTATGCGGATCCTGCAGATCGTGGTCGAAGCGTTGCCGACATGGCGGAGACTTTTGGCGCGCTTGCGGTACGCGCCACCACCGAATCGCTCAGAGGCTCTCCGTTACTAGATAAGGATTGGGAGTTCATTCGCGAATACATTAGCAATGCTGGTGATGGTGTTCATGATTTAATCGCCAGTTTGGAAAAATAGACCTCTAAATCGGGCTGCAAGTCGTCATCATTTTGAAAGGGACTTCGAACGTTATAGGGATATAAGATGGGCGACGCCAAGCGTATTACGATTTATTTCGATGGCACTGGAAATAATAAGGACTTGGGCGCTGCCAAGGGTATCCAAACCAACGTAGCGCGCCTTTTTGAGCTCGACACGGCCAAAGGCACCAACCTCGCCCGTAATTCGGGGCGTGCACCAAGACACTATGACACCCATGACCGATCAGGCGAATCCGAGAAGATTTATTTCGATGGAGTTGGCAGTCAGCGCCAGACATCCGGAAGGTCCATTATCGAGGGCGCCACCGGCCTTGGTGCTCAAGGACGGATTGACCAAGCTTACGATGTATTGGTCGCTTTTCATAATAAGTATCCGGATGATTCTATAAACGTTAATATCGTGGGGTTTAGCCGCGGCGCCTCTCAGGCAAGAAGCTTGGCTAACAAATTCATCCAGAATGGTGTGCCAAAACTTGATGAGCAAGGTAAGCGTACGGGTGAGTTTTTAATAGCCCCGGGTCAGGCTCACGTCAATAAATTAGGGATATTCGATACGGTGGCTACCGATGGGTTGCCCAATACGGATACTCATTTGGGTAAGAACTTGGAGATCAACAAAAATGTTGATTCGACGACCCATTTGGTGGCCATGAATGAATACCGTGACACGTTCAGATTGACCAGTGCGCTGCGCAGAGATGACAACGCGAATATTGAAGAAATCAGGTTTGCAGGTGCACACTCTCAGGTTGGCGGAGGCTATCGAAATGACGTGCTGGCAGCCGGTCCACTGGCACTAATGTATGAGCGCTTGGGTACTGCAGGCATTGAGCTAAACCCGATGCAACATGAAGATGTGCAGCGTGTTGCGCAATATAACGAGCTTATCGAAGATCCGCAAAACGTTCAGCGCGCGCTGATTGATTCACGCCTAAAACACGGCGACCGAGCGTTCGTACTGGGTGAAGACGGCACATTTAAAACTATCAATAATCGACCCTTTCCTTTGGAAAGGGGAACGTTGAATATTTTTGATCGTCAAAATCAGCCGTTTAAACATGAAGCCGCTGGCAGGCTGGTCATTTTTGAGCAGGGTGATCGGCTCAGCCGCAGCGCTCCATCTCGGCTATTTGAAGAACTGGGTACCAGCCTGAAGGAGCTTGGCAAAAACGTATTGGCTGCGGCTGCACGCTTTATCGGGATGGATACCCGGAGCGATGCTATCGAAGAAAGTAAGGATGTCTATGAGCTGCTTAAGACAGAGCGAGCAGTGACTGCGCAGGAGCAGATGTCGTTATTATCAAGTGAGCTCACTACTTCACGTCCTACTGCTGCGTACATCGAGAGCCTTGATTTGAAGCCTGTGCCGACCCCTCTGCGCAATGTGTTAGATCATCAACCGCTCTTGCAAGACCCGCAACGTGTCCAGTCTTTTAAAGTGATGGAGCAAAAAGCGGTTGATATGAATCCATCTGCCATCGTCAGTGCAGCCTCAGAGACTGAGCGTAAAGCGACCAGTGGGATGCTGATCGCCATGGACGACTATCACGTTCTTCAGAAAGTTGGTCAGTCAGAAAATTTTGTCATTCATGATCGGCGTGATCTAAAACCCAGTCAAACGATTGAAGTGGGCAGGAGCACTGCAATTTTGCATAGTAAAGGTAACGAGGATCGGCCGCTGAGGCCGTCGGTCATGGAGGGGATCACTCATGATTCACCAAGTTTCAAACGTCGTTGAGCAATAGGCATGCTGCTTGCGAGGCGCTAGGGCATTCGAACACTTGCACTAGTATGGCACTCTCAAAGGGTCAAAAAAATGGCCAGCCTTTAGAGCATTTTGAGATCAAAACATTATGGCGGGAGTCAACGATGAACCCTGTGAAACTACGACCTCGATGGCACTACCAACCCTCACGCATCGGCCTTGTGGCCCTTGCACTGACTACCAGTCTGGTAGCGCTGCTGATCAATTCCCCTGTTCACGCAAAGGAGCCAACCATGGCTGATAAAGACTACACCTACCACCCCTACACCCCTGGCATGAAGCTCCCCGACGGTGTCTTCCCGCCCATGGAGGGTTACACCCATGGTGACCTGATCGCAGCTGCTCAGGTCCGCGTTGAGGCGTACATGAAAGCGCACGATATCGACCCGACGCTGATACGTGAGTCGTTGATCGCACTGGCGGCGCGCATGAATGAAAAGTTCGAACGTGAAGGCGTCGAATACCAAGTGTCGAGCTGGTATCAGAAACCCTACGACGATCCTGCCGCACGAGCGCGCAGTGTCGAGGCGATGAGCGAAGAGTACGGTTCTGCGACCGTCGAAGCGGCCGCAGAATCGATGGACGGTTCGCCATTACTGCATCAGGGCAGGGAGTTCTACAAAGGTTACATCGGGGCGGCAGGTGATGCAGTTCGTGATCTCATCATCACGCTGAACAAACGAGACGCCTGACCGCGTACCGGCGTGGTATGCACGCCGGCTCGCGACCACTCAAGCCTTACAACTGCATAGGGACGTGACATGAGCGACGCTCTGCGATTTTCGGTCTTTTTTGATGGCACCGGGAATAACAAAGACCTGGACCAACCTAAAGGCATGCACACGAACGTGGCTCGCCTGTACGACCTGGATAATGCCCAAGGTACCAACTTGGCCAGAAACTCCGGTCACGCGCCCGCTCAGTACGACAGTACCTTGCGTACGGGACAGTCCGAGAAGGTGTACTTCGACGGCGTCGGCAGTCAGGCACAGACGTCCGTTCGCTCGGCACTGGAAGGTGGGACGGGCCTGGGCGGGCAGGAGCGGGTTGAGCAGGCGTACAACGCCATCGTGGCGTTCCATAACAAATACCCGGATCAGAAAGTCGATGTAAACATCGTCGGTTTCAGCCGTGGTGCTGCCCAGTCGCGTGCCTTGGCCAACGAGTTCATCGATCGTGGTGTGCCCAAGCTCGATGACCAAGGCAAAAGCACGGGCGAATACCTGATTCCTCCCGGACAAGCTCACGTTCACAAGTTGGCGATCTTCGATACCGTTGCTTCCTATGGGAACGCCTTGTCCGACGAGCACTTGGGCAAGAACCTGGAAATCAGCAAGAACGTCGACTCCACCACTCATCTGGTGGCCAGTAACGAATACCGCGGTACGTTCCGGTTGACCAGTGCGCTGCGCAATGATGACAACTCCAAGATCGAGGAAGTGAAGTACCCTGGCGCGCATTCGCAGGTTGGGGGTGGGTATAGAAATGATGACCTGGCGGCGGGGCCACTTGCCCACATGTACAACAGCCTTCAGGACGCAGGCTTCGATCTTAAGCCCATGTTGCCAGAGGATCTTCAACGCGTCGGCCGCTACAACGACATCATCAAGGACCCTGCAAAGGTTCAGGAAGCGTTGATCGATTCCCGGCTCACGGCTGGCAACGAGGCGTTCAAGCAAGGTGAGGACGGTTCATACTCCGTGCTGGACAATACGCCGTTCATCGGTGAGCGAGGCACGGTATTGAGTTCCAACCGCCAGACTCGGCCGTTCGATCACGAGACCAATGGTCGAGGCGTGATTTTTGAAAACGACGACTCGCTGAGCAAAACGCGGATCCAGCGTGGCGTGGAGACGGTCGGGACATGGTTCGAGAAAGCGGGCGATCAACTCAAGAACCGGGCTGCGGAATTCGTGGGTAAGCGTCCCGAAGTCAGTCAAACTGTCGACAAGATGGGCGACGACCTCTTCGATAAGCAGCTCAAGCAGTTGAATGCGCAGTCCACGGCGCAGAGCCAAGCCATGAAGGCTGCAATGACGCAGTCCAGGCCCGACCAGGCCTACATCTCTAGCCTGAACCTGCAACCTGTTCCCATACCCGGTCAGAAAAATCGCCCGGGCGAGGAAGACACTCAGGCCCGCCAACGTAGTGAATCCCACAAGGCAATGGAGGAAAAGGCTAAGTCGCTAAACCCTGGGGCCAGCATTCGCGACGCTGGGCAAGAGGGCCGCTCTGCCACCAGTGGCATGGTCGTGGACATGGATGATCACCACATCTTGCAGAAGGTGGGGCGCTCCGATCAGTTCGTGATTCACGACCGTCGTGATGTGGACCCCAATCGTAATTTCCAGATTGGTAAAAGCACGGCCATCGTCAACGAGAAGGGGCTTGGCGAGGTCGCGCGCGACATGACACCCAAACTCTCCCTCGAAACAGGACTGGGCCAGGCGATGCGCAGATGACACTCACCAGCACGCATTGCACCCCCGCCCCTGCCGATCAGGTAGCAGCCCCGGGCATTCGATTCCAGACCGGTGCGCTCGAAGCGTTGAAGTGGCTGGCATTGCTGTTGATGACCGGCGATCACGTGAACAAGTACCTGTTCAACGAGACGCTTCCCTACCTGTTCGAAGCTGGCCGTATCGCGATGCCGCTGTTCGTGATGGTGCTGAGCTACAACCTGGCGCGCCCAACGGCTTGGCCCAATGGCGGCCACCGGCGTACCGCCTGGCGCCTGCTGGGCTTCGGCGTGCTCGCCACGCCGCCGTTCATCGCCTTGGGCGGGCTGTGGTGGTATGGCTACTACCCCTTGAACATCCTCTTCACCCTGCTGGTGATTACGCTCACCCTGGCCGCCTGCGAGCGCGCCTTGGCAGGCCAACGCTGGGCGTGGTTCGTGGCGCTGATGGTATGCGTGCTGGGTGGCGCACTGGTGGAGTTCTGGTGGCCGGCGGTGCTGCTGGGGCTGTGTACAACCTGGTTCGTCCGCCGTCCCAATCCGATAGCCGCATTGGGCGCAGTGCTCTCGTTGGCATCGCTTACCTATATCAATGGCAATGCCTGGGCCATGGCTGCCCTGCCCCTCGTGCTGCTGGCGCGCGGCCTGTCACTGAACGTGCCGCGGTGGCGCTGGCTGTTCTATGCCTATTACCCCCTGCACCTTGCGGCGCTTTGGCTGATCCGTATCCCCATGGCCAAGGCCGGCTACCTGTTCCTGATTTGAGGAGTGCTTGATGAAAATGCCCACCCCCATCAACCCGCCGGCCGATGATGCCGGCCAAGGGATCGAGGCGCAGGTCCAGGCATTGGCAGCCGAGCAGGCTGCACTGCTGCAGGGCAGTTCGGTGCAGGCCCGCTATGATCAGGCCCTTGGCGAACTGGTGGAGCAGAAAGCCGATCAGGCGGGTGCGCTGGAACAGCGGCTGGAGAACATGCTCGATCGCCAGCAAGCGCAATTGCAGCAGAACATGGCTTCACGCCCAGGCATGATCGCCCTGCCCTCCACGCGTGCTGCCTGGGAACAGGCGAACCAGCGCTGCCAGGCACGCCTGCAACAGTTGCAGGCACGCCTGGAGCGGGTGCAGGACCTGCACCATGGCATGGGTCTGTACTCCCCTCGTATCGAGGAAATGGCAGCGCGCCAGTTACGAGCCCAGCAACCTGAGCTGGTCGAGCAATGGAGCCTGCAACGCCAGGCTGAGCGCAGCTTGACCGAAACACAGCGCCGCAGCCTCACCCAAGAGCTGAGCCGTGGCCGGACACCATCGCCATGATTCCAGCCCTTTTTCCCACTCACTTCATCCTTTCCGGAGCCCATCCATGAAGCACAACAACGCCGTTGGGCCGCAAATTCGCGGCGAGAGACGCGGCGGCGCCAGCCGTTGGCAAGCTTTGCTGGCGCTGGCGTTTCTGCTCGCCGGGTTGGCCACTGCCACGCAATATTTCGCCTATCTGTTCAACTATCACGCCGCCCTTGGGCCTAACCTCAACGGGGTCTATGCCCCTTGGATGATCCTGGTGTGGGCCGCTCGCTGGTCGACCGAACAGCAGGACGCGCTGATGACCGCAGGCTCCGTCGGAGTACTGGTCACAGGGGTTGGCCTGATTGCCGTGGTGGTGGTGCGCATGATCACCAACAACAGTGTCCAGGCCAACGCCTTCCTGCACGGTTCGGCGCGCTGGGGTGGGCACAAGGACATCCAGAGCGCGGGTTTGCTGGCCGATGAAGGCGTGTACGTCGGCGCCTGGCTCGATAAGCGCAACAAGCTGCATTACCTGCGTCACAACGGGCCGGAACACATCCTCACCTTTGCCCCCACGCGCAGTGGTAAGGGCGTGGGGCTGGTGATTCCTACCTTGCTGTCGTGGAAGCACAGCGCTGTGATCACGGACCTCAAGGGTGAGCTGTGGGCGTTGACCGCAGGGTGGCGCCAGCAGCATGCGGGCAACCGTGTGCTGCGTTTCGAACCGGCGACCGCCAATGGCTGCGTGGGTTGGAACCCGCTGGAAGAGATTCGCCTGGGCACCGAGTTCGAGGTGGGGGATGTACAGAACCTGGCCACGCTGATCGTCGACCCTGACGGCAAGGGCCTGAACGACCATTGGCAGAAGACTTCGCAGGCCATGCTGGTCGGCTGCATCCTGCACCTGTGCTACCGCGCCCAGGATGAAGGGGGCGTGGCCAGCCTGCCGATGCTCGATGCCATGCTGGCCGATCCGTCCCGGCCCATTGCGGAGCTGTGGGAAGAGATGACCCATTACGGTCACCTGGACGGCGAAAACCACCCGCTGGTGGGCTCTGCCGCGCGTGACATGCTCGATCGGCCGGCCGAGGAAGCCGGCTCGGTGCTCTCTACCGCCAAATCCTACCTGTCGCTGTTCCGCGACCCGATCGTGGCCCGCAACGTGGCGCGCTCGGAGTTCAAGATCCGCGACCTGATGAACCACGATGACCCGGTCAGCCTGTTCATCATCACCCAGCCCAACGACAAGGCGCGCCTGCGCCCGCTGGTGCGAATTCTGGTGAACATGATCGTGCGGCTGCTGGCCGACAAGATGGACTTCGAGGACGGCCGGCCCAAGGTCCACTACAAGCACCGCCTGTTGATGATGCTCGATGAGTTCCCAAGCCTGGGCAAGCTGGACATCATGCAGGAGTCGTTGGCGTTCGTGGCCGGCTACGGCATCAAGTGCTACCTGATCATCCAGGACTTGTCGCAGTTGCAGGAATTCTACGGGCAGAACGAGAGCATCACCTCCAACTGCCATATCCAGAACGCCTACCCGCCTAACCGCGTGGAAACCGCCGAGCATCTGTCCAAGCTGACAGGCCAGACCACCATCGTGAAAGAGCAGATCACCACCAGCGGGCGCCGCTCCAGTGCGTTGCTCGGGCAGGTTTCGCGCACTATTCAGGAGGTCCAGCGCCCCTTGCTCACCACCGACGAAGCCCTGCGCATGCCTGGCCCGCGCAAGGACAGCCAGGGCAACATTCAGGAAGCCGGCGACATGGTGGTGTACTGTGCAGGTTACCCGGCGTTCTACGGCAAGCAGCCGTTGTACTTCCAGGACCCGATCTTCCTGGCCCGCGCCAAGGTGCCTGCGCCGCGCGAGAGCGATCGCACCATCGACCTGCGGGACACTGCGACCCCGGCATGAAACGACCGCTGAGCGTGGCTGCCGCCGTGGCGATCCTGTGTTTCCTGCTGTTGCCCCTGGCGCTGCACTGCGGCGCCAGGATCAACGTGACCAGTAGTTTCCCGCCCGGTATCTATTGGGTAGTCGACAAGACGCCGGCCAAAGGCGACCTGGTGATGTTCTGCCCGCCCGAGCAACCTCTGTTCGATCTGGCCCACAGCCGTGGCTACCTGGGCAGCGGATCATGCCCTGGCGGCTACATGCACATGCTCAAGCGCCTTGTGGCCGTGGCGGACGACGAGGTGGACTTTGCCGAGACGGGCGTGCGGGTCAATGGTCAGTTGCAGGTGCGCAGCCAGCCGCTGGCCAAGGACCCCAGTGGGCGGAGCATGCCACGCCCGCCTCAGGCTCACCTGCGCCTGGCGGACAGCGAGGTGCTTCTGCTCTCCGACTACAGCAGCTTGTCGTTCGACGGTCGCTATTTCGGGGTCTTGCCGCGCAAGCAGGTGAACGAAGTGGTCAGGCCTTGGCTGGTATGGCAGCGCGAGCCACGTTGAGCGCTGGGGGTTTAATCCCCAGCCTCACTAATCCAAGCAAATAATTGCAGTCATGGTACTTGGCAATTGATGCTTTTTTGCTACTATTGAAGCACCCTCCTGATCATCTGGAACGCCCGTTCTAGAGCCTCCGAATTAAGTTTCAGTTAAGTTTTCCCGGCTAGCGTAGGAAATCAGTCCACACCGACTGTGATTTATGCTCAATGCCTGTCATCTAAATCCCAGCATTGCCAGAATCTTTCACCGGTAAAATGGATTTGCCTACTCACCGTCAAGAGGATGAATCATGCCCGTAAAGGACCCATCCAAGGTCGTGCCGCAGGTCCCTGCGGAAAGCGCCGATGCCGCCCTGAAGCACATTGTCGACGGCTTCCTGCGCTTTCATCATGATGTTTTTCCTGAGCAGCAAGAGCTGTTCAAGAAACTCGCCACGGCGCAAACGCCGCGCGCCATGTTCATTACCTGCGCCGACTCGCGCATCGTGCCGGAGCTGATCACGCAGAGCTCGCCGGGCGATCTGTTCGTCACCCGCAACGTCGGTAACGTGGTCCCCCCTTATGGACAGATGAACGGCGGCGTTTCCAGCGCCATCGAGTACGCCGTCATGGCGTTGAAAGTGCATCACATCATCGTCTGCGGCCACTCCGACTGCGGCGCCATGCGCGCCGTGCTCAACCCGCAGTCGCTGGCCAAGATGCCGACCGTCAGCGCATGGCTGCGTCATGCCGAAGTAGCCCGCACCGTGGTAGAGAACAACTGCTCGTGCGAAACCGAGCATGAGAACATGCAGGTGCTGACCAAGGAAAACGTCATCGCCCAGCTGCATCACCTGCGTACGCACCCCTCCGTCGCCTCGCGTCTTGCCGCGGGTGAGCTGTATATCCATGGCTGGGTGTACGACATCGAGACCAGCAAGATCGAAGCCTACGACGCCTTGAGCGACAGCTTCCTGCCGCTGTCGGCAGACCAGCCAGTGCCCTGCGCCACGCCGAGAGGCCGCTACTAAGCGACCCGACCACCGCTGAACCTTGATGGCCGGCTACACCCCGTTGGGGTGTGGCGTGGCCGTCTGCTGCCCTGAATTCCCTGACTGGTGTGCCGGCTGCTGCGCTGGCGGCCTGCTGCTGCGCGCCTGTCGGGGCTAAACGTGCCCACGGCCAGAGGAATGGCCGTGCGATAGAGAAAGGAGTATTACGGTGAACATTACACAGCTGAAAGCGGCCCTGCCGCGTGAGTTGCTGGCCTCGGTAGTGGTCTTTCTGGTGGCCCTGCCCTTGTGCATGGGCATTGCGATCGCCTCCGGCATGCCGCCGGCCAAGGGGCTGATCACCGGTATCATCGGCGGCATTGTCGTCGGTTTTCTCGCCGGCTCCCCGTTGCAGGTCAGCGGACCGGCAGCTGGGCTGGCGGTGCTGGTCTTCGAACTGGTGCGCCAGCACGGCATGGCCATGCTCGGGCCGATTCTGCTTCTGGCAGGCTTGCTGCAGTTGCTGGCCGGGCGCCTGCGCCTGGGCTGCTGGTTCCGAGTAACGGCGCCGGCGGTGGTGTACGGCATGCTGGCGGGTATCGGGGTACTGATCGTGCTGTCGCAAGTCCATGTGATGTTCGACACCGCGCCTCAACCGTCGGGCATGCAGAACCTGCTGGCGTTCCCGGCAACCGTCGCTGGGGCGTTGCCGCTGGAAAGCGCAGGCATGGGTTGGCAGGCCGGTGCATTGGGGTTGGGCACCATGCTCATCATGTGGGGCTGGGAGCGATTGCGGCCACAACGCTTGCGCTTCATTCCGGGAGCGTTGCTGGGCGTGACAGCCCTGACTGCCATCAGCCTGTGGCTGGCGCTGCCGGTGAACCGCGTAGAGGTACCGGCGGACTTGTCCGAGGCCATCGACTGGATTCGCTTCGATGACCTGATGAAACTGACTGACCCTGGCCTGCTGGTGGCGGCCTTTGCACTGGCATTCATCGCCAGCGCCGAAACCTTGTTGTCTGCCGCAGCGGTGGACCGCATGCACAGTGGCCAGCGTTCGGATTTCGACCGGGAACTGTCGGCCCAAGGCATCGGCAACATGCTGTGCGGGATACTGGGCGCGCTACCCATGACCGGCGTGATCGTGCGTAGCTCGGCCAACGTTCAGGCCGGCGCACAAACCCGGGCTTCGGCGATTCTGCATGGCGTGTGGCTGTTGGCGTTCGTGGTCGTGCTCAGCAGCATCCTGCAGCAGATTCCGATTGCGAGCCTGGCCGGTGTGCTGGTGTTTACCGGGATAAAACTGATCGATCTCAAAGCCTTCAGGGGCCTTGGGCGTTATGGCCGGATGCCGATGTTCACCTATGCGGCTACCGCCCTGGCGATCATCTTCACCGACCTGCTCACGGGCGTCTTGTTGGGCTTTGCTCTGACGTTGCTCAAGCTCGCCTTCAAGGCCGCACGCCTCAAGATCAGCCTGGTGGACCTGCCCAAGGCCGGGCACATGGAACTTCGCCTGAGCGGCGCGGCAACCTTTCTCAAGGTGCCGGCGCTGACCAAGGTGCTAGACGGCGTACCCGCCGGCACCACGTTGCATGTGCCGCTGGGCAATCTCAGCTATAGCGACCACGCGTGTCTGGAATTGCTCGAAGACTGGAGCCGCAGCAATGCGGCCAGTGGTTCCAAGCTTCGAGTCGAGCACAAGCGCTTGAAACGACGGGTGGAAGGACGGTTACGCACCACGTCCGGCGTGGGCGCCTGACCTCGGGCTATGGCCCAGGCTGGCCATCGCACGATTGGCCAGCCCGGCCATGCTCAGGCCGGCTGGCCGAGCTCCACGCCCAGCTGACGTGACAGGCAGGGCCAACGCTTCCAGGCCGCGCCGGTTTCGGGGCTGCTCAGTTTTTCACGGTAGGCTTCCACAGATTCTGCGGCGAAGCTCTCGTCGTCGAGCATTTCATCGACCGAGTGGTGCACCACTTCATCGAGCTGATTGGCAAACGCCTCGCCGATCAGCTGGTGAGCGATCAGGTTGGCAACGGTGGTATCGACGGGGATGAGTGGCTGCTGGAAGTGCCGGATATACAGGTCGTTGACCTCCTCCACCAGGCGATGGGCCAGGTAGGCCTCGTCCAGCAGGCAGTCCAGGCCGACATGCCCTTGCATAACGCTAGGCGGCTGCAGGAAGTAGGCCTCGGCAATCTTCAGTACGGGCTTGATCTGCGACTCAATACCGGCTTCACGCGCCACCTCGTGGGCCGCTTCAAGCAGTTCCGGCACTTGATCGATGTAGGCACCCACAAAGCGCGCCAACGTGTCCTGAGCACCCTGCTCCGGCAATTGGATGGAAGGGTGCAGGTGCGGCAGTTGCAGCGCGAGGCGTTTTTTCAGCTGGCCGGTCTGGCCTTCATGTTGGTGGGCTTGATTCACCTGCTCGCGTACAGCAGCGATGTTCATGACAACTCCAAGGACAAATCGTTTCAAACGGAAGACACTAACTTAGCTGGATATTCAATTAAGTTAAGATCCATTTGTTATAAACGGATCCGATGCCTGTCGTATCCAGCATATATGGCGCTTCCTGCGTGACTGTTCCCCTTCAATTACACCGATTTAGAGCCATTGGGCTGTTGATGAAGTTCATTTCATGAAAACCGGGTGCACTGTGCTAATCGTCCCGCACAGCCCATTAAGACCAATGCAAACCGTGGCGCCGCGCCGCATGCGTAGCACGCCGGCATGGCGTACCCTAGCGCCTACCTTGTGCGCTGTTCATTGCAGTTATCGTCGACCTCAACCTGTTATCGAGCCCATGACCCGAACCCAGAAAGCCGTCTTCCTCATCGCTGCCCTGATCGTCGTGATCATGGGCCTGATCCTCAACAATGTGCTCAACGCCAAGCGCCCACCGAGCGCTACCGAGCTCATCGATGCCGGCATCATCCTGCTGCCGCAAAGCCGGACGGTGGCTGACGTGACCATGACCAACCAGAACGGCCAGCCGGTGCAGCTGGATGAGTTGAAAGGCAAGTGGTCGCTGTTGTTCTTTGGCTATACCTACTGCCCAGATATCTGCCCCACCACGTTGGCGCAGCTGCGACAGGTAAAGAGTGAACTGCCCAAGCAGGCGCTGGACCGCTTGCAGGTGGTATTGGTGAGCGTGGACCCCAACCGCGACACGCCGAACCAGCTCAAGCAATACCTGGGTTACTTCGACAAGGACTTCGTGGGGTTGGCCGGTTCCGTGGAAGATACCCAGAAGCTGGCCAATGCGCTTAGCATCCCCTTCATCCCTGCCGACACCAGCAAGCCCGGTTACACCGTGGACCACAGTGGCAACCTGGCAATCGTCGGCCCGGACGGCCGTCAGCGTGGCTTCATTCGTGCGCCGTTCGACAGCAAGAAGTTGGTGGCCCGCCTGCCCGGTCTGGTCCGGGGCGACTGAGCATCTGTCAGGGCCCTGCGCGGGACCTGGCCTCTGGAGCGATAGCACAGGCGCATGACCCCCGTGCTTGCGTCACGCTCCAAATGGCAACCTCACCCTGGGCCGCTTGGCGACCCAGGGTGCAGGCTCAGAACGCGGGTACTACAGCGCCTTTGTATTTCTCGGTGATGAACTGCTTCACCTCGGGCGAATGCAGGGCGGCTGCCAGCTTCTTCATGTCTTCACTGTCCTTGTTGTCCGGACGCGCGACGAGGATATTCACGTAAGGCGAATCGCTGCCCTCAATGGCCAGCGCATCCTTTTCCGGGTTCAACTTGGCTTCCAGCGCATAGTTGGTGTTGATCAGGGCGGCATCGACCTGGGTCAGCACGCGCGGGATGGTGGCCGCTTCTAGTTCGCGGAACTTGATGTTCTTCGGGTTCTCGGCAACGTCTTTCACGGTGGAGAGGATGTTGCTGTTGTCCTTGAGCTTGATGACGCCGGCCTTGTCCAGCAGCAGCAGGGCACGGCCACCGTTGGTGGCATCGTTGGGGATGACCACGGTAGCGCCGGATGGGAGTTCGTCGAGCTTCTTGATCTTTGTGGAATAAACGCCCAGCGGTTCGATGTGCACGCCAGTCACGTTCACCAGATCGGTACCCTTGGCCTTGTTGAACTCATCGAGGTAAGGCTGGTGCTGGAAGAAGTTGGCGTCGAGGCGCTTTTCCGCCACCTGCACGTTTGGCTGGATGTAGTCGGTGAATTCCTTCACCTTCAGCTCTACCCCTTCCTTGGCCAGCAGCGGCTTGACCACGTTGAGGATCTCGGCGTGGGGTACCGGCGTAGCAGCGACGGTCAGGGTATCGGCCTGGGCCGAGAAGGCCGCGATGGCGGCAGCGACAGCAAGCAGCTTCTTCATTGATCACTCCTTGTGAGGGCCGCGACGGCCCCCGAACGGGTCGGCCGAGCCGACCCCATTGGGGTTACTTACGGGAAAAATGCACAACCAGCCGGTCGCCGACACTTTGCAGGACCTGCACCAGCACCAGCAACAGCACCACGGTCACGACCATGACGTCAGTCTGGAAACGCTGGTAGCCGAAACGAATCGCCAGGTCCCCCAGACCACCCGCACCCACGACACCGGCCATCGCGGTATAGGAAACCAGCGTGATGGCCGTGACGGTGATCGCGGCGAAGATCCCTGGCCGGGCCTCGGGCAACAGGGCGCTGGTGATGATCTGGCGCGTGGTGGCACCCATGGACTGTGTGGCTTCGATGATGCCGCGATCCACTTCGCGCAGAGCGGTTTCGACCAGGCGGGCGAAGAATGGCGTGGCACCCACTACCAAGGGCGGAATCGCACCCGCCACGCCCAGCGACGTGCCGGTGATCAGCACGGTGATGGGGATCATCACGATCAACAGGATGATGAACGGCAGCGAACGCAGCACGTTGACCACTAGCGACAGCAAGGCGTACACGCCCTTTTGTTCGAACATCTGGCGCGGACCGCACAGAAACAGCAGCACGCCCAGCGGTAGGCCCAGCAGCACGGTGAAGAACAGCGAGCCGAACAGCATGATCAGGGTATCGACGGTTGCCAGCCAGATTTCGGCCCAGTCGACGTTGGCAAAGAAACTCAAGGCGTCCATCAACGCAGTACCTCCATATGAACATCCGCGGCCTTGAAGCGGGCAAAGGCCGCTTGCATGTCGCCGCCAATCAGGGCGAGCGTGAGCTGACCGTAGGGGACGTCCTTGATGCGATCGATACGCCCGGCAAGGATGCTGTAGTCCACGCCGGTCTCACGGGCAACGGTACCCAGCAGCGGCGCGTAGGTGGCTTCGCCCTGGAAGGTCAGGCGTACGATGCGGCCTGGCACATGGGCGAAGTCGTCGCGCTGTTCGCCTTCATCGACGTGCTCGTCTTCCTGCACGAAGCGCTTGGTGGTGGGGTGCTGCGGGTGCAGGAACACATCCGCCACCGAGCCTTGCTCGACGATCTGACCGGCGTCCATCACTGCTACCCGGTCGCAGACGCGGCGGATCACGTCCATTTCGTGGGTAATCAGCACGATGGTGAGTTTCAGCTCCCGGTTGATCTCGGCCAGTAGCTGCAGTACCGAGGCGGTGGTCTGCGGGTCCAGGGCGCTGGTCGCCTCATCACACAACAGGATCTTCGGGTTGGTCGACAAGGCACGGGCAATGCCGACGCGCTGCTTCTGACCGCCCGACAACTGTGCAGGGTACTTGCGAGCATGGTCCGACAGACCGACCCGGGCCAGAAGCTCGACCACGCGTTTGTCAATCTCGGCGCGCGACAATTGGCCAGCAAGGGTGAGCGGCAGAGCGACGTTGTCTGCAACGGTCTTGGAAGCCAGCAGGTTGAAATGCTGGAAAATCATGCCGACCTGTTGGCGAAAGCCGCGCAATTGGGTGGCATTGAATGCGGTCACTTCTTCACCGTCGACAATGATCTTGCCGCCGGAAGGCTCTTCCAGGCGATTGATCAGGCGCAGCATGGTGCTCTTGCCGGCCCCGGAATGGCCGATCAGGCCGAACACCTGGCCATCCTCGATCGTCAGGGTCGTGGGATTCAGTGCGGGAATTTCTCTACCGGCAACGCGGTAAGTCTTGTGTACCTGTTGGAACTCGATCACGTAGCGAACCTTGTGGGGCGCATGGAAATTGATTCAGCGGTGGGCTGGGGGCCGCATTTTAGCCTTTTATAACCGCTGTTCTTAGCATTTATTTTGCCTCTGACCAATCTGAACGCTATATGGCGACAGCTGGTCATCCCGATGGAACGCTCGCGCCTCTGCCCGAGTCACTAGCTGGACAAGCCCGATCGGGCGCCTGAAGACTGATGAGGAAAGCCAACCATGCCCAGCAAGAACAAGGATGCGCCGAAGCACAGCGAGGCCGCAGGTACCCAGACCCCGGATCGGGCCAATACCAATGCCAAGCTGCAGAGCCTGGAAGCAGACCGCAGCGATGCCACCGGGCAGGCGCTGCGCACCAACCAGGGTGTGCGCATCTCGGACAACCAGAACACCTTGAAGGCCGGCGACCGCGGCCCCTCGCTGCTTGAAGACTTCATCATGCGCGAGAAGATCACCCATTTTGACCATGAGCGCATCCCGGAGCGTATCGTCCACGCACGAGGCACCGGTGCCCACGGTTATTTCCAGAGCTATGGCTGCCACGCCGAACTGACCAAGGCCGGCTTCCTGCAAGACCCGGAAAAGATCACCCCGGTATTCGTACGCTTCTCCACCGTACAGGGGCCGCGCGGCTCTGGTGACACGGTACGTGACGTGCGCGGCTTTGCCGTGAAGTTCTACACCGATGAAGGCAACTTCGACCTGGTCGGCAACAACATGCCGGTGTTCTTCATCCAAGACGCGATCAAGTTCCCGGACTTCGTACACGCCGTCAAGCCCGAGCCGCACAATGAGATCCCTACCGGCGGTTCGGCTCACGACACCTTCTGGGACTTCGTCTCGCTGGTGCCTGAATCGGCGCACATGGTCGTCTGGGCCATGTCCGACCGTGCCATTCCGCGCAGCCTGCGCATGATGGAAGGCTTCGGCGTGCACACCTTCCGCCTGGTCAACGCCGAAGGCGTGGCCCACTTCGTCAAGTTCCACTGGAAGCCCAGCGAGGGCGTGCACTCCGTACTGTGGGACGAGGCGCAAAAGCTGGCGGGCAAGGACACCGACTATCACCGCCGTGACCTATGGGAAGCCATCGAAACCGGCGATTACCCGGAATGGGAACTGGGCGTGCAGATCGTGCCTGAGGCCGACGAGCACAAGTTCGACTTCGACCTGCTGGACCCGACCAAGATCATCCCCGAAGAGCTGGTACCGGTCACGCCACTGGGCAAGATGGTGCTCAACCGCAACCCGGACAACTTCTTCTCCGAGGTCGAGCAGATTGCATTCTGCCCAGGCCACATCGTGCCGGGCATCGACTTTACCAATGACCCGTTGCTGCAAGGTCGCCTGTTCTCCTACACCGATACCCAGATCAGCCGCCTGGGTGGCCCGAACTTCCACCAGATCCCGATCAATCGCCCGGTCGCGCCGAACCACAACAACCAGCGCGACGCGATGCACCAGCATATCGTGCACAAGGGCCGCGCCGCCTACGAGCCCAATTCCATCGATGGTGGCTGGCCGAAGGAAACCCCGCCCGGCCCCCGCGATGGTGGTTTCGAGACCTATCAGGAACGCGTCGATGCGCACAAGATTCGCCAGCGCAGCGATTCGTTCGGTGACCACTTCTCCCAGGCGCGCCTGTTCTTCCAGAGCATGAGCCCGACCGAACAGCAGCACATCATCAAGGCCTACAGCTTCGAATTGGGCAAGGTCGAGCGTGAGCACATCCGCGCCCGCCAGGTGAATGAAATTCTCGCCAACATCGACCTGAAGCTGGCAGCCGCCGTGGCCGAAAACCTAGGCCTGCCAGCCCCTAAAGCCGGTACCGTCAAGGTCAAGGGCAGCCAGCTGGCCAAATCGCCAGCCTTAAGCCAGATGAACCACCCGGGCAAGGTTGGGATCAAGGGTCGCAAGATCGCTGTACTGATCGCCAACGGCGTAGATGCTGCCAGTGTCGACAAGATGGTCAAGGCTCTGGAAGCGCAGAGTGCTCGCCCCATGCTGCTGGGCCCGACCTCCGCGCCTGTGAAGGCCGCCGACGGTACGCAACTGCCGGTGGATGCATCGATGGAAGGTATGCCGTCGATCATGTTCGATGGCATCGTCGTACCCGCTGGCAAGGCATCCACCGATGCCATGGCGGCCAGTGGCCTGGCCAAGCACTTCCTGCTTGAGGGCTACAAGCACCTCAAGGCGATGGTGCTGACTCAGGAACTGCTGGCAACGTTGGGTCTGAAGGAAGACAAAGGTCTGCTGACCGGCGACGACCAGAAGGCCATGGACGCGTTCGTCAAGGCAGTGGAAGGGCATCGCGTGTGGGAGCGTGAAGCGGCTGCCGAAGCGGTTCCTGCTTAAATCCCGGTGTATCAGGGGCTGCCTCGCAGCCCCTGTTCACTGGCTTAGCGCTGGTGGGGAACCAGCACCACCTGAGCAGGCAGCGCGCGCTGGATATCGTGCTTCTGTTTCAGCTCGAAGGTGCTGTCGATCTTGCGAACACGCTTGGCCAATAATGTCTTCAGCCACGGCGCATCCGCGCTGCGTGGCACCTGGAACACCACATCGCAACCATAGTTGACCACGTCGGCGGCAATGTCATCGAGTTGCTGGCGCATGGCTTGGATGTTGGTGGTTTCCAACGCAATGACCGTGCTGGGCGCACTGGGGTCGATCACCCGAGCCCTGGGCTTGGCTTCGGCAGCCTTGAGTGCGGCTTCGGCCTTGGCCAGCTCGGCCTTGCGCGCTTGTGAAACGGCATCACCGCCAGTAACCGCCGGAGCCTGTGGCATGAGTGCGCGCGCGCGCGCCAAGGCTGTGACCGCCGCGTTCACGTCACCCTTCTGCAGCATGATCTGACTGCGTTGCAGGTAAGCTTCGGCCAGCTCGCGCTGGTATTGTTCGATGCGGCCGTCGCCAGGCGACTGCGCTTGCAGGGAGACCAGTTGGTCTTCTGCGGTGGCCAGCTCGTTGCTGGCGATATTTTGTTGCAATTGCTGCCATGCATCAGGCTGGGCAGGCGTGTTGGCCTGTTCGACCGGTGCTTGGGAGCACGCGGCGAGGAACAGGGAAAATACGCCAACAAGCAGACAACGGGAGGCAAACGGCTTCATTCCTGCGGCTCTCTATTTGCGCAAAAAGCGAGCAAGTCTACACCCAGGTGCGCACGCTCGAAAACTGGTCTTACAGACCCTTAACTGCGCCGAAGGTTGCAAGGCAGGCCTTGTAAGCCTTTCGCTCACCGTTTGGGCAGGGCCAGACTCAGCAAGAATAGCACCGCAGCGCACACCACAATGGATGGGCCGGCAGGGGTGTCCTTGAACCATGACAAAGCCAGCCCGCCGCAGACCGCGACTACGCCTATGACGCTGGCGCCTACAGCCATCTGCTCCGGAGAGCGCGCATGCCGTTGCACAGCTGCCGCCGGAATGATCAATAAAGAAGTGATCAGCAAGACGCCGACGATCTTCATGGCCACCGCAATGACCACGGCAATGAGCAGCATCAGCGCCATGCGCAAGGTTGAAACCGGTAGCCCTTCGACCGTTGCCAGTTCTTCGTGGACGGTGACGGCGAGCAAAGGGCGCCACAAGACGGCGATCAGTACGAGTACCAGGGCGCTACCGCCCAAGATCCAGGCAAGATCGGTCGGGCTGATGGCCAGCAGATCCCCGAACAGGTAAGCCATCAGGTCGATGCGCACGTCGTGCATGAAGCTCAGCACCACCAGACCCAGGGACAAGGTACTGGGCGCCAGGATGCCCAGTAGCGTGTCGGATGCCAGAGGCTGGCGTTGCTGCAAGGTCACCAGCAGAATCGCCAGCAACAGGCAGCCCACGGTGACGGCCAACGTGGGGCTGACATCCAGCACGAAGCCCAGGGCCACGCCCAGCAAGGCGGCATGGGACAGGGTGTCGCCAAAATAGGCCATGCGCCGCCAGACGACGAACGAGCCAAGAGGGCCAGCTACCAGCGCGAGGGACAGACCAGCGAGCAGGGCGTAGAGAAGAAAATCAGCCATGCTTGCAGTGCGCTCCGTGGACATGGGGGGATGGGGCGACCACCGAACCGTGCAGGTCGTGGCTGTGGTCATGATGATGGTGATAAATGGCCAGGCTCGGTGCGGTCTGGCCGAACAGTTCGACGAATGCCGGGTCACCGCTGACCTGCTCGGGATGACCGCAGCAGCACACATGGCGGTTCAGGCACACCACTTGGTCGGTCGCACTCATGACCAGATGCAGGTCGTGGGAAACCATCAACACGCCGCAACCCAGGCGGTCACGCAGTCGGGTGATGAGGTTGTAAAGCTCGGTCTGCCCTACCACGTCAACGCCTTGGACCGGCTCGTCCAGCACCAGCAACTGCGGCTCTCGCAGCAGTGCACGGGCCAGCAGCACGCGTTGCATTTCACCCCCGGACACAGTCTGGATCGGGCTGTCGATCACGTGCTCGGCGCCGACCTGCTGAAGCGCTGACAGGGCCGCCACGCGATCCACGCCGGGCACCAGTCGCAGAAAGCGCAGCACCGACAATGGCAGCGTGGCGTCGACCTGGATTTTTTGCGGCATGTAGCCAATGCGCAGCCGGGGTTTGCGCCATACCGAGCCGCGGTGTGGCTTTAGCAGCCCCAGCACGGCGCGGACCAATGTGGTCTTGCCCGCCCCATTGGGCCCGATCAGGGTGACGATCTGGCCCGGCGCGACTGCCAGGTCAATGCTGTCGAGCACGGCCTCGCCGCCATAGGTGACGCCGACCTGCTCCAGCCGGATCAGCGCGTCGCTCATGCCGCGTCCTTGCAGTTGCTGCACACGCCCACGACTTCGACGGTCTGGTTCTCGACCGTAAAACCCACGTGCCTGGCGCTGCCGACGATGGCATCGCTGATACTCGCCTGCTCCAGTTCAATGGCGATATGGCACAGCCGGCAAATCAGAAACTGCCCCTGGTGCGAATGCTCGGGATGGCTACAACCGATGAAGGCGTTCAGCGAGGCGATGCGGTGCACGAGGCCGTTTTCCAGGAGGAAGTCCAGCGCGCGGTACACCGTGGGCGGCGCCGCGCGACGACCATCCTGTTCGCTGAGCACCGCCAGGATGTCGTAGGCGCCCAGCGGTTTGTGGCTCTGCCACACCAGTTCCAGTACCCGGCGACGCAGCGCCGTCAGGCGCAGACCCTGACGGGCGCACAAGGCGTCGGCTTCGGCCAGGGCGCTGTGCACGCAATGGGAATGGTCATGGGGACGGTTGGCCAGCGGCGTAATGGACATGGGCAGCGACGATTCTGGATGGAGACGTTATTATGTTACCTGTTTCTGACGATTCGAGTACCTACCGTGGCCCGATTCCTTACCCTGTTTGTCGCTTTCATCGCATTTTCCGCCCACGCCGACGTGCGTGTGCTGACCAGCATCAAGCCACTGCAACAGATCGCCGCTGCTGTGCAGGACGGTGTCGGCAGCCCTGAAGTGCTGTTGCCGCCAGGCGCCTCGCCTCATCATTACGCATTGCGTCCCTCGGACGTGCGCAGGGTCGCGGATGCGGATTTGCTGTACTGGATCGGCCCGGACATGGAAGGCTTCCTGCCAAGGGTGCTGGGTAACCGCAGCAAGCCGACCGTCGCGGTACAGTCGCTGCCGGGCATGAAGCTGCGTCACTTCGGTGAAGACAGCCATTCCCATGACGAAGACCATGACGACCATGACCATGACCACCGCCCGGGCAGCCTCGATGCGCACTTGTGGTTGTCTTCGGTGAACGCCCGGGTGATCGCTGGAAAGATGGCCGCCGATCTCGCCAGCGCGGACCCTGCCAATGCCGACCGCTACAAGCGTAACCTGGCGGCGTTCACCCAACGCCTGGACGCGCTCGACGCCCGTATCAAGGCACGGGTAGCAGGCGTGGCCGGCAAGCCGTACTTCGTGTTCCACGAGGCCTTCGATTATTTCGAAGCTGAATATGGCCTCAAGCACACTGGCGTGTTCAGTGTGGCCTCCGAAGTGCAGCCCGGCGCTCAACACGTGGCCGCCATGCGCAAGCGGCTGCAGGAAGTGGGCAAGACGTGTGTCTTCAGCGAGCCGCCCTTGCGCCCTCGGCTGGCCGAAACCCTGACAGCCGGTTTGCCGGTGCGCCTGGCCGAGCTCGATGCGCTTGGCGGCACCGATCCGGTAAATGCGCAAGGCTACGAGCGCTTGCTCGACAAGCTAGGAAGCGACCTGGCGAGCTGCCTGGAGCAGTTGTAATGGTATGAGGTGGCGGCATGCCTGGGTTGAGCGCCGCCTGGGCAGCGCCTGATTCCCATGGGCAGACGCAGGGCCTGCCGACAGGGTTCGGGTCAGAGGGCGAACGGCAGCTTCACGGCCACCTGCTGGCGCTGCGCCAGGCGCACTTCGAATTCGCTTGGGTCGTGGATCATCACGTCCATGCCGGCGAAGGACTCTGCCGCGATCAGGCGAGACAGCCAGAACCGCACGCAGGCAACGCGCAACATCTGCGGCCAGAGTTCAGCTTCGGCTGCCGTGAATGGCCGCAATGCGGCGTAGGCGGCAAGCAAAGCCTGGGCGCGGGGTACATCGATGCCGGCCTGTGCATCCAGGCACCAGTCGTTCAGGGTAATGGCTATGTCGTACAGCATCGGCCCCGAGCAGGCATTGTAGAAGTCGATGACCCCAGACAAGTGGGTGCCTTCGAACATCACGTTGTCGCGGAACAGGTCGGCATGCAGGTTGGCCCGGGGCAATGCCAGGATCTGCGCCTGGTAGGCGGCGATTTCATCCAGCGCCGGTTGCAGCAGGCTGGCTTGGTCGGCGTTCAGGCGCGGCAGCAGTTCGGCCCCGGCGGCCAGCATCCACTCAAGGCCTCGGTCCGTGCGGCGCTCGATGATGTGTTCGTGGGTGGCCAGGTGAATGTGTGCCAGCAGTTCACCGACCTGGGCACAATGCTGGGCATTGGGCGCCTTGATATGTTTGCCCGAGAGCCTGGGTTGCAGCAGCGCCGGCTTGCCGCACAGTTCGCGCAGGCCATGGCCGTTACGGTCACGAATGGCGTAGGGCACTGGCATCCGGGCCGTGTGCAGGGTATCGAGCAACTCGATGAAGAACGGCATGTCCTCGCTGGGCCCACGCTCGATCAGCGTCAGCACGAACTCCCCCTGTTCGAGGCTGACGAAGAAATTGCTGTTCTCGGTGCCGGCGGCGATACCCTGGAAATCGAGCAGACGACCCAGCTCGTAAGGTGCCAGAAAGGTTTCCAGCTCAGGCCGGGTCACGGGGGTGAAGACTGACATGATGAAAGATTGCCCATGCAGGCACTTCTGGCCGAAGTGCCGGGTTGATGTGAACGGTGCGCGTCAGATTACCACTCGAAGATCTTCCAGGACGGAATCAGCATGTCCGGCTGGTCGGAACGAATGAAATTGCCATCGGAGCCATCGGCGCGTACCAGAAAGTAAGGCTTGCCATGTTTGGGCGTGATCTTGATCGCATACAGGAAGCCGTTTTGGCGATATTCCTGGATGGTCTTGTCGCCTTCCGTGCGAATGGTCACCTCGGGATCGGCCGAGGGCGCGTCATCCGCCGCCAAGGTGACGACGGGCAGACCTGCCATTAGGCAGAGCAGTAACAGGCGATTGAGTGTACGCATGATAACCTAGTCCCTTTGTCGTCAATGATTCTGGCTATTCTAGCGCCGGACCCGTCGAAAAGGTTGATTCTGCTCATGAGCCAAGCGCCCCTCGTCCTCGTGGACGGTTCCTCCTACCTTTATCGCGCCTTCCATGCCCTGCCCCCGCTGACCACGTCCAAGGGTATGCCGACCGGTGCGGTGAAGGGTGTGCTCAACATGCTCAAGAGCCTGCGCAGGCAGTACCCGGACAGCTTGTTCGCCGTGGTGTTCGACGCCAAGGGCGGCACGTTCCGCGACACCCTGTTCGCCGACTACAAGGCCAACCGCCCCAGCATGCCGGACGATCTGCGGGTGCAGATCGAGCCGCTGCATGCCAGCGTCAAGGCCATGGGCTACCCACTGTTGTGCGTCGAAGGCGTCGAGGCTGACGATGTCATCGGTACCTTGGCCCGTAGCAGCGCGGCGCTGAACCGCCCGGTCATCATTTCTACCGGCGACAAGGACATGGCGCAGCTGGTCGACGGGCACATTACCCTGGTCAATACCATGACCGGTAGCGTGCTGGACGTGGCTGGCGTGCACGAGAAATTTGGGGTCGGCCCCGAGCACATCATCGACTTCCTGGCGCTGATGGGCGACAAGGTCGATAACATCCCAGGTGTGCCAGGCGTGGGCGAAAAGACTGCCGTCGGGCTGTTGACCGGGATCGGCGGGGGGCTCAGCGACCTGTACGCGAACCTGGACAAGGTGCCTGCGCTGCCTATCCGTGGCGCCAAGAGCCTGCCCGCCAAGCTTGAAGAGCACCGGGATGCGGCTTTCATGTCCTACGAGCTGGCTACCATCAAGATCGACGTGCCGCTGGACATCGAAGTCGATGCACTGGTGTGCGGCGAACCGGACCGCGAGGCGCTGCTGGCGCTGTACACCGAAATGGAGTTCAAGAGCTGGATTGCCGACCTGCAGCGCGATGCGGCTCGGGAGGGGGACCAACTGCCCCCGGTGGAGGCCCCGGCGGCCATGGTCGAAGCCCGCTATGAAACCATCCTTGATCAAGAACGCTTCGACGCCTGGCTCGAGAAGCTGCGCCAGGCACCGCTGTTCGCGTTCGATACCGAAACCACCGGCCTTGATGCCCAGCGCGCCCAGCTGGTAGGGATTTCCTTTGCCGTCGAGCCCCATGAAGCGGCCTACGTCCCTTTGATGCACGACTACGAAGGCGCCCCTGTCCAGTTGGATCGTGAGGCCGTCCTGCTTGCGCTCAAGCCCCTGCTGGAGGATCCGGCAAAAGCCAAGGTGGGCCAGAACGCCAAGTACGACATCAACATCCTTGCCAACGGTTCGCCCGCGATCCAGGTGCGGGGTGTGGCCTATGACACCATGCTCGAATCGTACGTGTTCAACTCGACGGGCACGCGGCACGACATGGACAGCCTGGCGCAAAAGTACCTTGGGCACACCACCATCGCTTTCGAGGACATTGCGGGCAAAGGTGCCAAGCAGCTGACCTTCAATAAGATTCATCTGGACAAGGCTGGCCCCTATGCGGCCGAAGATGCCGACATCACCCTGCGCCTGCACCAGGCGTTGCAGGCGCACATGGCCAAGACGCCCAGTGTGCAGCCGGTGCTCATGGACATCGAAATGCCGCTGGTGCCGGTGCTGGCCAAGATCGAGCGCCAGGGCGCGTTGGTCGATGCGGCGCTGTTGCACGTCCAGAGCGGCGAGCTGGGTGTGAAGATGGCCGAGCTGGAGCAGCGGGCCTTCGAACTGGCGGGGGAGGAATTCAACCTGGGTTCGCCCAAGCAGCTGGGCGCGATCCTGTACGACAAGCTGGGCATGCCGGTGATCAGCAAGACGGCCAAGGGCCAGCCATCGACGGCAGAAGCCGTGCTGGACGAGCTGGCCGAGCAAGGGTATCCACTGCCTGAAGTGCTGATGCAGTACCGCAGCCTGAGCAAGCTCAAGAGCACCTACACCGACAAGCTGCCAGGGCAGATCAACCCGCGCACGGGTCGCATCCACACGTCGTACCAGCAGGCAGTGGCGGCCACTGGCCGTCTTTCGTCCAGTGACCCGAACCTGCAGAACATTCCGATCCGTACGGCCGAAGGCCGGCGAATCCGCCAGGCCTTCATCGCAAGCCCTGGCTACAAGCTGCTGGCCGCCGACTACTCCCAGATCGAGCTGCGCATCATGGCGCACCTGGCCAAGGACGAAGGCTTGCTGCACGCCTTCCAAAACGATCTGGACGTGCACCGTGCGACGGCAGCGGAAGTATTCGGCGTCGCGCTCGAACAGGTTACCCATGACCAGCGGCGCAGCGCCAAGGCGATCAACTTCGGGCTTATCTACGGCATGAGCGCTTTTGGCCTGGCCAAGCAGATCGGGGTGGACCGCAAGCAGTCCCAGGACTACATCGATCGTTACTTCACCCGCTATCCAGGGGTGCTGGCCTACATGGAGCGTACCCGTGCCCAGGCCGCAGAGCAGGGGTTCGTGGAAACCTTGTTCGGTCGCAGGCTCTATCTGCCTGATATCAACGCCAAGAACCCAGCCTTGCGCCGGGGAGCCGAGCGCACGGCGATCAACGCGCCGATGCAAGGCACGGCCGCCGATATCATCAAGCGCGCCATGGTCAACGTGGACAACTGGCTGACCGAAAGCGCACTGGATGCGCGGGTGATCCTGCAGGTGCACGACGAACTTGTGCTCGAGGTGCGCGAAGACCTCGTGGACCTGGTGAAAGATGAAATTCGAAAGCATATGAGCCAGGCGGCGCAGCTGGATGTGCCGCTGCTGGTCGAGGCCGGTGTAGGCGCGAACTGGGACGAAGCCCACTGATTGCACGGGGCAAAGGGGCGTTGTGTGGCGATTTTTCGTTACAGGCGCCCCGGCCTGTGTCCAGCTGTTTCATGAAACTGCGGCAAATAGTTCCAGGCCCCAGGAACTAAAGCAGTGAACTGCAACTCAGAGTACCTGAATGGCTGGTGAAGCCGTTCGATGCTCCTATGTTGTGTTAAGTGTTGGCAGATATCCGGACCCCGCCCTAGCGGTCCGGGCTTGGACCCCGAACTTCCCCCTCCCCATACGAAGTCCGGGGTTTTTTTTGCCTGAAATTTGCCTGATGCGGGCCTTCGCCCTCAGGCGGCAGGCTTGTCTTCGAGCTCCATCCAGTCGGCCAGCACGCGGTAGGCGTCTTCAAGGCCCAGGCGCTTGGGGGCCGAGAACAGTTGGATGGTCACGCCTTCGCCCCAGCCTTTCCTGATCTCCGATTGCACCTTGAGCAAGGTGTTCTTGGCGGCGCCGTGGGTGAGCTTGTCGGCCTTGGTCAGCAGGATGTGCATGGGCATGCCGCTGGCCTTGGCCCAATCGAGCATCATTTTGTCGAAGTCCGTCATCGGGTGGCGGACATCCATCATCAAGATCACGCCACGCAGGCATTCGCGGCTACCCAGGTAAGCTTCCAGGTGGCGCTGCCAGTGCTGCTTGAGGGGGATGGGCACCTTGGCGTAGCCGTAGCCTGGCAGGTCGACCAGGCGGCGTTCGTCATCCAGGCTGAAGAAGTTCAGCAACTGGGTACGGCCGGGTGTTTTCGAGGTACGGGCCAGGCTGGCATGGGTCAGCGTGTTCAGTGCGCTGGATTTGCCGGCGTTGGAGCGGCCGGCGAAGGCCACCTCGTAACCCTGGTCGTCCGGGCATTGTTCGACCTTGGCAGCGCTGAGGGCGAATTTGGCTTTCTGGCACAGGCCGAGGATGGGGTTCTTGACTTGCATGGGATATCCGATGTGGTGATGCCAGCCCCCTGTCGAGCGGAGCCTGGCAAGCGGTGTCGTTTCCGTTTGGGTGGCGGAAGTATATAATGCCCCAGTTTTTGTGTGCTCATTCTCCCGGCTTTGGGGGACGAGCATGGGGTGTCGAACATGAGCTTGCGCATTAGAACGCAGCGCGGCCCCCAACCCTGAACGTCATGGCGCAATACGCAATGGCCGCTTGCTGTCGGTCTGTTCCTGCCGGTTTTCAGCGCACAGGCTACACAGGATTCCGAGGTGTTGTACAACCGCGTGTGTGCGGGGGGTACAGCGAACGCCTGCTCCATGAGCCCAGACGGGCGATCGGGCAACCCGAATCCTGATCTGGCGCAATGCATGAATAGCTCGGCACGGCACAATGCTCAGGGTTTCAAGGCTATGCCGCCGCGTGGATTGTGCATGGACTGCAGTGCCGAGGACTACCGTCTGGTCATCCTTTGGATGAATGGCAGTCCCGATACATAACATTTCACCCCTAGCCGTGTTGGATTAGCTGATGAACAAACTAGTCGTGAGTCTGCTGTTGAGCCTGGGTGTCGCAGGTGCGGCCACTGCTGCGCAGCCCGTCAAAGGCGATGCCGCCGCAGGTCAGGCCAAGACGGCCGTCTGCGGGGCCTGCCACAACCCAGATGGCAATAGCCTGGCACCGAACTTCCCCAAACTGGCAGGTCAAGGCCAGCGCTACCTCGAAAAACAAATGCACGACATCAAGTCTGGCAAACGCGTCGTGCTGGAGATGACCGGCATGCTGGCCGGCTTCAACGACCAGGACCTGGCCGACATCGCGGCCTATTTCGCCAGCCAGAAAGGCAGCGTGGGTGCAGCCGACCCTGCGCTGGTCGAGCGTGGGCGTGCGCTGTTCAACGGTGGCGACCTGGACAAGGGCATGCCGGCCTGCACGGGCTGCCACTCGCCTGACGGGGCAGGTATCGCACTGGCCGGGTTCCCTCACCTGAGTGGGCAGCATGCCCAGTACGTGAGCAAGCAGCTCACCGACTTCCGTGAAGGCAACCGCACCAATGATGGGGATGCCATGACCATGCGCACCATCGCCGGGAAGCTCAGTAACCATGACATCGAGGCCTTGGCCAGCTACATCCAGGGCCTGCATTAATGCCGGGTTAATGTTGCAAGCCAAAGATGAAAGGGCGGCGCGGCTGCCCTTTTTTTTGCCCGCAGCCGTTACACTACAGAACTAGAGCCCTCCCCGGCCTGTCTCAATCCAGGTCGTGCCGTGGCGACCCATGACTGCTCAGGAGTAAAGCATGCGTAAACTGATTCTCAGCGCTGCGCTGGTCGCTGCCAGCGTACTTGGTATGACTTCCGTCCAGGCCGCAGAGCCTGTAGCCGGCAAGGAATATGTCGAGCTGAGCAACCCGGTTCCGGTTTCCGTGCCTGGCAAGATCGAAGTGGTCGAGTTGTTCTGGTATGGCTGCCCGCATTGCTATCACTTCGAGCCTGTCATCAACCCTTGGGTCGACAAGCTGCCCAAGGATGTCAACTTCAAGCGTGTGCCGGCCATGTTCGGTGGCCCTTGGGATGCCCATGGCCAGATGTTCCTGACCCTGGAAGCGATGGGCGTCGAGCACAAGGTGCACGCGGCGGTATTCGACGCCATTCAAAACCAGCGCAAGCGTCTGACAAGCCCAAAAGACATGGCCGATTTCCTGGCAACGCAAGGTGTGGACAAGGCCAAGTTCCTGGCTACCTACAACTCCTTCGCCATCAAGGGACAGGTCAACCAGGCGAAAGAACTGGCCAAGAAATATGAAATCACTGGCGTTCCCAGCATGGTGGTTAACGGTAAGTACCGCTTCGACCTGGGCACCGCTGGTGGGCCAGAGGGTGTCCTCAACGTGGCCGACCAGTTGATCGACAAGGAGCGCGCTGCCAAGTAGGCAGCGCACCCATGCCTCGCCTACGGGCCACGCGCGGCGTTGCCCTGCCCCAGCCGCAGGTCAACGAGCATCACCTGCAAGCCCCCGGTTTGCCGGAAGATGGTCGTCTGCGGCTGCTTAGCTTCAATATCCAGGTAGGCATCAGTACCGAGCGTTATCGGCATTACCTGACGCGCAGCTGGCAGCACCTGTTGCCGCACACTGGCCGAGCCAGCAACTTGCAGAAAATCGGTAAGTTGCTTGGGGACTTCGACCTGGTGGCCCTGCAAGAGGCGGATGGGGGCAGCATGCGCTCGGGCTATGTCAACCAGGTCGAGCATCTGGCCCAACTGGGTGCCTTCCCCTACTGGTACCAACAGCTCAATCGCAACCTTGGGCGCTTCGCCCAGCACAGCAATGGCGTACTGAGCCGTCTGAAGCCTCATCAGCTCGAAGATCACCCACTGCCTGGCCCAGCAGGGCGCGGGGCTATCCTGGTGCGCTTCGGCGAGGGTGAGGACGCGCTGATCGTGGTCATGATGCACCTGGCATTGGGCGCCAAGACCCGCGCACTGCAGCTGGCCTACATACGCGAACTGATCGGCGGGTACCGCCATCAGGTGTTGATGGGGGACATGAACACCCATGCCACCGACCTGCTCGAGCACTCACCCTTGCGCGACCTTGGCCTGATCGCGCCCCAGGTGGAGGCCACCTTCCCCAGTTGGCGACCACAGCGCTGCCTGGACCACATCCTGCTCAGCCCGAGCCTTACCCTGGAAAGGGTCGAGGTGCTGGCCCAGCCGATTTCCGATCATCTTCCCGTGGCCGTCGAGATCCGATTGCCTGATGCATTGACTGTGGATACGCTGCCGGCCTTGAGCTGAATCAACTGACGCCTCGCTTGCCTTCAAGTGTCCCGGGCGCGCGCCGACAGTGTGTATCAGACAGCCCCAGTTGTATCACCCGTGCGGACACAGGCATGACCGAAGAAGCCGAGCGCTGGAAAGAAAAATACCTGATAAGCATTGAGCAACAGGAGAAGCTCGAACGTCGCTGGGAAGCGCGCCTGGACTTGCTGCGTCGAGGCCTGGTTCGCAGTACGTTGGCCGCCGAGGGCAGCGACAAGGTCGTCGACCAGTGCATGAAGGAAATGCGCGAGGTCATTCGCAGTGACAATATGGATGCCGGGCTTGCCGGCCTGATCCCCCGTCTTGAAAAAGCCGTACTGGAGTCTGAGCAGCGCCGCGAAACCCGCATGCACCAAGTGGGCGATGCGCTGACGGCGCTCGTCGATCAGTTGCAAGGCCTGCCGTTGAGCAGCGATGTCTCAAGGCCCTTGAAGAAGCTTGCCAAGCGGCTGGAGGCCGGCGTTACCCAGTCTCGTGATCTGCCGCCACTGCTGGGGGAACTCAGTGGTCTGCAAGGGCGTGCGCTGGCCGCGCTGGACAGGCCCGAAGGCGGATCGCGGGGCGGCTTTCTGCAGCGATTGTTCAAAGGCCGCGATGAACCGGCGCCTGTCGAGGCCGCCAGCGAGCAGGTGACGGGCCCCGCCCCTGTTGCCGCG
Organism: Pseudomonas sp. DE0157; assembly: GCF_007678615.1. Lineage (NCBI taxonomy): Bacteria > Pseudomonadati > Pseudomonadota > Gammaproteobacteria > Pseudomonadales > Pseudomonadaceae > Pseudomonas > Pseudomonas sp. DE0157. The sequence continues at coordinate 573,923 of NZ_VEJN01000002.1, forward strand.
CAACCCCTGGTACAGGAAGTATCTCTTCTGTCTCACCACGATGGGCATGAAGGCAACGATGCGTCCCCGTCGCTGATCGAGTCTGAACACGTGCCGGGTGTCGAGCCGCCACCCATTCCCCCGGCACCTCCCATGGCAATGGATACGCCATTGCGAACTGAAGCGGATGATGGCCCGCCCCCTCTGACTGATGTGCCGCTGTCTGATCAAGACGCCTATGCGCTGCCCTACGCAGTCGAGCCGCCCTACAGTCAGGTTGCCGCCCATATCGAGCAGACGCTGCTCGGTCTATTGGATGACCTGAGCCTGCCAGATCGCCACAAGGCGCAGGCGCAGGCGATGCGCGAACGGGTGGCGCGCGGTATGAACTGGTACGAGTTGATTCCTGTACTGGATGATCTTGCCGTGTTGCTGCTGGCGATCACGGACAGTGGCCAGCATGAGTTCGAAACCTATCTGCAATTGCTCAATGAACGGCTCGAAGGTTTCCACGGCCACTTGCAGGCCGCCAGTGCCGGTCACGCCGACAACAGCAGTGCAGCACGCCAGCTGGACACGCAATTGCGTGAACAGGTGGACGGGCTGCAAACCGACATGCAGGGCGCCGCAGACGTATCGAGCTTGAAGCACCTGCTCGAAAGCCGGCTCGAGGGCTTGCTGATGACAATGGACCAGCACCAGCACGAGCGCGACCGCCGCGAGCAGGCGCTGGCTGGGCGCCTGCAGGGCCTGTCCGAGCGCGTGGCCAGCATGGAGCAGGAAGCGTTGGGTTATCGTGAGCACCTGGAGGAGCAGCGGCAAAAGGCATTGCTCGACCCACTGACCGGCCTGCCCAATCGCGCGGCCTGGAGCGAGCAGGTAGAGCGCGAAATGCAGCGCTGGCAGGAAAACGGCGGCGACCTGGCCATGGCGATTCTGGACCTGGATCATTTCAAGCAGATCAACGATGGCTACGGGCATCTGGCCGGCGACAAGGTATTGAAGATCGTGGCCGATCAGTTGCGCAAACGGCTGCGGGGCCAGGATTTCATTGCCCGCTTCGGGGGCGAGGAGTTCGTGTTGCTGCTGCCCGACACCTCGCCGGCGGACGCATTACAGGTCGTCGAAACAATGCGCCTTGCCGTAGAGGCCTGCCCGTTTCACTTCAAGGGAGAGCGGGTGGTAGTGTCCACGTCCATCGGCCTGAGCGCCTTCAGGCCCGGCGAGGTGGCCGATCAGGTGCTCAAGCGTGCCGACGCAGCGCTTTACCGTGCCAAGCAACGGGGGCGCAATTGCGTGGAGCAGAACTGACCGGGGCCTGGCAAGGGCGAGCGCAGATGCGGGGAGACCGTTATACTGTAGCGCTCATTCGCTGAGGCCACTGCCGTGCTTTCCACGCTGAAAAAAACACTGATCACCTTACTGCTGCTGACTGTCGCTGGTTGTTCGACGGGCTTGCGCATTGACCGCAGCCACCCGTCAGCCAACCACGACAACCGCATTCAGTTCGTGGTGCTGCACTATACCAATGCTTCGCTGGAGCGCTCGTTGGCGTTGCTGACCCACGGCGAGGTCAGCAGCCACTACCTGATCGGTGATGGCCCCGCCACTGTCTACCAGTTGGTGGATGAAAGCAGGCGAGCCTGGCACGCTGGCGATAGCCAGTGGCAGGGCAGAACCTGGTTGAACTCATCGTCCATCGGCATCGAGATCGTCAATGCTGGCTTTACCGATACGCCTGCCGGGCGGGTATGGCACCCCTACAGCGAAGCGCAGATCCAGTCGCTGATCGCGCTGCTCAAGGACATCGTCAAGCGTAACGGCATCGAACCACGGCACATTATTGGCCACAGCGACATCGCGCCACTGCGCAAGCAGGACCCCGGCCCGCTGTTCCCGTGGAAACGCCTGGCCGACGCCGGCCTGGGCGTTTGGCCTGACGCCTCTGCCGTGGCTCGCCAGCAGGCCTATTTTGAGGTCAATCCCCCTACGATTGGGTGGTACCAGCAGGCCCTCGCCCGGTTTGGCTATGCCGTCGAGCAGACGGGCGTGCCCGATGTCCAGACGCGGCACGTGATCGCGGCGTTCCAGATGCGCTTTCGACCTCAACGCTTCGACGGCCAGCCCGATGCGCAGACGGCCGCCATGCTCGAGGTGCTCAACCGCATGCCGTAAAGCGTTGACGGCTGGCAGTTCGGTCCTCGCCCAAGCGAAGCGCTAAACGGCAAAGGTAATTGTCCATTGAGTTGCTATACCTTGGTAATCAACTGGATGCCTTCGATGCCTGATCGCCTGACGGCCTTGCGCCAATTTTTCTACCGTCCCTGGATGCTTGCCGCTTTGGCGGCAATCGCCAGTGCCGCCTTGTTGCTGACCGCCAGCATCGCCATTGCGTTGCAGCAGATGAAACAAAGTGAAAGCGAACAGATGAATGCTCAGGGCGAGCGTTTTCTGGAGCGACTCGAGCAGGTGTTCGGGCAGTTGCGCGAAGGCGTGGACTTGTTGGAGACGCAGCCTTTGCGTGGCTGCGGCCCCGCCATGCTGACGGCCTTGCAGCAGATCGGGTTGAGTTCACGGTTCATCTACGAGGCGGCCTATGTCAACGGTGATGTCGCGTGTTCGAACCGAGGTGACGAGCGGGCTTTCGTGCCGCTGCGCCCGCCAGACATCAAGGGGCCGGTCTACAGCTATTGGCTCAATACCACCACCGAGCCCGACGAAAACCTTGCCGCGCTGATGCTGGGGCGTGGCCGGTTTCTGGTGTCAACCTCCCGCGGGCACCTGACCGATGTGGTGGATTTACCCCCGGGCGGCAGCTTGTTGGTCGTGCTGGATAACGGTGCCCGGGCGATCCCGGTGCTGGGCCCGCCCCAAGTGTGGCCACCGCCTTCTGTGTGGTCGACCAGCCACAAAACGCTGCTGGAGTTCAGCGACCGTCTGATCTATCGCATGCCCACCAAGTCTCCTGATTACCAGTTGGTTCTGATCGCACCACGCGCAAGTCTCCCCCTGCGCATGAATGGCCCCCTGTGGCTGCTGTTTCCAGGCAGCGTACTGGGTGCTTGTTGCATCGGCTGGCTGGTCTTGCAGTTGGCGCAACAGCGACGCTCCATGAGCTCGGAGCTGCAGCAGGCGCTGAGTCGTGGCCAGTTGCAAGTGCTTTACCAGCCGATTTTCGAGCTCGACAGCAGGCGCTGTGTGGGTGCCGAGGCATTGGTGCGTTGGCGTCGGCCCGATGGCAGCTTGACCAGCCCTGAGTTGTTCATCCCGCTGGCCGAAAATACCGGGCAGATCCGTGAGATCACCGACTTCGTCCTGCGACGCGTCCTCGAACAACTCGGCCCGCTGTTGCGCTCACGGCCCATGCTGTACATCTCGGTGAACCTGGCGGCGTGCGACGTGATGGTTCCGCGTGTTGGGGAAGTGGCGGCGCGCTTGCTGGCGCTGCACCGGGTGGCCCCTAGGCAGATCGCCTTCGAGGTGACCGAGCGCGGCCTGATCGATGTGGTGGTGGCGCGCGAAAACCTGCAAGCACTGCGCGCCCAGGGCCATCAGGTGCTGATCGACGATTTCGGTACGGGCTACTGCAGCCTGGCCTATCTCCAGACCTTGCCCGTGGATTGCCTGAAAATCGACAAGGCATTCATCGATGCGCTGGGCCACGATGCCGCCAGCAGCGGCGTGGCACCGCATATCATCCGCATGGCCCACGACCTGCATCTGCGGGTGATCGCCGAAGGTATCGAGCGTGAAGACCAGGCACTGCTGCTGCTTGGGGAGGGCGTGAAGTACGGCCAGGGCTGGCTGTTCGCCAAGGCCCTGACGGCCCGTCAGTTCGCCGAGCTGGTCACGCGGGATAAATTGCCACGGGGCAGACAGGCCTGACGCGCTTTGCGAGCATCAGACCGGCAGGGCCAGGTAGAACTGGGTACCTTCACCCGGTCGCGAGAAGACGCCCATGCGCCCACCGTGCAACTGCACGATTTCCTTGCACAAGGCCAGTCCCAGGCCGGCTCCACCTTTCTTGCGCCCTACTTGCACGAACGGCTCGAAGATACGGGCCTGCTGGCCATAGGCGATACCCTCGCCCGTGTCCTCGACACTGATGATCACGCGTTCGGCATGGCGCCGCGCATGCAGGCGGATGCGCCCGCCCTGTGGGGTATGCCTGACCGCGTTGTGCAGCAGGTTGTCCAACACACGGTCGAGCTGGGCAACGTCAGCCTGAATGCGTGGCAATGGCGGTTCCAGGGCCAGGACCAGTTCGATCTGCTTCTGGCCCGCCTGGTCGGCGAAGCGTAATTGCGCCCGCTCCAGCAGTTCATCGACGGCGCAGGGCGCCAGGTCGAGCTTTTGCAGGCCGCTTTGATAGCGGCTGAAGTTGAGCAGGTCATTGATCAACTGGGTCAGGCGCTGCATTTCTTCGCCGATGGTTTCCAGCAGATCGTACTCACGCGCTTCTTCGGGAAACTTGACCCGTTCGCGCAGCAGGCCGAACGCCATGTGCATACCGGTGACAGGCGTGCGCAGCTCGTGGGAGGCGCGGAGCACGAACTCGCTGCGCACCCGCTCGAAGGCACGCTGTTCTGTCACGTCGTGAAGCACCATCACAGCGCCCAGGATCGGGCCCTGGGGATGGCTGACGGGCGTCAGGCTATAGGTCAGCAGACGCGTTTCCTCGTCAACATCAATGTGAAGGTCGTCCGGTTGCCGGTCCAGACTGCCGCCGCGCAGCACCTGGCACAGTTGCTGTTCCAGCTCAGGTCGTTCCAGGGCTTCGGCCAGGCTGCTGCCAACACGGCTGTCGTTCCAGCCCAGTTGGCGTTGAGCAACCGGGTTCAAGTGCTCAAGCAAGCCCTGTCGATCGATGATCAGCAGGCCATCATCGATACTGTCGAGCACGGCTTGCAGCCGCTGCTGCCCGGCGAGCAATTCGTCGACATTGGTGGCCTGGTGCTTGCGCAGGGCGTCGGCCATGATCCCGAAGCGACGCGTGAGCTGGTTCAGCTCGCTAGCTTGAGTGATCGGGAGCGTGACATCGAAATTGCCCTTGCCGAGCTGATCGGCTGCCTTGGCCAGGGCCTCGATGGGCTGCCCGAATCGGCGGGCAATGTTGTGGGCAGTGATAAAGCCCAGAACCAGGACCACCAGGCCCATCAGGCCCAGCACGCCGCCGACCAGCAAGGCGCGGGCACGGCTTTGTTCTTCGCTGCGAGCGATGTTGGCCAGCGCTTGTTTGTGGGAATCGATCAGGTCGGTGCGCACTTGATTGAATGCGGCGCCCAGTGGCTGGTCCACGGCGAGGCTGCGCGAAGGCGCCGGGGTTGCGTGGTAAGCCTCCAGAAATGCCTGGTAGTGGTCGCGGGCTTCGCTGAACCCAGGCCGCTGGCCACCGTCGGCCAGGCTTTGGTCGAGCAGGTGTTGGAAATTGTCTTGCAGTGCTTGCAACTGATCTGGAGCCGTGTCCGTATCCAGCAGCAGAATGAGCTGCTCACCGAGGTTCTGGCGTAGCTTCAACCCCACGTCCAGCGAGTGATTGGTGTCGCGAACCAGCGCCTGTTGGGCCGAAGCCATTTGCAGGACGCTTACCAAGCCAAGCAGCAGCCCCAAAAGGGCGACCGTGACCAGCGCCGAGATGCTGAGAAAGAGCCGCGTGCGCAGCTTCATGGTCGGCCACTTCACAGGTTGTACTGCTTACGCTTGCGATACAGAGTCGACGCGTCGATCCCGAGGGTCTTGGCAGCTTGGTCGAGCGTGTCGCTGGCAGCCAGCACGGCGCCGATATGCGCGCGCTCAAGCTCATCCAGGCTCAAGGCGGCCCCTACACGCGGCGCGTTGCTTGCCGGTTGCTCGCCCATGCCCAGATGGCTGATCTCGACCTTTTCCTGGGGACAGATGATGCTGGCCCGCTCGATCACGTTACGCAATTCGCGAATGTTGCCCGGCCAGCGGTAATTGAGCAGCGCTGCGCGTGCCTCGTCGCTGAAGCCGCGTGCTGGCCTTGAGTATTCCTTGACGAAGCGGGCCAGGAAGCGGTCGGCGAGCGTGAGGATGTCTTCACTGCGCTCGCGCAGGGGCGGCAGGTGCAAGGTGATGACGTTCAGGCGGTAGAGCAAGTCTTCGCGGAAACGGCCCTCGCGCACCATTTCCTCCAGGTTGAGGTTGGTGGCGGCGAGGATGCGCACATCGGCCCGGCGGGTGACGGGGTCGCCGACACGCTCATATTCCTTGTCCTGGATGAAGCGCAGCAACTTGGGTTGCAGGGTCAGGGGGAAGTCACCGATTTCATCGAGGAACAACGTACCGCCGTCCGCCTGGTTGACGCGGCCAAGGGTGCTCTCGCTGGCGCCGGTAAAGGCCCCTCGCGTGTGGCCGAACAGTTCGCTTTCCATCAGCTCGGCATTGAGCGACGGGCAGTTGATGGTCACGCAGGCCTTGCGCGCACGCTTGCTCCAGCCGTGGATGGCGCGGGCCAGCTCACCTTTACCGGTCCCGGACTCGCCCAGGATCAGGATGTTGGCATCTGTGGTTGCTACCTGGCGGGCTGTTTCCAGCACGACCATCATGGCCGGGCTGTGGGAGTCCAGGCCATCCTTGGGCTTGCGCACTTCGCCTTCCAGGGCTTCCAGGCGGGCGGAAAGCTGGCGTACCTCCAGTTGCTTGGCTGTGGCCAGGCGCAACTGGTCAGGACTGCAAGGCTTGACCAGGTAGTCGGCGGCACCGGCTTGAATGGCATCGACCGCCGTGTCGATAGCGGAGTGGGCGGTCACGATGACCACGCGCATCCACGGTGCCTGAACACGCATCTGGGCAAGCACGTCCAGGCCATTGTCCTCGCCCAGACGCAGGTCGAGGAAGCACAGGTCGAACACCTGGCGCTGCAGCAGGCTCTCCGCCTGGGTGGCGCTGTTGGCGGTCGCCACGCTGTAGCCCTCGTCTTCCAGGCAGTAGCGGAAGGTGCGCAGGATCGCGGACTCGTCATCCACCAGCAGAATGCGGCCTTGCTTGTCCTGGGCTGATTCCATGTACCTGCGCTCCTTTGGGAAATATCTTTGTTTAGTGTGGGAAAAATCGGGCAAGTTGCATGGTCAATTCTGAAGGATTCTGCCCTTTGCACGCCAGCGGGTCGACCAAGAAGCTTGAATGCCCCGCGGGGCCGGCAATTTGCTTAGAGAGAGTGGTTGGCACATTGGTTGCGAAGAGTTTCAGATTTTGCCTACAGAAGGAGACTACGACATGCCTTTCGCCTTTCGCGCGCTTGCGCTAGCGGTCAGTTTGCTGCCCTTCGTCGCTATGGCCAGTGACGATCCTGTCCACGATGCTCGCCTGGAAGGTTCGCTGCAGACGGCGGTGTCCTTGAATCGGCTCCTCAATCCTAATCGAATCACCGTTAAGGTCGATGGGGCGTCGGCGCGTTTGGCTGGGGAGGTCGAGAATGAGGTTGAGCGACGTTTGGTCGAGGAAGTGGCTTTGGCGACTTCTGGTATCGAGAAGGTCGACAATCAGGTGCAGGTCAATCCTGAGCTGGTCGAGCGTCCACTGGCGTTGCGCGCTTATGCCCAGCGCACGAAAGACGTGACGCTTACGGCAGTCATACGGTCACGGCTGTTGTGGAGCCGCCTGACTGAGAAGGCACCCATAGAGGTACAAAGTGACAGCGGTGTCGTCACGCTCCGGGGGCGGGTAGACAACCCCGAGGCAAAGGAGCTTGCGGGCGTCGTGGCGCGTACGACCGAGGGGGTTTACCTGGTCAACAACCTGATCAGCCTGGACACCGCAGCCATGATCAAAGCTAAAGACCAGCCTGTGGATGCCCCGACCGGACCGCAGCCAAGCGATGCCTGGATCGTCGATAAGGTCCAGAGCAGTTACAGCTTCAGCCGCAACCTTGACGGGCTGAATCTGAAGGTGGTGAGCCAGGATGGCCTGGTCAGACTCTCCGGCGAAGTCGTCAGCCCGGAGCAGAAGAATATCGCGACGGACATCGCCAGACAGATTATTGGTGTGCGTGGGGTCGATGCCGACATGCTCAAGGTGGCAACCAAGGTTGAAGGGTGATCGTGCATTTCGCACGGCCCCCCAGGGGGCATCGTGCAGGATACGTGGTAGGTCCTAATGGTTCAATCTTTTAACTCGTTGAAAAATAAGGATATTTTCTAATTTGAAAGCTGGCACGCAGGCTGCAATTACTTGTTCAAGTCTGGACAAAAATCACAGCAGGAGAAGCCGGTATGAACCGCCCATCTGTCAATCGTTTGCACGTTACCGCCCTGCCACTGCGTCAGGTCATGTCGCTTGGCATTGCGGTCATGCTGACTTTGGCAGCAGGGCTGTTCTACTACAGTGTGCAAACCGCCCGCCTGGCCGACCAAGTGGCGGCGCAAACCGCCCTGCTGTCGCAGATCCAGAACACCCGCGCCAGTAACCTCGTGCAAGCAGCCGAGCCGCTGCCATCGAAGGGCAAGGCCGAGTCCCCTGCAACCGTTGAACATGTCGTACCACAGGACCGTTGGGTGTTCTGATCACCCTGCTTTTGAAAACAAAGGAGAATCACCATGCTGAGCTGGGCTATCACTTTCCTCATCATCGCCATCGTCGCTGCAGTTCTGGGCTTTGGTGGTATCGCTGGCGCTGCAACGGGTATCGCCAAGATCCTGTTCATCGTCTTCCTGGTTCTTTTCGTTGCTTCGTTCTTCTTTGGACGCGGTCGCAGATGAGCAGGCTGTTACGCAATGCCGTAGCTGGCGTTCTGATGATGAGCGCCACTGCAGCCGCGCTGGCGGCCAATGATGGCCAGCTACGCGTCGATCAATTGCTGGGTAGCGACGCCGAGTACCGGGAATCCTGGCAGGACGCCGTAAAAGGCGAGGAACGCCTGCCCGATTGGGTGTTGAACCTGACGGGAAGTTCGCCTCAGCAGATGTCGGCGGTCACGGAAGACGGTGATAAATACCTCGTAGGCCCGCTCTGCGAAGCCGCGGACAAATGCACTTACAAGCGTTTGATCGTCGCATTCAGCTGGGACAAGGATGACGCCTACGGGATGCTGGTGGAGGTACCGGAAGGCCTGCCCAGCGACAAGTCGCCTACCCGCCATGCGCAGTATCGGTGGCTTGGCAAACCGGACGATGGCATGAAAGCCATGCTCCAGGAGCAACTCAAGCGGGACCCGAACTGGTACTGAGTCGCAAGACCGGTGTGGTTCAGGTTTGGCACTGTCATGAAATAGAAGCTGAACGGCCGTAGGCTTGCAGCCTTCTATGATGCGCCGCTCCGAGGAGGAGCAGCACATGACCAAGGGGCCGGGCTGTTTTGATCGCTACAGGATCGGAGTGGCCTAGGGGTACAGGGAGTGCCTCCACCTGTTGGGCCGGGTCAGGCAAGGCAGAATCGGAAGTTCCAGGTCAGTAGAGCCCTGAACGATCTTCAGGGTGGACCTGGCTTCCGAGGAGCCATCCAGATGGCAGTGCACGATGCACGAAATCCATCTGGGGACACATTTTGTCTCAACCGCGCGTCTTTTTTTTCGTGAGCTGTGCTATCTATATCAGCTGCGTTTGAAGCATTCGGATTGTCGAACAACCAAGTTTCTTTTACTTTCCCCTGCGACTATTTCAGCCGTTACATGGCGTTTATGTCTTGTTCGGGATTCCGAACAGCGCTCCGCAGGACGCCTATTTCCTTCTAGATACCCCCACCTTGCCATGCTCAATCGGTATGGGGTATGCGTTTCCGGCATTAGATTTCCCTTCTTCCCATCGCAATAGTTGCGGCCTTTTTCGCCGACCGAGCCCTGCGCTCGTCTGCGCTGTCCTTACAACACGTCGCTAATCGGCAAATTCACGCCGGGCTTGTGTCTATCTGCTGTCCGGTAGCCGTTAGTCGACATGACCACTACAACAAAGGGTAAAGACATGAAGAAGGCAAAACTGAGCCTCGCCTGGCAGATCGTCATAGGTCTGGTACTGGGCGTTGCAATCGGCGCGCTCCTGAACCACTTCAGTGCAGAAAAGGCCTGGTGGATCAGCAACGTCCTTCAGCCTGCTGGTGATATCTTCATTCGCCTGATCAAGATGATCGTGGTCCCGATCGTGATCTCGTCGCTGATCGTGGGTATCGCAGGGGTTGGCGATGCCAAGAAGCTTGGCAGTATTGGCCTGAAGACCATTCTCTACTTCGAGGTCGTCACGACCATCGCTATTGTTGTGGGCCTGGTGCTTGCCAACCTGTTCCATCCGGGCGCGGGTATCGACATGAGCACCCTCGGTACTGTGGACATCTCCAAGTACCAGGCGACCGCCGCCGAGGTGCAGCATGAGCATGCCTTCATCGAGACCCTGCTCAATCTGATCCCGTCGAATATCTTCGCGGCGCTGATGCGCGGTGAAATGTTGCCGATCATCTTCTTCTCGGTCATGTTCGGCCTTGGCCTTTCGAGCCTGCAAGCCGAGCTGCGCGATCCTCTGGTACGCACCTTCCAGGCCGTATCGGAGACCATGTTTAAAGTCACCCACATGATCATGAAGTACGCGCCGATCGGTGTGTTCGCGCTGATCGCGGTGACCGTTGCCAACTTTGGCTTCAGCTCGTTGCTGCCACTGGCCAAGCTGGTGCTGCTGGTGTATTTCGCCATCGCCTTCTTCGCCTTCATGGTGTTAGGGCTGGTAGCGCGCCTGTTCGGTTTCTCGGTGATCAAGATCATGCGCATCATGAAAGATGAGCTGATCCTGGCCTACTCCACCTCAAGCTCGGAAACCGTCCTGCCACGGGTTATCGAAAAGATGGAGAAGTACGGCGCGCCCAAATCGATCTGCTCGTTCGTGGTACCCACCGGCTACTCGTTCAACCTCGACGGCTCCACCCTGTACCAGAGCATCGCGGCCATCTTCATCGCCCAGCTCTACGGTATCGACCTGTCGTGGAGCCAGCAGTTGCTGCTGGTGCTGACCTTGATGGTGACCTCCAAAGGCATCGCCGGGGTACCAGGCGTTTCGTTCGTGGTGCTGCTGGCCACCCTGGGTAGCGTGGGTATCCCACTGGAAGGCCTGGCGTTCATTGCCGGTGTCGACCGCATCATGGACATGGCGCGCACGGCGCTCAACGTGATCGGCAATGCCCTGGCGGCGCTGGTCATCTCCCGCTGGGAAGGCATGTACGACGCGGCCAAGGGCGAGCTGTACTACGCTTCGCTGATCGCCGAGAAGCCTGAAACTGCCATGGTGGGTGAAGCAGCCAAACGCTGAGGCCAAACCTGTTGGACCCAAAGCCCCGACCCGTCGGGGCTTTTTGTCGTCTGTGGCATCCATACTCACGGCGAGCCGCAGCCAGGGCAGTGTTCGATACGTTATGATTCGGGCATTTTCGGGGAGGTACGTGGATGCTCAACGGCTTATGGCTCGGCTTTTTCCTGGTAGCGGCCATATCTGCCATGGCTCAATGGCTGGTGGGTGGCAACGCCGGCATCTTCGCGGCCATGGTCGAAAGCATCTTCGCCATGGCGAAGCTGTCGGTCGAGGTCATGGTATTGCTGTTCGGCACCCTGACCCTATGGCTGGGCTTTCTGAAGATCGCCGAGCAGGCGGGTATCGTCGAGTGGCTGGCCAAGGTACTGGGCCCCTTGTTCGCACGGCTGATGCCCGAAGTGCCGCCTGGGCACCCTGCGCTGGGGCTGATCACCATGAACTTTGCGGCCAATGGCCTGGGCCTGGACAATGCTGCTACCCCTATCGGCCTGAAGGCCATGCGTGCCCTGCAGACGCTCAACCCCAGCAGCACCACGGCCAGCAACGCGCAGATCCTGTTCCTGGTGCTCAACGCGTCTTCCTTGACCCTGCTCCCTGTAACCGTGTTCATGTACCGCGCCCAGCAAGGCGCGCCCGACCCAACCATGGTGTTCCTGCCTATCCTGCTGGCCACCAGTGTGTCGACGCTGGTCGGGCTGCTGTCGGTCGCGGTGATGCAGCGTTTACGGCTATGGGACCCTGTGGTGCTGGCGTACCTGGTACCCGGCGCGTTGCTGCTGGGGGGCTTCATGGCCTTTCTCGGCACGCTGTCGGCAGCCGCGCTGGCCAGCTTGTCCTCGATCCTGGGCAACCTCACGCTGTTCGGGGTGATCATCGTCTTTTTGATCATCGGCGCGCTCAAGCGGGTCCAGGTCTACGAAGCATTCGTCGAAGGGGCGAAGGAGGGCTTCGACGTTGCCAAAAGCCTGCTGCCCTACTTGGTGGCGATGCTGGTGGCGGTCGGTGTACTGCGCGCATCCGGGGCGCTTGAGGTGGCGTTGGACGGTATCCGCCATGCGGTGAACTGGATGGGCCTGGATACGCGCTTTGTCGAAGGGCTGCCAACTGCCCTGGTCAAGCCGTTTTCCGGCAGTGCTGCACGGGCAATGCTGATCGAGACCATGCAGGCCCAGGGTGTTGACAGCTTCCCTGCCTTGGTCGCAGCGACCATTCAGGGCAGTACCGAAACCACGTTCTACGTCCTGGCCGTGTACTTCGGCGCCGTGGGCATTCAACGGGTGCGCCATGCCGTGGGGTGTGCACTGTTGGCCGAGTTTTCCGGTGTGGTGGCAGCGATCTGCGTTTGCTACTGGTTCTTCGGCTGACTGGCGTTTCTGGCGGTACACGATGCGCCGCTCATGAAGCGGCGGCATCCTCGACTACCTTGAAGCGCAGTACACCGATCACCTGGCCATCCTCAGTCAGTACCCTCACCTGCCAACGCCCTACCGGGTTGGGCGGGAAGTTCTGCTTGTGGGTCCAGGCTCGATAGCCTTCCTTGCGCCCACCGTGAATGTCTAGGGCGATACGGTCCACTTCCTGCCCGTCTTTCTGCCATACATGGTAGATCCGCTCATTCAGGCCGCGCGGCGCGTTGATGGCGGTGTAGGCGTAAAGGCCGCTGCTGCGAATACGGCTGGCAGCGATTTTATCCAGTGAATCTCCCGGCTCACGGTTAATGACCTCGGTGCTCACGGCGACTTCGGTCATCCACAAGGTGGCCGGCGGCACCCAGGAGCGCAACAACCAACCCCCGCCACCGACGGCCAGCGTGATTACCACCAGGGCGACACCGCGTCGCCAGTTGCTGACCGGAAAACTGCTGACCAGGCTCGGGAAGGACAAGGCCATGGCGATGATCAGGGCCAGCTTGAAGCTTTGCGCGGTGGTGAGGTGAAGGATGATCGGCAGGGCGGTCAGCAAGGCGGCGAACAGGGTCAGGGTGTGAAGCGCCATGAACAGCCAGCGCCGCGGCGCGAGCCAGCGGTAGTACAACGGGTCGATGATCGAGACCAGTCCGGCGGCGCCCAGCAAGCCTGTAAAGATCGACTGGCCGCTGTTCCAGGTGGTGGTGATGAAGAAAAACGGCAGTACGAAGAACAGGGACTCCTGATGGATCATCTGCGTGGCATAGCGCAACAGCGGCTGGGGTATTTCACGCTTGAAGGTACGCGTGAACAGGCGGGTGAGCGTGCTTTCGAGCATCAGCCAGATCCAGCTGACCAGCAGCAGGACGGCGATCCAGCTGGCGAGGCCCGCCTGCCGGTCGACCAGGATGAAACTGCCTACACCTGATAGAAAACCACCCAAGGCAATGACGCCCGGATAGCGTTTGAGCAGTTCGATGATGCGCTGGGCGATCTTAGGTATTGGGGGCATGGGGCTGCAATGCTTGGGAGTGGCTAGGAGGCGGCCCTTGCATGCACGACGCGGGCATTGAAAGGATACCGCCGTTTCACATGTGCCGAGTAGCACCGCCTGGCTTGTCAGGGGCCTGTCGACGCCAGCGCAGAAGGCATGCGGCGAGCAGCACCCCTGCCAGCAGGAACGACAGGCCGTAGAGCTCGTCGTACCCGAGCAGCGGTTTTTCGATACGAATGTAGCCTTCATGGGCGAGCAATTGCTCGAGCGCCTGGTTGGCTTGCTCCAGGGTCACGCGCTGCAACTGACGCACAGGGCTGGCGAAGCGGCCGTCGGTGTAGTCGTTCAGTGCGCCCCAGTAGTAATCGGCAAGGGCACTGTTGCCCTGGGTTGCCCAACTTTCCTTGGCGATGCTCGCTTGCTTGATGCGGGCAAAGGTGTCCGGGTCCAGGCCCTGCTCGCGCAAGTGATCGAACAAGCGCCGCATGACCTCGATCGCCCTTCCTATATCATCGCGCTCAAGGTCGGCGTTGAGGCTGAGCAGGCCGGTATCACCGAAGCTCTCGCGCTGGACCGAGGGCCCATAGGACAGGCCATTGCGCAGGCGCAGCTGGTCATATACTGCCCAGTCCAGGTAACGGGAGAGCAGATCCAGGGTGGCCTGGTGGTCGTTGTCCAGCACCGGCTCGATGAACAGCCAGTGGAGTTTGGCCGTGTCGCCCAGCCAGCCGTGCATCAGGTCGCGCCGTTGCTTGGCTTCTTGGCTGATCGATTCCAGGTCGCGGCGGTCTTCCGGCTCGGTGGCCGGGAGTTCGCCGAAGGTTCTTTCCAGGTAGGCGGGCAACAGGCGGTCCAGCCCTCCCACCATGATCAGTGTCATGTTGTTGGCCGCGTACCAACGCTCGCGCAGGCCCTGGACCTGTTCGAGGGTCATGTCGTCGAGATTGGAACGCTCGGGGCATTTCAAGCCCAATTCCGTTGCCAATTGCTGCCCGGCGGGGTGACCGATGTCTTGCCGGTCCAGCCAGCGCTGTAGATGCCCGTAGTGGCCACCGTCCTCACGCTCAATGATGCGCTTGGCAGTCGCCAGGGCCTTGGCGTCGATCTGGGTGTCGCGAATGATCGACAGCAACAGGTCGAGTACCTTGCGCTGATTGCGTGCGGGCGCTTCGATCACAAACGTGGTGTCGGCATTGCCCGTGAACGCATTCCATTCGCCACCCAGTGCCTGCAGGCGCTCTTCGAGGCCTCCTTCGCCCGTGTCGTCCACCCCACTGAACAGCAAGTGCTCCAACAGGTGCGGCAGTTCTTTCTGGTCACAGCCGAAGTCGTCCAGGCCCACGCCCACGACCAGGCGAATAGACACATGGTCGCGTTCGTAGCCGTCCTTGAGGATGACCTGCAGGCCGTTGGGCAGCAGGTAGCCCCCCACGCGAGCGCGGTCCAGGGCAAAGGAGCAGAGGCTAAACATCAGCAGGCAGATGAACATCAGGCAACGCATGGGCGAGCGGGGGTCCTCAGGTCGGCGACATCACGGCAGAGGGGCTTCGTCCGGCACGCTGTCGAGCATCAGCCCGCCCGTGTCCGAGCCGCCCAGTACCACATAGGCACTGCTGCAGAACAAAGAGTTCAACCGCTTCATGTCGGCGATGAGCTCCAGGTGGATGGAGCTGGTCTCGATGCTCTGTACCACTTTGCGCTGCAGGCGGCTGACATGGGCATGGGCCAGGCGCCGCTCCTGGGCGCGAAAACGACGCTTCTCGCGCAGCAGCAGACGCGCGCTTTCCGGGTCGGCGCTGAGGAATACCGAGAGGCCAAGGCGCAGATTGGCCAGCAATTGCTCTTGCAACCCGGTCAGTTCTTCCAGCCCCATTTGGGAAAAGGCGCGTCGTTGGCTGGTCTTCTGCTGCTGGACTTTGCGCAACATGCGCTCGATCAGGTCGCAGGCCAGCTTGAGGTTGATCGCCAGCTCGATGATCTCAGCCCAGCGACGGTTGTCGTGTTCGCTGAGATCCTCGCGGGTCATCTGCGCCAGGTATAACTTGATGGCGCTGTACAGGCCCTCGGCATCCTCCCCAAGTGCACGCACCTGCTGAGGCAGTGCAGCCTGGGTGCCGCGCAGTGCGCCAAGCATGGCTTCGAGCAAGTTGTCGACGATATCCCCCAGGCGCAACGTCTCCCGGGCAGCATTGGCCAGCGCCAGACTGGGCGTTTCCAAGGCCGAGGCGTCGAGATGGCGCGGGCGTATCTGCCCGTTGTCGCGCTCGCGCTCTGGCAACAGGCTGTTGCACAGCCGTCCCATGGGCTTGACCGTAGGTAGCATGATCAGGCAACGGGCAGTGTTGTAGAGCAAGTGGAAGCCGATGACCAGCTCCTGCGGGCTGAAACTCAGTGTGTCCATCCAGTCCACCAGCGGGTGGAGCACAGGGATGATCAACAGCAGGCCGATCAGCTTGTACAGCAGGCTGCCCAGCGCCACGCGGCGGCCAGCAGCGTTCTGCATGCTGGTGCTGATGAACGCCAGCAGGCCGCTACCAATATTGGCGCCGACCACCAGGCCTATGGCCACGGGCAGGCTGATCACCTCGGCCCCTGCCAGTGTGGCGGTGAGCAGGACGGCGGCCAGGCTCGAATACGACACCATGGCGAACAATGCACCGACCAGGGCATCGAGCAGAATGTCGCCGGTCAGGGAGGCGAAAAGCACCTTTACGCCCTGGGCATGGGTGATGGGGGCAGCTGCCTGGACGATCAGTTCCAGCGCCAGGATGATCAGGCCCAGGCCGATGCCGACGCGGCCAAGTTGGCCAGCACGGGTCTGCTTGCGTGAAAGGAAGAAGATCACCCCCAGGAAAATCAGCAGGGGCGAAAGCCAGGACAAGTCGAAGGTCAGTACACGGGCCATGAGCGCGGTGCCCACGTCAGCCCCTAACATGATGGCCAGCGCCGGGGTCATGGCCATAAGGCCCTGGCCCACGAATGAGGTGACCAGCATTGCGGTTGCGTTGCTGCTCTGCACCATTGCAGTGACGAGAATGCCCGCGATGAAGGCCAGCGGACGTTTGTCCATGTTCTGGCCGATGATGCGTCGCAGGTCCGAACCGAATACCCGCAAAATGCCGGTTCGCACGATGTGCGTGCCCCACACCAGCAATGTGACTGCCGAAAGCAGGTTGAGTAGGGTCAGCATGACGAGAGCCCCCTGATTGCACCGGCCAAGCTGGCCAGTCGAAAAGACGTGGGCGCAGTGCTATTTGCACAGGCCTGTTCAAGCTTTAGTTCTAATATGCCGCTGCCGCCAGCTTCGCATGGCTGTCATGATTTTGAAACATCCGCGGCCAGGGCTGCGGGATGCGCAAAGGGCCCCGCAGGGCCCTATATTTCGTGACACGCGTGGTTATTGACCCGGCACATCCTTGCGCAGTTTCACGGCCTCGTGTTCCTTGCCGGCTTTGCGTGCCAACGACGTACGCATGCGGATATTGATGGCTTCGACCGCCAGGGAGAAGGCCATGGCGAAGTAAACGTAGCCTTTAGGGACATGCACATCGAATGCTTCGGCGATCAGCACGGTACCTACCACGATCAGGAACGACAACGCGAGCATCTTCAACGAAGGGTGCTTGTCGATGAAGTCGGCAATGGTGCCGGCGCACGCCATCATGACCAGCACGGCGACGATGATTGCGGCGATCATCACCGGCACGTGCGACACCATCCCGACAGCGGTAATCACCGAATCGAGCGAGAAAACAATGTCGATGATCGCGATCTGGATGATGGTGTAAAGGAACTTGCCGCCAGAGCCCTTGGGTTCATCGGCGTTTTCTTCTTCGCCTTCCAGGCCATGGTAGATCTCCTGCGAGCTTTTCCAGAGCAGGAACAGGCCGCCAAAGAACAGGATCAGGTCACGTCCGGATATGCCCTGCCCCAGGACCACGAACAGATCGTCCGTCAGGCGCATTACCCAGGTGATGGACAGCAGCAGCATGATGCGGGTCACCATGGCCAGGGCCAGGCCGAAGATCCGGGTACGCGGCTGCATGTGCTTGGGCATGCGGCTGACCAGGATCGAGATCATGATGATGTTGTCGATGCCCAGAACGATTTCAAGCGCGGTCAGGGTGAAAAAGGCAACCCAGATTTCCGGGCTGGTCAGCCATTCCATGTGTTTTCCTTTGAGCGGTATAGGCAATGCGCCTGCATCGAGGCGCATTGCGGTGGAGAGAGGTCTGTTATCAGAGACTGCTGAACAGCGGGAAAATGCCCATCATCAGCGCGGCGAACATTATGCACAGGCACACCAGCACTGCCCACTTGAGCGTGAAGCGTTGGTGATCCCCGAATTCGATGCCGGCCAGGGCGACCAGCAGGTAAGTCGAGGGTACCAGCGGGCTCAGCAGGTGTACCGGCTGCCCGACGATGGATGCACGGGCCATTTCGACCGGGCTGATGCCATAGTGGCTTGCCGCTTCGGCCAGCACCGGCAGGACACCGTAGTAGAAGGCGTCGTTGGACATGAAGAAGGTAAAGGGCATGCTCACGATCGCCGTGATCACCGCCAGGTACGGGCCCAGGGCTTCGGGAATGACGGCCAGCAGGCTTTTGGACATGGCATCGACCATGCCGGTGCCTGATAGGATGCCGGTGAAGATGCCTGCGGCGAAGATCAGACCGGTGACCGCCAGCACGCTGCCGGCGTGGGCTGCAATACGGTCTTTCTGTTGTTGCAGGCATGGGTAGTTGACGATCATGGCGATGCTGAAGGCGATCATGAACAGCACTGGCAGCGGCAGCAGGCCGGCGATGAGGGCTGCCATCAATGCAGCGGTCAGTGCGCCATTGAAGTACAGCAGCTTAGGCCGGCGTGCCTCTGGATATTGCGAGACGCTGATGTCGCTGTGATCGACATCGTCGGTTGGCAGGTGCAGCTCGCCCAAGCGGGCACGTTCGCGTTTGCCGTACAGGTAGGCAATGGCCAGAATTGCCACTACGCCGAACAGCATCGCTGGGATCATGGGCACGAAGATATCGGAAGGGTCCACGTGCAAGGCGCTGGCCGCCCGCGCTGTGGGCCCGCCCCATGGCGTCATGTTCATGACCCCGCCGGCAAGAATGATGAGCCCCGCCATGATGCGCGGGCTCATGCCCAGGCGGCTGTACATGGGCAGCATGGCCGCACAGCAGATCATGTAGGTGGTGGCGCCGTCACCGTCCAGCGATACCACCAGGGCCAGCACGGCGGTACCTACCGACACTTTGAGCGGGTCGCCCTTGACCAGCTTGAGGATCTTTCGCACCGCAGGGTCGAAAAGGCCGGAGTCGATCATCAGGGCAAAGTAGAGAATGGCGAACATCAGCATGACGCCGGTGGGCGCCAGCTTGCTGATGCCCTCGAGCATCATGGGGCCGATCTTGCTGGCGAAACCGCCGAAGATGGCGAACAGAATGGGCACAAGGATCAGCGCGATCAAGGCCGACAGGCGCTTGGTCATGATCAGGTACATGAACGTGACGACCATGGCGAAGCCGAGGAAGGTCAGCATGGCAATACTCCAGGCGAGGCGCGACGAAAAAGAAGACGGTTCGGGCGGGTCAGCGTGCAGGACGCTGTGCGTGGAGTGGGTCGAACAAGACTGAGAGAAGTCGGGCACGGAAAGGCATCGGTATCACCATTGTTGTTGTTGGATGCGCCGGGCGGGGCACGTACCTCGCCCTGGCTGACCGGTCTGTGCCGGCAATGGGGCTATCCTATGCGCGCAAGCTTTCAGCCAGCTTTCGCTCGAACAAGGGTGACAAAAGGTAGGGAAGGCGCGTGAGTGGGCTGTGGTGGCCGCTACAGCTGCAGCCCACCCGCTGCCTTGTGCAATGCGCGAAGATGCTCTCCAATGTGCTTCACGTTGGCTTCGACTGCCGCTATCTGGCTCGCACGGGAAGGCTCCAGTAGCGCCCTCACCTCCTTGTCCAGGTTGGTACTCAAGCGCAGCAGCTGCGCCTGGCGTTCGCTGCTGACCTTTTCCAGGTGAACCCGCTCTGCTTGCTGCGGCAGCCCGTAGCCGGTGGTATCGAGCAGTTCAGCCGGGCGGCTCAGGAAACCGCTGTTGGCGAGCATCTGCTTGAGGGTGGCATCGGCCTTGTCGACGCTGCCATCCTTGAGCGCTGCGGCATTGAGGTAGCGTTGCTTGACCTCGTCCTGGGCCAATAGCAGTTGCCGTCGCAGGCCCGCCTGTTCCAGAAGCAGCAAGGCTGCACTGGTGCGCAGGTCAGCCTGGTCGAACCAGGGCTTGCGTTGTTCGGCGTCCAGGGCCAACCAATCCTCCACCTTGGTCTGCTTCACCGGCAGCTGCTTCTTCAGGACGTCGAACATGGCCTGATAACGGTCGCGGTACGAGTCGAAGCGGTAGCCCAGGCGCAGTGCCTCTCGCGGATCGTCCAGCACGCTGGTGTCAGCCAGCCCACGCCCGTCGAGCACGGCCAGCAGGCCATTGGGCATGATGCTGTCGAGGTCGTTGAGTTTTGGGTTGGCGGTACCGCTGCGCAGCAGCTTCAGCGATTCCACCGCGCAGTTATTGGACAGGAACCAGTAGTTGCCGTCGTAGCTCCAGTGCATCTCGGCGGCCTGGCGGACCAGGTTCTCGATCTCCTCTCGATTGAGCTTGAGCGGCACCGAGGCCAGGCTGCGCAGTTCGGTCTTGGTGTATTCATCGATCACCTGCCCCAGCGGCAGCACGAACAACCGCGAGGGGTAGACGCCGACCAGCCCATCCCAACTGGACAACTGGACGTCGTTGACGAAAGCGCGGTACGAGAGCACCAGGCTTTGATCGAGATCCAGGCGGCAGTCCGGGCCTCGTGGCCGGCCGGGTTTGCAGATGACCAAGCGCAGCATGCTGTGCCCCCAGCGGCTGACCAGGTTCTGGTTGGCCTCGGCCAGCAGGTAATCCACCTCGTACACCCGCTCGGGGTCGACTTCACCCAGGGGTTGGCGCGCGAAGTCGCTACCGGCATTGATGAACGGCAGGCCCTTGGCGCAGGCGTCCTGGGGTGGGCTCCAGCCAAAATGTTGTGTCAGGTACCGATTGAGCGCGGGGCGGCGACAGCCATAGCTAGGGTCGAGAAGGAAGTACTCCATATTGACCGCGACGTATTCCTTCGGGCTGCTCAGCTCGTAGCGGTCGGGGCTGCGCACGAACTGGCCGTTATGCTGTTCGCGTTCGCCGCGCCGGCCTACGTACTGGGGCCAGCCGGCGAGGTCCAACAGACGTGGGTCATCGCTGAGCGTGAACCGTCGCCCCGCCTGGCCGCGACACTCTCCGGGCAGGCCGATGTTCCCGACAGTGCCTTGCAGGCGGTTGCATCGAGTGAGCACGGCATGCTGTTGCCCCGGCCATAACCGGGCGCGGTCGTAGATATGAGTGAGCTCGTGCACCACGGTCGCCAACAGTTCGTTGCGCACAGTGCCATGGGGCCGATGCGTCAGCTCGGTGGTCGCGGTGCCGTCGGAAAGGCTTGGCAGCAGGCGCCGATTGAGCATCAAGCTGGATACCAGTGATGCCTGGCCGTAGGCGTCAGGCGGCATCTGGTCGCTCCAACTGACGCTGACGGTGCGATCAAGCCGCTGTTTGAACGAGGGTGGCAGGCTAGCCATCGCTTGGTCGAGCAGCGCCTGGCTGGCGCTGACCTGCTGCGGGGTCAGGTCGGCGGTTTGCAGGTCAAGGTGCAAGTCTGCGAGCGCGGGCGTGCCAAGCAGTGTCAGAAGGCCGCCGAACCACCCGGCACGCAGTAACTTCACAGCGCGAGAATAGCTTCGGCCAATACCTGATCACTGGCATCGCGTGCCTGCGGTACACGCTCGCGCAACGTCGTGAACGCCGCTTCCAGTTGCGCGCCACGGATATCGCCGTTACTGGCTACGAAGCTGGCTGCATCGTCGTGAGCTTCACGTACCACTTTGGAATCGCGAATGGATGTCGTGGTATCTGACGTGAAGTCGATCGAACGGCCAAAGGCGCGCACGATGATGTTGCTGGTGGCCACCAAGGTCTGGGCCTGGGCCAGGTCGGCCAGCAGAAACATGCCGAGAGTAGCGGCAATCAGCGGTTTACGCATGGAGCATCTCCGAAAATACTGGGAGGAAAAGGATACTCATTCGACGAGGATTGCTCGCGCCAGTTCCAGGTCGCTGGCAGAGCGCGCGGGTTTATGCACGCGAATGGCTTCAAGGGCTGCCTCAAGCCGTGCGCCGCGCACACGACCGTCGGTGGCAACGAACACTGCCGCATCGTCGCGCGCTGCGCTTATGAGCTTGCGATCAAAAGGTGCAGTGGTGACCTGGGTCGTGACGTAACCCGAGATCACCAGGTCTTGGGTAGTGGTGTCCAGCGCGTGAGCCGTGGCTATGCCTGCGATCCAGAGCAGGGGTAATAGCAGAAAACGCATGAGCGATCAGCTGGGGGCGGCCTGCTGACTCAGAGAGCCAGGATGGCTTGAGCCAGCTGCTCGTCGCTGGCGTGCAAGGCAGGTGCCTGGGCACGGATGTGAACCAGCGCGCTTTCGAGTTTGGCGCCTCGGATGCTGCCCTGGCTGGCGACGAAGCTGGCGGCGTCGTCGCGGGCTGCTTGCACGATTTTGTTGTCGCGCAAAGATGAAGACGCATCGGAGGTGGCGTTGGTAGAGGCAGCGACGCCTCGTACCACGGTGTCGGTGGTGACGACGAAACTGCTGGCACTGGCTGTACCAGCCAGGCCAAGCATCAGCGCAGCGCCAATGAGGTAATTACGGGTCATAAACGTTAGCTCCTGGTGTAAGGAAATCCAGCTGGGAACGTGGGCAACGGCCCTTGCCTAGGGTATGACAGTCGGTTCTACCAGACAGTTAAGCGAAGCGTATCACGCTGTGCTGTATCAAGATGTTAATGATAGAGCGCCGCTCAACTGTTATGCCTTATAAATAAATTGAAGGAACTGTACCGTTCGTGCGAATTTTCTTTAAAGCAGAAGCAAAAAACCCGTCGCAGGGCCCTGCGACGGGTTTTTGAGATTAACGCTGCCAGTCAGGCTGGCCCAGGCGATTAGCGCCAGAAAGGCTTGCTCAACTCTTCGTAGCGCTGCGATTCGCTGATACCGGCGTCTGCCAGCAGGCGTGCATCCAGGCGAGCCAGTTGACGACGGCTGGCCATACGACGCTGCCAAAGCAGCAGAGTGGAAGCTACGCGCAGGGGGAACGAAGCGTTGGATTGCTTGGCGGTGCTTTCAAAAACCAGACCGGAACTGAGGGTACGTTCCATGATGATCATCCTTCCGCTTATGGCGGCATTAGATAGTGATTTAACTGATGCCAATGATCCTCCCCTCTTGTCCATAACAGTAGATACAGTTGCAGGTAAAGACGGCAAGCCAGTTAACTGTGTAACGCTACTGTTGCACTCGAAAGTGACTTAACTGTACTGGTGCGCACAAATATGGTGCAAGTTTATACAATTTGCCTGGCTCGTTGACAGGCTTGAGTGTAAAAACCAGTACAGTAGTACAGTTATATAGAGTCTTGCTGGTATCTGTTTCGTTGAGCACGCAAAAAAGGGTCGCTAAGCGACCCTTTGAGGTTTGTGCGTACTTCAGAGCGTGTTACAGGGCAAGCATGCGACCTGTTTCTTCGAGGTTTTCATGCCATGCCAGCGCTTCACGCAAGATGTGCGGCGTGTGCCCGCCCCGCAGGCAAGCGCGCTCGAAGTAGTCGTTCAAGGCCGCGCGATAGTCAGGGTGCACGCAGTTGTCGATGATCGCCCTGGCACGTTCCCGAGGAGCCAGGCCGCGCAAGTCGGCCAGACCTTGCTCGGTGACCAGAATGTCCACGTCATGCTCGGTATGGTCCACATGGCTGACCATAGGGACCACACTCGAGATGGCGCCGCCCTTGGCAATCGACTTGGTCACGAATACGGCCAGGTGTGCATTACGGGCGAAGTCGCCGGAACCCCCAATGCCGTTCATCATTCGGGTGCCGCAGACATGCGTGGAGTTGACGTTGCCATAGAGGTCGAATTCCAGGGCAGTGTTGATACCAATGATGCCAAGGCGCCGAACCACTTCGGGGTGGTTGGAGATTTCCTGCGGGCGCAGCACCAGCTTGTCCTTGTACTTTTCCAGGTTGCCGAACACGTCGGCGTTGCGGCGACTGGACAGGGTGATGGAGCTGCCGGAGGCGAAGCGCAGCTTGCCCGCATCGATCAAGTCGAAGGTGGAGTCCTGCAGCACCTCGGAGTACATGGTCAGGTCTTCGAACGGCGAGTCGATGAGCCCGCACATCACGGCGTTGGCAATGCTGCCGATCCCCGCCTGCAAGGGGCCCAACCGGTTGGTCATGCGCCCTGCTTCCACCTCTTTCTTCAGGAAGCTGATCAGGTGGTCGGCAATGCCTTGGGTTTCGTCATCGGGTGGCAGCACCGTCGAGGGCGAATCGGGCTGGTCACTGATGACGATGCCCACGATCTTGGCAGGGTCGATGGCAATGGCGGTACTGCCGATGCGGTCGTCTACCTTAACCAATGGGATGGGCGTACGAGTAGGACGATATGTAGGTATATAGATGTCGTGCAGCCCTTCCAGATTCGGATTGTGCGACAAATTGATCTCGACGATCACTTTCTTGGCAAAGATCGCAAAGCTTGCCGAGTTGCCAACCGAGGTGGTCGGCACAATATGCCCCTGCTCGGTGATGGCCACCGCTTCGATCACGGCAATGTCGGGCAGCTTCAGTTGCTGGTTGCGCAGTTGCTCGACGGTCTCCGACAGGTGCTGGTCGATGAACATGACCTTGCCATCGTTGATGGCCTTGCGCAGCGTACTGTCCACCTGGAATGGCATGCGGCGGGCCAGTACACCGGCTTCGGTCAGCTGTTTGTCCAGGTCGTTGCCAAGGCTCGCGCCGGTCATCAGGCTGATTTGCAGTGGCGACTGCTTGGCGCGTTCGGCCAGCGCGTGGGGGACGGCCTTGGCTTCACCGGCGCGGGTGAAGCCGCTCATGCCGACGGTCATGCCGTCCTCGATCAGGCCAGCGGCGTCGGCCGCACTCATTACCTTGCTATGCAGGGAGGACAAGCGGATGCGATCACGGTACATGGATTGTTATCTCGGGCTACTAAGCTACTGCAGCGCAGTCTAGTGATTTAGACCGGTGCCGTCCCGCGACCATGGTCGTATTACCCTCGCCGCTACATGGTCGTTGATCCGGATCAATAAATGAAAAAGCCCTGGCCGTTACCGACCAAGGCTTCTCGTTCATAGGGTCAGAACCGAACCTGCCTCACTCCACGGCCTTGACCATGTCTTCGATGACCTTCTTGGCATCGCCGAATACCATCATGGTCTTGTCGAGGTAGAACAGCTCGTTGTCCAGGCCGGCGTAGCCGCTGGCCATGGAGCGCTTGTTGACGATGATGGTCTTGGCTTTGAAGGCTTCGAGAATCGGCATGCCGGCAATGGGTGACTTGGGGTCATTCTTGGCGGCCGGGTTGACCACGTCGTTTGCGCCCAATACCAGGACTACGTCGGCCTGGCCGAACTCGGCATTGATGTCTTCCATCTCGAACACTTGATCGTAGGGTACTTCGGCTTCTGCCAACAGCACGTTCATGTGCCCGGGCATGCGTCCTGCCACCGGGTGAATGGCGTATTTGACGGTGACGCCGTTGTGCGTGAGCTTCTCGGTCAGTTCCTTGAGTGCGTGCTGGGCGCGGGCTACGGCCAGGCCATAGCCGGGAACGATGATCACGCTGTCGGCGTTGCTGAGCAGGAAGGTCGCATCGTCGGCCGAACCGGATTTCACCGGGCGCTGCTCCGTGGACCCTTGGGCAGCGCCAGCTTCGGCATCACCACCAAAGCCGCCCAGGATGACATTGAAGAACGAGCGGTTCATGGCCTTGCACATGATGTAGGACAGAATCGCCCCGGACGAGCCTACCAGCGAACCGGCGATGATCAACATGGAGTTGTTCAGCGAGAAGCCGATCCCTGCCGCCGCCCAGCCCGAGTAGCTGTTGAGCATCGACACCACTACCGGCATGTCCGCCCCGCCGATCGGGATGATGATCAGCACGCCCATGATGAACGCCAGAACCAGCATGAGGGTGAAGGCGCTGTAGTGGCCGGTGAAGGTGAACAGCAGCCCCAGCGCAATGGTAGTCAGGCCGAGAATGAGGTTGAGCTTGTGCTGACCGGCAAACTGTACCGGCGCACCCTGGAACAGGCGGAACTTGTATTTGCCCGACAGCTTGCCGAAGGCGATCACCGAGCCCGAGAAAGTAATGGCACCAATGGCTGCCCCCAGGAACAGCTCCAGGCGGTTGCCCGTAGGGATCGAATCGCTGATGGCGGCGACGATGCCCATCGACTGGGGCTCGAGCACCGCGGCAATGGCGATGAATACCGCAGCAAGGCCGATCATGCTGTGCATGAAGGCGACCAGCTCAGGCATCTTGGTCATCTCGACCCGTTTGGCCATCACTGAGCCCGCGGTGCCGCCCACCAACAACCCGACGATCACATAGCCGATACCGGCCGTGGCCAGCTCAGCGCCGAGCTTATAGATGAGGCCGACCGTGGTGAGGATCGCGATACCCATGCCGATCATGCCGAACAGGTTGCCGCGCCGGGATGTAGTGGGATGGGACAGGCCCTTGAGCGCCTGGATGAAACACACCGAAGCGACCAGATACAGAAGCGTTACCAGATTCATGCTCATGCTTACTTCTGCCCCTCGTTCTTGACCTTTTTCTTGAACATTTCAAGCATGCGGCGGGTGACCAGGAACCCGCCAAACACGTTGACTGCAGCCAGGGCCACGGCGAGCGTGCCCATCACCTTTCCGGCAGGTGTGACCGTCAGCGCAGCGGCGAGCATGGCACCCACGATAACGATGGCCGATATTGCGTTGGTGACTGCCATCAGCGGGGTGTGCAAGGCCGGTGTAACGTTCCAGACCACGTGATAACCCACATAAATGGCCAGCACGAAAATGATGAGGTTATAAATGCCATGGGAAATCAGCATGTCTTCCATTTGTCGTGCTCCTCAGCCGTTCTTGCGGACGATTTGACCGTCGCGGCACATCAGGCAGGCCGCGACAATGTCGTCTTCGAGGTTGATGGTAAGGGCGCCGTCCTTGTCGAACAGCAGTTTCGTGAAGTCCAGCAGGTTGCGTGCGTAAAGGGCCGAAGCGTCCGCTGCGACCAGGGCTGGCAGGTTCGTTGGGCCCACGATGGTGACACCATGGGCATGCACGACCTCGTCGGCCACGGTCAATGGACAGTTGCCGCCTTGGGCCGCTGCCAGGTCGATGACCACCGAACCTGGTTTCATCTGGGCAACCGTGTCGGCGCTCAACAGGGTAGGCGCCTTGCGGCCCGGGATCAGTGCGGTGGTAATGACGATGTCTGCTTGCCGAGCGCGCTCGTGTACGGCCTGAGCCTGGCGCTGCATCCAGCTTGCCGGCATGGGCCTGGCGTAGCCGCCGACGCCTTGGGCGCATTCGCGCTCCTCATCGGTCTCGTACGGTACATCGATGAACTTGGCACCGAGCGATTCGATCTGCTCCTTCACCGCAGGGCGCACGTCCGATGCCTCGATGACGGCGCCAAGACGCTTGGCCGTCGCAATGGCTTGAAGCCCCGCCACCCCTGCCCCCAGGATCAAGACGCGCGCGGCCTTCACCGTGCCGGCGGCTGTCATCAGCATCGGCATGAAGCGCGGATAATGATGCGCGGCCAGCAATACAGCCTTGTAGCCGGCGATGTTGGCTTGGGACGAAAGCACGTCCAGGCTTTGTGCCCGGGAAGTTCGGGGCGCGGCCTCCAGCGCAAAAGCCGTGAGGCCGCGCGCGGCCATTTTGGCGATAACGTCGTTGTCGAACGGGTTGAGCATGCCGACCAGAAGGCTGCCGCTGCTCATCAGCGCCAGTTCATCATCGGTTGGCGCGACTACCTTGAGCACCAACTGCGCGCCATAGGCTTCAGCCGCCGAGCCTAGGCGGGCACCGACAGCTTCATAGGCGCTGTCCGGAATGCTGGCATTGATCCCAGCGCCTTGCTGGACCGTAACCTGATGACCCTGACTTATCAGTTTCTTGATGGTTTCAGGCGTCGCGGCGACCCTTGTCTCGCCGGCCTGCGTCTCGAGCGGAACACCAATGTGCACGACTATTTCTCCTGCGATGACCTTTTTTATATTTTTGAGGCCAGCGCACTTCGTAGGGTGCGCCGGAGCGGCTAAGGGCCTTACCGCCCAATCCTGGGCAGGCACAGCATTTTGCAGACGAACCGAACGGGCTTCAATAGAATTTGGAGCGAAACCAAACAATAACTACAAGTCACCATGTGACCAGATGTCGCAGCTAATCTGTCACAAGCGCTCAAGCATCTTTATTCGCCAGCTTAGGACGATTTTCAGCGGAAAATCTGAATTTTTCGTGTGTAGGCAGGCGAATGTCGCAAAAAGAGTCCTGATTAAAGAACGCGGGAGCACTTTATCACCGTCAGAAGCATTGCAATATGGTTATTTAAATGCGACATATAATTATATCTGTAGGTGTAAATTATAATTGACTACGAGGTCAGCTTTCTTTGGTGTCCGCGAAGTTCGCCGCCTGCGCCACTAGCCATTCACGAAATGCATCCAGCGTGGTCGATTCGACCCTGCGCTCCGGAATCATCAGATAGTAGGCCCTGTCGCTACGTAGAACATGCCTGTTAGCGACCACCAACCTACCCTCGCCGAGCTCGCGTTGAATCAGAAAGGGTGGAATGAGCGCGACCCCCATTGCGTGCATGGCCGCTTGTGCGAGCATTGAAAAAAGCTCAAGGCGGGGGCCGGTCATGTCGGTTGCTACAGAAATGCCGACGCTACTGAACCACTGGCGCCACGCATAGGGCCGGGTGCTTTGCTGCAGCAGGGAGAGTTGTGCAATGTCGTGAGCCTGGAGGGTTTGCCTGCCACCGAGCAATGCGGGGCTGCAGACAGGGACAGGATTTTCACCCATCAGCCTGTGCGACCGAGTGCCTGACCAATCACCGTCACCAAAGTAGATGGCGGCATCGAAGCTGGTATCGGCAAATAGGAAAGGCCTTGTGCGATTGGTCAGGTTGACCGTGACATCGGGTTGGCGCTGCTGGAAATCCATCAAGCGCGGCAGCAACCATTGAGTGCCGAACGTGGGCACCACTGCAAGCTCGATCACGCTGGCGCCCTGCTGACGCATCACCGACAGCGTATCGCGCTCTACCGCATCGAGTTGCGCCGCCACTTGCCGGCTGTAGGACAGCCCTGCCTCGGTTAGCTTCACGCCCCGGTGTGAGCGGCGGAACAACTCGACGTTCAAAAAGCCCTCAAGGCTGCCGATCTGCCTGCACACAGCGCCTTGGGTCAGCGACAGTTCCTGGGCAGCCTTGGTGAAGCTTTCGTGGCGTGCGGCAGCCTCGAAGCAAACCAGGGCGGTAGTGCTGGGTATCTTCCGACGCATGCCTATCCCTCACTCGTGGATGATCGATTTTTGGGTTTTCACTTATTTATGAGTGAGAAAATAGCACTCCTGGGTGCACAAACGTCGTTTGTCCTCGCCGTTTGCCCGGCCTAGGATCACGGCATACGTCATCCACCGTTCTGGGAGAAATGCACTCATGGCCGCCAAAGCAAGCTTTAGCTGGATCGACCCCCTCTTGCTGGATCAACAGCTCACTGAAGAGGAGCGCATGGTTCGAGACAGTGCCTATCAGTTCGCCCAGGACAAGCTGGCTCCGCGTGTGCTTGAAGCGTTCCGTCATGAGAAGACAGATACAGCGATCTTTCGTGAGATGGGTGAAGTGGGGCTGCTGGGCGCCACGATTCCGGAGCAGTACGGTGGGAGCGGTCTGAACTACGTGTGTTACGGGCTCATTGCTCGCGAGGTAGAGCGCATCGACTCGGGGTATCGCTCGATGATGAGCGTGCAGTCGTCGCTGGTGATGGTGCCGATCAATGAATTTGGCTCCGAAGCACAGAAGCAGAAGTACTTGCCCAAGCTGGCCAGTGGCGAGTGGATTGGTTGCTTTGGCCTTACTGAGCCCAACCATGGGTCGGACCCGGGGTCGATGGTCACGCGTGCCCGGAAAGTCGAGGGCGGCTATCGCTTGACCGGTAGCAAGATGTGGATCACCAACAGTCCTATCGCTGATGTGTTCGTGGTATGGGGCAAGGATGATGCAGGTGACATCCGCGGTTTCGTTTTGGAAAAGGGCTGGGAGGGCCTGAGTGCACCGGCCATTCATGGCAAGGTCGGGCTGCGCGCCTCCGTGACGGGTGAGATTGTGATGGACAACGTGTTTGTGCCCGAGGAGAACATGTTCCCTGAGGTGCGCGGGCTCAAGGGGCCTTTTACTTGCCTGAACTCTGCGCGCTACGGGATTTCCTGGGGAGCGCTAGGCGCTGCCGAGGCCTGCTGGCACACAGCGCGGCAGTACACCCTGGACCGGCAGCAGTTTGGCAGGCCGCTGGCGGCCAACCAGCTGATTCAGAAGAAGCTGGCCGACATGCAGACCGAGATCACCTTGGCGCTGCAAGGCTGCTTGCGCTTGGGGCGCATGAAGGATGAGGGCACGGCTGCTGTCGAGATCACGTCGATCATGAAGCGCAACTCATGTGGCAAGGCGCTGGACATCGCCCGCATGGCGCGTGACATGTTGGGCGGTAATGGCATCTCGGACGAATTCGGCGTGGCGCGTCATCTGGTGAACCTTGAGGTGGTGAATACCTACGAAGGCACCCATGACGTGCATGCTCTGATACTGGGGCGTGCGCAGACGGGTATCCAGGCTTTCTATTGATAAGGAGGCGGTCATGGGAGCGCTTTCGCATCTACGCGTGCTGGATCTGTCACGGGTACTGGCGGGGCCATGGGCTGGTCAGATCCTTGCGGACCTGGGTGCCGATGTAATCAAGGTCGAGCGCCC
The DNA here is from genome assembly GCF_007678615.1 of Pseudomonas sp. DE0157. Classification (NCBI taxonomy): domain Bacteria; kingdom Pseudomonadati; phylum Pseudomonadota; class Gammaproteobacteria; order Pseudomonadales; family Pseudomonadaceae; genus Pseudomonas; species Pseudomonas sp. DE0157. The sequence goes on from NZ_VEJN01000002.1 coordinate 604,520, forward strand.
AGGTAAGGGGGATGACACGCGGGCGTGGGGGCCGCCTTATCTCAAGGACAGCGAGGGTGGCAGTACCGGCGAGGCGGCCTATTATTTGGCGGCCAACCGCAACAAGCGTTCGATCACGATCGACTTTACCCAGGCCGATGGCCAGCGACTGATTCGCGAGTTGGCTGCCAAGAGCGATATCGTCATTGAAAACTTCAAGGTAGGTGGCTTGGCGGGCTATGGGTTGGATTATCCCAGCCTGAAGGCTGTCAATCCGAAGCTCATCTACTGTTCGATCACCGGGTTCGGGCAGACAGGTCCTTACGCGCAGCGTGCGGGTTATGACTTCATGATTCAGGGGCTTGGGGGGCTCATGAGCCTGACAGGGCTGCCGGAGGGTGAGGTGGGTGCGGGGCCTGTGAAGGTTGGGGTGGCGCTGACGGACATTCTTACCGGGCTGTATTCGACGGTGGCGATTCTGGCGGCACTGTCTCATCGGGAGCAGCGTGGTGAAGGTCAGCACATCGACATGGCCCTGCTGGATGTCCAGGTGGCGTGCCTGGCCAATCAGGCGATGAATTACCTGACAACGGGCGCGCCGCCGCGGCGACTGGGCAATGCGCATCCGAATATCGTGCCTTATCAGGACTTTCCCACGGCCGATGGCGATTTCATTCTCACCGTGGGCAACGATGGCCAGTTTCGCAAGTTTGCAGAGGTGGCTGGAAATGCTCAGTGGGCGGATGATCCGCGGTTCGCTACCAATAAGGCGCGTGTGGCCAATAGAGGCGAACTAGTGCCTTTGATCCGCCAGGTGACGGTGTTCAGAACGACGGCGCAGTGGGTGAGTGATCTGGAAGCAGTAGGTGTGCCGTGCGGGCCCGTCAACGACCTGGCGCAGGTGTTTAGTGATCCCCAGGTAGTGGCGCGAGAACTGGCGGTGACCATGGCGCACCCGCTGGCGGGGACAGTGCCCCAGGTCGCTTCGCCGATTCGCTTGTCGCAGACGCCTGTTGAGTACAGGCATGCGCCACCGCTTCTGGGTGAGCATACGGAGAGCGTATTGAAGACGCTGCTAAGTGTGCCGGATTCCGAAGTGGAGCGACTGCGGGTGGCCGGGGTGATCTAGCGGGTCATTGCATCTATAGATAAGCGGGGGGCGGCAGCCCCCCGCTTTGCTTTTGATTTATATGAAATTAAAGGTTGACGCGGTTTCGAATCCCCTTATAATGCGCCCCACTTCCAGCGACATCGGAACGCGAAACTCCTTGAGATTCAATGAGTTAGCTAGTTCGGGTGGTGCTGTACGGGCTACGATCGAACAGATCGGCAGCGGTTGAGAAGAAGGTTGACAGCGTGTTGAAACGCTGTAGAATTCGCCTCCC